>CAYUQT010000019.1:10847-138140 GCA_964446835.1 uncultured Planctomycetales bacterium | reverse complement strand
TATGAAATCATAAACTCTTCACACGGAAAGGATTCATTACGGCAGTGCCATTCGTATAAGCCCCTCATCGTTCCGGCCTGGCTGGGCGGCGGGGCGTTTTTCGTCTTTCTGTTTCGGCAGTTCTTCAAGACGATTCCTCGCGAACTGGAGGAGGCCGCCCTGATCGACGGTGCGGGACGGTGGCAGATCTACTGGAGTCTGATGCTTCCGCTGGCCAAACCGGCGGTGGCGACCGTGGCGGTGCTGAGCGCCATCGCCCACTGGCAGGAGTTCATGGGCCCCCTGATCTACCTGTCGGATGTCGAGAAGTACCCCATCTCTTTGGGGCTTCGGATGTTCCAGAGCATCGGAGGCAGTTGGACGAACCTCCTGATGGCCGCCAGTCTGATCTGCCTGTTGCCTCTGGTCATTCTGTTCTTTCTGGCGCAGCGCTATTTCGTGCGCGGTCTGTTGCTGACCGGCACGAAAGGGTAGCGGGCGGGCGGCCGAGGTGCCGCCGGACTCGATCGGGCAGAAACCCCTCTTTGCGTCCGCCGGATTCGGCCTTACCATGTCAAGGGGCCGGACGCCAGGCCCTTCGACGAGGGGCAGACGTCCGGTGGTGCCGTCGGGAGTTCTTTCATGCCTCATGCATTTGCCAACGTCAGTGATGTGTTTGCCAGAATGGCAAACACGCCGGCACGTTTGGGATTCGGCAGTTCGAACATGATGTTCGACGCCTGGCAGGCGGAATTGCGCGAGCGGTTGGTCGACCTCTTGCGCCTTCCGGTGCTGCCCACGGAACCCCCTCTGGTCGAGACCATCACAGTAGAGGACTGCGGCGGCTATATCCGCGAGAAGATTGTGATGAAGGCCCAGGACGGCCTGGGCGTACCGGCGTACCTGCTGCGTCCGGCTCGACAGAACGGACCCCGCCCCGCCATTCTGGCGATTCACGGGCACGGACCGGGCAAGTGCATTCCGGTGGGGATGCCTCCTTCCGGTTACGACGTCACCCAGATCACCGAGGGTCAGCGCGACTATGCCCTCCAGGCGGTCCGACAGGGAATGGTCGTGCTGGCGCCCGATCTCCGGGGATTCGGAGACCTGATGCTGGAGGATGAGACCAGCCGTCGGAACGGTAACAGTTGCATACAGCTCGCCTGCCGGGCCATCCAGACCGGCCGCACTCTGTTGGGAATGAGAGTTGCCGATCTGATGCAGTATGTGGATTGGCTGGAGTCTCGCAACGACGTGGATCCCCGGCGGATCTGCGCCACGGGGCAGAGCGGGGGAGGCACGGCCGTCCTGTATCTTTCGGCCCTTGACGGACGGATCATGGCGACGGTGCCGAGTTGCTGCTTCTGCACGTTCCGACAGAGCGTGCTGGCCATCGATCACTGCGCGTGCAACTACATTCCTGACCTGAGCACCTACGCGGAGATGCACGACATTGCCGGGCTGATCGCCCCCCGTCTGCTGCTGCTGATCGCCGGACGCGATGACGAGTTGTTCCCCCTCGATGGGACACAAGCTGCCTTTGCCGAGTTGGAGAAGATCTACGCCGCCGCCGGCGCCAGGCACAACCTTCAGTTGTACGTGGGCGAGGGGGGCCACCGATACTTCAGTGCACCGGTCTGGCCGCTTCTCAGCCAGAAAATGGCGCTGCCGCTTTGACCCACAGGCCGGCGAGGCCCGTCGCCGCTGAGGGGTGCCCGGATCTCGGACACGGGGGAGATCGGATAAGAGATAGGGTTGGAACCTCGGAGATCGACGGTCGCAGCGACGTTTGAGGACCAGAATGCGTCCCCGGCGAACGTTGACTGCCGAAGGGCGAACCCCTAACATGAATTTTTTGTCGGATCGCCGTGCGATGCGGGGTATCCCTGCAGTCAGAGGCGGGTTGGTAGACATGGCTGAACCTGTAGCGATCATCTCGGACATCCATTCGAACATTGAAGCCTTGACGGCTGTCCTGCGCGACATCGACAAGCGGGGTGTTCGGCGGATCATCTGTCTGGGCGATGTGGTCGGATATGGGGCCAATCCTCGCGAGTGTGCAGACCTGGTGGCCAGCCGAGTCGAGGCCTGCCTGTGCGGCAACCACGACCAGGCGGTCTTCTTCGAGCCATTCAACTTCAATGTGGGCGCCGAACGGGCATGCTATTGGACGCGGCGTTTGCTGGAGGAGGAGCCCGAAGCAGAGAAGCTGGGGCGGCGATGGGATTTCATCGGGCGTCTCCCGGTGCGGCTTGAGATCGACGGAATGCTGTTCGTTCACGGATCGCCGCGAAAACCGGTCAACGAGTATCTCTTCAGCGAAGACGTCTATACGAATCCGTACAAGATCACGGACAACTTCAAACGCATGGAGAACTTCGACGCGTGCTTCGTCGGACACACGCACGTGCCCGGAGTCTTCCTGGACGACCCCTATTTCGACCCGCCGGACGAACTGCCCGAACCGAGGCGCTATCCTCTGGGCGAGGAGAAGGCCATCATCAACGTCGGCAGCGTGGGCCAACCTCGCGACCGGGACCCCCGGGCAGCCTATGGCATCATCAACCAGGATGAGGAAGTCGAGTTTCTCCGGGTGGAGTACGACATCGAGACAGCCGCCAAGAAGATTCAGGCCATCCCGGATCTGGACGACTTCCTCGGTTCTCGCTTGCTGGAAGGACGGTAACGATCGATGGAAACCCGTCGGATGATCGGGGCCCTGACTGCGGCCATGCTGGTGTTTTTTGCGTGGTCGCTCTTGGCACCCAAGATATTTCCTACGCAGCCCGCACCCAAAGCTTCGGACACGAAGCGACCGGCCGGCGGATCCACTACGCGCCCTTCGGTCGCCACGGATGCTTCCAGCCGCCCGACGACCACCGCCCGATCGACGACCCAAGGAGAACTCAAGACCTCTACGACGACGTCTCAGCCCACAGGTGAAGCACCGGCCGAGGAGCCCTTGCTTCGCGCCGCCGATCACGAACCGCGAATGATTCTCCTCGGCAGCGACGACCCCAACAGCGAATTCCGGGTCATGCTCAAGCTGAACAGCCGAGGCGCGGCCGTCGAGGATGCCGACCTGACGCCGATTCTGAATCGCTATCGCAATTTCCCCAAGGGTGATCCGCGGGGAGCCAACAAGAAGGACGATCCTTTCGACTCCTACGACCTTCTCCGTCCACTGCGGGACCCTCATAGCGGAACCACCTATCGTTCGTTGAGCACCCAGGAAATCAACATTTTCTTCCCGACGGCCGAGAAGGCCCAGACCGGAACGAAGCCGTCGAAGGGCGCTGATGCAGCCGACCAAGGTCAATGGGCGGCTTTGGATGTGGCCGACAGGGACTGGCAGGTAGAACGGCGCCACGAGAAGGACGCCGACGTGGCCGTGTGCAGTCTGGTCGTCGAGGCCGATCGAAAGCCGATTGTCCGCCTGGTCAAGACCTACACTTTGCCCAAAGGCGCCAACGATCTGAAGGTCGATCTTCAGGTGGAAAGCCTGGACGGGCGAAGCCGACAGATCATCCTCACGCAGAATGGCCCCGTGAACCTCGGCGAAGTGCACGCCAGCAGCGAGTCCCGCAAGGTCTACTATGCCACGTGCAGCAAGAAACCCGTTCGGAACGAGAAGGGTGAGCTGAAGGAACCCGGGGAGTATGCGACGGGACGTGTCGAGCGGAACGAGACCTTCACCGACCAGGACAAGAAGAAGCCTGCCCGCCCCGTAAGCCTGCCCCCCACGGGCACGAAGGGGAAACTCCTCTGGCTGGCGCTGGGCAGCCAGTACTTCGTCACGATCATGACGCCCGTCAACGACGCTCGCAAGGACGATCCGAGCAGCATCGAGGCGGCGCAGACCTTTCACAATATTCCGGCCATGGAGAGCAACGAGGCCGGTGACATGTCCTTCCGCTTTGTCTCTTGCCCCAAGCAGGTGGAGCCGAGTCGCCCGGCGACGTTGCGATTCGACGTGTACCTGGGAGCCAAAGAGCGAGGCGTTTTCCAGGATGAGAAGAACCACGCCGCGTACGTCGATCGCGACTACATGGGCACGATCACCGGCGAATATCAGTGGTGCGTGAGCACAAGCCTGGCCGAGTTGATGGGCAGGCTGCTGATCGGTCTGCACGACTGGGTCTGGCCGCACAACTGGGGGTTCGCCATCATCATCCTTGTCCTCATTGTGCGAGTGCTTCTCCACCCGCTGACCAAGTATGGTCAGGTCAGCATGACGCGTACCCAGTCGAGGATGGCGGAGCTTCAGCCGAAGCTCGACGAGCTCAAGAGGAAATTCGGCGGCGACCGGAACAAACTGAACCAGGAGACGATGGCCCTCTACCGCAAGGAGGGCGTCAACCCGGCGAGCAACATCATGACGTGCCTGCCGATGATGCTGCAGATGCCGATCTGGATCGCCCTGTGGGCGACCTTGAGCAATACGATCGAGCTGCGTCACGCCAGCTTCATGATCATTCCCGGAAAGTGGATCCTCGATCTGTCGGCACCCGATGCAATCTACCGGTTCTCACAGTCTTTCTCGCTGATCTTCATCACGGTCGATGCGATCAACATTCTGCCCTTCCTGTGGGGTCTCAGCATGTACCTTCAGCAGAAGATGACGCCACAGGTCAAGACCAGCGACCAGATGGAACAGCAGCAGCGGATGATGTCCATGATGTCGGTGGTCTTCACCGTGATGTTCTATAACTTCCCGAGCGGTCTGACCATGTACATCATGGCGAGCAACTTCTTCGGCATTCTCGAGCAGTGGCGGATCCGAAGGCATATTGCGGCCGACAAGGCCAAACAGGCCGTAGCACCACCCGTCGAGACCACCGCCGACACCAAGAAGCCCAAGGGGTTTCTGGGTAACCTGATGGAAAAGGTTGAGAAGTTCGACGAGCATCAGCGAAGGGCCCGCAGCGAGCGGAAGAAGTAGCAGAGGGCGGAAGGCGAACGGACGGCGGTGGAACGCCCCGGGAAGTACTGTACCTTCCTTGAGAAGCACAGAGCCCTCCAGAGCGTACAGTTATCAGGATTCGGGACGGTCCGAAGCGGTCAAGAAGCCGACGGGGGTCCCGCCCGTCGACGAACCATCCGTGGGAGTCTGCCTGTGACACGCCCATACCTACTGAGTGAAGCCAATCTCGGCCAGATCAAACAACACACGTTCGAAGTAGCGGTACTGCCCTGGGGGGCCTGCGAGCCACACAACCTGCACCTCCCCTACGGCAACGATACCCTGACCGTCACGGAGATCGGCAGGAGGATCTGCCAGCGGGCATCGGAGGCCGGCGCCAAGGTCATCCTTCTGCCTTCGATTCCCTATGGTGTCAATACGAACCTGTTGTGCTTCCCCATGACGATCAATATGAATCCGACGACTCAGCTCACCGTATTGCGCGATATTGTCGCATCGCTCAAGGCACATGGCGTTCGCAAGTTGGTCATCCTCAACGGACACGGCGGAAACGAATTCGGATTCATGCTTCGCGAGTTGTTCGACTGCGGCGTATTCCTCTGTCTGGCCAACTGGTGGATGGTTCCTTCCGAATTGGCCCCCGGGACTTTCGTCAACAAGGGCGAGCATGCCGATGAGGCGGAGACAAGCTGGGCCCTCCATACCCACCCCCACCTTGTTGCGCCTCTGGAGACGGCCGATGACGGCGCCGTCCGCCCGTATCGCTTCGAGGCGATGAATCGTGGTTGGGTCCGCATCACACGTCCATGGGACCGATTCACGAAGCAAAGCGGCTATGGCGACCCCCACCTGGCGACCGCCGAGAAGGGACGCAAGACGCTCGAAGTTGCGGTGGAGCGACTCAGCCAGTTCCTCGTCGAGCTTTCGGCCGCTGAGATGGACAAGACATTCCCGATGGCGTAGCAGATGTTGGCGTGCCATCGGAACGGAGCCCGGTGTAAAGAGGCTCCTGGGTCAGCGCCGAAGAGATTCGCTTATCGGAACCTCCTCGCAGAATCCTGTGCAATGAAGCCCAGGGCCAAGTTTGATGGTGGGCATCGGTGCCCCCGTAGGTTCCCATGGAGAACCTCTGCCCGCAACCTTCCGGAATGTCAGAAGTCGGCCCTGCACTGAAAGCCAGCCACAAGCCCAATTGCACCTTCGAGTGATTGTATGGCCTAGATTACCCATAATAACACTGCCAAAACATCATCCTTGGTCGGTCCCCTAAGTTAACCTGCCTAGGTGTTTCAACGATATCTCAGGAGAAGCGTCCTTCTGCCCTCAAGGCAGTGGGCGGTCCCTAGGTCGTTGTCACGGTTGAGGCCACGACTCTTGGGCGAGAGCGAACACTGATGTGCCCGCCCATATGAGGCGGTGTGGCCAGGCAAGACCTCGCTTGTCGGACAAGCCATCGGACGAAGTGTTACGGCGTTCGTCCGACGGATTCAGCGAGGTGAGAGGGCCGGTTCACCGAACACGGTATTGGCGCAAGACCATGATTCTCTCGCAGCTCAGTGGTTTCTGGTTGTTGGCATTGGTGCCCATCGGAGTCCTGGCCGTCGCGGGCGGGTTCTACCGTCTTTCGCGGAAGAAGGCACGTCCACTGGAGGTCATCAGCGGCAACCTGGAGACGGTTGCCAATCAGATCGAGGTAGACCTGACGCAGCTCCAGCTCGAGGACTCTTATGGGTTGCTCTCACAGGGGTGGAACCGCCTGATCTCGGAGGTCGAACAGGCCCGGGCCCAGCTTGAATCGATGCAGGTTCAGCGTCAGGCCCAGGAGACCCTCGGGCGCTACCAGACGAACTGGGTGACCGAGCTGCTGAACCGCATGCCCCAGGGGTTGCTGCTGATCAGCGAAGATCTGACAGTGACCTTTGCGAATGTGGCTGCCGAGCGAATGCTGGGCCGTCAGGCCGCAGAGCTTCAGAAGGGATCGGTCAAGGACATCTTCGGGACCTCGTTGAACCCCAATCGCCTGCCTTCGGGTTCGGCGATGGAGCGGAGTTTCGACGCAGACGCCGGTGGTCATCCGATCCGCATCAAGGCGGTCAAGACATACGGGCAGGGCGGCGATGGTCAGATCGCCCTGTTTCTGTCGGATCTCAGTCAACAGAAGCAGCAGGAGAAGGCCCGCGACCAATTCCTGTATCACATCACGCACGAGCTCAGGACTCCTCTGACGAATATCCGGGCGTACGCCGAGACTCTGTCGGAGGGCGTCCTTGAGGACCCGGAGTCCCTCCGCGAGTGCTACAACGTAATCGTAGGCGAGACCGATCGACTGTCGCGGTTGGTCGAGGACATTCTGAGCGTCTCCCAGCTTGAGGCCGGTTCGGCCCGGATGGAGACCGATGACGTTCAGACGGCCCGCCTGGTCCGCCAGGTCGTTGAGGACATGCAGGCTCAGGCCGACGAGAAGAACATCGAGCTGACCCTGTCGCTTCCGCCCAAGGTGCCGGTGGTGCGGGGCGACAAGGGACGACTGGCGGTGGTGATGACGAACCTGGTCGGCAACGCCATCAAGTACACGCCGCGGGGCGGGAAGGTGGAAGTGAGCTGCGTCGAGGAAGGCAGCCGCGTCCTGATCAGCGTTCGCGACACGGGGCTGGGCATTGCGCCCGACGAACAGGAAAGCATCTTTGAGAAGTTCTACCGCGCAAAGGACGATCGGGTCGCCGAGTTGCCGGGCACGGGATTGGGGCTGGCAATTGCCCGCGAGACCGTTCGAGCCCACGGCGGAACCATCGAACTGGAAAGCGAACCGAACAAGGGATCGACGTTTACCGTTTGTCTGCCGATCGGCAAGGCGACGACCGTCAGGGCAACAAAGGACGTGTAGGAATGGCTGTCATCGTATTGGCGGAAGATGAAGTACATATTGCCCGGGTGGTTCAGCTTTGGCTGACCAAGGAACGCCACGTGGTATATCAGGCTGGTAACGGTCGAGCGGCACTCCAGCTCGTGCGCGACCATCGTCCCGACCTGTTGATCACCGACGTCAATATGCCGGTGATGGATGGAATCGAACTGGCGGTCGCCTGCGCGGCCGAGGGATTACCGAAGGTGGGCACCATCGTGCTGACCTCGCGATGCGATCAGAAGGAGATACGGGACCGACTGACCGGTATGGCGGTGGTGTTTCACCCCAAACCCTTCAGCCCCACAAAGTTGACGCAAGAGGTCAATCAATTGCTATCAGGCGCCAAACGTTCGGTGGCCGCTGCAGGCGAGCAGAGGGGAGTAACCGCCCGATGACCGAAGCCGTGTTCGACACTCAATCGACGGATGTGATGGAGGCCTCCGATCCTCTCGTCGCGGTGAAGCGCGCCACGGGAGTGGAGGTGGCCGTGTTCGGGCGAGGCCCCATCCAATTCGCGCCGACCTGTGTCCGACAGTGTCTGGTAAACGCCGAAAGCGAAAACGCCCAGGGGGCCTGCGAGTTGGTTTCGGATCTGGCTCAAGGCGTCGAGCCCGAGGGTTCAGCGTCGCCACACATTTGCCGGCGCGGACACATCGTGTCCACCTTCAGCCACGCCCCCGGCGAACCCATTCTCCTGCTGCTGCGCCCGTCGCCCGATGAGCCGTCCGGAGTGTCGAGGGCAGATCACTACGCCCAGCAGATCCTGGCCACGGGTGAGGTGTGGCACCACCTGGACCGCCTGAACCAGGAGAACGAAGGGCTGGCCAAGGAGCTGATCAGCACTTACGAGCAGCTCAATGTCATCTTCGATATCACCAAGCACATGGGCGAAGTGCAGGATGTCCGACACATCCGGCGTTCGATGTTGCGTCTGCTGGCCAACACGCTCGTCTCCGACTGGGCGTGCTGTCTTGCGCCCGAGTCTGAGGTTCAATGGTGGTGCGCCGATCCGACCCGGGATCGCGACGCCACACTGAGCTGGGTGCGTCACGCCATGGCCGGCGACCTCCGCGAGGTCTACCAGAGCCATCAGATCGTCGTACGGAACCGCTCGCAGGGCCGCGACGAACTGCCCTTCTCCCTCATGATCGGTCCGGTGGGTGATGCGGAAGAACCCGAGTCGGCCGTCGTGCTCGCGAGGGGTCCGGGCCACCACGACTTCCATTCGGGTGAAATGCGGATGCTGGACACGATCCTGGAGCACGGCCGCCAGGTGATCGCGAACCTTCGCCTGATGGCACGCCTCAAGACGCTGTCGATGGAGGCCGTCCTGTCGCTGGTCAGCGCGATTGACAAGAAAGACTCGTACACCTCCGGGCACTCCGAACGGGTCGGTGTCCTGTCCAGATTGACCGGCCAGGAGATGGGGCTGAAAGGTGAAGACCTCCAGGACCTCGAGTGGGCGGGCATTCTCCACGACGTCGGCAAGATCGGCATCAAGGACGGCATCCTGACCAAGCCCGCCGGGTTGACGGATGATGAGTTCGATGTGATCCGACAGCATCCCCGGATGAGCTACGAGGTCATTGCCCCGCTGCATTCGTTCGGGGCGGTGTGCGAAGCCGTGCTTCACCATCACGAGACGCCCGACGGCAAGGGATATCCGGACGGACTCAAGGGCGACGACATCCCGATGCTGGCACGGATCATCCATGTGACGGACACCTTCGACGCCCTGACGTCGAACCGGTCGTACCGGCGTGGATTCCCGGTCGAGAAGGCGATGAACATCATGCGAAAGGAACTAGGGACCAAGATCGATGCTGCGTGTTTTGCGGCTTTTGAAACCGCGCTGAACACGTTCCGCTCTCAGGAGCCCGATCGATTCCGACAGATGTTCCACCACTTTGAGGAGCTGATGGCATGAGTTGGCAGATCGAGGAGCTAACCGGAGGACGCCAGGAAGTGGTCCAACGGCGTTTGCGGTTGGGAGCCATCGGATCGCTGGGGGCGGTGACTCTCCTGTGGGTGGCACGGTTTCACCCGATTCTCCTTCCAGTAGGAACCGTCCTGATGACCACCTCGCTGGTTGCCCTGGCGGCAGGCTTCCGCGCCCGCGGGGGGCTGTTGTTGGGCCTGCTCTTTGCGGTGCTATGGATCGCCGCCAAGCTGGACGCCATGGGGCCGATCGGCGTGTCCACCGTGCTGCAACCGGCCAATCTTGCATCGGTCTTCGCCATGGCGATGCTGGGAGTCCTGTCGGGTGTGTTCTTCGGACCGACACACTCTTCCTCGCGTGCATTGGTTCACGTTCAGGGGCAATCACCGACGGCGCCTCCGTTGCAGCAGACGCCGCTTCCCAGCGGCGCGGAGGAGTATCAGCAGCGACTGCACCGGACGCTTCTGGAATTCCGAGAATGGCTTGTAAGCTGGAACCGCCAGGAAGAGCCCTGGATGTCCTTCGACAGTCACATCCGAGAGTCGCTACGTCAGTTGATCGGAGCTCGGCGCGTGCGATGCTACTCGATCGACACCGGCGGCACGTTGCATCCGCTGAACGGTGCCAGTGCGGGATCGGAAGGGACCGTGGCCGGCGAACATGGCCTGATTCATCACGTGATCACCACCGGCCGGCGGTTCATCTCCGGCGTGCCCGAGATGGGGCCCATGGTTCAGGAGCTGGCGGATACCAGCGATCCTCCTCTTGCCCTCGTGCTTCCCATTCGTGGTGTGTTGCGATCCAGCGGGCTGATCACAGTCGAAGAGTTCGAGGACAGATCGATTCCTTCCGAACGAATCGAGCTGGCCTGCGATCTGATCGAGGCACTGTGGCTCCATCTTCAGGAGGCCGAGAACTGCCGCCTCTCTCTGTCGACGGACCGCCCCAGCGGCGTGCTCGACCGAGTGGAGATCCTGTCCGTTCTCGATCGGACGATCGAGGAGTGCTATGCCAACCACGAGCCCGTCGTCATGCTCGCACTGGTCGTCGAAGGCATACGCATGATGGACGACGGAGGGCAATGGAAGTCGCGAAACGAAGTGGTGGAGATCATCGGGCAGACCATGCATTCGCGGTTGCGTTATGACGACGTGGTGGGACGGTTCAGCGATGACCGTTTCGTGGCCGTACTCCGCCGCTTGGATTCGGCGCTGGCCCATCTGATCACACGGAAGATCCTCACACTCATCCAGGAACGCCTGAGGCGGCGTTTCCCGGAGATGCCGATCAAACTCCGTGCCGGGTTATCCGGCAGCGGGTTTGAACGCGTACCGCCGCAGGACCTGCTGCTCAAGGCGTTCACCAATGTTTCAGAGGCGCGATCGAAGGATCTGCCCCTGCTGCCTTATGTCCAGGAGGCGGCCGTTACCCCGGCCGGATCGCGTTGAAAGTTGGCACGTACGAGCATGGCCGATTCATGGTGATCGCACCTCGGGACGCGATCGTTCACGGCGATTGCGACGAGCTGAGGCGAGCCGTCGGGCAGGCCGTCGCGGAAGGATCGAGCCAGATCGTCGTCGACCTCACCGACGTCCCCTTCATCGACAGCGCCGGTCTGGAGCTCTTGTGCGAACTCCAGACCTCCTGTATCGACGGAGGCGCTCACCTGCGACTGACGGGGGTCAACGAGGTCTGCAGCGAAATCCTGCGCCTCACCGAACTTCAGAGCCAGTTCCAGATCCATGATTCGGTCGAGGAGGCCGCCCGCGGCATACATTAGACATGATCAAGGGAACCGAACAGGTCGGCCAACTGCTGCTGAGAATCGGGGCCATCACGCCCGACGAGCTGAACACCGCGCTGAAGCTCCAGCAGAAGAGCAAGTCCCGTTTGGGCGAGACGCTGCTGGAAATGGGCGTGATCACGCCGGCCCAACTACTGGAGGCGTTGTCCCAGCGTCTGGGCGTCAAGGGATGCATCCTCCGCCACGGTCTGATCGACCCACTCGTGGCCAAACTGATCGATCGCGAGGAGGCCAGACGGCTCAAGGTGCTGCCGCTGTTCAAGGTTCACAACCGCCTGACCGTAGCGATGATCGAACCCCAGCGTTTGCCGCTGATCGACCGCCTGGCGTCGCTGACCGGCTGTGAGATCAACCCCGTCCTCGTGCTCGAATCGAACCTGGAGGAATTCTCCGAACGATACCTGGCCGAGCAGGTGTCGGTCGATTCGTTCCTGGTCTCACTGGGCGAGCAGAACGTCGAGTTCGTCGAGCGGGAAGGCCCCGAGGGCGACACGCTGACCGACCTGGACCGCATGGACGGCACGCCGGCCGTCAACCTGGTCAACCTGGGCATCCTGTCGGCGATTCGCGACGGAGCCAGCGATATCCACGTGGAACCGGACCGCAAGTCACTGCGTGTGCGATACCGCATCGACGGTGTGCTTAGGGAACTGCTGACCGCTCCGCCCCAGATGCACCCTGCGGTGGTCTCGCGTATCAAGGTGCTCGCCAAGATGGATATCGCCGAGAAGCGACTGCCTCAAGAAGGACGCATCCGCACGATCGCCGAAGGGCGCGAGATCGACCTCCGCGTTTCGACCATCCCGACCATTTTCGGAGAGAAGGTTGTACTGCGTGTCCTTGACCGATCGGCCCTGCGGGTCGACATGAGCCAGTTGGGTTTCGGCGAGGAGAACCTGGCCGCGTTCAAGCGGGTCTTGCTGCGTCCGCACGGGCTCGTTCTGGTGACCGGACCGACGGGCAGCGGCAAAACCACCACGCTCTATTCGGCGCTGGATCTGTTGCGATCGGTCACGGTGAACATCGTGACGGTCGAAGACCCGGTGGAATACCAACTCGAAATGATCAGCCAGATCCACGTGCAAGATGCCATCGGCCTGACATTCGCCCGCGCCCTGCGGTCGATCCTGCGACAGGACCCGGACATCATCATGGTGGGTGAGATCCGCGACAGTGACACCGCACAGGTGGCCATCCAGGCCGCCCTGACGGGACACCTCGTGCTCAGCACGCTGCACACCCGAGATTGCGTGGGAACGATCGCGCGTCTGACCGATATGGGCGTCGAACCGTACCTTCTGGCGTCCGCCCTCAATGGCATCATCGCCCAGCGGCTGGCCCGGACGATCTGCCCCTATTGCCGGGCGACATACATGCCGGATCGAAACCTGTTGACGCAGGCCGGTTGGGATCAGTCGGGCCCGAGGGTCTTCTATCGCGGGGCCGGCTGCAAGAAATGCCACGATTCGGGGTATCACGGCCGGGCGGGCATCTACGAGGTGCTCGAGATGGATGACGAAATGTACCGCCTGATCAACCGATCGTTTGAAGAGTCTCAGATCAAGGACTACCTCATCCGGAAGCGTCATCGGTGGCTTCGGGAGGTGGGGTTGGAGCTGGTGGAGTCGGGACGTTCGACACTGGAGGAGGTCCTCCGCGTTACGCACATGGAGACCGAGGAGAAGATCCGGGCCGAGGCGCCGCGAGTCGAGAAGCGGGCCCCGGAGCCCGTGGGAGCGGCGACGTGAGGACACAGGAGTGTCAGGACGACAGCGTTTCAGATCGCTGACGGCCACACGTCCAGGCCCCTAGAGACGTCGGAGTCGCAATTGTGTCATTTGCATGCATCGCCATAGACAGGACCGGCAAGGAAATCCACACCGTCCTGGATGTCGAGACCTCCGACCAGGCGGCTCAGGAGCTCCAGTCCCGCGGTCTGTTCATCACGCAGATCAGCCCGGCAGAGGCAGCGCCGGTCCTGAAACGCCAATCGGCAGTGCGATCGGTTCTGTCCGGCAGGCCTGGAAACGTTCGCGACCGCATGATGCTGACCCAGCAGATGACCATGATGCTTCAGGCAGGCAGCCAGATGGTGCCGGCTCTGACGGCTGTTCAGGAGCAGGTAGACAAAGAACCGTGGCGTAAGGTTCTGGGAGTGGTGACACAGAAGGTGGAGGACGGCTCGTCGCTGAGCCAGGCCCTCGCTGAGTACCCGAACATCTTCGATCAGACGTTTCGAGCGATCGTCGCGGCGGGTGAAAGCACGGGGCAGACCGCCCAGGCTTTTCAACGTCTGGCGACGATGACCAAGGCCCAACAGGAGATCAAGGTCCGTGTCATCGGGGCGATGATCTATCCGGCCCTGCTCCTCCTGATGGCGATCGGCGTGGTCAGCGTTCTGATGTTCTTCGTGCTGCCGAAATTCGACGATCTGTATCAGACGTTGGGCACGAAGCTGCCGCTGCTCACCACGCTGATGATTGCCGCATCCACCTGGATCCGCAGCCATCCCTGGGTCGTCGGTTTCCTGGTTGCCATGGTCGTCATGGTGCCTTATCTCGCCGTGCGAATGCCTCTGGTTCGAAGCCTATTCGATCGGATCGTCCTGCGTTTGCCGCTGATCAGCACGTTGGTGCAGCGTCTCGTCCTCGCCAAGGTTTTCCGAGTCTGGGGGACACTGATTCGCAGCAATGTACCGTTGATCGAAGGACTCCGGCTGGCGCGAGGATCGACCACGAACGTACGGTTTCTGGCCATACTCGATCAGGTGATTCAAGAGGTGGAAGAAGGCAGTTCCGTAGGCGGCGCCCTCGGGCGACACCCCATCGTTCCAAGAACGATGGTGGCTGCCATCTCCACGGGTGAACAGAGCGGACAACTCGGCGAATCGCTGTTGTTCCTGGCCGATTACCTGGACCAGGAAAACACCGAAACGATCGGGACGCTCACGCGGCTCGTGGAGCCGCTGATTCTGGTGATCATGGGCGCGGTCGTCGGAGTGATTGCGATCGCGCTGTTTCTGCCGTTGTTCGATCTGACGTCGGCGGTATCCGGAAGGTGACCATGTGGCTTCATCGAACCAACCTTAGCCCGATCGCGATCGACGTTGGCGCCGCGTCGCTGCGAGCGGTGCAGCTCGAGAAGAACGGCCACGGACCGACGATCCGGCACTGGACGCAGCAGTTCCTCTCTCAGGCCGGCTGCGAGAAGCCCGCGGCGGCGGGCGGACTGGCGCTTCCGGTGCTCGAACGGGCTCGGCTCGCCGGCATGAAGGGGTTTTCCGGGCACACGGTCGTAGCGGCGCTGGGACCACCCGACGTGGAAATCTGCACCATTCGGGTACCCGACAGACTGCTGCAACAGGAACGAGCGGCCGTCATGCGAAGCATTCGCCACGAGGTCTCCAAGCATGTCCGCATCCCGGTGGAGACGGCGGAGCTCGACGGCTGGCCCCTGCCGCCCGGCGGCCCGGCGGACGGACCCAATCTCATGGTCGCCGTGGCTCCGCAGCAGGTCGTCCGGGAGTTCCTGTCGTGGGTCGAATCGCAGGACCTCCTCTGCACGCGCATCGACCTGGCACCACTGGCCATCATGCGGGCCTGCGGAGAAATGATCTCGGACCTCAAGACGAGCGACCTCTGGGGTGTCCTTGACATCGGATTGAGATCGAGCCGCGTGTACCTGGGGCTGGGCGAAACACCGGTGTACGTTCGGTGCCTTCGCGCCAGCGGCGATCTGATGACGCGGCGCATCATGAACGAACTCGGCGTCGATCTGACCACCGCAGAGCGCTACAAACGCCATTACGGCATTCAGGCGGAATCCGGAGGTTACCGTCCCATGTCCGGGCCGCAGGACGGGGTCGACGACCGGCGGATGTCCGCAATCCTGCTGGGCATCCTGACGCCGATACTCCGGGGCATGGCGCAAGACATCGAGAAGTCTTTTCGCTACGTGATGGACCTGTATCGCAACCTGTCCGTAAGCGAGCTGATACTGGTCGGCGCAGGCAGCACGCTCGACGGATTGCCGGAGGTTATGGGCAAGTTCCTGGGTATTCGCGTGCGCCGTATTGTAGCCGACCGGTGGACTGCCGAAGGGAACCGTCATCCGGCATTGGCCGAGAATGTGCTGCCGGGCATGGTGGGCTGCCTGGGATTGGGCTGCGGAGAGCTGGAACCATGACCGTCCGCGTGAACCTGTTGCCGATCGAGCACCAACGACGAGCGAAACGCCCGCGTCGTATGAAACGATGGGTTGCGCTGGCGGTCGGCCTGCTTGTCGGCGAGGCCCTGTCCGCCATCTACCTGACGACGCGAGCCAGCGAGACGCGCGAGATGCTCGGCCAGATCGAGCGTCTTCGGCAATCGCAGGATGAGCTGAGAAAGGAAATGGCCGCACTGAGCGTCCAGAAGAACGACCTGACCCTCCGAGTCGCCCTGAACGAGCAGCTTCGACGCAAGCACCTGTGGAGTCGAACTCTCACGACGCTGACGAGCCACTTGCCCGAACATGTCGTGCTTGTGAGACTCAGTTCCGAACCCAGCCGCGACACGGAGACGGTCGTGGAATCGATCGCGCCGGCGGCTCTGAAGGGCCTGTCGGTCACGCGCCGACCTTCGGCGCCTTCGGGCAGTACCGCGATGGGACTGACGATCGACGGGATCGCCACCGATCACAGTTCGGTCGCCTTCTTTCTGGATACGCTGGATCATCATCCCGAACTGGGATCCGGAGATCTGAAATCCACGAGTCGCCAGCCGTTCATGGACGATCACGGTGTGGCCTTTTCGATTGTGACACGATGGTAATCGACCTGAAACACTGGCGGCAGTATGACGCGGACCTTGCGGGCATCGGCCTGATGGTGTTGGTGGCCCTGCTCGGCTATCCGTTGCTCATCCACGCCCCCCTGACGGACTCCTTGCGATTCGACCAGGTCCGGTCCGAGCGCGACGCCAAGACCGTCGACAATGGCGCGCTCCGCGCCCAGGTCATGTCGCTTCGAGAACAGAACAGCCGGCTCTCCCAGCGACTGGCCGGCGCCGAGGTACGATTGCCCGACGGTCACACGGTGGACGATCTGCTGCTGCATCTGAACGGCCTGGCATCTCGATGTGGCGTCGTACTGACGCGAGTTCAACCGATGGCGATCTCGCGACACGACGGATATCGCATCTTTCGATTCCTGGTCGAAGGGAAAGCAACGTTCCCGGCCTTGTGGCGGTGGTTCTCAATGATCGAATCCGACGTCGCCTATCTGGACATCAGTCACTTTGCCATCCAGGCCACCCAGGAGAGGGACAAGGAGCAGAACACGCTGTGCACCTTTGAGTGTTCTCAGAAGTACTACGTCTCGGAACCCGCACCGAAGCCATCGGGTATCGCGAGGAAGCAATGACGCTCAGCAGAAACAAGCTGGCACTCTACGGCTTTCTCACGGGGGCCGCGGCACTCGGGCTTCTGATCGACCGGCTGTATGCGCGCCCCGAGGTTCGGCCTCTTCTGGCTGTGCCCTCGCCGACAGCGCAGATGGGTGTTTCACCGGCCGATGAGTCTCCACCGGACATCGGCCCACCTCTGGCCGATATCTTTCGAAGCTCCAGCCGCCCAACCGACTCGATGCCTGCCCGAAGTGTCCGGCCGACAACGCGTCCTTCCCGGGACGCCTTCAGCCTGACGCCCGCCATGCGAGGCATCTACAAGAGCCGCACGGACATGGTGCGGCAGGAGCAGCAGAAGAAGGAGAAGGAAAGCCAGGACCGCAAGCGTCTGATCGCCGAGACGTTCATCAAGGCCCATCCGCTCAAGGGCCTTATTCTGAAGTTCTCGGACCCCCGGGCCATCGTCGGCGACCGAATTCTCAGAGTGGGCGATCGGCTCGACGGTTTCGTGCTGCGTCACATCGGGGATTATCGGGCCCGGTTTGAGTCTGATGAAGTGGTGGTTGAACTTACGATTCCAAAACCGCTCGGACCTCAAGCCGCACCTTCGGCGGTTCGATAGGAATGCTGGTGACACGGGGGTTTCAGATCATACACGAATCTCCGATCAAAAGATCGCTTCTAAGAAAGGGGCTGTCGATGAGAACGCGTAAGGGACGTGGATTCAGTCTTGTAGAGCTGGTCATCGTGATCGTGATCCTGGGGATCATCGCAGCGATCGCCGTTCCACGGATCAGTCGAGGCGCCAGTGGTGCCGATGAATCGGCGTTGCGCCAAAACCTCGCCGTCATGCGAACCGCGATCGAGATGTTCGCGGCCGAGCACGGCGGCAAGTACCCGGGCAGCGACGGCAGCGCCACCACCTTCGCGGACCAGTTGCTCAAGTACAGCGACAAGGCGGGTGCGACCAGCGATTCCAAGACGGGCAACTACATTTACGGTCCGTATCTGCGAAAGCAGATTCCTCCCTGCTCCGTCGGAACCAAGGCCGGCAAGAGCGGCGTGAAGATGGTCACGACGGGTCCGACGGTGGATGCCAGCGGGGATTATGGCTGGGTGTTCAACTACAACACCGGCACGATCATCGCCAACAGCGATGCCGCAACGGAAGCCGATCCGAACACTACCTTCGACAAGTGGTAAGAAGGGACCATCATCTTGCAGCCTCTGCCAGGACTGCAACATAGGAATGAAGCCCGTGGACCGCGATGCCCGCGATCCGCGGGCTTCTCGCTCGTGGAGCTGATCTTCGTGGTCTGCATCTCGGCGGTGCTGGCGATGGTCGGAGTTCATGTCTTCAACCCATCGCTCGATACCTGCCGGCTCGACGGCACGGTCAAGCGGCTCAGGGCGGATCTGAGCCTCGCCCGATGCCAGGCGATGATGAAGCAGAAGACGCTGAAGGTCACCTTCAATACCACCACGAGCACCTACCAGATTCCCGGGCTGCCGGACTTCAATCGCCGGAGCGATCCGAACCGGGTGTACGTCGTCGATCTGGCGGGGGAGCCTTATGGAGCCACGCTGGTCTCGGTGGACCTCGGCGGAGACAACGAGATATCGTTTGACGCCTACGGCACGCCGGACAGCGGGGGTACGATCACGATCAGCCGAGGGGGCAAACCGGCGATAGCCGTCCCGATCGATCCGAACACGGGAACGGTATGGGCGGGGTTTGAGCCCCTGCTGTCGCCGCCGTCCTAGGGATGGCCCCCCGAGGATTCCGAGCCCTGTCGCTCCAGGAGGCGGCAAGCCCGAGTTCCATGCGGTGTCGAGGCCCTCGAAACATGATTGGTCCACACCCCACTGGGTTTCGACGTGGCTACACGCTGATCGAGATGCTCGTCAGCGCCTCGTCCATGGGCGTGATCATGACGGGCATCGCCTCGGCCATCCTGTTGGCCAGCCAGAGCCTGAGACTGGCTGTCGATCCCAACGACAACGACATGCTCGTCTCGGCCGGCACGCAATCCGCTCTCTTCGTTCTGACCCAGGAACTCTCGGTAGCCACGACCGTCGTCAAGGACGGCGCCACGGGCGTCCTGCTCATCATTTCCGATCGCGATGGCGACGGCAGCGACGAGATCGTTCGTTACTCCTGGTCCGGCAAGGCCGGAGACCCCCTCAAGCGGCAGTGCAACTTCGATACGCCGCATGATATCCTCTCGGGCGTCAGCGAGTTCTCGATGAAATACGCCGGCCCCAGGGAGGCCAACGAACCCAATGGTGTTGAGAGTATAGAGAGCCTGTTGTTCTGCTATCCGACACTCGGTTCGTCCGTGTCTCTGACCGATATCGCCGACTTCTCGGTCAATCCCGCCAAGTGGCTGGGACAATACTTCGTACCCAACGCGGACCCCAACGCGACCGGGTTCACGATCACCCGGGCGTCGTACCTGACTCGCTGCGATTCGGATCCCAACGGTCAGATGTTCGTCCGGATCCGCAAGCCCACTGCCGGTGGGCTGCCGGACCCGAACAGCGAACCCAATCTGGCCACGTCGCTCTTGGGATCGGACTTGCCCACCGCCAGCTTCATCTGGTACGAGGCGTGGTTCTCATCGAGCCCGTGCTTCACACCAATCACCAGCGGTGTCTGCCTGACGGTCGAACAGGACGTCGCCCCTCCGTCGTCTGCCATCATCTACGCCAAGACCGGAGCCCCCACGGGCGAAGGCAGTACCCTGCTGAAGACCGTGGCCGGGAAGACCTCGTGGACCGCCCTGGACAACCAGAGCATGTTCCTTCGGGTGATGGGCAAGCAGGTCCTGCCAGGCAGCGCCGCGATCGGCGGACAGCCGAGCCGCACCTGCGTCTACATCACGCTCCGCGCCGGGCTGAAGCAACCGCTCTACACCGCGGTGACGATCTTGAACAGCAAGGAGGATCTTGGCTCGTGACCGATCGGGACACCCATGCGCTGCGCCCCGCACGTCAGCCCCCTCGGGGGCTCTCCCTGGTGGAGGTCGTGGTCTCTACCGCCATAACGGCGGTCCTGATGGTCGCCGCCTTGCGGACGCTGTCGACCGTGGCGATGACCCGGGCAAAGGCTACGGACCCGAACACCGGTACGGGGGCTACACTCTACGGTCGCGCCCTGGCGATCCAGATGATGGAGGAGATCCTCAGCAAGGCCTATGAGGAGCCGAATGTGCCGCCGGGGGGCTCGATGGGACCGGGAAGCACCGAAACGGTGCCCGGGAACCGCAGCCTCTTTGACGACGTGGACGACTACCGGAACTACTCGGAATCTCCGCCGCGAATGGCCGACGGCTCGGCGATCCCCCAATCCACGGGTTGGACCTGGTCGGTCAAGGTCGAGTACATCAATCCGCTGGATCCCACTACGATTCTGTCTTGGGATGCGGGGGTTAAGCGAATCGTCGTGACGGTCAAGGGCAATAGTCCCGAGACGATCACGTTGTCGGCCCTGCGCGGACGGGCGAAATTGCTGCACGGATGATAGCGATGCATCGAACAGTCCGAGCCCCATTGTGTCGGCGTCGCCGAGGATCGGCCTACGTGGTGGTCGTCGGTGCTGCGATGCTCGTGACGGTCATCGGGCTTTCAAGTCTTCTGGCAACACGCGTTCGCATGCAGTTCACCGCAGCCGACCAGACCATGGACTGGTACGAGGCCTCGTTGAACGCCCGCTCCATCGTCGAAGACTTCATCGGAGTGACCTCGATCAACAACGGTTGGCGGTCCTATCCCACGTCCGCGGGGACCTTTGCCTTCGAAGCCAACGCCCCCGGGCGGGGAACATGTTCGATTACGTTGGAGGACACGGTCGACAACGACATCCGGACCGATCCCGATCATAAGGTTCGAATGACCGCCGTCGGAACGGTCAACGGGGTGACTGCCCGATATCGCGTGGATGCCGAACCACCACCCATCGGGGCGCTGAAGACGGCCGTCTACGCACAGGACTATCTATATGTGGGCCTCAGCAGCACCCTGACCGTCAATGGGGCCCCGGCCTTCTGCGGTCCGACCTGGGACTACGGCGACGGCCTGGTCCGAGTCTGGTGGCTCGGCAAGATCGCCGGCAATGTCGAGGCAACCACCATCACAAGCAACGGGACGATTACGGGCACGCGAACGACGACTGTCCCCCCACGAGATGCCCCCCTGTCTGGAACCTTGGACTACTACGCCGGGCTATCGACTGCCGTTACGCTGATACCGGACCCCAATTCCCCCTACAAGATCGAGAAGAAGATCATCAGCCACAACCTCAACCCCTACGGCTCGTGCAGCAGCGACGGCCTGTACGTTCTGAACCTCAGCAATGTCTTCACTATCGAGAACTGCCGGATCGAGGGCACGCTGGTGGTGCGAACCGGCATCTACAACCTGACGATCGGCAAGGGCATCGTCTGGGTGCCGCATCGTCGCGGCTACCCAGCGCTGCTGGTCGACGGCACGGTGGGGATCAAGCTGAACTCGACGCTCTCGGAATCGTCCACGAGCACGAATTTCAACCCGGCGGCACTGCCGTTTGAAGGATTGTCCGACACCGACAAGACGGACACATATACGAGCGTCATTCGCGGGATCGTCGCCGTCCAGAATGGGGACGTGACTCTGGATGGGTCAACCCGTATCGACGGGTCGCTGATCGCGGCCGGCCCCATCTCTGTAGACGATTTCGCGTCGCCCACGATCAACTGGGACCCCAACGTTGTCCAGACCGTTCCCCCGAGATTCCGCTCGTATCGCCTGAACATCCTCCCGGGCACATGGCGCCAACTGGCAGACCCCAACGCCGATCCCAACAGCTAGTCAGCCCTTCAGTCATGGAGGCTCATGGGACCCCACCCCATGACGATGCCCGCGGGCAGGAAGTGCCCTCTCGGCCGTGATCTCGCCTGTGAGACGGGCGTCGGACACGCAATCCCGCCGTCGATGCTACAATAGGGCAGTGCCATGCCTCTACGAACGCAGAAAGGTCGGCTCGACAGACTATACGCCCACTACAATCGGCGTCGGTTTGTTCACCCCGACCCGCTCGAGTTCCTGTACGACTACCCGAACGTTCGTGATCGTGAAATTGTCGCCCTGATCGCTTCCAGCCTGGCCTATGGTCGCGTCAGCCAGATCCTCTCCAGCGTGCGGGCGATACTCGAACGGATGGCCATAGCCCCGGCGAGATTCGTCGAGCGATCCTCCGACGAGCAGATGACAGCGGCCTTCGCCGGTTTCAAACACCGATTCACCACAGGTCATGACATGGCGGACCTTCTCCGGGGTGTACGCAGCGCCCTTGTCCGCTACGGCTCACTCGAACGATGCTTCGAGGCCGGTCTGGATTCCACAGAGCCGGAGATGGTCTCGGCACTGGCACGATTTGCGGAGGCCCTGACGCCCCCTGATTCGACCCGGCCCCCCGGCGATTCTCGCCGAAGCACGTTCCGATTGCTGTCCTCTCCCAGCGGGGGAAGCGCCTGCAAACGCCTCAACCTGTTCCTGAGATGGATGGTCCGCCAAGATGCCGTAGACCCCGGAGGGTGGCACAGAGTGCCCGCCGAACAGTTGATCATTCCCCTCGATACGCATATGTATAGAATAAGTCGAGTGCTCCGATTGACATCGAGAAAGGCCGCGGACCTTCGGACCGCTCGCGAGATCACCTCTGCCTTCCGGGTCATAGCGCCAGAAGACCCTGTGCGTTATGATTTCGCCCTGACCCGGTTGGGAATTCGACGGCATCTGGAGACATCTAACCCCTTGGACCTGTTTGGCGATGGTACGGTGGTCTGAATGTCTGAGTCTCTCTTCAATATGGTTGCCGACTTCTGGAGCGTGCTGGGCGACATGGCACCCTATCTCCTATTTGGATTCGCCACGGCCGGTGTCCTGTCGGTAGCCCTTCCGCCGAAGAAGGTGGAGCGCCATTTCGGAGGTCCAGGAATCTGGCCGGTCATTAGGGCGTCGCTCTTCGGCGTGCCGCTTCCGCTCTGTTCCTGCGGGGTAATTCCGGTTTTCGCGTCGCTGCGAAAGCATGGGGCAAGTCGGGCCGCAACAACGGCGTTTCTCATCTCGACACCCCAGACCGGGCTGGACAGTGTCCTGGTCACGTTCAGCCTTCTTGGGGGCGTCTTTGCGGTCTTCCGCCCCCTGGCCGCACTGGTCAGCGGGATTGTGGGGGGGGCAGCGGTCCTCCTGTTCGGACCCGCCGAGAGGGTACCCCTGACACCATCGGGCGCCGGTCCGTCAGGCGGCGGTTCGACCGAGGAGTCCGGCGGTTGGATCCGTCGCGCCGCGAGGTTCGGATTTGTGACGCTGCCCCGAGACATCGGCCGGTCGCTTCTGGTGGGTCTGGTCATTGCGGGGGTAATCTCGGCGTTGGTGCCCGATGACTACTTCTCGGGCCTTGTGGGCGGACGAATCGGAACGATTGTGGTGATGATGCTTGTGGGAATTCCTGTGTATGTATGTGCCACGGCGTCGGTCCCGATTGCGGCCGCGCTGATTGCCAAGGGCATTTCGCCGGGCGCCGCACTGGCGTTTCTGATCACCGGACCTGCCACCAACATGGCCACCCTCTCCACGGTATGGAAGGTGTTGGGTCGCCGTACGGCTATGATCTATGTGTCGGTTGTTGCCCTGACCGCCCTGCTTTCCGGCCTGTTACTTGACCTGACCTACTCGATGGTGGTATCGGCGTCTCACATTCACAACCACCCGATGTTGCCGGGATACGTCAATATGATCTGTGCCCTGATCCTTCTGGTGATTGTCGGTGCGGCGATGCTTCCGACCACGATCCGATCAACTGCGACACCGGTCAACGCAACGGACGCGGCTGATACCCTTCGACTCTCGGTCGAGGGCATGACCTGCCGGCACTGTGCCGAGACCGTCCGGAGTGCCATAATGAAGTGTTCGGGTGTCACCTCCGCGGAGGTCGACCTGAACCGGAAAGAGGCGATTGCCACGGGCAGTGCACTGGAGGCGGTCACGCTGCGCCGCGCCGTGGAGCAGGTCGGTTTCACTGTTCAAGAGGTTAGAACCGTATAGGGACACACGATCCGCTCAGCATGAGGGGACCCATTACGCCGAATGCGTCGGCACGATTGAACGTCGTGATGAGTCGTTCTGGGGATTGTGACGTTTATGTTCAGGAGCCTGATCCATGAGTTGTTCCCCGAGTAACCCAAACGCGGGACTGCCACCGGCCGAAGCCGTCGATCTGTCGGGCATGGTCGCCTACGCCCCCGGGTCGATCGTCAGCCGGACGATCGTGACCCACCCGGCGGGTACGTTGACGCTGTTTGCCTTCGACGCCGGCCAGGGCCTCAGCGAGCATTCGGCCCCCTTTGATGCCCTGGTTCAGGTTCTGGACGGCGAGGTCGAACTGGCAATCGGGGGCAATCCGATCGTCGCAAGAACGGGCCAGATGGTGCTGATGCCCGCGAACGTGCCCCATGCGGTCAAGGCGATCTCGCGTTTCAAGATGCTTCTCATTATGCTCCGCCAACCGGCGGGCAAGTGACTCTTGCACGCAGCCGTAGCCTGCGATAAGCGGTTGTACGTGATGGTGTGCTGTTCGAAGGACTATAGACAAGGAGACAAGACATGCCGAACACGACGCGACGTGATCTGCTGAAATGGATGGGGGTATCTGCCGGGGCGACGATGTTGGGGGTTGGTTCAACCGGTTCGCCGATTGCCGAGGCGGCCGAAGGCGGGGTTGTGCCCTACAAGTTGCCCGAGTTGCCCTATGCCACCGACGCACTCGAACCGGTGCTCGACGCCCAGACGCTCACGCTCCACAGCACCAAGCACCATGCCGCGTATGTTGCCGGCCTCAATACCGCGTTGGACAAGCTCGATGCGGCCTGCAAGAAGGGCGACTATGCCACCGCCCAGGCGATCTCTCGGGCGATCGCCTTCCACGGCTCGGGGCACGTATTGCACACGCTGTACTTCGCGAACCTGACGGCCAAACCGGCCGCCCCTGCTGGGGCCCTCCTCGACGCCATCAAGAGCCAGTTCGGAAGCGTCGACACGCTCAAGGCGTGTCTGACCGAAGTCTGCATCTCGACGGCCGGCAGCGGCTGGGGCGTCTTGGCGTACGAACCGGTCGGGGGTCGCCTGCTGCCCCTGCAGGTTGAGAAGCACGAGAACCAGATCGTGGCCGGGGCCGTTCCCCTGCTGGTCGTCGACGTCTGGGAACACGCCTACTATCTCAAGTACCAGAACAAGCGGGCAGACTACGTTAAGGCCATCATGAACATCCTCCACTGGGAGGAGGTCGGCCGCCGGTTCGACGCAGCCCGAAAGGGTTGATGTCGTAGAGCGACCGAGAGACTCCGTTCAGGAAAGATGACACGGCGGGCGCAAGCCCAAACCGCATAAGGAGAATAAGCAATGCTCGAACGACTCCAGGTCTACAAGTGCGAACAGACCGGCACAGTGGTTGAGGTGATGCAGGGCGGAAGTTGCGAACTGAGCTGCTGCAACAAGCCCATGAAACCCATGACCGAGAACACGGTGGACGCCTCAAAGGAGAAGCACGTCCCCGTCATCGAGAGGACCGGCGGCAAGATCAAGGTCAAGATCGGCAGCGTGCCGCATCCCATGGAAGAGAAACACTACATCGCCTTCATCGAACTCGTCGTGGGTGACAGGGTCTGCCGGCAGTATCTCAAGCCGGGTCAGGCGCCGGAAGCGGTCTTCGATTGTCAGGCCGAGCAGGTGACGGTCCGCGAGTACTGCAATCTCCACGGGTTGTGGAAGGCTTAGTCACCGAGTGTAACACGCTACGCTGTTTGCCGAGCCGGGCTTCCGCGATCCGGGCTGACCGGAGCGTGGAAGTCCCGGCCCGATCACGAGGGCATCCATGGACGCGGTTTGGCTATCCAGGGTTCAGTTCGCCATCACGGTGGGGTTTCACTTCCTGTTCCCCCCGCTGACGATCGGCATGTCGTGGCTTCTTGTGGCAATGATGACCCGCTACAAGAGGACCCGCGACGAGCGCGACGGCCGTCTGGCTCGGTTCTGGATGAAGCTGTTCATCATCAGCTTCGCCATCGGTGTCGCCACAGGTATCACGATGGAATTCCAGTTCGGCACGAACTGGTCCAACTACTCGCGATTCGTCGGCGACGTGTTTGGTGCCCCCCTGGCGGCCGAAGGCGTCCTGGCGTTCTTCCTCGAATCGACCTTCCTGGCGGTGCTGATCTTCGGCTGGGGGCGGGTGTCGATCGGCACGTTGTGGTTCTCATCGATCATGGTCGCGATCGGCTCGACGCTCTCGGCCTTCTGGATCATTGTGGCCAATTCATGGCAGCAGACGCCTGCGGGCTACGTCATCCGCAACGGTCGGGCCGAGCTGACCGACTTCTGGGCCGCCGTATTCAATCCGTCGACGATGCCTCGATACCTGCACACGGTCGACGGATGCCTGATGACCGGGGCTTTCTTCGTGATGGGGATCAGCGCCTGGTATCTTCTGAAGAAGCGTCATGTCGAGTTCGCCCGCCACTCGCTGCGGATGTCTCTGTTCGTTGCACTGGTCTCGTCGGTATTGCAGCTCCCGCTGGGACACCTTCACGGGCAACAGGTGGCCCGCTGGCAGCCGGAGAAACTCGCCGCGATGGAGGGCATTTTCAAGACCCAGCGGCGGGCGCCATCTCTGATCTTCGGAATCCTCGACACCCGCAACGAAACCGTCCGTGCCGCGATCGGCATCCCGGGAATGCTGAGCTGGATGGCCTTCGGCGATATCAACGCCGAGGTGAAGGGGCTCGACGCGTTTGCCCCCAAGGACCGCCCTCCGATCGGCGCCACGTTCTACACCTTTCGGTTGATGGTAGGATTGGGATTCTGGTGCATTGCCCTATCGGGCCTCGGGGTGTTGCTGTTGATCTGGGGAAGGCGGGTATACGAGAACCGCCTGTTCCTGGCAGCAGCTGTTCTGACGATTCCACTGCCGTTCCTGATCCACCAGCTTGGCTGGTTCTCTGCGGAAGTCGGCCGTCAGCCCTGGGTCGTCTATCACGAACTGCGCACGGCCGCGGCGGTCTCTCCGACCGTGCCGGCCTGGCAGATTCTCATATCGATCATCATGTTCTGCACGATCTATTCGCTACTCCTGGTCTTGTGGATCCACTTGCTCCGACGCCAGGTGCAACGAGGGCCGGACGCGGAGATTCTTGGGATGCCAGGCAGAAGGGAGGTGCCGGCATGAACCTCTTGCAGGTAGCATGGTTTTTGCTCATCGGCGTACTGCTGGCCGGATATGCCGTGCTCGACGGATTCGACCTCGGTGTTGGAATCTGGCACCTGTTCGCCCGCAAGGAAGAGCATCGTCGAATGTTGCTGCAGAGTATCGGGCCCGTCTGGGATGGCAACGAGGTCTGGCTCCTGACCGGCGGCGGGGCCATCTTCGCGGCCTTTCCGCACGTCTACGCCACGGTATTCAGCGGGTTCTACCTGGCACTCATGCTGGTTCTGCTGGGGCTGATCCTCCGGGCCGTCTCCGTGGAATTCCGGAACAAGGAGTCCTCACCCCGTTGGCGCGGGCTATGGGACATCGGGTTCGCCGTGGGAAGCATGCTGCCCGCACTGCTGTTTGGGGTGGCGCTGGGCAATATCCTGCGAGGGCTGCCGCTCGACGAGAAGATGGACTTTGCCGGCACGTTCCCGAGCCTGTTGAATCCCTACGCCCTGATGATCGGGCTGCTGGGATTCGCGATGCTCGCCGTTCATGGGGCGGCGTGGATCGTTCTGAAGACCGAGGGCCCGCTTGCCGAACAGGCCAAGGGCTGGCTGCACAAGGCCTGGATCGCCTACCTGGGGCTGTTTCTGGTCGCCGTCTTCATCACGTTGATCGGCCGGTTCGATCTGCTGAAGAACTACAACGAGGTCCCGTTCCTTTATTCGGTGCCTGCTGTGGCATTGATCGCCATCGTGCTGATTGGCGTATCGAACCGGAAGAACCAGCCGCTCATGGCATTCGCCTATTCGGCCGTATCGATCCTGGCGCTGATGTGCCTGTGCGGGGCAGGCCTGTTCCCGAATCTCGTCCCGTCGCTGGGCGATCCGAAGCTCAGTCTGACGATTGTGAACGCCTCGTCCACGCCGCTGACGCTCAAGACGATGCTGATCGTTGCCCTGATCGGCATGCCGTTGGTACTGGTCTACACGGTTTGGATCTATCGCACATTTGGCGGTAAAGTACGCCTGACGCAGGAAGGATACTAGGCTTCGCCCCGACCTTTCCTGCGGATTTGCGTCTCCAAGGATGAACGACCGTTCCGGTGTGCCCTCGCGCCGGTTTCGACTGAAGAGAGAATCCGAAGGGATGACCTCGCCGTCGGAACGAGCCTCGGTGGATCGAGAGGCTCCGAGGCCGACCGAGTGCGATGGACGGATCGAGTAGTGGGAGATCGGTGAGTCATACTCGTTGTAGTGCCGCATCATGAAGGAGCAGACTGTGAGCAGTTGTTTTCAGGCGGTCAAGATCACGGACCATGTGTACTGGGTCGGAGCGATCGACTGGGGTATCCGGGAGTTCCACGGATATGCAACGAACCGCGGAACCACCTACAACGCCTTTCTGATCCTGGCCGACAAGATCACGCTGATCGATACCGTCAAGTCGGGCTTCTGCGACGAGATGTTCAGCAGAATTGCATCGGTCGTCGAACCCAGCAAGATCGACTACATCGTCTCGAACCACGCCGAACTCGACCACTCCGGCGGCCTGCCGCAGGCGATCCGCACCATCCAACCCGAGAAGGTCTTTGCCTCGGCGATGGGCGTCAAGGCCCTCGAGCAGCATTTCCACCTGGGCGGGGGAATCGAGGCGGTCAAGGACGGCGGAACGCTCAGCCTGGGCAACATGGAACTGAGCTTCGTCGAAACGCGCATGCTCCACTGGCCGGACAGCATGATGACGTTTCTGGCCCGCGACGGCGTTCTATTCTCCCAGGATGCCTTCGGCATGCACCTGGCCTCGGGCGAGCGTTATGCCGACGAATTGCCCGTCGATATTCGCGACTACGAGGCCGCCAAGTACTTCGCTAATATCCTGATGCCGTACGCGCCACTGGTCCTCAAGCTCATCGACAAGGTCGGCAAGATGAACTTGCCCCTGAAGATCGTCGCGCCGGACCACGGCCCGATCTATCGCAAAGACCTGATGAGGATTGTCGAGCAGTACGCCGGATGGTCGACTCACAAGAGAATCCGCAAGGCCGTGGTCGTGTTCGACACGATGTGGGGCAGCACGGGCAAGATGGCACGGTCCATTGCCGAAGGGCTCTCGATAAGCGGCGTCAGCGTCAAGGTCATGCCCCTGATGTCGAATCACCGCAGCGACGTGGCCACCGAGGTGCTGGATGCCGGGGCGATTGTCGTCGGCTCGCCGACGCTGAACACGGGCATGTTCCCGACGGTGGCGGACGTGCTGACCTACCTGAAGGGACTCAAGCCGATGAATATGATCGGCACGGCGTTCGGTTCCTACGGCTGGAGCGGCAAGGCCGTCGAGCAGATCCGAACCCTCCTCGGTGAGATGAAGATCGAACTCATCGGTGAAGGACTTGAAGTCAATTACGTGCCCGACGACGCGGCCCTGAGCCGATGCCGGGAGTTGGGCGTTCAGATTGCCGCACACCTTCCCAATGGAGGCTGACATGCAGAAATACGAATGCGACGCGTGTGGATATATCTACGACCCGGCCGCGGGTGATCCGGACCACGGTGTTCCCGCCGGCACGCCGTTCGACAAACTGCCCGATGACTGGGAGTGCCCTGTGTGCGGCCTGGGAAAAGATCAGTTCTCACCGGTCGGCTGACCATCGCTCGCTCCAAACGGTCTCTCCGGTCGGGGTAAGGCTCGACGATCTTCGAGCCTTACCCCCGGACATGCCGATGTTTGCCTCCATGGATCGACGGAATCCTGATTGGGGACTCCGTCTCTTGGCATCCTTCCCTGAAAGCGGTATACCGAGCGTTGCCGTCGCTGCGATGGCGCGCAGCTTATTCACTGCCCGAAACAGATCGGAAAGGATCCGCGTATGCGTCGACCGACATCCCCACCGCGAATGTTCAGCATCTTGTCCTGCCTGGCGATCATCGGAGGCGCTGCCATGGCGGCGACACAGGACCTCGGCAACGGCTTCCGGCATCACGGCGTCGCTACGCCCGTCAGCAACCATCGGGGAATCGTCGCGACCGTCGACGGCCAGGGGCGCGACGTCGTGCTCATTTGGCTCTTCGATCACCGCGGCGGCTACGCCCTCCTTCAGGTGGACGCCGAAACCGGCAAGAGCCGGGAATTCGCCGTGCCGTTTCCGCCTGGCGGCGATTGCCCCTATGCCTCGATCCTGTCCAGCCGAAACAAATACTACACACACTTCAACAATTACTTCGCGGAGTTCGATCCTGAGAAACAGGCGTTCACATTTCACCATGTCACCACGCCGCAAATGGCGATGGGCATGACCGAAGACGACAAGGGCGTCATCTGGTCGATCACCTATCCACAGAGCGGCGTCGTCTCGTTCGACCCCCAGACCCGCCAGTTCAAGGACTACGGCCACGTCCACAAGGAGAACTGGGCTCAGTATCAGCGCCACATTGCCGCAGATGATGCCGGTTGGGTCTACTTCGGAATCGGCAGCACGGCCAGCCACATCATCGGCTTTGATCCGAGTACGGCCCAGGCCAAGCCCATGATCCCCGAGGCCGAACGGACTCGAGGGGCCGGCGAAGTCTATCGCGACGTCAACGGCAAGGTCTACGGATACCCCGGTGGCGGTAAGGACAACTGGTATGAGTTCCATAAGGGACAGACCAGGAAGATCGGCCCGCGCCCGACGATTCATCCCAAGAAGATCATCACGGGGCACCAGGGGCTGTTCCACACGGCATTTCCCGACGGCAAGAAACTGATCGAGTGTGATACCGTCGAGCGGATCATGCGGGTGGAAGACCCCAAGACCAGGCAGGTCAAGAAACTTACCTTCGACTATCGCAGCGAGGGAGCACATGTCATGGGGCTGGCCGTCGCCCCGAACGGAACGATCTGCGGCGGCACGGCGTTTCCGATGCGATTCTTCAGCTACGATCCTCGGACCGACACGTGGATCAACCGCGACGGGTACAACCAGTGGAACACAGTGGCCCGACAGGGAGACCGATTCTTTGCCGGCAGCTACGGGCACGGCGTCCTGCTGGAATGGGATCCGGCTCGCGACTGGGTGGCGATTCGTCCCGATGATCCGAAGTCCAACCCGCTCTTCCTGACGCAATGCCATCCGACGATCAACCGCCCCCATAAACTGCTGGCCCACCCCGACGGCAAGACGCTCGTGCTGGCCGGCACCCCCGGCTACGGCTACACCGGCGGCGGATTGCTGTTCTGGGATCGCTCCACGAAGCAGCGTGCGCTGGTCGAGCACACGGCCATTCTGCCCGAGCACTCCACGATGAGCCTGATCGCCCTGCCGGAAGGCAAGCTAGTGGGTGGTTCGACGACGGCGCCGGGCACCGGCGGCGAGAAGAAGGCCCGTCAGGCCGAGTTGTACATCATGGACATGGCGACTAAGAAGATCGAATGGCACGAGCCGGTATTTCCCGGCGTGCAGGGCTACTCCGACCTGTGCCAGGGCCCGCGTGGACTGGTCTACGGTGTGGCCGACCATCATCTCTTCTTCGCTTTCGATCCCGCGGGGCGGAAGATCGTCTATCAGCACGATACGGCCGCCGATCTGGGAAGCACCAACTCTCAGCAGGGCCCGCGGATCTTCGTGCGCGATCCTAAGGACACGGTGTACATGCTGTTCGTCAAAGGTGTCGCTCGGATCGAACCCGACACGTTCAAGATCACGCTGCTCGCCAAGTCACCGGTGAACATCGGTCCCGGCGGCGACTATCTCGACGGCCGGATCTACTTCGCCAGCGGCTCGCACGTGTACAGCTATGAGGTGGCCGGGGTGCCTACGGAGCGGTGAGATCACAAGGCGACGCCTCGCCTGTCTCCACAACAGCGACGCGAACGGATGGCAAACGTCGCACAATGGGATCTCACCGGCCTGGTCACACGCGAGAACACGGTCCGGTTTCACTCGGCCGGGTCCTCTTCTAAGAATGGCCTATGCCTTTGAACTCGCATCGCCTCAACACGATGCGTTTGCACAACCCGACATCTCACGCATCATCACTTCCTGCAGCGCCCTCCGCGAAGCCGTCGTTCTGCTCGGGTCAGCAGCAGGAAACCGACGCCCACGAGCATCACCTCACACGCTCCGGGACCGCAACACGTGCCCGGCCCGAGCTTCCCATCGCTGAAGACTGCCGTGATCTCCTTGTTCGTGTCCATGGTCACACTGATTTGGGCGACCGTTGAGGTCACGCTTCCCTGCCAACCGACGAACTTGTCGCATGACTCTATCGGAACCGCATTCAGAGAAACCGTTTCATTTGCATCAAAGACCGATCGCCCCGGCGGCGTCTGCTGGACGCCACCCGGACCGATGATGCTGACCACCAGCGTCACCTGCCCAACGAGGGCCGCCGTCAAAGAAATATCCGCCTTCACGGAGAGCCTCATGGACGGGATGGTTAGATCCACCGGACGGCCTGAAGGATCCACCGCACTACCCACCCACTTGCTGAATCGTGCTCCATCGGGAACGGTTGCCCTGATTTCGATCTCAGTGCCCTCGTCGTAGGTGCCGGAGCCCGTGCCACCGATCACGGTAACCGTATGCTGCCGCACGAAGTGGGCGGCAACCGTTGTATCTCCGGTTACCGTGACCGTTGTCGACGGCTTGGCTGGATCTGATACAGGCCCTGTCCATTTGTCGAAACGCGAACTCGCGGGCACTGTGGCCTGGACGGTAACAACCTTGCCCGGATCGTACGGACCCGACCCGGTTCCGTCTACGACCGTCAAGGTGTATTGCTTGACGAAACTGGCCGTGACGGCTGTGTCCGAAGTGATCTTGACCGTCGTTGATGAACTGTTTGAATCCGCAACGTTCCCCGCCCATTTGTCAAAGCGATACCCTGACGGAGCGGTGGCCTGAATTGGAACGTCCGTCCCCCAATCGTATTGTCCGGAACCGCTACCACCGGTAACGGTCAACTTGTATTGGACCCTTTCGAACTTGGCCGTCAGCCTCTTGTCGGAGTCCATTATCACGTGAAGATTGGGGTCGGCATCTGTTACATCACCTTGCCAACTGATGAATCGCCATCCAGCAGACGGTACCGCCTTGATGTTAACCGTTGCTCCTCGCTTGTAGTAGCCACCTGGAGGAAGCACTTGTCCGTCGCCGATCGTATCGAGGGTGAGCTGCAGCGGCGACCATCTCAGCGTCACACCAACCGGAAATTGTTGATCGGAACCCTTTAATCTGATCTCACCGATATAGTAACCTGAACCGACGTTGGGCTCGACCAACAGTGAGAGCTTTCCGCTCGCCTCTTGGCCGGCAGAGAGTGTGGTGCTCGCCAACTCAACTCCCAGTCTGTCTGCAGGAATAGTTGCTCCGGAATTCGGATCCTTGAGATCGCCGACTTCCACACTTACCGATACCCCTTTCTGTCCTCCCACCTCCTTCGGGGACAGCTTCGCGTCGAAGTGCGTGGCGCCCGAGTCTTGAATGGTTCCGTCGAAATCGGAATCCCAATCGACGCGTACCGGATCGCAGCTCACCAACCCGGGAAGAGATTCGATGGCATACTCCCTTGCGGTCAGAGAGATTGACTCCGGTTGATCCGCCTCTCGAGCATATACCTCGATCCTGAAAGACTTGCCAGCAGCTCCTGTTAGCCTAACACATCGAACGGTGCCGCTCGCGCCTGTAACCGACACGCCAGGGATCAGGTTTTCGATTGCCCCCGATGCATAGTTGTAGCCAGTGTGCTTGCCTTGAGCATCGTAAACGTGAAGATCGAAGTTGCTTCCGGGAAAACGCATGAGCAGGTCCGCCGTGCCTTGCGTCGGCGTATAGATCGTACGAAATGTCTGGCCCTTCGAGAGCACAACGGGATTCCCAACGGTCAGATCGACCTCGGTTGTCATCTCCTTCACAATCTGGTCGAACGCACCCGATGTAACGGCCGACCCATTCTGTTTGGGCACGTGTGGCACAATACCTGTGAAGATCAGTCCAAGGACTTCTGTTTTGCCCAGGTCCAGAGGCGAGCTCACATGTTCTATCTGGAAGGTCTTCTCGCTTCCGGATTGTCCGCTTGGTTGGAGGAGTACCGATTCACCATAAGCATCTGATGGCGCGCCATAGACCGGCGAACCAAACAAGGTCGACGATTGAACACTCATGATCTGCAACAGCGCATGCACGGGTACTGCCTGCGTTCCTTGGTTCTTTACGGTCACGCTGGTCCTGTGAAGCCATGGACACACTGAGGCTGTCGTTATCGGGTTAGGACACTGAAGCTCAGAGCTTGTCTTGACCTCGCCAATATCGACCTTGATATCTTTCGCAAGCGGAGCAAGGTCTGGTTGTGACAGAATAGCATTCAAGCCCGTGACGAATGTGTCACCGGACATGATGGTGAGGTTCGATAGTTCCCCAATGAAGGCATCCTTGGTCTCTCGAATGCTCTCACCGAGTTTGAGTTCATTACTCAATTCTGCAAGGCTGTTGACCGTTCCGACGGCCGAGTTGGCCAGTCCGCCAAATAAGAAGGCTGCTTGAATGACGCCTGCAACCCCTCCAGAACAGAACAGACCGACCACCTTGGCACCAAAGAGCCCTATTGTTACGAGTTGGCTTGCCCTTCCTGTCCACTTGTTTCCCTCCAGTGCGCCCAATACAGTCTCCAAGGCATGAGTAGCGCTCGTCGTGGCGCCAAGTTCGATCATAGGCCGGAGGGGTATGGAATCCTGAGAGTCATAGTGGAAACCCAGCATGAAGGAATCACGAGCGGCCTTCACAGCTCCCCGTTGATAGGCTAGAAAGGCAACCACCTCTGCAATTCCCTGAGGGACACTGGTCTGTGCACCTATGTCGTTCTCTACGGCGAGGCAAGCAGTCTCGAACCGATCGATGACACCCTGAATTCCGTCAGCATACACCTGCCCGTCGGCATCTGGTACTGACAGATTGTTCATGATCTTGTCATAGAACCAACCCTGTGCCTTCTCTTCCGTCTCAAAGAGTATGCCTGGGTTATTCTTGTCATCTGGATTCCCGTAGGCTTCACCCAGCATTTCGCCAAAGGATTCACGCATCACCTGAAGCGTTTCTGGATCTATTGCGTAGACCTCCAGAAAATGGCTGCCCTTTCCGATGCTCTTCATGATCAGCTTGAACGATCGAGCCTTGGCCGTAGAAACGAGTGCTCGTGCTCCACTCATGTTGCCACGGTTCACCAGTTGTGACATCTTGTTGAGAACATTCGTGGGTGGAAGTTTATTGTACTTAGCAGCTTTTGCGGGATCCCAGAGCACCGTGCCAACGTCAATCACGAAGGAAGTCCAGAACACGACATCCCACGCCCTGTCTTCAGGATGCTTCTGTTTCGTCCATGCAAGCGAGCCCATGGCGTCCGCTGTCCTCCTCGCCATGAACTGCATATGGTCAGCAAAGGCCTCCCGTGTCAGCTTCAGCTCCTCCAGGAGGGCCCAATTCGATGTGGGGCTTATCCGGAAAGGATTATCGCGCGTACCAAGCGCCAGGGTCTGGTTTGTTGTCCGGATTTCAAAGTAGTACTCGATGCCATTTTGTCCGATGTCATTGCCTGAAACGATCACCTCGAAGACCGCCTTATAGAATGCGACGGGAACAGAGACCTGCTTAGACGTGCAGAGCGGAGTCTTCCATGTTCCCCCTGGCGAACGGTATTGGAGAAGAACACTCTGGACATCGGGGCCCCAGAGCAAGACAAGAAGATCGATGGTCGTATCCGCAAAGGGGCGTACCAAGGATGGAGGATAGTGTATGAATCCCGCTGTGTTGAGTGTTCCCACAACGTATGGGTTGTCGCTGGGGCTTTCGGACGGCAAGCTGGTTGTCTTATCACCATCTGTCGCTGTTACGTAGAACTGGAAACCACTGTTTCCAACAGTCTGTGCAGGGACTGTTGCCGTCCAGAGTCCGGAGCCGGTACCTTTGGCGGAGATCGCCGTGAAGGCACTCGTGCTGCCCGATGACCGCACAAACAGTGTTACCTTCTGAACGTCCGGTGCGATTAGGTCTGTCACGTTGAAGGACAGATCGACGGCGGAGTTGGCATTGACACCTCTGCTGATCTTGTATTGCGTTTCCTGGGTCAGCTCAATGCGTGGCGCCGAGCCGGGGGTGTATCGGTACTCCACATCGTCAGAGAACGATGTACTGTTGACGATGATCTTCCCGACACGCTCCTTCCCGTCGGCCACGGTGTTCTCCGCCTCGTATTTCACGATGTAGGTGTCGGAGACCACGGACTTGATCTGGGCCAGGAGTTGATCAAAGGGGTCCGTTACGTTGAAGAGCAGACCACCCGTCTTACCTCGCATACTTGTATTCTGATCCACGAAAACCTGATTTGTGTTTCCCGAGGCGTTCTTGTCGATTGCGCAATGGACAACGATGTTGTTCGCTTGGCAAAGTCGAATGGCCGTCGCAAGATCACCACCGTCGCTGTCCTCGTCTGTGACGACCAGAAAATGATGCTGCGCGACCCCGCGAAGCGTAAACTTGTTGGCCGCATCGATGACCGCTTGCACACTCGGTTCGGTACCGCCGGAGGCTCGAAATCCGGCCAGCCATCCTTTGAGGACCTCTGGATCGCTGGTCAATTGGCCATTGTTGTAAATCTGCGGACTGCCTCCGCTGGCGTCCTGTCCAAACCGAACCAGTCCCAGTTGAACATCAACGCCTGCATCCTTGAGCGATTTCGCGAAGTTCGTCACGTTATTGCGCACGGCTTGTGTCTCTGCTGACATGCTTCCGCTGTCATCGAGAAGAAAGACAACGTCTGTCGCACGCACGCCTCCACCCTGTTGAGGAGGAGTCACTGAAAAATACTTCACCTGTCGGACTCCGTCCTCATATGCGGCGAAGGCCGATTCTGGAAGGTTCACGAGCGGCGATCCTCCTGAATAGGCCCTGAGGTTGACCGTTATGAAGGGGAAGCTACCCGCTTCGACGGAGACAAGGTTCAACCCGTCTGGTATCGCCGCTGACGGTGTGATGGACAACACTCTTGTTGGCCTCGCTCCGGCCACCGACCGTCGCTGGTCAATTACAGCCCTTCCTTCTGCATCCTCGCCGCGGTATTCGTCCACTGACTGTGCCAGGCAAAGGCTGGCATAATTCATCAGATGCGCTGCCGCAAACATCAGGATGACACCATGAAACAGCCTGACTGTGATGGACTTCATGGCCCGCAACCTCCCAAGAAAGGAACTATCGATACCCACCTAATGGGGCATTACGGACGGTCAAGGACCTGGAAGCAGGTAAACGTACAGAGTCCCATCGCAACCGTGCCCGCACATTGGTCACCACATGGACACGCAACATCACTCAACCGGCAGACTACTCCAGCCTCAAGCCGGCGAAATCCGACCTATATCAACTGACCTGAAATGCTTCTATGATGGTCATCAGGATTATGGAGGGGCTCCATCCCCGATCAATAATAATGGGCAAGATATCTATTGCTATCGACGGTGTCAACAAAAAACTTCCAAAATCAGAAGCGTGCATCACCCTGATCCTTTTGGGACTTACGTAAGCACGCAGTCTATCAACATCAGCCCAGCCCGTACTCACTCCACCGTCGGGCGACCTTCTCGACGATGTCGGGCGACATCGTGATCTCGTTGGGCCAGGGCCGGACCTGTCCCTCGCCGGGGATCTTGCGGGTGGCATCGATACCGATCTTACTGCTGGCACCGCATTCGGGAGCGGCATGATCGAGGATGTCCTGTGGTCCATCGATGATCACCGTGTCGCGACGAGGGTCGACGTTCGAGCCCATCTGGAAGAGCACCTCCTGCTCGTCATGAACGTTGACGTGCTCGTCGACCACGATGATGAACTTGCAGAACATCATCTGCCCGGCGCCCCAGAGGGCGTGCATCACCTTGCGGGCGTGATAGGGGTATTCCTTGCGAATCCGCACGAAGACGCAGTTGTGAAATGCTCCGAACATCGGCAGGTGATAGTCGAGGATGTCGGGTACGAGCGTCCGCAGCAGCGGCAGGAAGATCCGTTCGGTGGCCTTTCCCAGGTAGTAGTCCTCCATGGGGGGCTTGCCGACCACACAGGTGGGATAGATCGGATGGTCCCGGTGTGTGATGGCCGTGACGTGAAACTGCGGAAACAGGTCGGCCGGCGAATAGAATCCGGTGTGATCGCCGAAAGGGCCTTCGACGATCGGCGGCTCGGCCGGATCGACATAGCCCTCGATCACGATCTCGGCATTGGCAGGCACCTCCATATCGATCGTCCGGCATCGAACCAGTTCGATGCCGCGTCCCTGCAGGAAGCCTGCGAACAGCAGTTCGCTGATGCCGGGAGGCAACGGACAGGTGGCCGCATAGGGCAGGACACTCTCGCCGCCGAAGGCGATCGCCACGGGCATCCGCTGCCCGAGCTGTTGATACATGCGGAAGTGGCGGGCCCCATCGTGGTGCGGATGCCAGTGCATGGCCGCCCGCTTCGGCTCGAAGAGCTGAACGCGATACATGCCGACGTTGCGGTCGCCCGTATGCGGGTTCTTGGTGTACACGCAGCCCAGCGTGATGAACCGGCCGCCGTCGTCGGGCCAGCACTTGAGCACCGGCAGATCGAAGAGGCTGGCCGAATCGGCCAGGACCACATCCTGAACCGGTCCGCCTCCGATCACCTTGGGCCCCACCCCGGCGAGCTTCACCAGTTCGGGAAGCCGCCTGAGCTTGTCCATCAGCGTCGGTGGGATCTCGGGTTTGAGCAGCCGCGCGATTCGATCGGCCAAGTCTTCCAGGTCGGTACACCCCAGCGCCAGGCGGACGCGCTCATAGCTGCCGTAGGCATTGATGAGTAAGGGCATCCGAGCCCCCCGAACGCTCTCGAACAGCAGGGCGTATCCCCCGCGTCCCCCGTGCACGAGGTCGGTGGGCGGCGGCGGCGGGTCGGTGGAGGGCGCGGGCGACTTGCACATACGATCGGCGATCTGCGTGATCTCGAGCTCCGGATCGACCGTCACCTTGATTCGCTTGAGCTGCCCTCGCTGCTCCAGGGCCTTCACGAACGATGGAAGGTCATCGAACGGCACCACATGGTCTCCTGTCTGACCGGCGTACTCCTCATGCGATCGCTGGGTGCGATCGAGGGCCGCCTTACGGCTTGTCGACCTGCTTCTTGATCGCGTAGTACGCGGCCGTTACGACATTGCTTCGGAGAAACACGTCATAGATCACGCGGTGAAGAGGCACGAACTGAATGTCCTTGCGGACCTCGACACCGTTCTCGACCAGGGCATCGGCCGTAAACAGCGCCACGCGTCCCTGGCCGGTCTCGCTCCAGTACTTGCTCTCGTAGCCTGCAAGCAGATCGATACCGACCTCGTAGTAGCTCGCCCCGTTGGGGAAGCTGACGCCTTTCATATAGATGTTGTAGCTCTTCCCCTGATAGATCATATGGTGGTCTATCCGCCCATCCACGGCCTTCTTGAACCAGTCGTGCATGCGCGAGAACTCGTATCGGGCCGTGTTCAGCCCCGGAAACAGGCGCGTCAGCCAGAGCGGCGCGGCCCGTCCGACGTAGGCCCCGCCATCGATGATCCAATCGCCCTCGCCCTCCGGATAGTTGAGCTGATCGGGTTCCGTGAAGAACCGCTGGTGCGTGCGATCGATCAGCGTGACCGGACCGGTCGCGTGCAGACCGGGGAAGTCGTAGAGGACCATCGCCTTGATGTTTTCCTCGGCGGCCACCCCCACGGCCTTGTATTTCAGGTCGAACCACGGGTTTCGCTGGTCGGCGGTGAGTGAGAATTCGCCGTCGACGATCCCGCCGTTCATCGCGCAGGTAAACGGGATCAGCACCCGCCCGGCCGCCACCTTGAAGTCGCTGATCAACTCGTGCACGGTGAAGACCTTTCGCGTCTTCTCGCCGGTCAGGCGGGCCTTCCCGATGTGTCCCCGTGCCGTCAGGTCGCACCTCTTGAGGAATTCGAAGATCGGCTGGGCCCGGATGATCCGTTCCTGTTCGGACGTCTTCGTGGTGGCCTCGGCCGGCTGAAGCTTCGCCAGGGTCTCTCGAAGCTGGTCGAAGTCGATCTCGTCGGAGAGCACAAAGAAGCTGCCGCGCGGGCTCCGGCCGACCTCTTCGACGTGGGCGGCGAGCTTCAGACGATTCGCACCGACGCCGACGATCAGCTCGTCGCAGTCGATCCGATCGCTGGACGCCTCGATCTGCCCGCCGAACGTCAGCCGGCGATCGCCCAGATCCGCGAAGACCCCGTCCGCTTTTACGTGCGAGGGACCCAGCCGGAACTGTCCGCCTTCCACCGCCAAAGCCATATTCCCCTGGAGGCTTCCGCCGATGGGGTGAGCCACCAGTGAAGGGATCATCCTCTGAATGTGCGACAGGTCGGGCACATCATACTGGGCTGTCAGGTTGAAGCCGCCGAACTGCGGGCCCCGCCCCTCGGCGCCCTCGGTCAGCCAGAAGTCGCCTTGCCCGGTGATACGCATATCCCAGGCCTCGACAGCGCACTGACGAACCACGAAGGGCGTCATCGTACCGGTGCTCTGAGCCGGCTCCGGACCGGCAGCGTCGAACGAGATGCTCAGCCGGGTGCCCGGTGTCTTGATCAGGTGGGGTGCGGCGTTGAGATTGATCCGATCTGCGTCGATGCGACCGGCCAAGCGAATCGCCCGGGAATCGAAGCCGAGGCGGAACGACGTCTCCGCCGATCCCATCAGATCATACTTCTTCGCGAACCGATCGAGGGCCGGACTCAGTGACCGCAGGGTTGAGTCCAGCACGAGCGTTCCTGTAGTGGCCAGGTCGATCCGACGGAAGGGACTCTCGGTGAGCCACCACCTCGGATTGCGGGCAATAGCCTCCGCGGTCAGATTCCGGCCAGTCCCCGGCCGGGTGATGATCTGGCCGTCGGTCGCCCGGAAACGACAGGAGGCGAGAGTTGCCTCGACCTGACGAATGGTCAGACGCTGGTCGACGTCTGGGTCATTCTTGGGCGAACCCTCGATCGAGGCGGATAGTCGGCAGGGCACGCCGGCCGGCTTGTCGAACGGCTCCTGACCGGGCACATGCAAGGCAAGGTTGCCTGTATCGATCTGCACATCGAGGGCCTGGCGGTTGGCGTCGGCGACCGATCGAAGATTGACCGAGGCTCCTCCCTTAAGGCGATAGACCTCCAGTCGCTCGCGCAGCGAGGGTGCGTGGGCCAGGGCCTGTTCGACGTCGGTCGCATCCAGGTTCGCTTCGACCCGTTCGCTGCCGTTGCCCCAGACCAACCGTCCGCTGCCTGAGAGACCTGCCAGGCGGAATTCCGACTCGTAGCGATGGCGGGCGTCCGACGACGATCGGTCGTACCGATAGTCGATCGCCATGACGGCCGGGCTTTCCGTGCGTTTGAACAGGGTCGATCCCAGATCCACGCCGAGACGAGAGGCATCGGCATCCGCTCGCAGGCGCACAATCTCGGGCCGCCACTGTCCGTCATGCACCGTTGCCTCGATGTTCGCGTCCAGGCGGACGGTCCCATCGCCGGAGGGACCCGCCCCACCGTACTGGCTTCGAACCCGGCCGGCCAAGGCAGGAAACACATCGAGCAGCTTGTCCACCTTCTCTGCCCGAACGGCCGCGAACACATACGCATCGGCGGTGATACCCTCCTGGGGGGAAATGGCACTCGTGGAAGCGGGCCCTGACGTACCGGGAGAGTTCGACGTCGTCTTTCGAATTGCCAGACGTCCGCCGGAATCCGACGGATCGATCCACAAGCGAGCCGGTCCACAGCGCATATCGAGGCCCATATGGCGAACCAACGGCTGAGGCTTGGACTGCCAGACCACGTGGGTCAGAACCGACAGGGGTTGACCGACGGGTTTGGAGAAGTCCTCCCGAATCGCCAGAGCGGCCGACTCGGGCAGTGCCATCTCGCCGGACAAGACGTGGGCGTCGGCGAATTCGCGACTGGAATCGAGGCTCAGCGACGCCGACATGACCCCGCCGAGACGAATATCGTGAAGAGGTTCGGCCAGAAACGGCAGATACTGTTTGAGTTGCTCGGCCGCACGTGTGCTCAGACGAACCTGTCCCCGGGCGTCATTCAGGACGGCCGTGCAGGCCTCCATCACCTGGTCGGTCGTGGCCCCGGCGGGAAGCGCAACCAGAGGTTCCAGAAACACGCGACCGTTGACCCTTAGATCGGTGGGTCCCAGCTCGAACAATGCCTCCTTCAGATCCAGATGCCGGCTTTGGCGATCGACGGACGCATGAATACGTACTCGAGCCCGATCGCCGACGGGCAGATTCAGTCGATCGGGATGACGCACCTCGCATCGTTCGCCATCGAGTTCCAGTTGAACGGAATCGGCCGACGACGTCCGCGTCCAGCCGATCGCGAAGCGGCAGGCGCCGCGGGCCTGCGTCCGGGAGCCGAGAAGCCGGTCGAATTCCGGCAGCGATTGGCGGAGCAGTTCGATGTCGTCGGCCTGACCATCGACGTCGAGATCGATCTGACGATCGGAATGAAGGGCGACGCGGAGGGGTTCGTGATCGGCCTGTCGCGAGCCTTGAACGTGCAGGCCGGGAATGCGACAGTCGAAGTCGTCCAGAGCCAGGATGTCGGCCGCGGGGTCCCACCGGCCGTTGGCGCTGAACCGGGCTTGGGCGAGGCGGCCCGGCTGATCCAACCCTTCACGAAGGGTCGAGACGTCGGACAGATCGGTGTGAACCCGCCAGTCGAGGCTGAGGTCTTCGTGAACCTGCACTTCGAGCGTCCCGGCGCTCCAGCCGGTCATCTTCCGCATACCGATGCCGGGGATCAGATGGAGCGGGATGGACCCCAGATCGAGGCGGTTCCAGGTGAGCTTGCCTCCGCCGTTGAGTTGGACGTCCTTTTTCAGTCTGGGGACCGAGAGTTGTCCTTCCGTGCGGATTTCCTGTGCACTGGCGAGTTGGGTCGTAGTGGTTCCCGAGCGGTCGGCCGTAGGAAGCTGTCCGCGAATATCCCAACGGGCGATTCCGGTCTGCCCGTCCATGCGGCAGGCGAGCTGGCCCAGTCGAAGGGCGATCTCGTTTCGTTCGTTTCGCGTAGTTGGCTGTGATGCGGTGACGGGCTGGGACTTCTCTTCGACGACATGAATGGCCGCCCGCGTGGCCGTCCATTCGCCGCTGGGCGCGGTTTGCGTCCCCTCGGCCCCCAGATCGGCGATGTTCAACCGCTGAACGCCGTTTTCGTCGAGGATGACCACCCAGACCTCGGGGCGATCGAGCCAGAGCCGACTGATCGGCTTGCCCATCAGCAGCTTCAAGGGAGAGAACTCGGTCTGAACGCGCTCCACTCGCACGAACGGTCCCGGCCCGAACTCCGGGCGCTCGTCGATGGTGAGCCCCTCGATGATCACGCCCTGAACCCATCCGAGGCTGAGCCCCTCGATGCGGACGGTTCGGTTCATCAGGCGACCGATCTCGCCGGCGATCACACGACCGAGCCATGGCTTGGGAATCAGCCAGGGCATCGCTACCACCAGGATCGACAACACCAGCGTACACCAGATGGCTACGCGCCCCAATCGGCGCAGGTTCTTCCACCGCCATCGAGCGGGCGTGCGAACTTCTGCGGCCACCGGTGTATCGGGCATCATGCCAAACCTCAATCGTCAGGACTCCAAGGTACCGTATCGACCTCGCAGGGGCAAAGAGTAACGGTCGGAAGGATCCGGCCTCGACGTCGCGAGACTCCGGTTCCCGTCGGCACAGGTGAAGCTATGAACGCGTATCGGGTTTTCCAGTGGCGGTTGCTCATGGGTCCTCGGTGCGATGGCAATGGATGAAAACGCGCCGCAGGCCTGTCCATCCGAGGAGGCCCGGGGAAATGGCTGAATGTCTGAGACAGGCGGCCCGCTGGTTCCCGCGTCATTCGGGCAACGGCTTGTCTTTGGTCTCGGGCGCCAGATACGTGAAGATCAATCCGACAAAGTAGAACAGCGCTACCAGTACGGCAGCCACACGGAAGGCATTGTCGTGGTAACTGTCCTTAAGTTGTGCGCCTAGGGCCCCGAGCAGCATCGGGGAGAAGGCCGCGAGGTACCGGGCGACGTTGTAGCAGAAGCCGGTACCGGTGCTACGCAAGCGAGTCGGATAGAGTTCGGGGAAGTAGATCGAATAGCCGCCGAAGACAGTCAACGTGGCGAAGCCCAGACAGGGCAGCATCCAGTAGACCTGGGTTTCCGTCCGCATGAAACCAAAGGCCATGCTGACGGCTAGGAACCCGAGGATGAAGGAGATGGCAAAGGCCAAGCGACGTCCCATCCGTGCCGCCACGACGCTGAAGGCCAGCATCCCCAGCAAAGCTCCTCCGTCCTGCAACATCGTTCCGATTGAAACAACGTGCTTGCTCTGAACCGGATCGGGGATCACATTTCGGACGAGTTCAGGGCTCCAGAACCCCACGCCCCACAACCCAACCACACCTGTTACGGCAAGACCCACGCCGATGATCGTGTTGAACCGCCAACGAGCGTCGCTCCAGAGTTCGCGAAGCTGCCCCATCCCCTGACCACCTTTGGCCTTCGCCTGGACCCATTTCTCCGGTTCTCGCAGGGTGGCGAAGAAGAACACCACGAGGATTCCGGGCAAGATGCCCACCGCGAACATCCACCGCCATGCCAGATAACCACTGAGAAACGAGCCTGTAATATTGCCAATGGCCGAGAGGGCCTGCATCAACCCCAAACAGTATGGCCTCGCCCCGGGCGGCATGGTCTCTGCCACCAGCGTGGCGGCGGCCGCGAAGGCCCCACCGACACCTAAGCCTGTCATGAATCGATAGAGCGTGAAGTCCCACCAGTAATGCGAAAGCCCTGACAGGCCCGTGAACAGTGAGTAACAGAGAACGGTCAGGGCCAGCGTCCGTACCCGTCCGAGCCGGTCGCCCATCATGCCGAAGATAATGCCGCCGGTCGCCCAACCGAGGATGAGCGAGGTGGTGGCATAGCCGCTGTATTTTGTAATCGTGGCGGAATCGGCCTTTGGGAGCAGGTCGGTCATCGCCAGTTGCCGTGCGATCACGAACAGACGCTGGTCCATGCAATCAAACATCCAGCCCAGTGTGGCCAGCAGCAGAACCCACCACTGATAGCCGTTCAACTGCCGGTACCAGGGAAGGGTCTGTCCGACGAGTTCGGGGGTGTTGGAGGATGGATCCGACGGCGACGTACTTGGCGTATTCATAGTCTGTGCATGATAGTGGAGCAGAGGATCAAGTCAACCGAACGCGACACACGGAAAACCAAACGGGCGGCAACTCGTGTTGCCGCCCGCTGTTAACATCACTCAGAAACACCCGTGCCTCTCACTACTTCTGTGTAGTCGGAGCGGGTTTTGCTTCCGCCGGCTTGGCAGGGGCCGGGGGGGGCGGCGGCGGCGGAGGCGGTGGCACCGCCACGGCCGGGCGAACCTTGAGCCTGAGCGGCTTTCCGTCCGGGGAGGTCACGCGAACGTGAAGCTCCCAGAGACCGACGCCGTTGAGCACCTTGATCAGGATCCGGTTGACACCCTTGTTCAGTCTGCCGGGAATGGTGTCCATGTCCGGTGTGAGGGCCCGCGGCTCGTTCTTGGCGAAGAGTTGTTTTCCGTTCAGCCAGAACTTCATGCCGTCATCGCTGCCGGCTTTGAAGACGACGTCCTGATCGATGTCGCTATTGACCTCGGCATAGGCGTAGGCGGCGACGTTCTCCGCATCGACGACCACCTGGCGGAGGTTCAACCGACCTGCCAGATCACCCGTCGTGACGGGCTTCCACTTCAGATCCTTGCCGCCTTCCTTGTAGGTCTTTCCCAGTTCGATCTCTTTCTCGGGGAAGAAGACTTTGTCGAACGCCTCGGAGTTCGGATTGGCCCATGGGCCGACGAGGTACCACTGGGTGATCACGCCGAGCCGTTCGGCCAGGTTCGACTTGTCGCCGCAGGCCTTCATCCGATCGGCAACCGCCTGGAATCGGTCGGCCGAAACGGCACCCATGTCGATCAGACGGTTGTACATGGCCAGGGCCTGGCCCTGATTCGCCCTGGCGTCGAGCTTGTCGGCAATGGCCGCATAGGCTCGCACCGCCGCCTGACGCACTTCGGGCGGGGCGGCTGCCAGCAGCTTCTCCACCTCGCCGATCAGGGGCTTGCAGCCCAACTCGGCGATGGCATTCAGCGCCGTCACCTTGCCGGCGTCATCAGGAGAGTTGGCCAGGATGTCCTGTGACAGCTTGGCAATCTGCGCCTCATTCTTGACGCGGTCCTCGCGGCTGAGCCTCTGGACGGTCGACAGGACGGCCCGAACGGCAGCCGCCTTGACCATCGACGCGCCCTGGGTGAGGGCCTGACTGATGGCCGGTTCGAACTTGGCGTTGCCGATCGCGCCCATCGCCTCGATCGCCGCCACGGCCACCTTCACGTCGGTATCCTTGGCGCCGGCCAACAGGGTGTCGGAACCCTGTGGATCGCTGCGCCACCCCAGAGTCGTCAGAAGGGCAACCTTCACATCGGCGGTCGCCTTACCGTAGCCTTCCACAATCGCTGCGGTCACTTCGCCGCCGGTGATCCGGCTGAGCGCCTCAATGATCTGGGCATCGGCCTGAGCACCGAATTTGCCCAGCAGGCCGATCAGACGTGCGGCGCCGATCTTGCCGGCCACCCGCGCGTAGCCGGCAATGACCGCAGAGCGGTAGACCGAACTCACGGGCATCCCCGCGAGCTTGTCGTACACGCCCAGGGCCTTGTCCTTCTTGCCCTGATCGATGGCAACTTCGGCCAGCTTCAAGCCGGCCTGCATGGCCGCCGCCTTGACCAGATCGGCACCCTTGTCGATCAGGCCCAGAATTGTCGGCAGCGCGGCCAGGTCGCCCGCCTCTGCCAGAGCGCTGACCGCCGCCATTTGAATGGCAACATCCTTATCCTTCACCCAACTGCTGAGCGCACCCAGTGAGACCTTGCAGCCTCTCTGGCCCAGGCATCGAATCGCATCGACCCGATCCTCCGTCCGCGGTGCCGACTTGGCAAAGCCGACGAGGGCTTCGGCGGCTGCCTTATCCGGAATCTGCTGGAGGGCCGACATGGCAAACGGGCGCACACAGTCACACCGGAGGGCCTCTTTCAGGGGGGCCACCGACTCGTCTCGACCGATCAGGCCGAGCATCTCGGCAGCGAGTTCCCGGGCGGCCGGACGCGTATCGGTCTTCAGAACATCGATCAGCACAGCACAGAGCTGTGTCCGGTCGTACGCGGCTCCCCGATCGCGGGCCCGCAGGACGATCCGTCGTATCGTCTCGCAGGACCAGGTGGCGATCGCGGTATCCTTATCGCAGACGTTGCCCATCAATGAGCTGATTGCCGGGGCACCCATTTCGACCAGCATCAGCGAGGCCTGCGTCCGGGTGGCCGGTTCGCGGAGCTGGTTGATCAGCCGGGAAACGTCCGTTTCGGCAGCCCACGTCGCGCTGGTCAGCGCCAGCAACGGGGCAGCGATCCATCGAAGAGTCTTCATGGTTCGTCCTCCTTTGCCGGTCCGCTACAGTTCGTACGGCTTACGATAGACGCGGGTCGTCATGCGGTTGGCCTGTTCGTCTCCGACGATCTGTTCCTTCTGGCCATCCCAGTACACGCGCCGCCCGGTCAGGTAGGCGATGTTGCCCAGATGGGAGCAGGCCGTGCTGTAGTGGATGTCCTCGATGTCGGCGATCGGGCGCTTACGGGTCTTGACGCAATCGATGAAGTTCTGAACGTGTGGCCAGTGCTGATCGCTGCCTTTGCTCCTGACGGCCTCCATCAGCAGCTCATCCTTGTCGCCCTTGCGTTTCTTCTCGGGATAGACCTCGAAGCCGCCGCGATTGACGACCAGGGTGCCGTTGGTGCCGTGGAAGCTGGTGCCGTAGTGCTGTCCGTAGTCGATGATCTGGTTGCCCTCGCGGAGCGAGTAGGTCATGATCCAGTCGCCGAAGTCATAGGTGACCTCGATGGTGTCGGGCACGTCGCGATTGTCGGTCAGGCAGTACTTACCACCCACCGCTGTGACGGACTTGGGATACTTGGCGTTCATGTTCCACATCACGATGTCCATGACGTGAACGCCCCAGTCGGCAACCATGCCACCGGCATAGTCGAAGAAATACCGCCATTGATAGTGGAAGCGGTTTGGATTGAACGGCCGCTTGGGTGCCGGCCCAAGCCACATATCGTAGTCCACCTCGGCGGGTGCGGCACAGTCGGACTTGTAGCCGAATCCCTCGGGGGCGATGTTGCCGTAGTTCCATGTGCGGCACCACTGAATCTTGCCGAGCTTACCGCTCATGACGATGTCGCGAGCCTTCTGGAAGTGTTCACCGCTCCGCTGCTGCGTTCCCACCTGGACAACACGGCCGTAACGCCGGGCCGCGTCGACCATCAACCGGCCCTCGCGGATGTTGTGGGCGATGGGCTTCTCGACATAGACGTCCTTGCCGGCCTGACAGGCCGCTATCATGACCAGGGCATGCCAGTGGTCGGGCGTGGCACAGATGATTACGTCGATGTCCTTCCGATCGATCATGTGCCGGTAGTCTTTGTACTGGGCGATGCCGGCGCCACCGGCCTTCTGCGCCCCTTCGGCCAAGCGGCGCGAGTCTACGTCGCACACGGCGGCCATCTTCACATAGGGACTCCGCTTGAAGTCCTCCATGTTGTAAAACCCCATACCGCCGCAGCCGACCAGGCCGACGGTAATCTTCTCGTTCGCACTGACCGGTTTCTCCTGCCCGCGGGCGCGGGTATTCAACCCGAGTGCCGCCGCGCCGATCGCCGCATTGCGAAGCAGCGAACGTCGTGTGGAGGAGGACCCAATCCCGGTCGATGCCTGGCAACCGCTGTCGCCACCGGTGGTTTGTGGATTCACTGCCATGATTCTTACCTCTCACTGAATGACCACCCCGCCGTGCAGCGGGGGCGTGCTTTCGCACGATTCCACGGGACCAACAGCCAAACGGAAGGCGTGAGTCTAAACCCACCCGGAGAGTTGTGCAATCCTCGTGAATGGCAACGCCGACAGGCCCGTTTCTGACCGGTCGGCCGGAAACCGGACGGTTCAGGGGTAGTGGAACGGCGGGGTTGTCATCCGACCGTCGGCAATGACCTCGGCAATTCGGGCCGAAGCCTTGCCGTCGCCGTAGACGTTCACCTCGCGGGCCATCTCGGCATAAGCCGCCGGATCACTGAGCAGACGCGAGGCCTCTGTCACGATCCGCTCGCGGGACGTACCGACCAGGCGAACCACGCCAGTGGCCACCCCTTCAGGGCGCTCGGTCTTCTCGCGGAGCACGAGGACAGGCTTGCCGATCGAAGGAGCCTCCTCCTGAACCCCGCCGGAATCGGTGATGATCAGATGGGCACGCACCAGCAGAGACACGAAATCTGCGTAGCCCAACGGCTCGATCAGGCGGACGCCGCGGCAGTGGCCCAGGATGTCATGAACCGGCTGCTGGACGTTGGGGTTCAGGTGCACAGGATAGATCAGTTCGACGTCTTCGAACCGCTCGGCCACGTCTCGAAGCGCCCAGCACAGGTCTCGGAACGGCTGTCCGAAACTCTCGCGCCGATGAGCGGTCACCAGAACAAGCCGCCGGCCGGCGGTGATCAGGCCTTCCTTGGCGGGGCGATCGGCCAGGCGGGTCTTCATCCACCGAAGGGCGTCCACGACCGTGTTTCCGGTCAGAAAGACATCGGTCGGGGGCACTCCTTCGGCCAACAGGGCATCGCAGGCCCGCTGGGTCGGGGCGAAGTGGTAATCGGCAACGACGCCCGTCACGCGCCGGTTGATCTCTTCGGGGAAGGGAGCCCGCTTGTCGTGCGTGCGCAGCCCGGCCTCGACGTGGGCCACCTTGCCCCCGTACAGATACGTGGCCAACGAGGCAGCCGCCACCGTCGTCGTGTCGCCCTGAACGACCACGACATCCGGCTTGACCTCGTCGAGGATGGGGCGGAGGGTCAGCATGAGGCGACCGAACACATCGCTGGGGTGCTGAGCGGCCTGCATGATCTTGAGATCGATGTCCGGGGTCAGTTCCACCGCGGCCAGTGTGTCATCCAGCATTTGCCGATGCTGTCCGGTAGAACAGAGTGTCAGGGCCACCTGATCGGCCCGGCTCCGGAGGGCATAGACCACCGGTGCGAGCTTGATGACCTCGGGGCGTGTGCCGAAGACAGCCAGGACACGTTTCATGCGCGGTACCACCTTCCGAATACGCGACACATCATGCGACGCAGCGCCTCTGCCGCGCAGCGTTCGTCCGACGTCACTACCGTCCCATCGAGCCCGTACACCACGGTCGCATCGATGGACCGCAATGGAAACAAGGGGTGGGTCATCATAGTCTCGCCCGCCGGTGGATTCAACGGATGGCCCGGTGGGTCCGGATGGGATACCATGACCGTCCGACGCTCGGGTGTGCCGGGGCCTGCGAGGTTCCGTTTCGAGCGTTCAGTTTTCGCGCAACAGGCTGGCCGTCCATGAAGGTACTCTACGCAACGATGCAGTACGGGCGGGGCTACGCCCAGGGAACGGAGAGGTACATCTCCATCCTGACGCGAGGTTTGCGGGCACGGGGACACCAGACGGTCGTTCTCGCGGGCGATCCGGAGAATCGAGGGCCCGAGCTGCCACTGGGGACGGCGCTGGAGAACGACCCGGGAGTCAAGCACTATCCGTCGCGGGCCTGGATGGGCGTCCAGGGACTGCCCGCCGAGGCGCTGATGCCGCTGCTTCGCGAGGAGAAACCCGACCTGATTCACATTGCCAATCCGGCCCATATCGGTCTGGGCCTCTTCGCCGCGGCTCGGCAGATGCACATCCCCGCGGTCTTCACGGTGATGGACTTCTGGTGGATCTGCCCCAAGCACACGCTCTTTCACTACCATCAGAACATCTGTGAGGGACGGCGAAACGGACGGGAATGCCTCCGCTGCATCGCGGCCACGCATCCCAAGCCATTTCCACGCACGCTGGCCCGAATCCCGCTGGCGAGAGACCTCTTGCTGCCCCCCATGTTCGTCGTCCAGTGCTGCCGGCGCGGTGTTCCCATGCACGAGGTGCGACGCTGGTTCGCCCGCAACGGTTGGCTGACCGAGGTCCTGCACAACGCCCACGCGATCATCTTTCCCTCGCGAACGGCCGAGGCGAAGATCTCCCCGCATCTTGGACATCGACGTTCCTTCACGATCCCCTACGGGATCGAACCGAACTGGTTCGCCGCACGGCGCCCCGTGGGTGCCACCCCGTCCCAAGCCGCCAAACCGCCCGAGGACCTGACGATCGGCTACGCTGGCGCGCTGGCCGCACACAAGGGAGTTCACTTGCTGCTGGAGGCCGTTCGACAGCTCGGGTGGACCCGAACGCGCATTCGCCTGGCCGGCAAGGCCGTCGACCCTGCCTACCTCGTGCGATTGAGGGAACTGGCCAAAGGCCTCAATGTCGAATATCTCGGTGCCGTACCGTCGGCCAAGATGATCCAGGTCTTCGGCGAGTTGGACGTTCTGGTCATCCCGAGCATCTGGCCCGAGAACCTGCCCCTGGTCGTATTGGAGGCACTGGCCACGGGGACGCCGGTGCTGGCCAGCCGTGTAGACGGCATCGCCGAACTCGTCACCGATTCGTCGTACCTGTTTGATGTGAACGACGCCGAAAGCCTGGCCCAACGCCTCTCGGCCTGGGCGAAATCGCCCACCGTCTACAGTGCCTCGCTCAGCACCGCCGACGAGATGACCGAGCGGACGCTGGAGGTCTATCGCCAGTTTTCCGTACCGACCTCATGGACATGACGGTCTCGACGAGGCCGGCCTCTGGGCGAGCCTCGCTCGGTACCGGAGAGTCCGCTTCGAGACCCGTCGACCTCGTCTGTTGCCCGAACATGCCCGGCCGCTACTGGGCGGCGTTGCTCAGTTGAAGGTTGTCCAGGTAGAAGACCGCTTTCTCGGTCGCCATGCTGGAGAACCCCAGCCAATGCAGGGTCTTGAACTGGGGGTGGCCTGTCTTGATCTTGTCGAATCGCCTGGCGGATTGTCCGGGAACCTGCACGACCAGGTCCCAGGCGCCGTTCGCCTTCGCTCCCAGATCGGCCGTCATCTCCAGATGAACCCACTGGCGGGATGGAAAATCCATGATCGGCTGACCGTGGAGCGTCAATTTGCCGTCGGCCACCCACAGCGTGGGACCGATCCGATAGGGCTGAGAATCGTCCCGCCACTCGATGAACAGTTTCTGGCCCGGCTCGACCCGCAGGTCGAACGAGAAGCTCGTCGTGCCCTCCAGATGCCGGGGGGCGTAGAAGAAGTGAGGATCAAACGCATGATTCAAGCCGGGGGCATCCTGAACCTTCAGGCATCGCTTTCCGGTTGCGGAGTTCTCCTCGACAACACTGATGGAATCGCCCTTGTTCTCTGTGAACGTCATGGCATCGGGCGGTTGAACGCCCGTCGGGCACCCTTCAAAATCCTGCTTGAAGGTCAACGGCGACGGTGGCGGAGGCGGTGGCGCAAACTCCACCTTCGAATACTGCACCGATCCGGCCAGCTTGACCCACTCGGTCTCGCCATAGGCGCCCGCCTTGGTGAAGTCGAACGGCCGGAAGCCGATCTTGATCGCCGGCGAATCGGGCCGCAGACGGAAATCGTATCCGGCGGCATCCACGAAGAGCGGATCGGCCACGATCGAGCCTGCGTCCTTTCCGGTCCTCTGCCAGGCCTCCAGGTTCATATTGGCGAAGCGCACCGGGGTGCCGGAGGTGTTCCAGTAGAGATTGTGATCCACCACGACATTCTTGTCCGCCCAGGATCCCGACAGTAGTTCGCTCTGTTTGTAGATCACAATGTTATTGCGAAAAGTGAACGAGACATGATTCTCGACGCGAGACCGCTGGATCTGCCCGTCCATACTGAAGGCCAGGATATTGTTGCGAACGACGTTCTCCTTGCCGTAGTGCTGGTGATACAGGCCCGTCTTGACGTTGTAGACCAGGTTGTTTTCCAGCACGATATCGGTGCTGCCCTCGTCGTTGTACAATCCCCAGCCCCCGCGGCCGTAGAGATCATACGAATACACGTCGTGGATGACGTTGTTGCTGATGGTCGTTCCCTGGGAGGGGCCCAGGGTATAGACGCCGCCCATGTCGCTCAGTACGCCCCAGCCGAGATGATGAATGTGGTTGAACTCGATGCGATTCCGCTTGGCCAGGCTCTCTGCGTAGCCCCACCGCCAGCCCGCCGAAATGCCCGTGTAGCGGAAGTCGGCAATCTCGTTGTGCGTGATCTGGTTGTCGGGACTGTGCCCGATCCACACGCCAACCGCCCCCATGTCGATCAGGCCGCCGTTACGGATGATGTTGTTGTGGACGACGATGTGCCCCGTCGTTTCCGAGGGCTTGGGCGCGTCGTTGTCTCCGCCGATCCGCACGCCACCGGCACCCAGATCGTGCAGGTAGCTTCGCACCACGCGGCAGTCCTGGCAGCCGCGACGGAACCAGATCGCGTGCGTGCCGATGTGCGCGATCTCACAGGAATCCAGCGTAATCTGCCGGACCCCGTCGGCATGGACTACCGCCGGCAGGTTGAACGCGGCCTGGCCATCGCTGTGACCCTGCGGTTCGAGGATGTACTGCCCATGATGGAAGGCCAACCCCTTCAGTGTGATGCATTCGACGAGCCGCCCCCGATCGGTGTCGCCTTCAAATCGAACGAACTGCTCGGTTGCCGGTGCCATCACCTGAGCCTGGGGCATATCCTCACCGGGCAGAGGCTTGTAGTACAACATGCCGTCGCGGTCGCAGAACCATTCACCCGGGGCATCCAGGGCTTCCTTGAAGTTCTCCAGATGATAGCGCTGGTGGGCACCCCACTCGCAGAAGGCCCACGCCGCCGAACCGGTGGTGATGATCGTCTGAGTGGACGGATTGACCGAGGCGATGCGATGCCGCGAAGTCTCCCAGGAATGATAGACCATGACGATTACGTCGCTGAGCCTGTCCTTGGGGACGCTCAGCAGGGGTTGGAGGTCCTTCGGATTGGCCTTGAAGGCCCTGGCGGCCAGCGAACCGGGCTTGCCGGTGGCCGGATCAATGTCGTAGGCAACGCGAGAGACCATGAAGTGGTAGAACGTGTTCGGAGTCCTGGCGAGGACCGCCCGCCGCCCGTTGACGAAGAGCTGCTCGAATCGCCACGTGCCGGCCTTGACCTCGGGAACCTCGGCCACCCACACGCCGTCGGGACCCGGCTTGAAACCGGTGATGGCACGCCCCCCGCTGAAAACGGGGTGCGCCCCCGGTGCCGCCTCGTAGACGATCGGGGCGGCCAGACTGCCGCTGTCTTCGGGTTTGAAGACGATCGGCGCCGCCAGCGTGTACCTGCCGTCGGCAACGATGACCCGTATCGGCTCGCTGGGCACGCGTGCCACCTTCAGTTTGCGGACGGCATCGCGAGCCCCGGCCAGTGAGGCCAGCGGACCGTCGGTTCGCGACTCATTGGGGCGGGCCAGACGCCCGGACCACTGATCGTTCCCGTCGGGCGCTACGTAGAGGCATGATGCAGGTTCCTCACCCCACGCTATAGGCATGATGATGGACAATAGAAGCGATCCGACGAACATAGAGATACGTGGCATCAGACGGGTTCTCCTCGATCATGGGTCGCCGGTATTCCCAACTCGGAATCAGGAACCGCCGACTCAGAGACTTCTCGCAGAGTCCTGTATTGTCCTGCAACGCCGGGTGCCGGCCGATTCGTGCGGCCTGCCCGGTGGCCCGCTACTTGCCCGCCGTCTCGATCGGCCTGGGCAGGAGTATGTACGAAGGCCGTGTCTTGTCGAAGTAGATTGAGTTCTTCGCGATGAGGGTCTGATCGTTCCGGTCGAAAACCTTGCCCGTGTTCGGGTTGGCCTCGAATCGCGTGTGGTTGCTGCTGCTGATCGCCACGCGAATCCGGTGTCCCTTGTTGAAGATGATGCTGGTAGACCACAGATCGATCTCGAAGGGATACACCTTGCCCGGCTCCATGAGGCTGGGCTTGCTCAGCGAGTCGCGGAAGGCGGCCCGAATCACGCCGTCGAGAACCAGCAGGCTCCGCCCGTCGGGATAGACATCGGTAAGCTTGGCCGTGAAGTCGGTATCCTTGCAGGATGAACTGCCCCACAGCCTCACGCGAATCCGTCCTGTCGCCTCGACCGGCTGAGTCAGCACAGGGGTCGTAAAGAGGATGACATCCTTGCGGCCTTCAACGGGGCGTTGATCCTGAATGCCTTCTCCGGGCGTCAGCACGCCGCCGCCGATGCTCGGAACGGGGTTCTTCGGATCATAGTCGTAGGCGGCCGATGCGTCCTCTTCCGTCGGCGGCTCGGGGGACAACGCATTGCCCTTGCGAAGGTAGTACTTCACCTCTTCGGAGGGGACGGGCCACGTGTCGGCCGTTCGCCAGCGATGCCCCGGGGCGTCATACTCGCCGGAGGCGCCCATGACGTAATAGCGGACGGGCTTCTGGTTCGCCCCGCCGATCGGATCGGCCCCCTTGAGGTGCTTCATGAACCACGCGACCGTCTCGAGTTCGTAGGGCGGCTTGGCGTTGGGCGGATAGTCCAACCCTTTGGGCAGGCCTGTGTGTGTCCACGGCCCCATGACAAGCCGACAGGTCTTTCGGGCGTTGGGTCCGCCGTTCTTCTGAGTGGCCATGAAGCTGTTGAGGGTTCCCTGCGTGAAATGATCGTACCAACCGCCGAAGTACATCACCGGCACGTTGACCCGCGGCGCCTGGTGCTCGGTGTTCCAGGTATCCCAGAACTCGTCATAGGCCGGATGCGACCGCATCAGGTCGAGGTTTCGCCGATCGAACCGATTGTCGAGGATCCACCGTTCGGCCAGGGCCTTGCTGAACTCGCCCCCCCAGTAGGCCCCGTGGTTGTAGATGTCGGCCCAGGCAACGATGACGAAGGCGCACGTCAGATGGGGCGGCTGGGTGGGCAAGGTGAGGTTCTGCGTAGCGCCCATTGCGGACGGCCCCACGGTGCCGATCTTGCCGTTGCTCCAGGGCTGCTGCGCGATCCATTCGATCGTGTCGTAGCCGTCCTGAATCCGATGCCAGGCACATCCGGCGTGGACCGGAAAATCACAGCCCTGCGAGTCGAACCTGCCACGGAGGTCCTGCGTCACGGCGGCAAAGCCGATTCTGGTAATTACCGCGGCGGCAATGGCAGCAATGTTGTCTCGACGGCTGTACGGCGTGCGGACCAGAACGGCAGGATACTTCCCACCCGCCTTGCCCTTGGGCAGTACGACGTCGGTAGCCAGCTCGATGCCGTCGCGCATGCGGACCATGAAGGTCTTCGCATCGGCAGGCATGGACGCCCTGGGAAGTTCCTGGCCGAGCGCCTCGATCACCAGAAGCCCGCAGACCATGGCCACGACCGGGCGGAATGCGATGGGAGTCATAAACACCTCTCCGTACGTGATCGGAGTCCAGCACACGGAATCGGATTGTCGGCGATTGTGGCGGCAGGTCTCGGCCGTGTCCAGAGGCGTGTCCGTGGACAGATCCGGATGCGGGTCCGTCGAACCCGGCGCGCGGCATCCATGGAGTCGCGAAACCTGTTAATATGATTGCCCTGGACCATGAGCACGACGAACCTGCCCATCAATGGACGCGACGCGGCGCTTGAGGCCTTGGTGGCCCATGGGCGTTCCGGCGCATTCATCGACGACGCCATCGAGGACGTCCGCGATCGGTCTCACCTCGACTCGCTCGAGGCGGGCCTGGCGCACGAACTGGCCATGGGCGTGGTCCGCCATCGGCTGACCCTCGATCGGCTGATCTCGGCCTTCCTGAAGGGGCGATTGACCAGTCTGCGTGCCGAGCTGCTGGGCATTCTGCGGATGGCCGTCTACCAACTCGTCTGGCTCGAACGCATTCCGCCCTTTGCCGCTGTGAACGCCGCAGTCGAACAGGCCAAGAGACGACTGGACCCCAAGTCCGGCGGACTGACGAACGCCCTTTTGCGCGAACTGCTCAGGCACATGGACGAAACGATCCAGTCGGACCCGCCGCCGCCGAGACGGGCGGTTCGGATCGATCGTCGACGGTGGCGAAGCCTGACCGTCGATCTCTTCGACGATCCGGCCTCCGATCGTGCCGCCTATCTTGCCCTGTCGACGTCGCATCCGCAGTGGCTCGTGCAGCGATGGCTCAAGACGCACGGGGCCGACGCCGCCGAACGGGTGTGCCTGACCGGCAACCTGAAACCCCCGCTGGTCCTGCGCCCCAACGGTCTGCGGATCAATGCCGAAGAGCTGCTGGCGCGGCTGACCCGTGAGGAGACCGTCGCCACGCGCGACCCGCACGGCGAGGCGATCTTCGTGCTGCACGGTCCGCCGGCTCGACGGATGCCCGTCGTCATGGAGGGGGTCTGTCAGCCGCAGGACATGACCGCCCAGGCCGTGGTTCGTGCCGCTCCGCCCAAACCCGGACAGAGAGTCCTTGACCTCTGCGCCGCACCCGGCACCAAGACGACTCAACTGGCCGAGTGCATGGACAACCACGGAGTGATCCTCGCCTGCGATCGGTCCGAGGAGAAGATCGAACTGATCCGCGACAGTTGCCGACGAATGGGCGTCACGTGTGTGCGAACCGTCATAGCCGATCATCTCGACGAAACTGCCGCCCGACTGGGCCCGTTCGACCTGACGCTCGTGGACGCTCCGTGCAGCAATACCGGTGTGCTCTCTCGGCGGGCGGATGCGCGCTATCGCCTCAAACCGTCGGACCCGGCCGCACTGGCCGAAGAGCAGTTCAAGTTGCTTTCCCGAGCAGCTCACCATGTTCGGCAAGGTGCGAAACTTGTCTATTCCACGTGCAGCATTGAGCCGGAAGAGGATGAACAGACCATCCAGCGGTTTCTGGCCGGAAGACCCGACTGGCGTATCGAGAAATCACACCTCACGCTCCCGACGTCGGGCGACGAGCCGACCGACTGGCGTGACGGCGGGTTCGTGGCCGTCATGCGACGAGTTTGATCTTCAGGGAAGAATGGGGTGATTCGGTAATGCCGTTTCGTGGACGCGGCGCGGGCATCTGCTACACCCGCATGCGGCGGTTGTAGACCGTCCACTCGACGAGCAGCAGGGCCATCGCGCCCAGCAGCAGCCAAGGCCAGAGGGGGCGGTTCTCGTGTCGGATCACGCCGGCGGTGGTGATCGCCTCGGTGCCGATCTTCAGTCCGGGATTCGGACGGATGTCGCTCTCCGTCGCGTTCAGCAGGTTGACCGCGAAACCCTCGTGTCCGGGGGCCGAGGGTTCGACCCGATAGAGTCCCAGACGGTAGGTGTCGCCGTAGTACACGATCGGACGATCCTTCGTCTCGATCGAATCGCGCCGGCCGTCGGGCCGTCGCACGGTCAGGCGGTCGACCCCCGGGGGTACGGCAATCGGCAGCGCCTGTCCGGGCCGCAGAACCTCAGAGGTGCCCGTGGTCGTATTGCCGGACAGATACTGAATGGCGTTATACGCAAAGATCGGGAAACCCACCTGGAGCGGCCAGTTGGAATCGAACAGGTCGAACGCCACCAGAAGGAACCGGCTGCCGCCGCTCGACAGCAGCGCAATGACGGGCGTCGTCTCACCTTCCACCAGTCGAACCGCGCGAGGAGGCAGTTCCACGCGTTGCCATTTCGAGACGCGCAGGTGGCTCAACAGCACGTGCCGAAGGATGGGGTGCTGCTCGTCCCAGTCGTAGATGAACTCGCCCGTAACGTCTCCCTTTCCTTTGATCTCGTCCACTTTCGGCAACGCACCGAAGAAGATGTAGTTGCCCACGGGCAATCGGCCGGGACTGTGACGGTCCAGCACCGCCACGTCGAAGGCCAGTCGCCCCTCTGTCGCGTATTTGCCGGAATCGGACTCGAAAGCCTGCGGGGCGATCTGCAAGAGACGGCGCAGAGGCAGCGAGCCCAGTGCCTTCTTCAGGAAGGGATTGTCCGACGACACGAGCAGAACATCGAGGCTTCTGGGCGGCTGCACGACCGCCCACGCCGTGTTGTCGGCCGGCAACGCATCCGGTCGAACGAGACTCACCTCAAGCACCCCGGAACCGGCAAAGGGCATCTCGAAAGGCACGCCGGCCGTCGAAGGGCTGCCGACTGCATCGGCCGAGGGATTCGTCGTAACCGCTCCCTTCGGTACCCCTGCCAGACGAACGGGGCCCACACCCAGCAGACGACCATCGACCTTGACCGTCACATCCGACTCGATCGCATTCGGGCCGTAGTTGGCCACCGTGGCAAAGACACTGAGAACCTCGGGACGTTCGTAATTGCGTCGTACGTCGAGGCTCAGGATGCCCGCGTTGTCCGTACCCTGTCCGATGCACGCCAGCGAGAGAGAGCCTCGCCGCAACACCAGCGCCGAGGCATCCTCGATCCGACCGTCGCTGAAGAGAACCATCTCGGCCGATTCGGTGGCCGACTCCGGCGTCAGATCGCCTGCCCCCGTACTCAAGACCTGCCGCGTGCCGTGCGCCTCGGCCAGTTGAAGGGCCTCGCCCAGACGGCTGGGGCCGTCGGTCTGCGATAGCGAATCGATGTGAAGTCGCAACGCCGCCTTGTCCGTCGTGAAGGGGCACACCACGTGGGCGCGATCGGAATGGGCAATGATCATCACCTTGCTGCGATTGTCCAGATTGTCGATGTAGGTCTTGGCCTGGGCCTTGGCCATCTCCAGCCGCGTCTGCCCCCCCGACTCTCGCGTCGCCATGGAAGCGGATTGATCGATGAGCAGGATAGATGTCTTCTCCTCAGCCCTGATTCGACGGACGACCGGCTGCCACAGACAGAACACCGCCGTGAGCAGGGTCGCCATCTGGAGCCACAATAGAAGGCTGTTCTTGAGCCGCTGAAAGGGAGCGTTCACCTGAAGATCCTGGATCGTCTGCCGCCAGAGCAGCGTCGACGACACCGCCATTTCCTGTCGTCGAAGCTTCAGGAAATACAGCAGCAGGAGGACCGGCACGGCCAGCCCCGCCGTCAGAAGAGGAATCCAGATGGGTGCCAAAAAGCTCACAATGCATGTTTCCCGCGCGACGCCATGTCACGACGCCGATGCGTCACGATGACCGAGGATCGCCCGAGTCTCCCTCGATCGCCTCCTACTTCAGAAGCCCGCGCCGTCGGAGGTATGACAGCACCAGGTGATCGAACCGCACGTCGGTGCTGGCGAACAAGTAGGTCAGGTCTCGCCGGGAGCAGAAGTCTTTGAGCGTCCGGCAGTAGGCCTCGAGATTCGCTTTGTACCGGCGCACCAGCTCCCGCGTGATCGTCACCTCCGACACATCGGCGTCCTCGATGTCCACAAGCCTCAGATCGCCGCTCATCGGCGGATCGATCTCCTGCGGACAAAGCAATTGCAGAACGTAGACGTCCAGGTCTCGCCGAACGAGGTATCGCAGCCCCTGCTCGATTCCGCTCTTGTCGAGAAAGTCGCTCAACACGACCAGCAGGCCACGCGGCTTGTGGCGGATTGCGAACTGCCGGCACGCGACGGCCAGATGGCTCGGCCCGCCCATCGGCAGACCGCCCAGGAAACCCAGCACCTGATGCATCATCCGCCGTCCGCGAATCCCGGTCATCTCGCCGACGATTCCGTCGCTGTAGGCACAGAGGTGGACCCGATCGAAGTTGACCAGGCCCACGTAGGCTAGAGCCGCCGCCACCCGCTTGGCGTACAGCCCCTTGGCCGGCTCGCCCCAGTCCATGCTCTTGCTGACGTCCAGCAGCAGCCAGACGTTCAGGTCCTCTTCCTCGAGAAAGAGCTTGATGAACAGCCGGTCGAGCCGGCCGTAGATGTTCCAGTCGAGAAACCGAAGGTCGTCGCCGACCACATAGCTGCGATAGTCGGCGAACTCGACCGACTCGCCCTTTCGCTTGCTGCGGCGTTCACCCTTGGTCTTTCCGGCGAGGATCTTCCGCGACGTGAGGTCGAGCTGTTCGAGCCGATGAATGAACTCGGCATCGAGCAGAACGTTCTGGTCGGTCGCGAGGGTCATGGATCAGGCCGCCGCCTCCTGCGTGGAGGGTGTACGTTCGATGATATCCCGAAGGACGTCGTCGGGGTTGATGCCCTCAGCCTCGCCCTCGAAATTCAGGAGAACCCGGTGCCGCATCGCGGGCAGATACACCTGCTGCACATCGACGAGGGCCGCATTAAACCGCCCGTCGAGCAGGGCCCGAACCTTGGCGGCCAGTGTGACCGCCTGGGCCCCGCGCGGGCTACTGCCCCAGCGAACGTACTTGTTCACCTGCTCGGTGGCGAACTCGCCCTGCGGATGGGTCGCCAGGCCCAGCCGGATGGCGTAATCCTGTACCGGCGGTGCCATGATCACCCGGCGGACCAGCTTCTGAGCGGCGATGATCTCCTCGCCGCTCATCACCGGTTCCACCTGAGGCTCGGTGCCGGTGGTCGTGCGATTGAGAATCGTGTGCAGCTCCTGACGATTGGAGTAGCCGACGACCAGCTTATAGAAGAAGCGGTCCACCTGGGCCTCCGGAAGCGGATAGGTTCCCTCCTGCTCGATCGGATTCTGGGTCGCCATGACGAAGAACGGCTCGCGAAGCGAGTAACGCTCGCGGGCAACCGTCACCGAATGCTCCTGCATCGCCTCCAACAGGGCCGATTGCGTCTTGGGCGTGGCGCGGTTGATCTCGTCGGCCAAAACCATCTGCGAGAAGAGCGGCCCCTGCTGAAAGTGAAACCCGCGCCGTCCTGTCGCCTGATCTTCAACGATGACGTTGGTGCCGATGATGTCGGCCGGCATCAGGTCGGGTGTGAACTGGATCCGCGAGAAGTCGAGGGAAAGCGAACGGCTCAGGGTGCGGATCAGCAGCGTCTTGCCCAGCCCGGGCACGCCTTCAAGCAGGGCATGGCCGCTGGTGAACAGGCAAGTCAGCACCCCGTCGATGATGTCCTCGTGCCCGACGATCATCTTGGCGATCTCGCTTCGAACGCGATGGAACTTCGCCCGAAACTCGTCGGTCGCCTTTTGGACTCTGGGATCAATGTCGGCCATAGTCGGCTCCCGTTTCGGCGATCGGTTGCAGGGTCCCCCGCCTCCCGGAGGGCCCTGGAGATCCGGCCGCTCAGATGAATCTCGCCATCACCGCCTGAACCATCTCGTCGACGTTTTCGGGCGTGACGCCCAGCTCGGCACAGGCGGCCTCTGCATGGGCCAGGCGACGGGGATTGTCCAGCTCATCGATACTGCGGAAATACCCCAGCCGCCGCCCCACTTGATACAGGTATCGACGCCGCGGATCCATAGCCAGGAACCGTCGCGGAATCTCCATCATACGCTCTTTGTCGTCCGGCAGCTTGCCTTCGAGGTCCTCGAAGAGATTCAGCACGTGATCGCTCGTGATCCGGCTCGTAATGCCCTCGAGCTTCTCTAGAAACAGCAGAAGTTCCCCAACGACCTCCAGATCCGTGCACCGCTCGAACTGGCCGGCCATGCACTCCTCGAAGAGCGGCACCCGTCCGGGAATCGCCAGTGTTCGCAACCGAATGAAGTCGGGATTGATCTGATTCAGCGTGTCGGCCGAATCGATCGCGTGCGATTGAGAGAGATCGCGGCCGCCCAGCCCCGGCATGTAATACTCCGAGAGTTCGATGCCGGCCCGCCGGACCTTCTGCCCCGCAGTGATCGCCTTGGCCTTGTCCGTGCCTTTCTTGACCCTGCTCAGGACCTCGTCGCAGCCGGACTCCAGCCCGATATGGATGCGGTTCAGGCTCGCCTGGGCCAGGGCCTGCATATCGTCGTCGGAAATCCGTGCCACCGTTTCGGAACGGGCGTACGACGTGATCCGCTGGGTCTCCGGAAAACGCGTACGCAGATGTACAAGGATCTCCACCAGCCGATCGGGCTTGACCACCAGGCTGTTGGCGTCCTGGAGGAAGACCGATTCCATATGACCCAGATTGAACCAGTTGTAGGCAGCCGTGAAGGCGGCCGAATCGGTCGGATCGTTCGGGTCGACGTGCTCGGGCATCTGCGATCGCATCAGACGATCGCCGGACAGACTCGCCGCACGCAGCACCTCAATCCACCGATGGACGTGATCGATATCCCTCTTGACGTGCTCGACCGGCCGAATGGAAAACCGCGTCCCTTTGTACACCGGACAGAAGGTACACCGATTCCACGGGCAGTTTCGCGTGACCCGGATGAGCAGGCTTCGGGCCTCGCTGGGGGGACGAATCGGCCCCTGTTCGAAACCGGCGTAGTCGGATGTCGCCTTGGTGTCAGACTCCATAGGACCGCCTCTGGGCCGCCGAGTTCCCCGTAGGATCATAACTTTGGTATCTTCTCCTGGGACGCTCCGCTTGACAACCGTGCCCACCCCTCGAACACGACGGCTTTCCGGAATGATCCCGATAGCGCTATAGTAGTAGACCGTTGCGGGGAGGCCAACGCACGAGCACCCCACGCTACCGAAGACCACGAAAGGGCGAGACATGCAACGTGTGATTCTGAGTCTGGCGATACTGGCAGCCATGACGAGTCGGGCCACCGCGTCCGACGTGAGAGAAGACGCGGTCGGCGCCGCACTCAAGCAATCGATGATCTGGCTGGCCTCCGCCCCGACGGGCAAACAGGTGTACGTGGCCTTCCGCAAGACCTTCGACCTGGAGGGCCCACCGTCCAAGGCCTCGCTCGACCTGTTCGCCGATTCACGGTACATCCTTCATATCAACGGACAGTATGTCGAGCGCGGGCCGTGCCGGTTCGACCCGATCGCCCCGGAATATGACACCCTCGACGTCTGCCGATTCCTGCGCCGCGGCCGTAACGTCGTGACCGTGCTGGTCCACCACTACACCGACGGCAAGACCTCCGGACACGGCGACTTCTGCGGACGGATCATGAGGCACGCCCCCGGGCTGACCGCCCGACTCACCCTGACCGACGATCAGGGTGCCCGTCGCACCCTGATCACCGATCCGAGCTGGCGGGCCACAAGCAAGACGCGGTTCGGCCCGTCTCCGTTCACATGGGCCGGGATCCCGGACAACATCGATGCCCGCCTGGATGACGGCGATTGGACCCAGGCCGACTACAACGACGCCGCATGGAACCCGGCCGCACCGGTCGACGGCAAGCAGTGGGGACCCCTGCGAGCCCGGTCGATCCCGCTTCTCCGCGAACGGGAGATGGCCCCCTTGACGGCGGTGGGACTGCCGGCCTCTCCTGCAACGCCCCCCGGCTGGATCTGGATGAAAGAGAAAGACTATCCCGCCCAGAAGGCCCCCCGGTGGTCGGCCCCCGAAGGGGTTCGATATTTCCGAAAGATCATCGACCTGCCTCGGGGTGCCTCCGATGTGACGATCCACATTACCGCCGACAACGAGTTCGACGTGTTCTTCAATGGAAAGAAGGTCGCCGAGAACCACGAGGCATCGTTCGGTGCATGGGCCACCATGCGCCGAGTCGATCTCACACCGATAGTTGTCGCCGGACGGAACACCGTGGCGGTTCGGGCGGTCAACAAGCACTACGGCGACATCTCCGATCCGGCGGGCCTGATCGTGGTCATGACATGGCGAGACGGGAACGAGACGCGCCGCCTCACAACCGACGGCACCTGGCAGGCTGCCGACAATGCGCCCGACGGCTGGGAGAGGCCGGACTATGACAGTGCGACATGGCCCGGAGCCCTGGTGCTCTGCCCTTACGGGCAGGGGGCCTGGCAGACCAATATCTCGAACTTTCCCGGACCGGCCTCCGCCGTCTTGTCGCAGAAGCTCGAGACGGTCCTGCCGCTCGATCTTGCCGCCGGTCAGGAGCTGGTGGTGGATGCCGGTGCGGCAGATCAGGCGTATTCCGTGCTCGACGTCGATGCCCCGGCCGGCACGTCCTTCGAGGTCATCTACGCCCAGCGATTCTTCGACAGCGGACGGCAGCCGAGCGACTTCTCGGCCCAGCGATGCCTGTACACCACCCGGGCGGGTCGCCAGACCTACATGAGCGGCGACACCTTCGGCTTCAAGTACCTGGCGCTCCGCGTCAAGAACGGGACGCTCAAGCTGCACGGTCTTCGCATCGTCAGCCGACGATACCCCTTCGATCGGGTCGGGCGGTTCACGTGCAATGATTCGATGCTGAATCGGATATGGATGAACTCCGTACACACGGTGATGGTGTGCAGCGAAGATGCCTATGTCGATTGTGCCACGCGCGAACGGGTGGAATGGCTCGGCGACGGCGTGATCGACTGCTATCCGATGACCCGGATCGCCCTGGCCGGTCCGGGAAGCGACGGCAAGCCGAGGTATGGCGATCCGCGTCTCCTGCGCAACATGTTGCGCCATATCGCCCAAAGCGGCACGCCCGACGGACGCCTCAAAGCGCACCACCCCTCCGACCGCTGGGACATCCACGGCTACATCGAAGACTATGCCTGCCTGTGGGTCAACGGCCTTCGAAGCTACTACGACAACACCGGCGATGCCGATCTGATTCGCGAGGTCTGGGCACCGCTTGCGGCCCAGATGAAGTGGTTCCTCGATCATCGAACGCCCCACGGACTCGTCAAAGCCCGCGAGTTTGTCTTTCCGGGCAATCCCCTGGTGTACAAGGTGTGCGAGGGGGCGACGCTCAATGCCTACGTCTGCCACGCCCTGCGCGACGCGGCCGACATGGCAAAGGTGATCGGTCACAAGACGTTGGCCGACGAATACCGCCGCGAAGCTGCGGCGATCCAGCGGTCTCTGAACGAGCATCTATGGGATGCCACTTCCGGCACCTATTTCGGCGCAATCATGGACAATGCCAAGACCTCGGCCAATGCCCATGCGGCGGCACTGTGCCTGTATCACAACGTTGTACCGGCCGATCGGATCGAGTCGGTCCGGCGATGGCTGCTGGCCAATCATCGCAAGGGCGGTTTTGCGCCATACACGCATCAATTCCTGTTCAAGGCGATATACGAGATGGATACCGACGCGACCGACGGTGAGGTGCTGGCCGTCATCCGCGACTTCTGGGCGGCGATGGCCCGCGGAGAGACGAACACCGTCTGGGAGAGCTTCGGAGGAGGCGAGTTCATCCACCAAATGGGCAGTGCACCGGGTTACTATCTCAGTGCCTATGTGCTGGGCGTGCGGCTGACGGGAACAACCACGGATCGCCGGCTGATCGTCGAGCCCCGCCTGGGCAATCTGACAGAGGTGTCGGGTGTGGTCGTGACTGAGCTGGGTCCGGTGGACGTGAGCTGGAAGCGCGTCGAAGATGGCAAGGCACTCGAGTTCACGATCGACAATCCCACGGGAATCAAGGCCGAGGTCTCGATCCCCTGGCCTGATCCGAAGGCTCACTGCCTCGTGGGCAACAAGGACGTCCCCTGGAAGGACCGTTCTCGTGCAGCGGGACAAACCGGCCGTCCGTACGTCACGTTCGAACTGGACGCGGGCCGGCATCAGGGACGGATCGGTCGGTAGCCGGTCGGTATACGAAATCGCTGATCATAGGAGACGATCCCATGTCCAATGTGCCCTCGTCACGTGTGGCGCTGGTCACCGGTGGTTCGCGAGGAATCGGTCGAGGCATTGTGATCGAGTTGGCGAAGACGGGCTACGACGTGGCGATCGTCAGCGTCAGTGCCGACCCCAAGGTCACCGACCGAGGCGCGTATGCGGTCAAGGTGGAGGTCGAAGCGCTGGGCCGACGTGCCATGGTAATCAAGGCGGACGTGAGTTGCCCCTCCGATTGGCAGCGGATCCTCGATGAGACACTCACGGCCTGGGGTGCCGTCGACCTGTTCGTGAGTAATGCCGGCGTCGCCCCTCTGGAACGCCGCGATCTCCTCGAGACCACGACGGAAAGCTTCGATCGCGTCCTCGGCATCAACCTTCGCGGACCGTACTTCCTGGCACAGCTCGTCGCCCGACAGATGATCCGGCAGGGTCAGACCGGCCGCCCCGGCCCGTCGGCGATCGTCTTCGTTTCGTCGATCAGCGCGTATGCCAGTTCGACGAATCGCAGCGAATACTGTATCAGCAAGGCGGGCCTGAGCATGGTTACCGCCCTCTTCGCCGACCGGCTGGCTGAATTCGGAATCGGTGTCTATGAGGTGCGACCGGGCATCATTGCCACCGACATGACCTCCGGGGTGACGGCGAAATACGACAAGCTCATCTTCGAGGGCAACCTGCTGCCGCAGAAGCGCTGGGGGCAACCGGAGGACGTCGGACGGGCGGTGGCCGCGATCGCCCGGGGCGACCTGACTTACTCGACGGGCCAAATCATCAACGTCGACGGCGGTTTCCACCTCAGGCGGCTCTAGAAGGCCCGCCGACCCATCACCAGCCCTACGCCGCAAGAGGTTGCGCCGACGCATCCACCCTATCATGGCGTGGCGCGTCCATGTGTTTCCCTGCAGATCGCTTTGGGGCCCTCGGTGTTCCAGTTCGTCCCGTGACGGAACAAGGGATTATCCACTAGCCAGCTCCTATTAAACCAGTATGCATGCTTGATCTGATTGGTGGAGAGGAAGTATATTCGTGCCATTCAGGGGCTCGGTGGATGTGTGGAGGGGAGGGGCTGTACTTCATTCATCTACCACTGCATTTCTTAATGCTACAGGCGATCGTTGCGGGCGTGGCAAACGAAGGCGTACGCGGACCGGTGAAGGGAGGATCACGTGACGAATCTGCTTTGCGCCGATTCCATGGCACCGTGTCGCCCCTCTTATGGAGCACACAAGCTCTCATTGGGCGTGCTGTGCCTCCTTCTCATAGCGCTCGGGCAACCTGTCCACCTCGATGACGATCTTTCCGAAGGGCATACTCAGCGTTCCCGTGGTGTTCGAGGTGGATGCCTGCGTGTGCGGCGCAAGGGCCGAGGCCAGACCCAGTGCCGCCCTGGGCTTCCCGATCAACTATACCGCGGAGGGTGGCGTCTACATGGGCGATCTCTGCTTCGAGCTGGAATGCCGCCTCCTCATCAAGTTCAGGTGCTTCGGCAAGACCCTGTACAGCGGCGATTACGGCCTGGGCTACTGGTCGTATCCGGACGGCTGCGGAAACGGCAGCATCACCAAGAAGGTGCGATACGCAGAGAGTACTGAACTGCCGGATATCCCCGCCATTGACCCGGCGGTGGCCAGCGACGACAACGGCCACGCGATGGCGGTCTGGCTCGAAGAACGGTCCGAGGAGATCCCGACACCAGGGCCCACCATGAAGGCTCAGATCACCATGGACGGACTGGTGGTGCGATATGCCACATGGGACGAGTCGGGGAACCAGTGGTCCGCGCCCGGAGATATCTTCAGCCATCCGGGGCTGGCAGCCTCGCCGCAAGTGGCCGTGTTTGCCGACGGCAGCGCCCTGGCCGTTTGGTCGCAGAGTCCGTTCATCGGCACCGTCGAGCCGGTGGACATCAGCGGTGGGCACCAGGTGCATCCTGATGTGGAAAGCCTCGTGTCCAGAAGCGAGCTGTACTACTCGCTTCACAGTGCCCCACCCGGAGGAAACTATCCGGTGATACACCTGCCGGGCAGCGGTCCGTGGACCAGCCCGCAGAAGGTGACTGACGACGGATCGACGCCGATGGCGGACGGCAAGCCGGCCCTGGCCGCCAACCCACAGACGTCCCAGGCGATGATGGTCTGGATGAGGGGTGGGAAGAACGGTGTCCATCTCTACTCATCGCTCTACATGAATGGAACGTGGGGTTCTATCGTTCAGGTAGACCCGACGGCCAACGGTTACGATCGCTTCCAGACAGTCCGGGTGGACCGAACGGGCAGGTTCTGGGTCTGCTGGCTTCGCGACACCGACTACCAGCCGGACACGAGCGGCGATCGGCAGATTCTGCTGGCGCGGTGGGAACCAGGGAGCGGAACATGGGTGAAGGAGGTCGTCCCCAACGTGCCCGGAGATGCCTATTCGCCTTCGTTCGACTTTGACGCGCATGACAACCCGGTCATCGCGTTCGTGCGGGCACCCGTCGTCGAGGACCCGCCCGGCAGCGACAACTTCAAACCGAGCAGTGGCGACGGAAACCGCAGCGAGCTCTGGACGATACGGGCACTACACTTTGATGCGCCCGCCACATCGTGGACCCTGTCAAAGGTCAAGGACAAGCAGGGTGCCGAGACCTACGCCGAACGTCCCGTTGTCCGCTGCGGTCCGGACACGGATTACGTCATGTTCCGCGGATTCGACAAGGGAGACCGCGTGCAGGCATCGGGAGACCTGGCAGCCGCCATTTCCCATGGAACCAATCCGTTCACCAGCTCCTACCTGACCGCCAACGGAAAGACCAACTGGAAGACCGCATTCGCCCTCGACCGATCGAGCGGCAACTGCTTCGTCATGAACGTCCAGCAGTTTGCCACCAGCGAATCTGAGCAGACCCTTCAGACCCAGAAGGCCGCCGGGGCGATCATCAAACCGCTGAACCAGACGCTGGTGTCGTCGGCCACATCGCTGCTCAGCGGCATCCAGGTGTTGACGGGCACACTCATTCCGAGCGACATAGACCTGTCCGTCGAAGAGGTCATGCCCGATCCGCTCGGGAAGTTCAAACCGGGAGAGAAGATCGACCTCTTCGCCGAGATAAAGAACGGCGGGCTGAAGAAGCCGCCGGTCAACCCGCCCGACGGAATCGTGATCAAGTTCTATGAGATAGACCCCCTGACACTGGCGCAGACCCTGATCGGACAGACTAAGATGGACGAGATGCCGGCGTTCGGGCAGAGCGTGCGGGTTTCGATCTCCTACACACCGTCGGCGCCGGGGGAGCGCGAGATCATCGCCGTGGTCGACGAGTCGCTCGGGACGGGAGATGTACGGTTCGCCAACAACCGGTCCTCGATGAAGCTCGGTCGACCGGCCTCTCCGCCGAAGCTCAGTCTGGGCTTTGACGTGAAGTCCGGCATCCACACGATGAGCTGGACGGCTCCCACAACCACCGATGTGGCCGGTTACCTCGTGTATCGCGCCACAAGTCCGCAGGGCCCGTTCGAGTTCGTCGGTGCGACCACGCTGACCTCCTTTACGGACGTCACCGAACAGATGGGCAAGGCGTCGGGCGTGTCGGCCGAGACTCGGGCCGAGTACTACTACGCGGTGGCCACCGTCGATCCGTACGGTGTCGTCTCCGAGCTAGGTGCGGCGGCGAACCCCTGCGGCACCGAGGATACCGACGGGGATGGGATACGGGACGGCTGTGACAACTGTCCCGCCACGTACAACCCCGATCAGGCGGATTCGGACGGCGACGGTATCGGCGACGCGTGCGAGCGGCCCGCTACGGAGCCCAATGAACCGAACCCGGAGCCCGTGAAGCCGCCGTCATTGTGCGGCGCCGGCGTGTGCCCCGGTGCCTCAGCGACGATCCTGACGCTGCTGTTTGCAGCGTTCTTCCGCGGGACACGAAGGCGACCCGACCGCACCGTCGGGTTCTGATCTCGCTCACTTCGATGAGCGGGCGCCGCACCGGATGAAGCTTACGCTGTCGCCGGGAAGGCTCAGTCTCAAAACGGGTTCCTCTGGCCTGAGCGAGGTTTCATGCGCCCGGGCGAACTCGTGCGTGGCATCCACGAGGAGGGTCTCTACTCGTGTCGAGGCCGGCAGGGGCAGGCGTCGCAACGTGATCGCCAGGTGGCGCGGCGTCGGACCGAAATTGCTGATCAGGGCAGAGGCGGTCCGGCGATCATCTGAAAGCCCGGCACACATCGTTACCTCCGGCGGACGGCCGCCCTCCCACACACATGTGGCGCGGTTGGGCGTCTCCATGAGATGATGGAAGGCGACAAAGGCATAGTAGACGCGTCCCGGAAACCCGTCGGCGTCGAACATGCTCCAGCACAGCGTGTCGGCGGTGTAGTAGTTCATCATGTCCACGCGGCTGTCCTGTAGAAGCATCATCGCCGACGCGACGAACGCCGCCGCCTTCGGCCCTCGCATGAAATCGTGTTTCTGTCGCAGGGCGGCCGCCGCGTCTCGACTGGCCAACTGGCCGTGAATGTCCTTCCAATCGAAGCAGAAGTAGTGCCATTCGGTGATGTGGCTCTCGGCCTGTGTGTAACCGTTGTCGTCCAGCAGGGCCCTGGCTTGCGCGGCGAACTGCACCATCTCCTGCAGCGAACCGGCATAGCAGTGCCATGCCAGGAAATCCAACGGGAGCTTCCGCTCGCGGCAATAGGTCACGAAGGGGCGGACGATGCCGCTGCCCATGCTGCAGGCCACCGGGCCGCCGACCTTCAGCGACGGATCATGGGCCTTGATCGTCCTGGCGGCCACCTCGTACAGCTCGAAATACTGCTGCCGGGTGCCGGTCCACATCGTCTCGATTTCGGGCTCGTTCCAGATTTCCCAGTACCGGATGTTGTAGCGATGTCCGTTTGCCCAGCCCTCGTTGTAGTGACGGATGATGTTGACGCAGACCCTCGCCCACTTGGCGAAATCCTTCGGCGGGTGGATATTGAAGCGGCTGCGGTGCTCGATGCTCACACCCAACCGGTAGGTGATCTGCGCACCGTTCTTGATGATCGGAGCGAGGTAGGCGTCGGTCTTGGCGAAACAGTAACAGTTGGGATCATCGACGTCTGCGGTAAAGACCGGGAAGATGCTCGGGATGTCTACCACGTCGACGCCCGGGTAGTGGCAATCGTGCAGTCGCACGGACGAGAAGCCGGCTTGTGCGTGGTAGCCCTCCAGATCCGAAACCGGCAGCCCCCAGACGGCCGGACCATTGCCCACGCCGTTGAGTGGCCGAAGTCGTCCGGCCGGTTGGTCGAAGTCGATCGCGACGGCACAGGCAATCGGCTGGCCGCCATCCGACGCCCTCTTCGGACTGTCCGGCGGAACGGCAGGGGTTTCGGCCGCGCGAGCCATCGCCACGATCAGGGTCAGCGTCGCTGTCGGGATGAGATGGGACATGGCCCATTGCTCCTTTGTCGAGTGTTGTGTTGCGTAATGACATCTTGCCTTGCTGTCCAGAGAGACAATAACCAGGGCCATGACGAGTGCAAGCGGCGATACGACAATCTGCACGCAGTCCTGCAGGCTTGTTCTGAGCGCGGCACGAATGACCCAATGCGCTCTGACCCTCGATTGGGGGATGTCGAGTTGCACCTGGCCTGCTCGTCCCTACACTGGACCAGGCTGTGTCCGCAGAATGTATGCCCTCTTGGCAGGAACTTCTCATGAATCGAGGCCTTCGCGTCGGGACACTGGGACGGAACGTCGTTCTGAAACCCCTCGGGTTGTGGGGCGTTGTGACCATCGTGGCAGCAGCTGCTCCGGCGCACGCCGATCCGATGCCCGAGCGGCCCGTCATCCTCGACATCACGACTCGCCGGCTCGTCTACGGCGAGCCTTACGACCTGGCCGGAAAACGCATCGTGTTTACGAATTGGTACTACGTCCAGCCTGGTGATGTAGGCTGGGTCGATCGGGACGGGAAAGGCATCAACTATGAGACAGGGAGCAGCGGCCCGTTCGAGGCGCGTCACGTCGGGCCCTCGGCACCGCACGGCATCCGCATCATGGCCCAGAAGCCCGGGGTCATCGGACCACTGGAGGGTCTGCCGTACCGCGGGATGATGCAGGAGGGCAAGGTGTACAAGGGGTGGACCTCCACCCACTACCTCGAATCCAACGACGGGACACACTGGGAAGCCAAGGCCAAGATCGTCTTCAAGGGACACGATACTCAGGGGACCTGGCACGTGTTCGTCGATCCATCAGGTCCGCCGGCCGAACGGTACAAGGCTGTGTGGTCCGACGAGATCACGCGGGCCCAGTTCGAAGAGTTCCGCAAGAAACACCCCGACGGATGGGACCCACGGGCGCTGTTCGCACTCACCGAGAAAGGCGGAAACGTCTTTTGCCTGTGCGGGGCCGTGTCCCCTGACGGTATCCATTGGAACGGGCTGTCCGAACCGATATCGATCGAGTTCTGCGATACGCACAACACATGCTATTACGACGCGGTGCTGCACAAGTACGTGCTTTACACCCGCTACTGGTCGATGGGGCCGCGCTCGCTCAAGGTGGCTCCGGACATCCGCAACTCGTGGACCCACATCGGTCGCCGCTCCATAGGCCGCAGCGAAACGTCCGACTTTCGCATCTTCGAGCCTTCCGAGGCTATCCTCGAACCGACCGCGGACCTGTTGCCCTCCGAGGCGCTCTACACCAACTGTCACACCACCATTCCCGGCGGGCCCGACCAACACCTGATGTTTCCGACTGTGTGGAACGCCTCGGTCACCGACACGACGCGGATCAAGATGGCATCGAGCCACGATGGGAAGCTGTGGGAGTGGGTTCCCGGCGGCGACATCCTGGATACTGCGCCGTTTGGGCAGTGGAACGGCGGCTGCATATGGGTGGCACCTGAGTTGATGGAACTGCCTAACGGGGACTGGGTGCTGCCGTACCGCGGCGACAATCTGCCGCACAAGTACCCGCGCGGCCAGCGCAAGATCAGTACCGGCTTCGCCATCTGGCCCAAGGGGCGTCTGGTCGCTCTCGATGCCGACGATCGTGGCGAATTCGCGATGGTCCCAGTCATCGCCCCGGGAAAGGTCCTGAAGATCAATGCACTTACTCGGCGCACCGGCTGGGTCAGAGTGGAAGTCGGCGGCGTTCCCGGACGTACCTTCGCCGACTGCAACTCGATCATCGGTGACCAGCTCTGGACGCGAGTGACCTGGAAGGGTGCGCAGGATACGGGCATCGATCGCGACAAGCCCATCCTGTTGAGATTTCAGCTTTACCAGGCCAGGATCTTCGGGATCGAGTTCGAATGAATGCCGCAGAGGGGCGATGGGGATAGCACGGTGTGAGGAGGTCGTTCGGTGTGGTCATACGGATTCACTGTGCCGGGGCCTGTCAGGCGACTCGCGGCGGCCTTGCTCGTGGCGACGATCTTGCAGCACGGCGCTATTGCCGACGATACGTCCACCGACACGAAGAACCCCTCGACGCAACGTGCCACGTTCGGTGTGACTTCCAGGCCGATCGTCCTGAAGCAGTGGCCGAGCGTGGACGCCTTCATGACATCCGGCGATCGAGCCTGCGTGGATCGACTCAAGGGTCAGGCCATCCGCACCGACGTGCGGGCGGCGACGGTCCTGGCCGTGCAGTCGCTGGCCGCTCATATCAACTGGGATCGCTGCCGGCGCCCACCGCTGGCCGATCCGTCGAATCGACAGGCCTCGCCCCGATCCGCCGGCAGCCTGCCGGAGCTGTACTGGGGCTCCGACTGCCTCGAAAACGGCACCGGCCGGTTCGGCCCGACCGCTCGCAGGCATGCGCTGGACAACGGGGTAGCTCATGTTGTCGGGCGCGCACTGTGGGCGATGCTGTTGGCGGAAGAGACGATGGGCATTTCCGCGCCCGCCGAACCGTTGGACGTCCTGTCACGCTACTGCCATGAACTGTACGACAATCCGGACCACCTGGGTGCATTCATCGATCCGGACAACGGGTTCCGGCGATCGGTCGTCTGTCACGACCAACGCGAGGGGCTCCTGGGGCTTCTGGCAGTGGCCCGTGTCCGCCGCGATCCGTGGGCGGCCGAGGAGTTGAAGCGGGTGCTGGCCACCCTGGAGAAAATCACCGATGCCGACGGGCACCTCTCAGTCGAAAGGGCCAAGGCCGCGGGAATCATCGCCCCGATATTGGGCACCGGCAACGACGCCACCACGTGCGGCCGCTTGGTTGAACCCCTGGTGGAGTATTACCGATTCTCAGGCAACGAGCGGGCCCTGCACCTGGCGAAGCGATACGCACAGGCCACGCTGCAAAGCACGTTCCAGCCCGATGGCCGCTTCCGCGACGTAGCCCATTCCGGCGGGCATATCCATTCGATCACCTCGTCGCTCTGTGGAATGTTTCGCTATGCCCTGGTAGCGGGGGATCGTCCGATGCTCGATCGCTGCCGCCGCGCCCTCGATGTCGGCGTTGCCGAATACGCCAGTTCATGGGGTTGGGTCGACGAGGTGATGCCGCAGCACCCGGCCAATGAGATCGGTCGTGGGGAAATCAACCAGACAGGCGACGTGATCCGCTCGGCGTTGCTGCTGGGTGCTGCCGGCAACCCGAAGTATTACGAACTGGCCGAGCGATACGTTCGCAGCGGGCTTCTGCCGATTCAGCATCGCGCCGAAGATCTGGGCCGGTTCCTGAAACCCAACCTCTCGCCTTCCGGCGACTGGGAGCGCGACGTTCCGGCCCGCGTCGTGGGCGGATACAGCATGTTTCTGCCCAACGATCGCATGCGGCCCGGGGCATGGCCGCTGACGACGCAGGACATCATCTCCGGCGGCGTTCATGCCTTGTGCGAGGTCTGGCGGCATCGCTGCACGGTCGGTGCTGACGCCGTCCAGCTCAATCTCCTGTTCGATTACGAGGGGCCCGACCTGACGGTGCGAAGCGGCCTTCCTCTTGAGGGCCAAATCAGCCTCCGCCTGAAGACCGGCAAGCCCGTGCGAATGCGGATTCCCGGCTGGGTGGATACTCGCACGCTTGAACTGATCGTTGATGTAAAGAGGCAGCCGAGCACGATCACCGGCGGATACCTGACCGTCGTCGCCGCTCCGGGCGCCGAGGCCACCGTGCGTTTCGCCGTTCCCTGCCGCGTGCAGAAGGAACTGGTCGACGGCACGCTCTACACGACCACCTGGGCGGGCAACCAAGTTATCGAGATCTGCCCTCGCGGCTCGGTCAGCCCGCTGCCGTTCTGAGAGCCCCGGCTCCGCGACAGGAGCCATGGTGATCATAGGATCCAGCCAGAGGACCCCGGCCGACAGAAGCGAGGAGAGAGATCACGACCCCGATGTGCGAAGCAGTATCGCATTGACCAGAGCGTCGTCCATGAAGAAGGTGGTTTCTCGCAGTTCCTCAATCGTCCGTTTGATATCCAGAAGACTTCGTTCGTGCGCCTCGACGAGAACCGCCAGGGTTCCGGCCACACGCAGCCCCTTGGCCGTCGCAAGCCGTCGTGCCTTGGCATCATCCAGAAGAATACGATCGGCCTTGACCTCCAGGGCGAGGGCAATGGCTTCTCGCTCTCCTCCATCAAGGTCCAGGGAGGTATCAACGATTCGCGGCGTTTGAATTCGCAACCAAGGAGGCGCTGTACCGACCCACGCTCGGACGGCATCTGGAGACTCCTTCCGACTGAGTTCAGTGAGAACCGCCGGAGGAATGAGAACAGCGCCAAAGAGGTCGGGCAAGATGTGATCCTTCTTGAGAAGAACGAGGTAATTGAGCGGGCTTGTGTTCGAAACAACAATCACCGTGAGGCCTTTCGAAGCTCACGGAGGCTTGCACAGTCCGTCTCAAGGTCCGAGAGGGTGTAGTTGACGGCGATGCCCCGTTGCTTCATGAGGCCATAGGTGTCGTTGACGGAGAGTTTGAGCAAGGACGCGGCCTGCCCGATCGAAAGCTTGCCCTTGCGGTAGCCCTCGGCGATCAGGGCTTCTCGCGCTATCCCGTCCAGGTCCTGCCCGAAGACCTCCCTAAGCTTGCGTTCGGTCTCGTGATCCAATGTGATCATGAACGACTATCCTTCGTGCCAAGTCTCAACCAATAGTATAGCAGAGGTCCATATGAAAGAGGCCTCGATCCCTTTCCCCGTTCTACACCACCACCTGGGCGGGCAACCAAGTTATCGATATCTGCCCTCGCGGCTCGGTCAGCCCGCTGCCGTCGTGAGGGGAAGGACTGCGCTACAGCGATCCCTGCCGCCGTTGACAAGGCCTGCATCGCCGGGCTTAATCGAAGCTTCACTTGCCGGAGGATGAGCACTCATGAACACACCATTGAGCAGGCTGTGGGTAATCTTCGGGATTATCGGCGGCGAGCTGCTTGCCGGATCCGTCTTGGCCGAACAGGCACGCTCGACGGAGTCTGACCCGGCCGGCGGCAGCCAACAGCTCGGCAAGCCGTCGGACGCCTTCGTCCGCCCCATCGACTGGTCGCGATTCAAAGACCCGGCCGGCGTCGACCAGCACTGTCGCCAGTCTCAGGAGCTTCTGCTGAACTGCGTCCGGTACAACCTGCCGTGGATCTCGCGGACGTTCAAGAAAAGCCCCTCCGGTCACATGTACGTGTTGACCGGCATGGGGGAACATGGCATCCGACCGGCCACGTCGGTGGTCTATGCACTGGCCGTGTGCCTCACGACCCGCGCCTTCGACGAGAAGGCGGTCGGCGTCACCCGAGAGCAGGTACTCGAACAGACCCTCAAACTGCTCCGGGGCACAGCCGCCACGCACAAGGTCAACGGCGATCGGGCCAAGGGTTGGGGAGACGCCTGGCAGTCGGCGTTATGGGCGGCCGAACTTGGGTTCGGCGGGTGGATGCTCTGGGAGCACCTGGACGCGCGAACCCGCGGTGAATTGGCGGCGCTCATCATTCACGAAGCGGACCGCTTCAACCACTGCGAAGTGCCTTACTGGAACGGACAGGGCGGAGACACCAAAGCAGAAGAGAACGCGTGGAACTCGATGATCCTGAACGTCGTGGTGGCGATGATGCCCACCCATCCGCACGTTCGCCAATGGAAGGCCAAGTGCAGCGAGCTGATGGTGTCATCATATGCCACGGAGAACGACTGGCGGCAGAATTCCACGGTACTGGATGGTCGGGCGGTGGAGGATTGGCTGAAGGGATACAACGCGTTTGAAGACGGCGCCGTGGTCAACCACGGTTTCATTCACCCGGACTATATGACCGACATAACGATGAACCTGTGGGCCTGCCTGACGCTGTCGCTTGCGGGAAAGCCGGTTCCGGAGACCGCTGACTTCAATGGAGCGATGATCTATCGCACCCTCATGACCCGCCACTGGCCGAGCCCGCCTTATCAGGCGCCGGGGGGCACGATCTACGTACCGGGCAAGGCGAACGTGTATTACCCCAAAGGAGTCGATTGGAGCACAAACGACGTGTCGGCCTACTACCGGATCGACGTCTGGGCTCACATCTTCGGATGGGACAAAGGCCTTCCGACCCCTGCCACCACATGGATGCAACTGCGGGCGGCCAGGATGCTCGAAATGCAGGGGCGTCATGACGACCGCAAGATGTTCGCCAAGGGCGAGTACGAGACGTATCCCGGGGCGGAGCAGTGGGTGACGTGGTGCATGGCCGACTCCTTCCTGGCGCTCTGGCTGGACACCCATAAGGCCATGGCCACGAAATGCAACTGGCTGGCGGAAACAGACTAGAGGATACGTCAGGCGTGCGGCTGACTCGGCACCCAGGCGCACACTATGCGGACCATGGTCGTTGGAATCGCCTGGGCTATCGCCTATGGGAGTATCCCAGCATGTATGGAATCCTTCAGGCCGGACTTGTCTTCCTGATGGCCTCGGCGGCGGACGTCCCGGCTTGGCGCCGGACGCTTGCGCCTGCGCCGGGACCGTTCCATGTCGTTGTCGAAGACGGAAAACCCAAGGCCACGATCGTACTGGCCGGTGACGCCCACGAGCTTGAACGATATGCAGCCGGCGAGCTTCAACGATACGTGAAGGCCATCACGGGGACCACGCTCCAGATCATCGACAAGCCACAACCGCTGGAAGGCTACCCCATCCGGCTGGGTCGGACGGAGGCCGCGAAGGCCGCCGGTCTTGCCCTCACGGAAGCACAGCTCGGTCGCGACGGCTATGCCGCCGTAGCCGCCGATGAAGGCATGATAATCGCGGGGCGATGCCCGATCGGCACGCTCTTCGGCGCGTACGACCTCATCGAGCGTGAGTTCGGCGTGCGATGGTGCGAGCCCCACAAGGAGCTGGGCGAAGTCGTACCGGCGGAAAGGACGCTTCGCATCGGTACGTTCCGGCGTGAGTTCAAGCCATCGTTCGAGTACCGCTGGGTGGAATCCGGCGACTGGGCGCTGAGGCAGAGGATGAACGTGCAGGTGAAGGTGAACGGTAAGCCCGTCGGAGTCAACTGGAAGTGGCACTTCCACACCTTTCACACACTCGTCCCGCCGGAGAAATACTTCGACGAACACCCGGACTGGTTCCCGCTCGTCAGCGGCAAACGCCAGAGGCCCAAGAGCGATCACAGCCAGGATACCCAACTCTGTACGAGCAACCCCCACGTCGTTGCCCGATTGACGGAGGGCCTGCTGGAGGCCCTCGATGCCGATCCGACCATCGAGATCATCACACTGTCGCCCAATGATGGAGGCGGCTTCTGTGAATGTCCGAGCTGCACCGCCCTGGATGGTCCGGCTCGCGGCTGGTTCGCGCGGTACTCAAACCGCCTGGCCGTCCTGAACGAGTCGATCGCCCAACGCGTAGCCACGCGCTATCCAAACGTGAAGATCAAGGTCGGCGCCTATGCCATGTACGCCAGGCTGCCCGACCTCAAGGACTACCGGCCGGCGCCCAATCTGATCGTCCACCTGTGCCACCTGAACTTCTGCCACAATCACCCCATCACCGGCGGGCAATGCCAATCGGGCAGGACGTACCACCTGCCGATCGGTGAGTTTCTGCCGAACCAGCAGTACGCCGATATCCTCAGACAATGGCACACCGTGACCGACAATCTGTTCGTCTATGAGTATTACGCCCTCGGCGGTTGGTCGAAGCCGGAGATCCTCTGGCCCATGGTCCACACGATGCGGCACGACATCCCCTGGTATCGCGACATGGGCGTGAAGGGGTTTTATACGCAATACGGCCCGTGGGCCCGTGCCCCGCTGAACTACTACATCGCCGCCAAGCTGGTCTGGAACGCCGACCTGGATGTCGACTGGCTCATCCAGGACTTCTGCCACAGCTTCTTTCAGGAAGCGGCCGACGCGATGCACCAGTACCTGACGGGAATCGAAGAGGCCATGATGCGGAGCAACCAGTGCATCTCGTATGGACTGGTCGACGGTCAGGCCAAGGCCGCCGGCCCGAGGATCTTCAACAAGGAGACCATGGACCGACTCCGCTCGTTTCTCGATCAGGCCGCCCAGCGTGCGGCGACGGACCCCGTCCGACGCCGCGTGGCCACCATCCGAAAGGCGTTCGACAGATGCGAGCGATCGGTCACGAAGAGGAAGTGATTGCGACAAGATGTCGCATCTACACCCCTGTCGTGATCTGCCCGGTGATGAGATTCTGGTGCAAGGCCCCCACGCGACGTCATTCTTGCGGGCGCACTGCTTCAAGTGTTGGTGGAAGATCTGCAGGTCGCGTCATCAGACGCAGCACCCTCTACGTGATTGTCCGGACATATGACTTGGCCCATGGCCGCCTTTCTGCTGTAGTGCTTTACGCTACAGATCGGAGTGGACATACTTGTATTCACGCTGAGGATCATCGCCTTCGAGTGGCATCACTGGAGTCTGCAGAAGAACGAGGTCAAGCACGGTGTGTCTCGAATAGAGGCCCAGAGCGCGTTCTTCGACCCGAATTACAAGCTGTTTGAGGATATCAAGCATTCGACGCCGCGGGAAAGGCGATACATCCTCTACGGCCAGAGCATCGAAAATCGTGTGCTGATGATTGGGTTCACGCTCCGCGGCTCGCGGCTCAGAATCATCACGGCAAGGCCAGCTTCCAGGAAGGAGCGGAGTGTCTATGCGAAGGACTCCGGAACATAAGAAGGTTCGGGAGGCAAGCCGTACGAGGCGCCCCAAGGACGTTCACGACTACGACGCCCTCGACACAACCGGCATGATCGATCCGTCAAGACCCCTTCGTCTTGAGGATCTCGGACTGACTCTGCCCCCCATACCGCCGACTCAGGTCGTCTCGATCAGACTTCCATCGGCGCTGCTCAACGAGATCAAGGCACTCGGGTCGGAACAGGATGTGCCGTATCAGTCCCTGATCAAGCTGTTCCTTGCCGAATCGGTGACCCGGATGAAGAAGACCCTCACACCCACACGCGGCAACGTGGGCTGACTGGAACAACACTCGTAGGGAGCCAGACATTATGAGTTGGACGGGAATCAGGCTGTGCACGCTGTGCTGTCTTGTGGTTTGCGGTCGGATTCATGCCATATCGGCTACCAGCGACGAAATGGCTTCGGCCCGGGCGTGGCTCGACACGCGGCTCGTGGGCGGGCAGACGCCGCCGTTCTCGTTCACGTACGCAGACAGGCCGTCGGCCGAGTTGCTGAAGGGTTGGGAGAAGAAGCACTCCGAGCGGAAGCTCGACGACAGCCGCACCGAGCACACGCTGACATGGGTCGATCCGCAGACGAAGCTCACCCTGCGCTGCGTGGTTGTCGTATACCGCGACTTCCCGACGGTTGAATGGACGCTCCACTTCCGAAACGCCGGTGCCGCCGACACACCGATCCTTGCGGATATTCAGTCGCTGGACGCGCGTTTCGAACGGGGCGCCAACGGCGAATTCGTGCTGCACCATCATACGGGCAGCCCTTGCCAGCCGAACGACTACGAACCCCACGAGACCGTGATGCCCGCGAAGGCGGTCAAGCGGATATCCGCCGCCGGTGGCCGGCCCACGAACAGCGACTTGTCCTGCTTCAACCTGACCTGGCCGGACCAGGGAGTCATCATCGTCGTCGGCTGGCCGGGACAGTGGGCGGCCGAGTTCTCGCGCGACGAGGGCAAGGGTCTCCGCGTCCGCGCCGGCCAGGAGCTGACCCGCTTCCGGCTGCAGCCCGGCGAGGAGGTTCGAAGCCCCCTGATGGTGCTTCAGTTTTACATGGGCGATCGCATCCGTTCGCAGAACATCTGGCGGCGGTGGATGGTGGCCCACAACCTGCCCCGGCCGGGCGGTAAGCTCGTGCCGACGCATTATGGCTCGTGCTTCGGAAACCTGCTGCCGCGCGCTGAGGAGGACCTCGCGGTCATCGAGGGCTTCCTCCGCGAGGGCATCAAGCTCGACTACTGGTTCATCGATGCGGGGTGGTATCCCAATCGCGGCGCATGGCACAACACGGGCACATGGGAAGTGGACGCATCGCGATTCCCCCGTGGCCTGCGCGAGGTAGCCGATCGCCTGCACGCGACGGGCACGAAGTTCGTCCTCTGGTTCGAGCCCGAGCGGGTTACACCCGGCACCTGGCTTTACGAGAAGCACCCCGAATGGCTCCTGGGCAAGGACGGCGGGCAGAAGCTGCTGAACCTGGGCCATCCCGAGGCATGGAAGTGGGTGGTAGAGCACTTCGACAGCCTGATCGTCTCGCAGGGCGTCGACGTCTATCGCCAGGATTTCAACATGGACCCGCTGTCTCACTGGCGAGGCAATGATGCGCCCGACCGACAGGGGATCACCGAGAATCATCACGTGACCGGCTACTTGGCCTATTGGGACGAACTGCTCCGCCGCCATCCCGATCTGTTCATCGATACCTGTGCCAGCGGCGGCCGACGCAACGACCTGGAGACCCTGCGCCGGTCTGTCCCTCTGCTGCGAAGCGACTACTTCAACGACCCCACCGCCCAGCAGAGCCAGACGTACGGCATATCGCTCTGGATGCCGTATTACGGCTCCGGCATGATGATCAACGACGTCTATTGGTATCGGAGCTGCATCTTCCCGGCCTCGCGCGTGGGCTGCGATACCCGCCGCAAGGACCTCGACTATCCGCTGCTGCACCGCATGATTGCCGAGTTCCGGAAGGTCGAGCCGTTCCTGCTGGGCGACTTCTATCCGCTCACGCCGCACAGCCTGTCCAACAGCGTCTGGATGGCCTGGCAGTACGATCGGCCCGAGCAGGGTGCCGGCGTCGTGCAGGTGTTCCGCCGGCCGGAGAGCGTGTATGAATCCGCCCGGTTCCCGCTGCGCGGGCTGGACACGCAGGCGCGATACGTCGTGACGAATCTGGACGACAATCAACCGCGTGAGATGACAGGGCGCGAACTGGCCGACAGGGGACTGCTCGTCTCCATTCCCGCCAAACCCGCGGCGGTGATCTTCATGTACAAGAGGCAGCTGTAGCACGCAGGCGTTGCTGGCATACGGCCTCGTCCGCCCGTCCTATGGAGCCCTGACCCACGGTTTGTTGAACCCACACGAAGCACGCCGTAGAATCTGTGTAGAGGTGCCCCATGGGCAAGACTGTGGAACTGCCGGATGACGTGTATGAGCTTGTTCAGAGGGAGGCGGCGGCGCGAAACGTTGCCCCCGCACAATTCGTCTGCGATGTGCTTCGACAATCGCGGCGACCTTCACGAAACCAACACATGGAAGAAGCGGGGCTGATCATGAACAGCCCGCACGCAGAACCGTGTGCCCGAAAGGCGGCCCCTCAGCCACTTGAAACCCTCGATGGATCATTGGTCTCCGATACGATCATCAACGAGCGGCGGTGATGGAACTGGTCTTCCTGGACAGCAGCGCGTCAGTCAAGTACTACGCAGCCGAACCCGGTAGGGACGCGGTAGTCAATCTCATTCAAAGCAGATCCCCTGAGGATGTCTACGTAGCTTTTGTGACCGGGGCCGAGGTGGTTGCCGCCTTGCGCCGTAAGGAACAGACGGGTGCAGCGTCACCCGATGAGGTGTCTCGCGTTGTGGCCGAGTTTCGCCGCGACTGGTGGGGTTCATGGACCATTCTCGATGCAAACCGGGCCGTCCTTGAGACGGCGATGGATCTGGCGGATCGGCGCCGGCTTCGCGGCTACGATGCGGTTCAACTCGCCTTTGCGGTAGTACTCAATTCTCATGCCGCTCGACAGGGGGATACTGTCACGCTATGGTCGTCCGACACCGAACTCCTTGCCGCTGCCCAGTCCGAAGAGCTCGCCACTGTAGACCCCTCCCATGCGACCAAGACGTAGGAACCGCCTTTTGGAAGCATGGCGCGGTGGTGTCGATGGACTTCGTCTGTACGGCCACTATAAGGCTCCGATGGGGATACCTGTGCTTGCCGCCAATCGTCCTGCATGTTAGCCTCGCGGGCATCTGGTTACGCGCGATCGCTCGCAGACATGTTCGGATTGATCGATAAGGATCCGGCAACCGTGTGTCGTTTCTTCCATCGGATCGGAGGTCCCGGTGCTCTGGGCCACGCCGAACAGCCTGTTCTCCTGGGACTTCACCGTCTTTTGCGACAGCGAGTTCCTCGCCGACATCGACATGTCCTGGCTGCGGGAGCGAGCCGATGTCACCATCGGCGATCAGGCGTTCTCCGTCTGCCGTACGAGCGTCATGTCAGGCACCTTCGTGCTGAAGAGCGGTGATCAGGTTCTGGCAGAGGCCAAGAAGGTCAGCGCCTTTACTCGAACCTTCGAGATTCGGACGGACGACAGAGAGCTGACACTGAAGGCGGTCTCCATCTGGAAGCGGCAGTTCGCCCTGTATGAAAACGGCGCCCAGATCGGGCAGATCGGTCCTACGAATTGGCTGAGACGAAGGGCGGTAATCGATCTTCCCGACGACATCCCAATTCCCATCCAGGTCTTCCTCTTCTGGCTAGTCGTGGTGCTGTGGCGCCGGCAGGCATCAGAGAACTCCTCGTAGGCCGGTCTTGCGAACCAGGAATATAGCCAATCTCGCAGGATGGAAAGCCCCGCGTTCGTGCCCGCGTCCAAAGCGGCATGACTCCCCCGCCGCTCCGGCGAAAACTCTCTCCCCCAAGATGCCGATAATACAGAAGCGGGCAAGCGAAGGCAGGGCCCGAACACGCGGGAGGCACAATGGGGCCACTGGTTATCCTGATCAATGTTACGCTGGCCTTCTTCGCCATCATGAACCCCATCGGCAATGCGCCGATCTTCCTCGGACTGAGCGAAGGCTGCGACCCCCCAACTCGCCGAGCCATCGCCCTGCGATCGGTGATCTACGCCTTCCTCATCGTCTCGGCCTTCGCCGTCGCGGGCAATCTCCTCTTCAGGGCCTTCGGCATCACCCTGCCGGCCTTTCAGATCGCCGGCGGACTGCTCCTGTTCATAGTGGGATACCAGCTCCTGCATGGCCGGTCGTCGGCCATCCATCACCCCGAACCCGAGGCGGCCGAATCCAAGGAGCAGCTCCTGGACATGGCCATCTCACCACTGGGCATCCCCATCCTGGCCGGGCCGGGGACGATATCCACCGCCATCAGTTTCTCCGGTCCGCATTCGGGGCTGGGGCACATTACGGTCGTCTTGATCGTGATCGGGGCATTCGCCATCATCTGTACCCTCACCTACATCGCGTTCATCTTCGCCGAACGACTGGTGACGGCACTGAGGCCAGCCATGATCAAGGTCATCACCCGCCTGATGGGCGTCCTGCTGGCCGTCATGGCGGCCCAGATGGTCATCCACGGCGTTGTGGGCACCTTAGAGGCCTACAAGGCTGGGCTTCTCTGAGCCGCACCCGATCGCAGTCCACACCCCACAAGCCCTCAGAAATGTCGTGCTGTGGTCATCCGGCCGGGCCTCGCTGAGTGCAGGGTCGAGGCTCATGGCTCCGTGGCCGGTAACAGGTCGATCCCCTTCTGATCCGGACGAACACGGAGACGGATAGCCCAGATGCCGTTGGACTGGGCGTCCTTGGTGCGGTGGCCGCCGGTATGAATGTAGACGGCATACACCGAGCCGTCGGGCAGGACGATGCCCTTGGCGTAGCCGTAGACCGACGGATCGACCGCGAAGCCGTGCTTCGGCGACGGAGCCACCCACGTCCGGCCGCCGTCGGTGCTGAAGATCGCGCGGAACCCGCCGGCGCCGTACGAGCCGTGAAGGCAGAGCAGGGTGCCGTCTTTCAGCACCACCATGCCCGGTTCAAACATCCGCACGCCGAAGCTCGCGGGCTGGGTCCATGTCCGGCCACCGTCGTCGGACCAGGCGATGTCGCCCTCCGGCCGGGCCATCAGCACCAGGCGGCCGTCCGGCAGCTCGGCGATCGTCGGCTCGCTCATCTCGTGGTTCGACTTGACCACCGAGAGCAGTTGCCACGTCTGCCCCTTGTCGGTCGAGCGGAACACGCCAACCTGCTCGGGCACGCCATGCTTGGGCGAGCCATAGATCACGAGCATCACCGAGCCGTCCTTCAGCAGAATGAAGGGTCCGTCGGTGGCGTCGAAGACAAAGGGCGAGGGGAGCGTCTTCGGCGTCCCCCAGGTTCGTCCGCCGTCGGTCGAACGGAGAATATGGGTGCGAGCGGCCAGTTCGGGTTCTTTCTCCGGATCGCCCTGCCCAGGATACGTGAAAAACGAACATAGAATCGTCCCATCGGGCAACTCCAGGAAGTTCGGATGCCGATCGTCCGCGGGCGTATCGATAATCGTGGCGGGCTTGGTCCACGTCCGCCCACCGTCGGTCGAGCGAATGATCATCGCCCGCCCGCCGCGCGGCGCCTCAATATCCCTAGGCATGCCCAGGTCCTGCCAGGTCTTGAGGTCCTTCGGCGAGACACGAAACGGCGTCGGAGGCGAGGCGTGCCAGTACCCGGCCGAGAAACCCACCAGCATCGTGCCGTCGTGCAGCCGAATCGGCGATTCCCAGCCGACGAAACCGGCATAGCCTGGGAAGGCGTCCGGCTGATTCACCCCCGGTCCCACGAGCATCCGCCGACACGCCGTGGCCGGCACCTTCGATTCGCCTCCCTCGACCACCTTGACGGTTACCGACGGGGCCGTGGCCGCAGGACTCGGTGCCGCCTCGGCAGCCCAGACCTCAACAGACAGCGTGATGACCAGACCCACGGCAATTCGCTTGCTCGCCCACATGGTGTGCCTCCGTGTTACAGATGTTCCAGACTGCTGACGAAGGGCCACAGTCTATGCTCAGAATCCTGGAAAGGGAACCGATCCGCGTGGCGATCCTGAGACCGCACGAGGATATTGCGCACGTGTCGTCGAGAATCGGCCGCTCTGAAGCACTCAATACCGAATCAGCACGACTTCATGAATATCGTTTACGACCAGCTCGATCCGGCTGCCGTTGCGTCGGAGCGTTGTGGAAGGGTTGAGTGCCTCGACCCCTTCGATGCCAGAACCGACCTGGAGCGTCGCCCGGCACATCGGAAGGTCCTCGATCACGCTCGGCAGCACATAGGGTCGATTCGTCGGCGGCGTCGTCGCGGGTGGCGAGAGATAGCCGATCAGGTGGACACGCAGGGTCCGCGTGGCCGCATCGTCGGTGACCACCGTCTCAACGTGCGCCGGGGCGGTGATCTCGATGCGAGGTTTGGGCTGAAGGAACCGCATGGCATTGCGAATCAGCCGGCGGGCCTCGACGATGTGGTGCTCGCCGGCCGTCGCGAAGTCGGGCGAGCCCGTGAACGTCAGAACGGTGCCCTTGCCGATCGTGTTGATCAGGATGGCCGGGCCGACCGGCGCGTCGGCGCTCATAGGCCAGTCGGTTGATTCCTTGGCCTGTTGCTGACGCACCGTGCGATGCGGCTTCATAAGTTCGCCAAGGGGCGTTGCCGTGGTGGCCTTGTAGATGGCCGCCGGACCCTTCACGAGGAATGGCCAGTCCGGCCGGATGCCCTCGTAAAGCAGGCCGACTGCCGGCTTGGCGCTGAGTGCTGGACGGGCGATGCCGAAGTCCCCCTGCGTTGGGAACCGCACGTGGTTGTCCACGGAGTTCAGCCGGCCGACCAGGGTCGCGCCCACCAGATCGGCCAGGACGGTCTCCTTGAGGGGTTCGCCGCGCCGGCCCAACAGCCCGCTCAGGCCGGTGACGATCAGTCGGCCGCCCTGTTCCACGTAGCCTCGCAGCAGGGTGATCTCGGCCGGCGACAGGATGGCGGCATTGGGCAGGCAAACGATGTCATACTGCTTCAGCGTTTCGAGATTCGCGTTCTCATCCAGAACGACACCCCAGGGGATGTGCTCGTAGACCATCGCCTTGTGCATGCCCTGGAACGACTGGAAGTAGTCCCCCGGCTTTTCGCGGCCATACCAGTCACGCGTCCGGCTGGAGAAGTAGATACCGACCTCCATGACAGGCCTGTGGCCGAAGTGCTGGCGCTTGCCCCGGGCCTCCTTGAAGGCGGCGCCGATCCGCTCATAAGCGACCGGATCGAGCCCGCCGTCGTATGCCGTCTTGTCGATCATCGTGACGAACGCCCCGTGCGCCAGCAGCGTGAACAGTTCCCACCGCATGTCGTTCAGCGGGCGGGTCGTCTGGTTGTGATAGACTCGCACGTCACGGCTCATCGCCACCTGATACGGGACACCCGGTGTAGCGGCCGCATAGAACCTCGCGTTGAGCCCGACCGTTAGCGCACTGAACCCCCACATGCCGGTCTCGCCGGTGACGAAATCGCTGTTGCCCGCATGCTGAACCGGGCGCTGGCCCACCTCCCAGGAGAACGGCGGGTTTCCATGGTAGTTGAAATCCACGGTCAGCTTCGGATTGAGCGAACGGATATAGGCGGTCAATTCCTTCTCGTACTCTGCGCTGGTGTCGTAGCGGAATTCGAGCATGCGATCCCAGTCCTCGTCCCACGTGACGCCCTTTGGCATGGGTTTGCCGTACTTCGCCTGGAATCGTGCCTTGCAGTTCTCGCACCAGCAGCCGTAGGGCGGCCCGAAGCCCTGGTCCATCATATCGACGTGAAATCCGATGACTCCGTAGGCGGCAATCTCCGCCAATATCTGCTTGATCAGTTCGCGATAGCCCGTGTTGAAGCACACGCGATCGAAGGGCTTGCCGTCGGGACCGACCATGCGGTATTCGGGATGGTCTCGCAGCGCCCGGCTGCCATACTGAACCACGCAATAGGCGATCACCGGCAGCTTGTGCCTGGCGGCCTCGTCCATCGTCTCGCGAAGGGGGTCGCGGTCACGCAGGCCATGGGCCTTCTGAACGACCTTGGAATTGTAGTACGCATATTCCCCGTCGCGGGCCCAGATGACGAGGTATTCGCAGTACGCCTCAACGGTCTTGCGGACGATGTCACACCCGTTGAACCGCGAGACATAGCCGTAATCGACGGCCTCGCCGCCGAATTGGGCGCCCGTCGGCCCGACCTCGATTCCGACGATCGACCGCTCAAACCAGCGAGGCGATGGGGTGGGCATTGATGTCTGGGCCCATGCCGATTGAATTCCTAACAGGAAGGCGACCAGCGATAGGGCGGTAGTCTTGAACAGCCGATCTACCGATGGAGGAGTGTTGCTTCTCAGATTCATGGCTCGTCCTCGCGCGAAGGCATATCTTGAGACTGAACGTATCATATTCAGTCCATAACGACTGTTCGAGCGAAAACATCTACGAACAGGCTCAGTCGCCATTTCCCTATGGGAGAGGTGCCTATCTGGCTGTGCAGCCTGTTCATCGGCGCGAGCCTTGTTGCTAAGGCAGCGTTTTGATAGTCTGCATATATGAGTACTCTGGCTGATATAGAAGCAGCTGCCGATGCCCTGCCACCCGAGCAGAAGCAGGAACTGATGCTTTTTCTTGCCGCGCGGCTCCGCGAGGACGGTTCCCGGTTGCCCGATCCGAGGAAGTTCACTCGTGAGCTGATGGCCGCCTGGATCGCACAGGACGAGGCTGACATGTGTCGATTCCGTGAGGGCCAGTGAGACTCTCCATGAGGTGTAGATCTGCAGCCGCCTGCTGTAGCCGTCCGCAGACGTTTGAGACACCGCCGCCGTCTCACCGAAACGCTCCTTCTCGCCCTGACGCAAGCCTGCGGTCCTCCGAGTCAGCCGTGTCGGTCAGACGTATAGAATCAGGTCTCGCATTTCGTCGGACGTAATCTTGTTCATCAGCACCAAGAGTCGACGGGCGACCTCGCGATAGGGACGTTGGACGGCAATGATGATTCCGGCGTGGGTTCGTCCGGTCTCCACATATTGCTGGGCAAGTCTCTCAAAATGAATCCGGTTGTGCGTCACTAACGTCAAGGAATGGGTGGCTGCGTACGTCAACTGCTCCTCATCGCTCCTTCCTAATTGCTCGGCTTCTCGTGACGTGACTGCATCAAAGCCGCGCCCTTGAATGATGTCCGCCACCCGAACGTCGACATTCTCATCAAGGTAGAGTTGAATGAAGAGCCGATTCACAGGTCCCTCACACGAGGGTCGATCAGGTCGTCTGGGATGCGGTTGCGCTCGATGTAGGCATTGATCTCTTCGCGGTGATCAGCGTAGTAGCTGAGGGCGTCAAAGACCTGCCCGAGCGAGAGATGGGGCAGACCTGCGGGGATTTCCTCCGGAGCCATTCCCATCCGCCACATCTCTGCGATGGAACGGATGGGTGTTCGCGTGCCTCTGATGATCGGCTCCCCACCGAGGATTCGATCATCACAAACGACATGCGGATGCTCTGTGGTCGTCGTCATAGGCACGTATTCCTGCTGAACTCCCTATTGATGATAGCTGATGATGCGGTCCTCCGCAAAGCCACGACTGCTCCCAGGTCGTCAAAGCCATGACGAAACTCCATCGCTCCGCTACTCCCGGCAGTGATACAACTCGACCTCCCAGATCCTCGATATGTTCTCCGGAGCGCCCGTCACGACGAGGCGAATCCGATCAGCGGTGACGGGGGCAAACTTCGCGTGCCAGTTCACGGATGCGTTGCCCACCGTCTTGGTCCCAGGGATATCCTTCCACGTGGACCCATCATGATATTGGAAGGCGAAGTCCCTGACCGGGGACTCGATCTCATCGTTAGCCAGATACCCACTGACAATCCTCCCGGCGTTCAGCGTCTGCGGCCGGTCCCAGCGGAACTCCACACAGTGCGGCAGCCGCTTATCGCTAAGCCACCGCAGCTCATTGTCCGATAGATCGATCTGCCCGTCGTTGATCAGACGCGGCGGGCTCTTCGTCACGTTCGCACTGCCGGAGACGGTTATCTGTGCCGTCCGGGCGAGGTTCGGACCGGCCTGCTTCAGGTACGCCGGCGGGTCCATGCGAGCGTCCGGCGGACGCGGCTTGCCCACGCCTCGCGACATGAGCTGCTTCAGTTCGTCGAGATGGCTCTGATAGACCGAACGCGGATCGCCCCCATGCCGCTTGCACAATGACGCCGCCATGCCGACCACCTCGCCCATGACGCCGCCCGTACGCATGACGCGAACCGCGCCCAGCGCCTCGTGCGTCACGCTGATGTCGCGACCGGCCATGAAAAGGTTCGGCACATTGCGCGAATATAGACACCGATAAGGGATCCAGTACGGCATCTTGTACTCGCCGAACTCGGCCACAGAAATGAACGCATCTCCCTCAAACCCGCCGTCGTAACGCTTGTCGGGAAGATGCAGGTCGATCTTCCAGCCTGTGGGCACACACCCGTCGGGATAGGCCTTGGCGGTAACTAGATCCTCTTTCGTAAGCACTACGTCGCCCAGCAGCCGCCGCGACTCTCGCTTGCCCGTGATGTAGGCCGCCCAGTTCAGCTTATGATCCGCCAGCACCTTGTCGACGTTCTTCATCGCATCCCAGGCCCCATACATCGCCCGGAGGTTCCAATCCCGAACGTACTCACACCGCTCGATAGGGTGATGATCGAAGCCGCTCTCCCAATACCAGCCGCCGAGTTTGTGCGGGTCCGGCTTCACCTTGTCTCGCCCCGGAAACGGCTTGTCGCTCAGATTGAGCGCCCAGGGACACCGTGGAAATGGCTGCGGCCGATCGGTTGGGGCGACGCTCCAGAGATTGCACTGCCCCATGTGGCCCAGAAGGGTCATGTCGTAATCGGCCTTGACCAGCGCCCCAACGCAGCCGTCGCCCGTGCAATCGGCAAACCATCGACCGGCAAGACGAATGCGGCGTCCGCTGGTGACGTCATGGGCAACGACGGCCTTGATCCGCCCGGCCTCCGTCTCGGCTCCGTTCATCCGGCAATTCAGGAAGAGGCGGATGTTCTTCTCGGCGCGGGCGAGGCCCAGCTTCTTGTCGTCCTCGTACAGATCGCCGACGTTGTCCGGTCCATAATGGGCCCTCTTCTTCTGCTCGAGTTCGCGAACGACGTCGCCGAGTCGGGGGTAAGGCTGGGCATTTCGAGCCCCCTGCAGCCACACCCGAACCTCCGAGCTGTTGTTGCCGCCCAGCACCGGCCTATCCTGAACGAGCGCCACGGTCACATCGAGCCGGGCAGCCGCAATGGCCGCACACGTCCCGGCGATCCCACCGCCGACCACCACCAGGTCGAACGGGCCGACGTTCTCAGGCTCCGCGGGCAGCCCCAGCACCCGGCGACGGAAGGCAGTCATTTCTGGTTCATTGTTGGGCGGCGAAGAGCCCGCATCGGCCGTAAAGACGATCGCGTCGCACCGGCCCTCGAACCCCGTCAGGTCGTGCAATGCGACGGCCACCTGCTGCTTGGCGACCTCCACCGTTCCACCGTCCTGCCAGTGCCACGCCTCGCCTTCGGTGCCGAAAACCGTCTTGATCGCCTGACCGTCGATCAGGACCTGAAACCGGCCTGGCGCCCCCGGGGCCTTCCACGGTGCCACCCAATCGCGCGTGCGAACCCAGATGTGGTATGTGCCCACGGCCGGCAGCTCGACGGTCGTCGTCGCGTCCTGAACGGGCGTGCCCAGACCGTGCGCCAACAGGAACGGCGAGCCCATCTCGTCCATGAATTGCTGGTCAACCACCCAGCCGCCGAGCGACTGGAATCCCTCGGCTTCGACAAGGACGACCTTCGGCATCTGCCCCTGGTCCGCAACAACCGAAGGAGCCAGAGCCGCAACAACCAGACCGACCACCAGAGCAAAACGACGGTTCGACATGGCAACCTCCCGACACGAGATAGCATCAGCATCGCCGGGCGAGGCCTTCAGGACAAGGCCTTTCATCTCGCGGAGGCGTCTCTTGCGCGGGTGATCGTGGCGTTCAGACAAAGCGTACCGGGAGCCCCCCCGAGCCCTTCTGGATATACTCTTGACCGACACTCAAGGAGCGCCTCATGATCAGGGTACGCGTCACCTCTATTGCAGTGATCGTCATGGCAGGGTGTTTCTTCACGCCGTCCGCATCCCGCGCGGCCGACGAACTGGAGCAAGGCTTCCGGCTGCCGCCCGATGCGGCCAGGCCCTGGGCCTACTGGTGGTGGCTGAAGGGAAACGTCACCGAGTCCTCGATCACACGGGACATGCAGGAGATGAAGCGGAAGGGCATCGGCGGCGTGCTGCTGTTCGATGCCCGCGGCTACCACGAGGGCCACGTCCCGCCGCCGCCCAGCCGCATGGAGTTCATGAGCCCCGAGTGGCGCAAGATGGTCCGATTCTCCCTGGAGCAGGCCCACCGTCTGGGCCTGGCCGTGAGCATCAACCTGAGCAGTTGCGCCGGCGCACTCAAGGGGCCCTGGGATGTCGGCGATGATGCCCCCAAGCGACTGGTGTGGACCACCACCAACGTCCAGGGACCTCGCCACGTCGCTGGCCCGCTGCAGCTCCCGGCCGATAAGCGTGTCTGGCCGGTGGCCCTTCTCGCCTGTCGTCGCGCGGAAAGAACCGGCCAGTCGGCGCCCGCTTCCCAGCAGGTCGCTGCGAATCAAGGCGGGGGCTGGCACGACGCCGTGACGTCTGGCACACCCGGCGCGGTGTTGGACGAAGTGATCGACCTGACGGACAAGCTGGATGACCAGGGGCTACTGACGTGGGACGTGCCCGATGGCCGATGGACGCTCATGCGATTTGCTTTCACCGTGATGACCGGGCGAGAGAACGAGGTGGACATCCTGAGCGCTAAGGCCGTGGCCGACCATTTTCGGCGAATGGGTGGGGCGATCCTCGGCGATGCTGGTCCGCTGGCGGGAAAGACGCTGACCCACTTCTACAGCGTGAGTTGGGAAGGCGCCTGTCCGACCTGGACGCCGGGCTTCGATCAGGAATTCCGCCGCCGGCGGTCCTACGATCTTCGCCCGTACCTGCCCGTTCTGGCCGGGTGGACCGTTCGAAACCCGGAGATCACGCGTCGGTTCATGGAAGACTACCGCCGGACGCTCAGTGACTGCTTCCTCGACAATTGCTACGGAACACTGATCGAGCATTGCCATCGGGCGGGCCTCCAGTGGCACAGCGAATCTGGCGGGCCGTGGGACCGTACCGGCGCGATGTTCGCCGAGGCCGACCAGTTGGCCTTCTGGGCCGTCAACGACATGCCACAGGGCGAGTTCTGGGTGCCGGGCACCAACAGGTCGAACGCCCGCCGCACCGCGATGACCGCACATGTCTACGGCCGGCCCCTGGCGGCGATCGAGGCCTTCACGCATATGCAGGCCCATTGGTCGGTCTATCCCGCCCTGCTCAAGCCGTCGGCTGACGCCGTCCTGTGCGATGGCATCAACTTCTTCATCTGGCACACGTTCACCGCCTCGCTGCCTGAGTTCGGTAAGCCGGGTGCCGAGTACTTTGCCGGAACGCACCTGAACCCGAACGTCACCTGGTGGGAACAGGCGGGTGACTTCCTGACCTATTTGGCCCGATGTCAGTTCCTGCTCAGGAAGGGGCAGTTTGTTGCAGATGTCTGCGCCTACACCAGCAGTCGAAACTACTCCCTATGGTCGCGCGGCGAGAAGTGGAGCGACAAGCCCTCGCTTGTGCTGCCCAAGGGCTACACCTATGACTTGCTTAACACGGACATGCTGCTGAACCGCCTGTCCGTTCGCGACAGGCTCCTGACGCTGCCCGACGGCATGCACTATCGGCTGCTCGTCGTCGATCCCGAGGACGAAGCGATCCCCAGCGAGGTGCTTCGCAAGGTGGCGCAACTGGCCGAATCAGGGGCCGGCGTGGTGCTGGGCCGGCGGCGCCCCGTTCGCGTCCCCGGCCTGTCCGACCATCAGGCCCGCGATGCCGAGCTGAAACGTTGGGTCGACGAATTGTGGGGCCCCGCCAACGATCCGCCGGCCCACCGCGATCGAGGCAAGGGACGCGTCTATGTCGGGATGGACCTGACCCTCGTGCTCGCGGCCGAGGGCATGTTGCCCGATGTCGCCGGCCCGTGCGACTACATCCACCGACAGGAACCCGGGGCAGACCTCTTCTTTATCCGGGGACAGGGTCAGGCCGAGTACACCTTCCGACTGGCGGACAAGCAGCCGGAACTCTGGGACCCTGTCACCGGCCGGATTCGCAATGCCGCCTGCTACAGATCAACCGGCGACGGACGCACCATTGTACCGATCCATCTGCCGGAGAACGGATCGACCTTCGTCCTCTTCCGAAAGTCTGCTCGGCGTCCGCACCTTGTGACGATGCCCGCTGCCGAAGACGACATCGAGATCGGCATGTCCGACGCCCCGGGGCTTCAGGCCTGTCTGTGGCGAAACGGGCGATACGTCGCGAGCGATGCGGATTGCCGCCCGCTGACGATCGAGGCGTCCGGGCTGCCCGAGCCGAAGACGCTCGATGGTCCCTGGGAAGTGCGGTTCGCGACAGGGTGGGGTGCCCCCGAGAAGACCGTCTTTCCGAAGCTCATCCCGTTGAATACGCACCCCGAGCCCGGCATCCGGTTCTTTTCGGGCACGGCGACCTATCACAGGGCCTTTGAACTCAGCCAGGCGGAAGCGCGGGGGCCCGTGCGTATCGATCTGGGAAAGGTTCACAACATCGCATCCGTTCGCCTCAACGGCCGGGACCTCGGCGTGGTCTGGACGGCCCCGTGGCGAAAGGACCTGTCCGGCGTCGTGCGGGCCGGAAGCAACAATATCGAGATCGACGTCACGAATCTCTGGGCCAATCGGCTCATCGGCGACGCCGCCTTGCCGGAAAACCAGCGGCTCACAAAAACCAATGTCGCCCTCTTTGCCAAGAAGGCCAAGCGGCCCGCCTGGCAGGGCTACTCGGCAGAGGATGCCCTTCTGCCCTCGGGGCTCATCGGCCCGGTACGGATAGACTTCGGCCAACGGCAGGACATCCGCCAGTGACATTCGGCTCCGACGCCGCCCCCACAACGGCCCGCTCGTGATGACATGACTCGGCCGCAACAAGCTGGTAAGCTAACTGGCCAATTGTTGAGGGCTCCGGTGCTGGGGGTCGGGATGTCCGCATGCTCGACGCGGAGGGGCAGGGGAAGCAGCAGCCAACATCCTCGATCGGGAGAAAAACATGTCGAAAGCGTATCGCACGCGGGGTCTGGTCCTGGTCTTGTCGTTGTGGAGTCTTGGCGCCGCATCGGCAGAAGAGGGCCTCTGGGTCAAGGGTAATACACACACGCACACGAATTTGAGTGACGGCAATGTGTCGCCCGCGGAAGCGGTGCAATGGTACAGGGAACACGGCTACCAGTTCCTCGTCCTTACCGACCACGACCGGATGGCACCGCTGGACTTCTTCGATCAGCACACCGATGCGAACTTCATAACCATTCCAGGCATCGAACTCTCCGTTTCCCGCATGCGGGGCAACTTCATGATCCACATCAACGCCATCGGCAACAGGGCTCCCCTGCGAGCCGACGTCCAGTTGAAGGTGGCCGATTCCTTCACCCGGAATATCGCCAGGATTCGTGAGGCCGGCGCCATCGCCCAGATCAACCATCCCTCGTTCCATCTCCGGGATCGCGCCGCCGCCAGTGTGTTGACCGGAACCCTGCTGATGGAAGTTCATAACGTCAGCTCCCGAACCGAGGAGATGGGATCCATGCACCAGCCGCTCTTCGAGGCGGCCTGGGACATCGTGCTGACCGCCGGCAAGCGGGTCTATGGCGTGGCCGCCGACGACACGCACGACTACAAGACCTTCGGCCCCAAACAGGCCAACCCCGGCGGCGGCTGGATCATGGTGCATGTGCCCAAGCTGACCCAGGCGGACATCTTCAAGAGCCTGCTGGCCGGCGATTTCTACGCCTCATCGGGCGTGGAGGTGACGCAGTACGAATTCGACAAGACGACGATTCGCATCGCGGTCAAGCCAGAGCCGGGCGTGACGCACACGATCTGGTTTATCGGTCGCGGCGGTATCCCGCTGCTCAAGGCCGGCGGTGATCGAGCCGAGTATCGCCTGCGGGGGGGACCGAACGAGTCCTACGTCCGGGTCCGCGTCAACGCCAGCGACGGCTCCATGGCCTGGGCCCAACCCATCTGGCCAAACGGCGCGCCGCAATAGCGGGGGACGGCAGCCGATCACTGCTCCAGTGCCAGCACCGCCAGCGTTTCCAGCCGGGGGACGGTGAAGGATACCGTGTCGCCCTGCGCATCATGTGGAAGGGAAGTGCCATCGGGTATCCTGCAAACGCGGCGGATCGTCCCGTCGCTGGATCGCACGCGAACGTGAATCCCTTCGACCGGAATGTTCGGCAACTCCTTCTGGAAATTGACCAGGCTCAACAGGAACCTCTTTCGCTCGGGCTGCTCGAAAAGCGTCACCTCGACACACTCCGGCGCGTCGGCCTCGAAGGTGTAGCGGTCGTTCAGCCGTCGGATCAGCCGAACGAACGTCCCACTCAAACCGGGGATATTCTCCAGCAGGCCGCTGCAATAGATCACCCGACCTTTGCCGAAGCGGCTGTAGACCACCTCCGGCCTGTCGGTCGGCTGCCAGGGCGGATCACTGTGAATCGAGGCGAACTTCGAGGGATCCGGCGCCGGCCAAGGCAGGGTGCGGGTCGCCAGCACGGTCGTGCCCTCATGGGCCTTCACATCCATCCCATAGCCGCGGGTCAGGGCGGGATACTTCGGCGTGTAGTCAACGAAGCTTGACTGCCCGTCAGAGGTGGGGGCGATGTAGTGAACCCGATTCTGCCAGTCCGCCTTCACCAGCGAGACACCCAATACGTCCGCCAGCATGAAGTCCTTCTGAAGCCGGCCCCTCTTGTCGACTACGGATGTCCCGCCGCTGGCGTACAACGTTCCGCCCTCGCGCACCCAGGCGCGAATGGCTGCGACCTCCTCCTCATCCATCATGTTCACGTTCGACAGAATGAGCACCTTGTACGCCGCCAACCTGCCCAGCGATGACTTCGTCAGCACGCCGAAGGGGAGGTGGTTGGCTATCAGCCGCCGGGCGACCTGCATGGAACTCTCGGTGTGGGCGTCGGAGGTGTCCGCCTGCCACACCGGCCGGGAGCCCGCCGACATGTTGAACTTCGATTCCAGGCTGTAATAGACGGCCACATCGGCCACGCGCCGCCCGCCCAGGTGGGAGTAGTACGGCATCAGCCGGTCGAAGATGCGGCCCATGCGGTCATGAACCTTCGGGTTGACCGTGCCGATGGGATCGATGGCGTCGATGAAGATGAACGCGGCGCTGTCCGCCATGGCCGCCGAAGCCTTCGTCTCCAGCAGCGGCTCCGACTTCATCGTCGTGTGATCCTGAAGCTCGACACAGAAGCTCGTCTCAAATCCGAAGGGGCGATTCGGCGTCAGGTTCTCCAGCAGCTTCCGAACGAACGATCCCTGGAGCGAATCACCGTAAAAATCCCCCTGAAGGAAATCGTTCTGCCGCGTCAGGTCGGCCGAAACGCCGAATTGCCAGTTCAGCGGATACGTCGACGACTGGTGCTCGACGCTGACGCTCGGCTTGAGCCTTCGAACGGTGCCCGTGGCCACCGCGGCGAAATCGACGAGCCACTGCTCGCGCCGCCGCTGAAAGGCCACCCACTTCTCATCGAGCCAGTTGACGGTCTTGGGGATGTCGCCACCCACCTCGTCGGAGAATCGCTTCTTGCAGTACTGGCAGTAGCATACCCCCGGCCAGAACGTCATGTCGAAACGAATGCCCTCGAAGTCAAACGAGGTGCAGATCTCCTCGACCCATCGCCGGACGTAGTCGCGATAGGGGGAATTCGGGCACAACAGGCCGTGCCGCCCGCCCGCCCCGAAGATCGCGCCGTCGTGCGTTCGCATCCGCCACTCGGGGTGATGGTCGGCAGCCCACCGGTCGAAGATCAGGCTCGTGTAGATCACAACAGCGATGTGATTCTTGTGGCACCGCTCGATGACCTCGCCGAGGGCATTCCGACCCTTCAGGCCGCCATGGGGCTGCCCGACCTTCGTCGGATAGTTGAAGAGCCCCGCGTGCGACTGGGCATAGCACACGATCGACTGCGCCCGCGATTTGACCAGGCAATCCACATACTGATCCGGATTGAATTGTGAGAGGAAGTTCGGGTCCCAGTCGGGGATGTGCATGTCGATCACGGCGCGTCGATAGGCCGTGCGGAACCACGTCGGCGCAGAGCCCGCAAGGGCAGCGACCCCCGTCGCGTTCTGGCCCTCGGCGGCCACGGTGCCCGGCATGCTGAAGAGGCCCGCAATCAGGACCAGCCCCACACCCTGTCCCATCCACGCACTTCGCAGGTTGTTCATGTGTGTTCTCCGGAGCTATCTCACGAGCATTGTAGGTCGGCAAGGCCGATCGGCAAGGCGGCATTTGTGCGGTCAAGGCAAATGATGTCCGCCCCAAGATGCTTTGATTTTCGGTGGCGTTCTTCCGTCAAATCAGCGCATGTTGGGGATCAGAGCGGGGCTCCCAGTAGCCCCTCATGATAGAAAACGGGTTTGTATCCCTGCTCGGTTGCCCAGCGAATGGTGGCCTCAACTCTCTGTGGATGGTCGCGGATGTAGTTGGTGTAGAAGGGCCAGAAGTACTGCTCATGCGTGAAGAAGTCCATGATCTCGGCCGTGTTCGGATCGGCGGCCAGCGGTGCCAGCGTCGGGACCACACGATCGACCGGCGTGTTGTTGCAGACGATGTCGATGCGCGAAAAAGCGATGCCGCTCTCAAAATCCATCAGCGCATCATGACGGCTCAGGTACTCGCTGCGGACATCGTCCATCAGGTAGTTGATGTCGTACACGCCCTTGTTTCGGGTGAAGAATCCGCTGAGCACACGAACGCCGCGACTGTACAGCGGCTTGAAGGCCGAGTGAGGTGCCATGGCATAGTGGATCACCGTAGGCGGCGAGTAGGTGCTCTCACCCGCAAACCGGATGATCTGTTCGGCCACCTTGTCCAGATCGGATATCAGACGCTCCGGCGTGGCGTTCTGATACGGACGAGGCGGATCGTTGGTCCACGCATGGAAGGCCAGCTTCAGCCAATCGGCATTATCCCGCCACTGCCCTTTGTATCGATCGGGAAACTGGGGCAGCTCGAAACCATCTTCCGTCTTGTAGTAGATGTTCAGCACGAACTTCGTGCCGTACCGCGTGTGAAGATCGCGCAACATGGTCAAATAGAAGCAGTCGAAGAGCGAGGCATATTTCTTCTGGGCGATGTCGCGAAGAAAGAAGCTGTTGTCGTCGATCGAGAAACGGTACCGGGCGAACGAGTGCCGGTCCCAGACGACCCGGACGCGATGCTCCAACATGCCCGAGGGACTCTTCGCAGTCGCAACGACATCCGTCTGAGGTTCGCGAAGGACGACTTCCGCGATGAAACGGTCGCCTTCCCGCCGTGCCGGCACACCGTTCACCGCCACGCCCTCCAGGCCGGCTGCCTGGCCGCGAACCTCTATCTTCAACCCTCCATCCGTGAGGCGTCCCTGCCGCCGGTTCATAATGGCACCGTGAATCGGGTCTTCGATGCGCAGCCGACGCTCCGGGACGGCCTGAGTCTTCCGGCATCCCATCAACAATGTCCCCGCCACGCTCGCCACCGCACCTCGAAGAAGCCCCCGTCGCCCTAAACACCCCATTCCCATGGTGCACCGCTCCTTGTGATCCGCCCCGATCGACACGCCTTGCCGGGACGTACCCATGCATCATCGCTGCAATTCCGAATCTCTTCAAGCCAAGCCGCATTGGGCAACGGGCATCGACATCATTTGGATTCAACGGTCGTGTCACGCGAGCCGAATCGATTCCAATACAGATAGAAAGGCACGCCCAGACCGATCAGAACGAGCCCGATACCGGCGTCCCGCGGACGCTGGACGATGGTGACCAGCACGAGGGTGAAGCAGAACAGCACGAACACCGCCGGCACTACCGGATAGCCGGGCACTCGGTAGGGGCGCGGATGGTCTTTCATAGTGCGCCGCAACACGAAGATCCCCAGCGCACTGGCCCCATAGAAGATGAACGACGCGAAGATCACCATGTCGGTCAGTTGGTCGAATGTGCCGGTCAGCACCAGCAGCGAGGCCCAGATGCCCTGCATCACCAGCGAGGTCGAGGGGGTACGACGGATCGGATGACACCGCGAGGCGGCCCGGAAGAACAGGCCGTCGCGCGCCATCGAGAAGTACATGCGAGACGGCGGCATGAGCTGGCAATTGGTCGAGCCGAACGTCGAGAGCAGGATCAGAACAGCCACAAATCGGGCGGCACCGTCCCCATAGGCCTTGCGCATCACCTCGACGCCGATGATCCGGTTCTCGGCGCCAGCCAGCCCCCGGATTTCGTCCACCGGCATGACGTGCAAGTAGGCCAGGTTGACCAATAGGTAGATCACCACCACCCCGCCGACCCCGATCCCCAACGCCAACGGGATGTTTCGCTGCGGTCGTCGAACCTCGCCGCCCAGACAGATGACGTTACTCCAGCCGTCATAGGCCCAGAATGCCCCCAGCATGGCCGCAAACATCGCACCGAACAGACCCAAAGACGAACCGTACTGCACACCAGGCTTGGCCAGAACCGGCAACAGGTTCCCGTAAGTGCCCCCGCCCCAGCACAGGCCGAGCATCACCAACACGGCGATGCCGGCCAGCTTCAGCGCCATCGACACGTTGGCGATCAGCCCCCCATACACCACCCCGGCGCAGTTGGCCGCGGTGATGCCCAGCAGCGTGACAATCGTGAAGCCCTTTACTCCTGAATTCTGAAACGGCTGAAACACACCGAGTATCGAAAGGCTCTCCCAGCTCTCGCTCAACCGCGGAAACGGGATGAGGGCGTTGGCCGATTCGCCGAAGACATAGGCGATGGATGCGATAGACGCTGACTGCATCACACTGAAGCTCGACCAGCCGAAGATATACGCGAACCGCCGGCCGTACATCTTCTTGAAGAAGGCGTACTGCCCGCCGGGGTCGGCGATCATTCCGGCCGCCTCGGCGTTGGACATGGCGCCGAACAGCGATATCGCCCCTGCAATCACCCAGCACAACAGGAGCAGGCCTGCCGACTGAACCTCGGCCGCCATCGGTGCGGTCTTCTTGAAGATCCCCGAGCCGATCATGTTGCCCATGACCACCATCGTGGCCGTGAACAACCCCAGCCGTTGGAGCAAACCGCTGGAATGTGCCGGTGTCTCCGGTGCCGCCATGAGAAGGGTCCCGCTTTCGTGTGCCGTATTCTACCGGCCGCAGGACATGACGCTGCCCGGAAACCGCGAAATACTTCTTCAGCGTCATCACACCTCCCATCACGCGGTCCGACGGCAGAGACGATATGATGGCGTGTCGCTGAGAAGGGATCCTTTCGAGAGGAGGCCTCATGAATCGATACCGAGCATGGACACTCGCTTCGCTGCTCGCTGCGATTACAGCCCCCTCATGGGCCGCTGCCGAGGAGCTCACGAGCCCTACATCCAGAAGCACGAACACATCACAACCGTCAGAGGGGCCATCGCCGTTCCAGATCCGCGGCGCACTGCCCTGGCATAACTTCCTGTCGGGTCCCAGTGCCTGGAACGAGGACGACTATCGTGCTTATCTCGACGATCTGGCGTCCCGCAAACTGAACTTCGTGGGTTTCCACTGCTACACCGGTGGGGCGGAACGCTACGCGCCCTACGTCGAACCCATGATCCGCCTTCAGTATCGCGACGTGATCCCGGAGGCGGGCTTCGACACCTCGCTGACCGCCCGATGGGGATACCGCCCCCTGCGCGTGAAGGATTTCGCCTTCGGCACCGATCGGCTCTTCACGCTACCGGCGGGGGCCGAGGCCTTCGGCGCGACCTGCGCCGTCACCGCTCATACCAACGAAGAGCGGTATCGCAAGGCCCACGACCTCATGCGGAAGGCCCTGAATATGGCCCATGCGCGAGGCCTCCAGATGGCCATGGGGTTCGAATTCGGCGTGCACCCGCCCGAGCTGGCCTCGATCGTGCCGCCGGAATCGCGCATCGGCGGGGCCTTCCTGCCGGACCCGACCCACCCGGCCAATATCGAGATCCTCCAATCGGCCGTGCAAGACATCCTCACGGAGTATCCCGGCATCGACTACATCTGGCTCTGGTTGCATGAGCACTCCATGTTCATCGGTAAACCACAGCTCAGTGGACGCTTTGGGGCCATGATGCGACAAGACGGCCCAGCCTTCGCCGAGGCTAAGAACGAACATGACGTGTTCACCGGTGTGTGGTCGTTGGTGCATATCCGACAGGTTCATGAGGTTCTGAGCCGGCGGTCCCCCAAGACGCGTCTGGTCATCGGCGGCTGGGGAGGCGGGCCGCAGCTTCCGCCGGTCCTTCGCGGTCTGGATCGGGCCCTGCCTGCGGATATCACATTCAGTTGCCTGAACCCAGGCATGGGTTCCGAGGGGCATGCGGCCGTCCTGACCGACATCGCCCGACGACGACCCGTATGGTCGATCCCCTGGCTCGAAGGCGATGCCTGGCTCTGGCACCTCCAACTCCGAGCGTCTTCCGTCATGGACCAAGTCAAGGCCGCCCACGCGGATCGCCTGGCGGGCGTCATCGGCATCCACTGGCGAACCGAGGAGGTTCGCCCCACGCTCGAAGCCTTCGCCCTGACCGCTGCCGACCCGTTGCGAGCCCCTTCGGCCACGGAGTTCTATCGGCAATACAGCACCGTTCAATACGGCCCCGATGCGGCGGAGGAACTGGCCCGGCTCCTGATACGATTTGAGCGCGGGAACGGGCTGGGGTTTCTCGCTTCGCCCGAGTTCTACCCGTACGATCCGACGTGGGGTCGGATGGGCCAGCCGCTCTTCACTGAGTTGCGTGAGGCGATCGGTCTGATCGCTCGCGCTAAGCAGCGCACCGCCTCGCCCCGACACCAATCAAACCTCGACTGGCTGGCAGACAACCTGCGGTTTGCGTTGCTGCTCGATGAGGTGGGCCGGGGAATCGAACCGGCATACCGACTCAAGGAGGCCTGGCTTCGAGGCGCGATCTCCGGGGCGGATCTCGCCCGCGAGGCCAAGACCGTCGGCCAGACCTTCAAGACGGCACCCATCGAACAACTCTTCCGGACGTACGCTCGGCGCGTTCGGTCTCGCGGCGAACTGGGTGAGCTGAGCGCCCTGAACCAGAAGCTGTGGCTTCAGTACCGTGAACTGGATCGCTTCCTGTCGAAGGCCACGGCCACCCACAGCGAGCTTGAAGGCGGCAAGGTCGCGCCGTAATCTGGGTCAAGGCGACAGAATCGGATCTGGTCGCCCTTCAGGCCGGCCACGCGTCAGGAGGCCACCGACATGACCCGCACAATGCCCGGTTCAAGACCTTTTGCGTTCGTGCTCGCCTCCGCGATGGGCTTCATCGCCGGCGGCTGTGCCCGCCCCGAGTATTCCGGCTTTCTGGCCCCCTACACCGACTACAAGAAAGTCAGCGAGATCAGCCCGGATCTGGAATACGTTCGCCCGGCAGTGCACTGGAACGCTTATCGGAAGGTTCGTATCGCACAGGTCACGGTGATTGTCGAGCCCCACGGTGGCTTGCGGGCCGTGGACCCCGACGAGCTGAAGCGGCTCACCGACCACTTCGAGGCCAAGCTGGCCGATGCGTTCAAGCATCGTTACCCCCTGACCTCAGAAGCCGGCGCGAACGTGCTGGACGTGCGGGCCGTCATCACGCGACTTCGTCCGACGAGCCGGACGACCAATACGGCCTCCTGGGTAATCCCCGGCAGCTTCGTTATCGAGGCGGGCTACAAGGCCGCCACCAACAGCAACCTGGCCCTCGGCGAGGCCGGTGTCGAAGTGGAATTCAGGGACTCTGTGACCCGTCAACGACAGTACGGCTTCGTCGGCCTCCACCTCGGATCGAGCATTGAAGTCCAACAGATGACACGCTGGGGGATCGCCGAGAAGTCTCTCGACAAGTGGGCCGGTTTCCTGGCAAACCGATTGGAGACCCTTGCGCGCAGCGCATCGTCCAAATGACCGCCCTGTATGAAGCCCTCCGCCCGATCTCAGGCGATCGGCTTGAGCTGGCTTCGTACCGCCTGGGGCAAGGCGCGGACGATTACGTCCACCGCTTCCTTCGGCGAATCGGTCGTCCAACCGAAACCGAGTTCCTCACTTGAGACGGCGCCTTCCTTCACGATGTTCACCATGAAGTCCCTCATCTTGCCCCAGAAGTCGTGCCCGATGAGAACCAGCGGAAACGGACCGATCTTCCGGCACTGAATCAGCGTGGCCGCCTCGAACAGCTCGTCGAGGGTGCCCAGCCCGCCCGGCATGATGATGAACGCGCACGAGTACTTGACCAGCATGACCTTCCGCGCGAAGAAATAGTGGAAGTTGATGGTGTCATCGACATAAGGGTTGGGCTCCTGCTCGAAAGGCAGGACGATGTTCAAACCGTAGCTCTTCCCACCCGCTTCATGAGCGCCGCGGTTGGCCGCCTCCATCATCCCGGGACCGCCACCCGTCAGCACGCTGAAGCCTCGCAATGCCAGCTCCCGCCCCACCTCGACGCCGAGCGAATAGTAGGGGTGCCCCTCTTTGAACCGGGCCGAACCGAACACTGTGACGGCCGGGCCGATCTTGAACAGTCGCATGAAGCCTCGCCCGAACTCGGCCATGATCCGCTTGAGACGGGCGAGTTCGGCCCGAGGCGTTCGGGTCTGCGTGAGGAAATCCCGCTCCGGACCCCCACCACCGCCACGGCTCGACGGAAGCTCGTAGCTCGTGAATCCAACCTCTCTCCAGTGCTTCTGCCACGACTGTTCCCACTGATCGAGCGTGGGACGTTCCCGCAACGGGGGCTTCCGTGTCGCAGACCGCTTTCGGCTCATACGTTCTCTCCTGTGCCTGTCTATGGTGTTCGGACGAGGGCGATCAGGGTGACCCCAATGTCCCCTGCCTCATATGAACGCCCGGGACTGCCCTGTGGTTGAGAGTACCGAGGCCCAAAGTTCCCCTTCGACGTTGACACGACGCTTCTGGCTGGTAACCAGCGTCAGCGGAACATGCACGAATGTACCGTGGATCCACCCGATCAGCACATCCGTCTTGCCGGCCATGGCCGCATGGACCGCACGCCGCGCAAACTGATCGCACAACACATCATCCTCGCAATTGGCCGAGACGCTCCGAATGATGTAACTGGGATCAATGTACTTCAACTCAACGCGCGGACCGTGACAGTTGAAGTAATCGACGATCTTCTGTTTCAGATATGGGCCGATGTCCTGGTGCTTCACGTTGCCCGACGCATCACGCTCCCCGGCGGATTTCGCAAAAAGGTCCTGGCCGGCACCCTCGGCGACCACCACGACGGCATGGTGGCGTGCCTGTATTCGCCGGCGGAGGGCTTCGAGAAAGCCCCGTTCGCCCTCCAGAGAGAAGGGAAGTTCGGGGATCAGCGTGAAGTTGACCTCCTGGCTGGCCAGCGTGGCCGCGGCGGCGATGAACCCCGCATCCCGGCCCATGAGCTTGATCAGGCCGATCCCGTTATCGGCGCCCTTCGCCTCCACATGGGCACAGTTGATGACCTCCTGGGCTGCCGCAACGGCCGTGGTGAAACCGAACGTGCGATCGCAGAAGGCCACGTCGTTGTCGATGGTCTTGGGGATGCCGACCACGGCAATCGGAAGACCGCGCCGTTGAACCTCCTCGCAGATGGCATGGGCACCCCGCTGCGTACCGTCGCCTCCGACGCAGAGCAGAATGTTGATCCCCCGGCTTGTCAGAAAGTCCACGACGATCCGAGCCTCCTGACCACCCCGGGAAGAGCCGAGAATCGTACCGCCCTCTCGATGAATCCCCTCGACGAATTCCGGGCTGAGCGGAACCGGCGGAGCACCAACCTCGGGATTCAACCCCTGGTACCCGTGGCGGATCCCGAGAACCTCCTCCACGCCGTAATTCATCTTGAGTTCGAGAAAGGCGGATCGGATGACATTGTTCAACCCCGGAGACAAGCCGCCGCACGTCACAATTGCCGCCCGGGTCTTGGCAGGGTCGAAGAAGATGCGCTCTCGCGGTCCCGCCTTCTCAAACAGCAACTCCTCAGAAGGCGGAATGTCAGCGATCACTTCCATAATCGAGCGAACCAGGCAGTCCTCATCGACGAACTTCGGAGAGCCGTCACCCGGAGTGGTGGACCGGCGAAGCGGCGACTGAAATTTCGCGTCACCCAGACGAGCGATCTCAACGCGTTGAACGGTTGAACTCATGTGGTTCTCCCATTTGCCCGCCGCGGTGCGAGCCGCCTCCGCGGGTTGCGACGTCTCCCTCGGTTTGCATATGATAAGGGTTCATTATGACGTCGGCGAGGCGTTGCAGAAAGATCGGCATTCCATTTCGCTCTCCTGGCAGACACGCCACGGTTGCACACCGGTTTGTCCGGATGAACAGGGATACGACCAGACAGGATCTGTCAGACAAACACGATACGGAGGCACTATGAAGATCAGAGTCGTCGGAGCCGCAGGGGGTGAAGTTACCGGTTCGGCCTATCTCGTCGAAACGGAGACCGCTCAAGTCCTCGTCGATTGTGGCATGTTCCAGGGCGGTCGAAAGGCCGAGGCCAAGAACCGTCCGCCGGCTGGTGCTCGCGCCGGAAAACTCGATGCCGTCGTCCTCACCCACGGCCACCTCGATCACACCGGACGGCTCCCGCTGCTGGCCCGGCTGAACTACGCCGGCCGTGTCTATGCCACCCCGGCCACCCTGGACATGACGGCGCTGATCCTGCGAGATTCCGCGAGGCTTCAGCTCCAGGACAACGAGCGCAGCAATCGCAAGCGGGAGCGGGCCGGCGAACCGCCCATCGATCCCCTGTACACCCCGGACGATGCCGAGAAGATCATCCGGCAGTTCAAGGCAGCCAAGTATCAGGAATCGGTGACCGTAGCACCGGGCATCTCTGCATGTTGGGTCGAAGCAGGCCACATGCTCGGCTCGGCCAGCATTCGATTGACCATCGAGGAAGACGGACGCAGCAAGTCTGTGGTCTTTTCAGGCGATTTGGGCCCCAAGGGAGCGCCGATCCTGAAGGACTATGAACCCTTCCAGAAGGCCGACATGGTGTTTGTCGAATCCACCTATGGCGACCACAACCACCGGCCGTTTCGTGAGACGGCCAAGGAATTCATTGAGATCGTCATGGACACCGTCCGCCGCGGCGGCAAGGTTCTGGTGCCCACATTTGCCGTCGGCCGCGCCCAACTCCTCTGCATGATCCTGAGCTGGATGTTTCGAAACACCAAGGTCAAACCCTTCCCCATCTTCCTCGACAGCCCGATGGCCATCGAGGCCACCAAGATCTACGCTCGTCATGTCGACCTGTTCGACGACGAGATGCGACGGTACATGAGCGACCGGCCTGTCCGGGAAGACCTCAAATCACTCAAGGCCACCGAAACGGCCGATGAATCGAAGGCCATCAACAACTGCCCCGGACCGTGTCTTGTCATGGCAGGTGCGGGCATGTGCAATGCAGGCAGGATCCTGCACCACCTGAAGCAGAACCTCTGGAAACCCGAAACACACGTCATCATCGTGGGCTACCAGGCCTATGGCTCCCTGGGACGCCGCCTGGTCGAGGGCGAGAAGCACGTAACGATCCATGGCGAGAAGATCGCCGTCAAGGCCAAGATCCACACCCTCGGCGGATTCAGTGCACACGCCGGTCAGACGGATCTGTTGAACTGGTTCCGGATCGTCGCCCCCTCAAGACCGCGCGTCATCGTGACTCACGGTGAAGACGGCCCCAGGAAGCAACTGGCCAAGCTCATTCAGCAGGAACACCGATTGAAGCCGGCCCTGCCCGATCTCGGAGAGGATATCGTACTGTAGTATCCGCGACCGGAAACGGTCCCGGTTACGACGGCGTCCCGGCCCCCTCGCCGTCGGTGGCAGCCTCTTTCACCTGAATGGGAACCCACTGCGATTTCCTTCGGCCCGCGATCTCGACGATCCGCTCGAGGTTCTCCGCCAGTTTGACGATCGCCTCCCAATCGTACGACACGATGTCCTGAGAATGAGCCAGATTGTTTCGCAGTGACTCCAGCTCCTTGATCGTCCGCTGCCCCCTGGTTTTCGAGATATACCCCACCAGCCGGAAAAGCTCTTCGTCTTTGAGAGTGATCAGGCCCTTGTCGGCAATCTGAAGGCAGTCCAGAAGCGGCCGGGCCTGCTGCCTTCTCTGCCGCTCTTCCTGAATCGCCCGGGCCTTCTCGATTCGGCCCTCGGGAAGAAGGGCCGTCCACTCCTCGCCGGGGAAGCGACGCCGGATCGCCCGCGTGTACACCATCTCGATCAGCGTGACCAGTCCGAACAACCACATCCGCACCGGCGGCTTTTCCAGATCGTCCCGGGTCACAATGCCCGACACCACACCCAGACACCTGACGAAGACCCTCGGATGCTCGCTCAACCGCCGGATCACCTCCGAGAGCGAGGCCGTGTCTTCCAGGACACACTGCGGATCGATCGGGCAGAGTTGCACCCCGCAAGGACCTTCGACAAGGTTCTCTCCCAACACATAGCCGGCGACCAATCCACCGTCTCTCAGGCCGACGACGTCGAAGCCCCGTTCGTCCATGAGGCGTCTAACGCTTGCGGCATCCGCCGTCTGATCGAACGAGACGAGGGGTTCGGCAACGTCCCTTGCGACGAACCCTTCCAGGAACACCCGTCGAATACTGTCCGGATACGCCTCGCTCACGCGTGCCTTTCTCCCGAAGTCCGGCCACTGCGGCCGACGCCCCGCCTCACGGCATCTCCACCGCAACCGGGTTCACCTGCCAGATCCCCTCGGCGTACTCCCGTATCGAACGGTCCGACGAGAACCGTCCCATCCGGGCCACGTTCAGGATGGACATCCGCGTCCAGTGGGCCGGATCCTGGAACGCCCGGTTCACCAGGTCCTGGCTGTTGAGATACGAGGCGAAATCGGCGAACAGCATGTAATCGTCGCGATAGAGCAGCGAATCGACCAGAGGCTTGAACAGGCCGGTATCCCCGCGGGAAAACTCGCCTGAACCGATCGCATCGATGGCCTCTTTCAACTCGGCATTCGAATTGTAGTAGTCGATGGGGTGGTAGCCCCTCGTCTTGAGTTCTTCCACCTCTTCGGCCGACAGACCGAACAGGAAGAAGTTCTCGGCGCCGACCGCCTGCCGGATCTCAACGTTCGCCCCATCCAGGGTGCCGATCGTCAGAGCACCATTCATCGAAAACTTCATGTTGCCCGTGCCCGAAGCCTCCTTGCCGGCCGTGGATATCTGCTCGGACAGGTCGGCCGCCGGGTAGATGTGCTGGCCGTTCTTCACGTTGAAGTCGGGAAAGAACACCACCTTGAGCCGCCCGTTCAGGGCCGTGTCGCTGTTGACGACGTCCGCCACCGAGTTGATCAGCTTGATGATCAGCTTGGCCGTGTAGTAACCCGGTGCCGCCTTTCCGCCGAAGATCACCGTTCGAGGCGGTACGGTATCGGCCGCTCCCCGCTTCAGGCGATGGTACAGAGCGATCACGTGAAGGATGTTCAGATGTTGCCGCTTGTACTCATGAATGCGTTTGACCTGAATGTCGAACAGGGAATCCGGGTCCACGATAACGCCCGTGCGATCCTTGATGATCGATGCCAGATCGCACTTGCTCGCACGGCTGATCCGGCGCCATTCGTCCTGAAAACCGGAATCTCCGGCGCAAGCCTCCAGCTTCCGGAGTTCTTCCTCTGAACGAATCAGCCATTCCTCCCCGATCTTTCGCGTGATCGCCGCCGTGAGTCTCGGATTGCTCAGGGCCATCCAACGCCGAGGCGTCACACCGTTGGTCACATTGAGGAACTTCTCGGGCATCAGGTCATGAAAATCGCGAAGCACCCCCTCCTTGAGCAACTCGGTGTGCAGGGCCGCCACGCCGTTGATCGCATGGCTGCCCACACTGGCCAGATGTGCCATGCGTACGTATCGAGGACCCGTCTCATCGATGAGCGACATCCGGGAGAGTCTCGCGTCGTCGCCGGGGTATCGAACCCGAACCTCGTCCAGAAACCGTCGGTTGATCTCGTAGATGATCTCCAGGTGCCTGGGCAGGATCGAGGCAAACAGCGGCAGCGGCCACTTCTCCAACGCCTCCGGTAGCAATGTGTGGTTCGTATAGGCAAAGGTCTTCTGCGTAACGTCCCAGGCCTGATCCCAATCCATCGAATGCTCGTCCACGAGCAGCCGCATCAGCTCGGCCACCGCGATCGAAGGATGCGTGTCGTTCAGCTGAACGGCAAACAGCTCGTGAAAGGCCTCCAGAGGGTTACCCACTCTCAGATGAATGTCGATCATGTTGCGTAGAGAGCACGATACGAAGAAGTATTGCTGCTCCAAACGAAGCTGTTTGCCCTGAAGCGGCTCGTCGTTTGGATACAGAACCTTCGTGATGTTCTCAGAAAAGACCTTCTCATCGACGGCCCGGTAGTAGTCGCCCAGGTTGAACGCCTGAAAATCGAAGGACTCGCAGGCCTCCGCCTTCCAGAGACGAAGCAGATTCGTCGTGTTCACGCGAAAACCCAGAACCGGCGTGTCATACGCAATGCCTCTGACGACCCGGTGCGGAATCCACCGCACGCGGAACCGACCCTGCTCGTCGTACCAGGACTCCGTGCGTCCGCCGAGCCCCACGACATAGCTGATCTCCGGATGGGCGATCTCCCAGGGATTCCCGTATCGCAACCACTTGTCCGTAACCTCCACCTGCCACCCGTCTCGGATTTCCTGGTCGAAGATCCCGAACTCATACCGAATCCCGTACCCGATGGCCGGAATCTCGAGCGTGGCCAGCGAATCCATATAGCATGCCGCCAGTCTGCCCAGCCCACCGTTGCCCAACCCGGGCTCTTCCTCCTGGCGGAGAAGATCGTCGAGATTCTGCCCCAGGTGCTCGACCGCCTGTCGCACCTCCTCGTAGATGCCCAGGTTGATCAGGTTGTTGCCGAGATGGGGCCCCATCAGGAACTCCGCCGACAGGTAGCTGACCACCTTGACGTCCTTCCTCGCAATGGTGTGCAGCGTCTGGATCCATCGCTGGAGAAGGCGGTCTCGTATCGTGTAGGCCAACGCCATGTACCAGTCGTTTCGCGTCGCGATCAACGGCGGGCGCCCCAGAACGTAGGAAAGGTTATCCCGAATGGCCTCCGCCAGAATGGCCGGGCTGAATCCGGTGCGAATCGCGTCCCCGTGGATTGAGCTCATGATCGGTCTCCCGCCATCGAAACGAAAAGCGACCCGGCGCACGATGCGTGACCTCGGATCGCGGCCTCAATGGGTCGACTTCTCCGACTCTGTTGGCGCCTTGCGGGATTGCCTCCAGTCGGAAATGCCCTGGAGAACGTTGTAGAACACCGGCGTCAGAAACAAGCCGCAGATCGTTACGCCCAGCATGCCCGACAGAACGGCAATGCCCAGCGTCCGACGCATTTCGGCCCCCGCACCGCTCGCCGTAGCCAGCGGAACGACGCCGAGGATGAAAGCAAACGACGTCATCAGAATCGGCCGCAACCGAAGCCGTGACGCCTCGGCCGCCGCCTGTGCACGCGGCAGACCGTGCTCCTTCTGCTGTTTGGCGAATTCCACGATCAATACGGCGTTCTTGCACGCCAATCCGATGAGAACCACAAAGCCGATCTGCACGAAAATGTTGTTGTCCAGTCCGTACGACGTCACTCCGAGCAGCGCGAACGAGATGCTCAGGGGCGCAATCAGGATGATCGCCAGGGGCAGCAGCCAACTCTCATACTCCGCCGAGTGTGTCAGAAAGACGAAGAGCACGCACAAGGGGAAGATGAACATCGCCGTGTTCCCGGCCAAGATCTGCATGTAGGTCAGCTCGGTCCATTCCGTAGACATCGACGGTGGAAGCTCGCGGGCGGAGAGTTCGTCCAGCATCGAAATCATCTGACCCGAGCTGAGGTCGGACGTCGTTCCGCCGTTGATGGCTGCCGAGGGATACATGTTGTATCGGGTGATCATGACCGGACCGCTGATGTCCTTCACCGTCGCCAGGGTGCCGATCGGAATCATCTCCCCCCGATAGTTGCGGACCTTGAGCTGCTGAACATCCTTCGCGGTGATCCGGAACTGTGAGTCGGCCTGAAGATTGACCTGCCACGTCCGGCCGAACTCGTTGAAATCATTCACGTAGTAGCCGCCCAGGTATACCTGGAGCGTGTTGAACACGTCGGTCAGTGGAACCTCAAGGGACTTGCACTTGGTTCGATCCACGTCCACGTAGAGCTGAGGCGTGTTGGCCCGAAACATCGTGAAGACACCGACGAAGCCGGAGGTCTGATTGGCCTTGGCAGCCAGATTGTCGGTCTGCGCCTGCAGGGCCGCCAGACCGGTGTCTCCCCGGTCTTCGACCATGATTTTGAACCCGCCTGCCGTGCCCAGACCGTCGACGGGAGGGGCGCCGAACACGCCGATGTAGGCCTCAGGGACCGCCTTGTAGTACGCCGCTCGCAGGCGGGCGGCGATCGCGTCGGCGGACAACTTGGGATCGTGACGATGTTCGAATTCGTCGAGGATCACGAACATCGAGCCGAAGTTCGAACCGTTCGCGTTCAGGAGGAACGACTGTCCGGCAATGCTCACCGTATGCTTGATGCCGTCGACCTGCCGCGCCATCCCATCGATCCGCCTCATCACTTCCTGCGTCCGCTCCAACGACGCCGAGTCGGGCAACTGCACGTTGACGATCAGATACCCCTTGTCCTGCGAGGGAATGAAGCCGGTCGGCACCGTGACCAGCCCGTGATAGGTGGCATAGAGCAGTCCGCCAAACGCCAGCAAGGCCACCACCGACCCGCGAATAACCTGCCGAATCGTAAAGCCATAGCCGGCCGTCAACCCTTCAAAACATCTGTTGAAGCCCTTGAAGAACCAGCCGAGCGTGACGTTCATGACCCGGGTGAGGATGTCTCGCTGCTGCTCTCGCGGCTTGAGCAGTAGCGCCGCCAGGGCCGGACTGAGCGTCAGGGAGTTGAACGCCGAGATGAGCGTTGAGGTCGCAATGGTCAGGGCGAACTGGCGGAAGAACTGCCCCGTCATGCCGGAGATGAACGCTGTGGGAATGAACACCGCACTGAGGCCGAAGGCGATAGCGATAACCGCAACGGTTACCTCTTCCATCGACTTGTAGGCCGCGTCGCGCGGCGACATGCCGTGCTCGATCCATCGCTCCACGTTCTCGACGACGACAATGGCGTCGTCGACCACAATACCGATCGCCAGTACCAGGCCGAACAGAGACAGGTTGTTGAGCGTGAACCCCGCCACGGCCATCACGGCGAAAGTTCCGATCAACGAGACGGGCACCGCAATCAGCGGAATCAGCGTCGATCGCCAGTTCTGAAGGAAGACGAGCACGACGATGGCGACCAGGATGAACGCATCCCGCAATGCCTTGACGACCTCGACAATGGACTCGCGAATGAAGGGAGTGGTGTCATAGACGATTCGGTAGTCGAGCCCGGCGGGAAACCGCTTCTTGAGAGATTCCATCTTCTGCCGGACCCTGTCGGCCGTCTGAAGGGCATTGGAACCCGGAAGCTGAAACACGGCCAGTCCCACGCTGGGCTGACCATCGAGCCAGCAGCTCTGGTCCTGGCTCTTGGCCCCGAGCTCCAATCGGGCGACATCGCGCATCCGCGTGATCCGACCGTCCCGGCCGGTCTTCACGATGATGTCCCCGAATTCATTGGCCTGAACCAGACGGCCCTGCGTGCTCAGAATGTACTGGAAGTCCTGACCCTGGGGGACGGGGGGCTGACCGATCTGGCCGGCGGCAACCTGGACATTCTGCTCTTTCAGGGCATTGACCACGTCGCTGGCCGTCATTTCGCGCGAGGCGAGCCGCTCCGGATTCAGCCAGGCCCGCATGCTGTAGTCCTGCTGACCGAGAAACGAAACATCTCCGACCCCCTTGAGCCGGGCCACTTCATCCTTGATCTGGATCGTCGCATAGTTGCTCAGATAGAGCTGATCGTAGAGACCGTTTGGGGAGAAGAGGTTGACCACCAGCATGATGTTGGGCGACTTCTTCTTCGTGGTCACGCCCGTGGTTTTCACGACATCGGGCAGTGTCGGCATGGCCATCGAAACGCGATTCTGAACCAGCACCTGGGCCATATCCAGGTCGGTGCCCAGTTCGAACGTCACCGTCAGGTTGTAGGCCCCATCGTTCGTGCACTGAGACGACATGTACAGCATGTTCTCGACGCCGTTAACCTGCTGCTCGATGGGGGCGGCCACGGTATCCGCAACCACCTTCGCGTTGGCACCCGGATACGTGCAGAACACCTGCACCGTGGGAGGCGTGATTTCCGGATACTGCGCAATCGGAAGCGTAACGAGGGCCGTGCCCCCTGCGATCGTAATGACAATCGAGAGGACAGCGGCGAAGATCGGGCGGTCAATGAAGAATCGGGATATCACCGTAAACCTCCATCAATGCCCTGAACGAGCCGGCGATTGGGACCCGGTGGTTGGCTTGGATGCGGCAGATACGGGACGGGTGGCCACCCCCATGGCCGTCTCCATCGGCACCTGTTGCGGAGATACGGTGAACCCCGGACGGGCACGCTGCAGGCCGCTGACGATTACCCAGTCGGTCGGGCTGAGGCCCTCCTGTATAACGCGTAATCCGCCCTCAATTTGCCCCACCTTGACGCGTCGAGGCTCGACCAGTTTCTGGTCGTTGACGATGAGTACGTAGTGTTGCCCCTGGTCCACGCCCATTGCCCGCTCCGTAACCATCAAGGCCATTTTCGGCTGGCTGATGGGCAAACGAATCCTCACGAACATGCCGGGCAGAATGATCCCCCGGGGATTCGGAAAGACGCCGCGGGCACGAATCGTCCCGGTGCGGGAGTCCACGGTGGTCTCGACGAAATCGAGTCGCCCCTGGTGGGGATAGCCGGTTTCGTCCGCCAGAGCCAGGAAAACCGGGAAATCGATCTTCTGGTTCACCGGCTGACTGCCGGCCCTGCTGTCTCGCGTGCGAACCACCGCGATCAGATCGAGCTCGCTCAAATCGAAATAGGCATAGACGGTCTCCTCGTTGACGACCGTCGTCAGCAGCGTATAGTCCCCCGCACCCACCAAGTTGCCGACGTCCACGAGGTTGCGGCTGACCGTTCCGGCGATCGGACTCTGCACTTGCGTGTAGTCCAGGTTCAACTGAGCCTGAGCCACCGCGGCCTCGTTGGCCGCAACGTTCGCCTTGGCCTGCTCCAACGCCGCCGCCTTCTGTGCGTATTCGACGTCGGCCGCCACTTCTTGTTCGCGAAGCCCTTTCATACGCTTGGCCTCAAAGTCGGCCAGAGCCAGCGTCGCCTTGCTTCGCACCAGATCGGCCTTGGCCTGATCCAACTTTGCCTGGAACGGCTTGGGGTCGATGACGAACAGCAGTTGATCCTTCGTCACCTTGGCCCGAGGCGTATAGTTCATGCTCAAGAGCCAGCCGGTTACCCTGGCCCGAATATCAACCGACTCGAGCGCCGAAGTCGTTCCCGTGGCGTCGATACAGTCCGTCACCATCCGCTGAAGAGGTCTGCTGATCATGACCTCAGGTGGTGTGGCCGGAGGGGCTTTCGGGGCCTCTTTCCGGCAACCGCCGACGAGGCTTGCCAGCAGAAGGCAGAGTACACGACTTCCGGCGCGTAGGGTCATGGGCATATGAGGTCTACCTCCCTCTTCATTCCCAGCCGAAACGGGAGTTGTCATCGAAATAGATCCGCTGCGATACCGAGCCCGCGCTGCTCCAAGATCGTTCGGGAACCCAAGGATGCATTCTAGGTTTCCAGCATCAGCAAGGCAACCGTGCACTCGCCCGCAGACCCCCCGAAATCACCTGTCGGCAGCCTCAGGACTGCATGAGGAACCCGCATGTTGCCGTTGGCGACAAACGCTACTTCAACAGAATCCCCTTCCCCACACCACCGCGCGGCGTTGTCTTGGGATAGTCCGTATTCACCGCCTGTTGAATCACACGAACGAGCGTCTGCATGGGATTGGCAAGAGCCACTACCTGCCCGCCCTTGAGACAGGACACATTCGTCAGCCTCAGGTTTCGCACGGTGCAGTCCTTGTCCGGCGAGAAGATCTCGACCCACGTCGTCGGGTCGCTCGGATCATGCTTGTACGTAGCCGACTGCGGGCCGATCTCAATCAGCTTGAACGATGCCTGGGGGCCCTCTGTCGGGTCGAACTCCAATCGAACATCACCCACGCTCAGTCCCTCGACGTTCACACCGATGTGAAACCGCCCGGGTCGATGGTACGTCAGGTTGCGGAAGAACAGCCGAACCGCACTGCCGATGGGATCGCAGAAGTCATTGGCCCGGCCCAGCTCGAGATTCGGCTGATCGTAGACCTTGAAGGTGTAGATGTCGGTCAGGTCGCGAAAGACACAATCATGAATGGAACAGTCGAGCTTCCGACCGTCGGGGAAGGTCTTGGTGCCGGGCAGCAATCGAACCTCCGATGCGCCGTCCGGCCGGAAGCTGCCGAGCACGCCTTCGACCAGTACATGGTGAATCGGTCCGAAGGTGGGCGTGTAGTTCCGCCACTCCCATGCGTTCAGGGCGATGAGGTCGTCGTAGGTGATGCCCCGAACCTGGCGGATCACCCCGTAATGACTGGGTCCGTTGACGTGAACCCCATCGCGACCGTGATTCACGAAGGTGATGTCTTCGACAAGGAAGTCAGAGCAGTATGTCAGGTGAACGCCGAAGCAGCGGCTCTCCTTGATCGTGACGTGGCTCACCCGCACACCGCTGACGTGGCTCAGGAGGATCACGCCATGAGTGAACGGAACATCGTCGCGGGGGTTGATGCGACCGATCGTGTTGCCGTTCCACTCCGCATGGCTCGTTGCCAGCGTCGTCCAGATGCCACCCTCGATCGCGATCTGCGTATCGGGCGCCGGGCGGGTCGGCACGGGCGCGTTATGTCCGCAGACGATGTTCTCATTGCGCACCATGCACGTGTTCGTGTGGGGCTTCAGTCGGATCTCCGCCTGCGGATCGGCCACGATGCGAGTGCCGCTGCGGAGCACGATCGGCCCATCGATGTAATAGGGCTTCGCCCGCTGTGGCAGAAACACGGCCCGGTGCTTATCCAGGGCTGCCTGAATGGCGGCCGTCCAAACCTCAGCGGTCACCGCACGGGTCTGCATCGATCCCTTCTCGTCCGGCCATCGCTCCTGCCATGAGGCCGTGGTGACCAGCCGCCCGAAGGCCTCCACGGACACCGCCGAAGAGCGCCCCTGGGGCATGACGCTGGTCCGCTCTTCCACCTGTTTCGAAATCTCCGTTGCCAGTCGTGCTGCCGGATCACCCGCAGGTTCCGCTGCCCTGGCACCAGCGACCGGCAGGAGCGAGGCCGCGCACAAGAACGCGATCCATCGCACGCCGCCGACCCGATCGCATGCATCCCTGTCCCTTGCAGTCCTTGTTGCCCTTCTCACGAACGATCTCCTGAATAGCGTCGCGATTGGAGAGTCAGAATCGGCCCATCGCGACATTCGGGCGAGGATAACCACCTTGCAGCTCAGAGAAAAGCCGGACGCCCCGTTGACGTGCTCGACGGCCTCGTGTCACATAGAGAATCTTTTCTTGAAAGGAGCATGGTATGAACACCCATCAGTCCGGCAAGAAGTCGTCCGGCAATTTGCCCAGTCGCAGGGCGTTCCTGGGACAAGCCGCGGCGATGGCCGGCGTCGCCTCGACCTTCACCATTCTGCCCGGCCGCATCCTCGGAGGACAGCGGCAGCTCGCACCCGGCGAGAAGATGAATATTGCCGGCGTGGGCGTCGGTGGTATGGGTTCCGGCAACCTTTCCCGTTGCGACAGCGAGAACATCGTCGCCCTGTGCGACGTCGATTTCCGCCACGCCGCCAAGGTGTTCCTGAAATACCCGAAGGCCAAACGCTACAAAGACTTCCGGGAGATGTTCGACAAGGAGAAGAACCTGGACGCCGTCGTGATCGCCACCCCCGACCACACCCACGCCGTGGTCGCCCTGAACGCCATCAAGCGGGGGTTGCATGTCTACGTCCAGAAGCCGCTGACTTACGACGTCCGTGAAGCCCGCGTACTCACCGAAGCCGCGAGAGAACACAAGGTCGTCACCCAGATGGGCAACCAGGGACATTCCGGCGACGACATCCGCAAGGTGTGCGAGTGGATATCCTCCGGCGTGATCGGTCCCGTTCGTGAACTGCACGCGTGGACCAATCGCCCCGTGTGGCCGCAGGGTGTTGAGGTCGAACGGCCCAAAGAAACCCCGCCGGTTCCCGCAGACCTCGACTGGGACCTCTGGATCGGCCCGGCCCCCATGCGTCCCTACCATCCGACCTATCACCCCGGCAACTGGCGGGCCTGGTGGGATTTCGGCACCGGCTCCCTCGGCGACCTGGGCTGCCATATCCTCGACGCGGCCTTCTGGTCACTCAAGCTCAAGTACCCGGTCAGCGTCGAAGGCTGCATCTCCACCTACTGGGCCGGATTGTGGAAGAAGACCCCGCCGAAGAACGAGAACTACCCTCGCTCGACGATCGTGCGATACAAATTCCCCGCACGCGAAGGCATGCCCGAACTGAAGCTCACCTGGTGGGACGGTGGCATGATGCCGCCGCGGCCGGATGACCTCGACCCGAACGTGAAGATGGGCGACGACGACGGTGGGCTGCTCTTCCTCGGCGACAAGGGCGCGATGATATGCGGCAACTTCGGGCGAGGCATCAAGCTGCTGCCCGAAAAGCAGATGAAGGACGTGCCGCCGCCGTCCGAGACTATCGACCGCATCCCCAAGGCCGTCGACGGACACGAGAAGGACTGGATTCGGGCCTGCAAGGGTGGCAAGCCGGCCTCCTCGAACTTCGACTACGCCGGTCCGCTGTCCGAGACCGTCCTCATGGGTAACCTGGCCGTGCGATTCCCCGATCGCAGGCTCCTCTGGGACGGCGAGAAGATGGAAGTGACCAACGACAAGGACGCCAATGCCTTTGTCCGAAGACAGTATCGGGACGGTTGGACCCTGTAACCCAATGCCCGCCGAGGCGCGTCGACTCTTCCACCCCTTTCACCGGGAAAGGGTCGACGCGCCCCAGGGCTTCATGCCTCATCCGGGAGGATCGATCATGGCATTTCGCGCAATGCCAAGCGATGCCTAGTCTGTTCTTCCTCTGAGTTCGCGCAGTAGGGATTCGGAGGCGCGAAAGGTGGCCGGCAGTGCGTCCAAGGCCTCGGACAGTCGAATCAGGCCCTTCTGCGAGGCAGCAATCAGAACACCCAGGGTGCCCGTGACCAGGAAGCCCATTCCGAGCGCAACACGTGTCGCCTTGCGCTCGTCGATGAGGACGAGATTGGCCTTCACGTCGCGAGCCAAGCTGATGGCTTGTGTCTCTCCCGGTCCGAGTCTGATCGTCGGATCGACGAAGCTCGGCGATTGCACCTCCAACCAGGAGGGAGGCCATTCGGCCCAAGCTCGTACAGCGGCGGGCGATAACGGGTGCAGCAGTTCCTGAATAACCGCCGGGGCTGTCAGAACGCGGCCGAAGAGCTGCGGAAGCACGTGGTCGCAACGGATGAGCACTAGAGCAGTTTCATCAAATGTGTAGCACCTCGATGCGGCTAGGGTGACGGGGCCTGCCCGCTCTTCACCAGTGCTTGGCCGGACGCCTACAAAGGGCTGCTACAGAAAAACTGAAACTGCACTAGGTAGTTCAGCGGTGATGTGTCGGAAACGACGATCATCGGCCGAGAAGCCCCTTGAGGCTGGTAAGTTGAGCATGGAGTTCTTCTGGAGTGATCAGGTCTTCACAGACACCGTGCCGCTTAAGCACGGCATCGGTCTCGTGGCGGGACAAGTCGAGGGCCAAGGCCAGTTCCCCGTGCGAGATCTTCTCTTGGCGGTAAAGCTCCACCAGGGTCGCCTCCTTGGCCGCCAGATTGACGTCACGACGGTCATCGAGCAGAAGATGCTCGATCCTCTCCGGGATGTTGAAGGTAACCGTCATATCACCTCCCCGGGTTGCCCTCTTTCTACCGCCCCACTCAACATCAAGTGTAGCATGAGGGCTCCCCGGATGCACGAGGCAGATCAGGACAGCTCGTCGTGCCCGCGGGGCATGTCCCGTCATGCTACCGAATGACGCTTCAGACCTCTATACTGCCGACGGCCGCGTCGTCTGTCGGCGGCGATGTGACGTGCACAACACCTCCCCTGCAGGAGCCGGACTGCCATGCGAACCATCCTAGCTACTGTGCTGGGCGTCGGACTGTCGATCACGCTGCCGGTTCGTGGCCAGACCCTCGACAACACCAAGAACGCCGAGGCCGTCAAAGAGGTCCTCTCGGGCCAGAGAAAGGTCGCCAACGCCGCCTGGTGGGGATTCGACGAGGACGACGCCACGGAGGCCCTTCAGGCCGCCATCAACTCCGGTGCCAAACGCGTGATCGTTCCGAACATGACACGCGACTGGATTGTCCGCCCTATCCGACTCATCGGCGATCAGGAGCTGTTCTTCGAGAACGGCGTGGTGGTCACCGCCAAACGAGGCGCCTTTCGCGGAAAAGGTGATTCACTGTTCACCGCAGCCGATGCCGCCCACCTGACCCTTCGCGGTTACGGCGCGACCCTCCGCATGCAAAAGGAGGACTACATCGTCGGGAAGGTCCTGGTGGAATTCGGCTGGGATCGCTGGTTCGGCAAGTACGAGAAAAGCGAATGGCGCATGGGAATCGCCCTGCGAGGCTGCACCGACGTCCAGATTCTCGGCCTGACCATATGCGACAGCGGCGGCGACGGCATCTACGTCGACGGTGGCTCACGACAGCCCTACTGCAAGGATATTCGCATCAAGGACGTCGTCTGCGACAACCACTATCGTCAGGGCATCAGTATCATCAGCATCGACCACCTGCTCGCCGAGAACTGCATGTTCAAGAACACCTGGGGAACGCCGCCCTGCTCAGGCGTCGACATCGAACCGGACTCTCCCAAGCAGAGGGTCAAAGATGTGATCTTCCGCAACTGCCGGTTCGACGACAACTACGGCGACGGCATCGAGGTGTTCCTGCCCCATCTGACGGCGGAATCGGGAGACATCTCGATCCTGTTCGAAAACTGCCGCGTCACGAGCCGCCGGGGCACGGGCATCCGGGTCGCCAAGGTCGCTGACAACGGTCCCAAAGGACTGATCGAGTTCCGCAACTGCGAGGTGTCCGGCACAGAGGGCTATGGTATCAAGGTGCAGGACAAGTCCGCCGACCGTGCCCGCGTGAGATTCGTCAACTGCACCGTTCGGGCGGCCGCCCGCAACAGTCAGTACGCCGGCCAATGGGCGCCGATCTGGCTCCATCTCTTCCGGCCGGAACTGACCAAGCGGCTCGGTGGAATTGATTTCGTGGACTGCCTCGTCGAAGACGACCGCAAACGACCGGCCGCCGTGCTGGAGGAGGTGCCCGAAAGCCTGGGCCTCTTCGACGTTCAGGGAACGATTGCGATCCGCAATCCGCAGGGCATCGCAACGAAGCTGGGAGCCAGGCAGCAGGCCGTGACGCTGGTCGTCAAGGAAGCGGCCTGGTGACTTTGTGGCGGAACGATGTTCCGTTCGCACTCCGCCTGATCGCGACTTGTTCGGGAGACTCATGGAAACCGGCCCGTAGCCGGCGTTTTTCTCGAATCCGTGACATGAAGTTGAGGGGCCTTGCGCATCAAAACTACTGGGTCGTACTGGTCGCAGAACGTCTGTCTGTCCCCGATCCTTTCTGCCAGAGCGATCGGTGGATGAGGTGTTTCGACATACCCCGGAGAATATGAACATGCTGACCGTAACCGCAGAAACCCTCCTGCCGAGCACCGTCACTGGTTCCTGGCCCCGACCACGATGGTTTGATGTCAGCATGTGGGGCAAGCCCCTCGACACGTGCATGATGGATGTGCGCTTTCGTGAGAAGTTCCAGGATGCCCTGGCCGTCGTGATCAGCGATCAGGAACGGGCCGGCCTCGACATCCTCACCAACGGCGACTTCCACATCGACGAAGACTTCGCCGGGCGGTCATGGCACCACTATCCTCTCCAGCGGTGGACGGGGCTGGAAGGCGACTACCTCCAGTCCGAGTCTACTCGGGCCAATTGGCTGAAGTACCCGCCCGGCACACTGTTGAACGAAATCTACACCGGCTGGCGCTGGCCACGCGTGGTGGGCAAGATCGAGCATCGCCCGCTCGATTACCCCAAACTGTGGCGAATGGCACAGGCCAAGGCCCACCGGCCGGTACGGTTCGGAACCTGCTGTTCCCAGGTGATGGCCCTATTCCTGGACATCCATACCCCAAGGTACACGGACAAACGCGAACTCGTCTGGGATATGGCCGTCGCGATGAATACCGAACTGCGGGCCTTGCGCGATGCCGGCTGCACGTGCATCCAGATCGAAGAGCCCACGCTCCATTTCATGGCCAACTCCTTCGGCAAGGATCACAGCGAGGTGAAGTTCATGGTCGAGGCCTACAACCGTGAGGTCCAGGGCCTCGATGATGTGGAGATCTGGATCCACACCTGCTGGGGCAACCCGAACATGCAGCGCGTCATGGAGGACACCAGCTATGCCGCGTCGATCGATCTATACCTGAACGAATGCCGGGGCGACGTCTGGACGATCGAGACGAAGGACAATAACCAGGCCGCTCTGCCTTTGTTTGAGCGGTTGAAGGGCAACCCAAGCAAGAAGATCGCGATCGGCGCAGTGAGCCATCGCACGCTTCAGGCGGATCGACCGGAGGATGTGGCCGGCGAGATCCGAAAGGCGCTGAAGGTGCTATCGCCCGACCGCCTGATCATCAGCAGCGATTGCGGGTTCGGGCGCCAGGGCTGCAACCGGGATATCGCCTTCTACAAGGCCACTGCCATTGCCCAGGGCTGCAACATCGTGCGGCATGAACTGGGCCTGCCGACGACGTATGTGCCGGCCGCCGATCCGGCCCTGCAAACCGACATCGTGCCCAAGGCGGAGTGAAGCTACCCCCTGAAGTACAGATACGCCCCGATGATGAAGGCCAGAACCGCGCACGAGGCCACTACGTCGCTCCAGTGCCAGCTCGCGGCGGTGCGGGCACGATCTTCATCAGTGGACGTCCCGTAAGTGAGCCCCCTGATCCGCTGATAGTCCGGCGCCGCGGTCACGTAACTCACTGCAATCATCACCACCGCCGACACCGCCGTGATGATGATGCTGAAGTACTGGAAGTTGATGTTGTTGACGATCCACAGGAACGACCCCTGCGTATATCCGCCCTCAAACCCCTTGAGCTTCATCGTCACCGGTGTGTCGACCAGCATGCGGAAGATGCCGAGAATGAAGCCCACGACCATGGCGTAGAGGCAGCCCTGTGCATTGAGCCGCTTCCAGAACACCCCGAAGAAGAACACGACGAAAACCGGTGGAGCCAGATAGCCCTGAACCGCCTGCAGATATCCATACAGGCCGTGGGCGCCCTGAATCACCGGAATCCACAGCAGGGCAATGAGCACCATGACGGCCGTCGCGATCCGGCCGGTGCGGACGAGTTGATGCTGGCTAGCCTTGGGCTTCCACTTCTGATACAGGTCGACGGTGAACAGTGTGGAAGAGGCGTTGAACACACCCGCCAGCGAGCTCATCAGGGCCGACAGCAGCCCCGCCACCACAATACCCCGCAATCCCGGCGGCAGCAGATACCTCACCATGAGCGGAAAGGCTCCCTGCGCCTGGAAGTGCTGCGTGAGTTCGGGCACCTTGTTGGCCTTGACCAGGGCGAAACAGATCAGGCCGGGAACGATGAACAGGTAAACGGGAGTCAGTTTGAGAAATGCTGCGAAGATGCTGCCGCGACGAGCAATCGTCTCGTTCGGAGCCCCCAGCGCCCGCTGCACAATGTACTGATCGGTACACCAGTACCACAAACCAATCACCGGGGCACAAATCGCCATGCCGAGCCACGGGAAGTTGCAGTTGAAATACCACGCCTGTCTGATGATCTGTCCGGCGGCGTTCTTCTCCAGAACCGGCGCCCAGGTCGATTGAACCCCCGCGGGAACCATTGGTTTCCAGAGGTTGAACATGTCCGAACCGCACAACTCCCGCAGGATCGACCAGCCGCCCAGCGTGACCAGTCCGTAGACGGTCAGAAGTGCGGAGCCCGCGATGAGAATGATGGTTTGGACGGCATCGTTGTACGCAACGGCCCGCATACCGCCCAAAGCGGTATAGAGGCCGGTCAGGACGATCACTGAAACCGACCCGATCCAGAAGCTGTTGATGTCCACGCCGCCGATGCTCAGGTGCACCTCCGGAAGAAGCGTGGCGAACACCACACCACCGGCAAAGATGCCGACGGCCATCTTCGAGACAATGAAGATGATCAGCGATACCACGGACAGCACGTAACGAGACTGCACGCTGAACCGTCGCTCGAGAAACTCCGGCATCGTGAACACCTGCGACCGGGCGTAGAACGGCACGAACACCCACGCCAGAACTAGCAGGCACCAGGCGTGTAGCTCATAGTGCGCCATCGCCACGCCGTCGGCCGCACCCGACCCGGCCAGTCCCACGATGTGTTCCGAACCGATGTTCGAGGCGAAGATCGAGGCGCCGACAACCCACCAACCGAGGTTCCGCCCGGCCAGAAAGTAGTCATCCGCCGTGTCGCGCCCTTTCAGGATGACCCACCAGGCAATCCCAAGCAGAATACCGAAGTAAAGGGCAATGACAATCCAGTCAATCGGCTGCATCGTGCGTCACCTTTCCGCATAACCCAAGGGCCTCGGGCCCGCCACCTCGACGTGCATCGGCTCCTTGCGTGATTCCTCCGCGCAAGAAGACACAATCTTGTACGGGAAGCACCCAAGCCCTGCCAGGGCCTAAAGGGTAAATGACGCGGCAACGATCGTGCAAGGCTCACCCGTCTCCCCGCATTCGTCGTTGAAGGTCGCGCCCGAAGGCAGCATGCGGCAGAAGAACCCGGCTATTGGCCGGACGACGTCGCGAACCCTTCCGCTGTCGCGCCCCACCCCGCCACCCGCGCTCGCGGCGGTTCGCTGTGCCGATCGAGAGTGGCATGACGTCCGCGCCGAGCCGGATCGGGCATTGCCGCCGGACACTCCTCAACACGAGAGATGTGTGACCCTCCGGAAGATGTGAGCGGACCCGTGCGAACTCCCAGCCGCATCCCGATAGATGGGAATGTCAACACCTGTCGGCCAAACACAGGGCCCCGATCGCCGGGCAACGTTGCTGGCGACCCGTTGCCCCCTATCCCGCCCTCACTCACCGGGAGCCGGAAGTGCCCCATCGCCGCCGCACGAGCACCACACTGCCCAGACCGATGACCATCAGCGGTAGCATTGGCCCCACGCCGATACCGCATTTGAACGCCGTGGATATCTCCTTGTCTCTGTCCATGACGATGACCAGGGGGTTGTCGTCCTCATGCCCCGCAGGGACGTCGCCCTCCCAGCCACTCCAGCTCTTGCCATCGCCGATCGACACATGGACCGTGACGACCGTGTTCGGTTCATACCACCCCGGATGATTGGGATCGTTCGGTTCGACAGTCACCTCGCCCCGCTCCGGGTTGTCGACGTCCAGCGTCAACCGATACAGGCGCAGCCCGTAGTAGATCGTGCCTAGCTCGCCGCTCTGGTAACCCGTACCGCCGCTCACTCGCACCTGGCCTGACGGGAAGTCGGGAGGAGGAGTAACAGGGGTGTAGATGGCGATTCTTCCACCCCCGCCTCCACCACTGCGGCTCGGGTCCCGTCCATCACCCCCGTTCGCAGAAATCACGCCCCCACCCGCCAGCGAGCCCGCCGTCAGATAGACGCTGCCGCCGGACCCCGACCCCGCTGCTCCATATGCACCCTGCCCACCCTGAACCCCGTTGGCCGACAATGTGCCGTCTACCGTTAACGTCCCATTCACGATCAACCGAATCATTCCTCCGCCAGCACCACCCGCATAGTAGTTGCTGTAGGCCCATCCTCCACCACTCCCCAGGTCGTTCGGCTCCGTGATCGACCCATATGCTGGCCCGCCAAGGATTCCTGCCGAATAAGAACTTCCACCCGAGCCACCATAGCCCCCGCCACCACCGTAGTTCCCACCGTTCATCCCCTTTCCAGGACCCG
>CAYUQT010000019.1:0-10747 GCA_964446835.1 uncultured Planctomycetales bacterium | reverse complement strand
CCATAGCCCCCGCCACCACCGTAGTTCCCACCGTTCATCCCCTTTCCAGGACCCGCCGACGGACCGTAGCCCTTCCCCGTCGCGTCAATCCGGCAGTTCGGCTCAACCGTCAGGTCTCCGGCAATTGTCAAATCAAGCTTATTGATCGTGATGTTCGGGTCGCTCTGCGCTGAATGCGTCACGACACCTGCGTTGATCACCTGGAGGCTGTTGAACTCATGGTGGCCGTTGACCGTCAGCGTGCAGCCGCTGACGATGATATCCTGGCCCTCATAGTTGGGGTCGTCCGCATTGATGGTCCTGTTCGCTGTAAACGTAATACCCCATGACGCCCGCGGCGCCACCCCACCCCAGACGCCAACCACCAATGCCACCAACGCCGCGGAGCCCAATGGACCCTTCTTGGACCTGACCATCTTGCACCTCCATCGTTACGATGCCGACGTACCCGATTTCACCTTCCACACGCCCAGAGACTCTCCGCTGTTCGTACCGAGTCCCTTCAATGAAGAGCGAAATCCAGTGGCCTGGCACTCTCGCAAACAGGCCTCACCCACAAAGGAAAGGCCCTGTGCGGCCACACCAATGTGCGATGTCACGCATAATAAGAGTTATATTCTGAAAGCTTCGGAGAGATGATCTCTTCCCACCTCCGCGCTTTCAGCATCGACTAGGTTAAAAAGTTAACCCTACTCGCCATAGAGTGTCAAGAATAAAGATCTGTTCATCCTCCCATGGCTTGTCACACACCACATTGTCCGTAAGAACACCCTGAGCCGATGTGAGCTCCCCCAGAGAGTCCCACCCGCCAACGCTGCCCAAAGATGATCCGCCCCCGCCAATTGTCCGGCCCATCCGGTTCGAATACGCTGAAGGTATAGGACAGGTCCCCCATACCCGGAGAGTCTCATGAGACGATGTCGCGCAACGTGTACAGCCGTGCTGGCAGCGGTCTGTGTCGAGGTGATTGCAGGCATCGCCCCGGCCGCTACGACGACGTTCGAGGTGTCGATCGACGAGACCGCATGGAAGAAGTGGGGCCTTCGATACCCCGCCACGTACGTTTTCGAGGTGTCAGACCTCGGCCCCGACGCCAAGGTCAGGCGGCGAGACGACCAGTCCGCAGCCTGGTCCGTGCTGCCGCCCAAGACATCCACCGACTTCTTCAACGGCCTTGAGTGCGTCCGGTTCGATAAGAACGGCGGTAAGGCGCACATCTCCGTCGGCTTCGCGACGACCCGCACCATCGAGCTGGAATTCACCGGTATGGGCTCGGCGAGATTCGTCTCGGTGGCCAGGTACTACGACAACCGCAAGGCCGCCTATACCCTGTCGAACGACAACTGGGGCTGCAATCCCTGGGGAAACCCCGGGGCTCCGTGGAAAGGGCCGACAAACGACGAGTCGGACAACTACCAGGCCGCCCTTCACGTCTGCCGCAGCTTCCACCTGCCGGTCTCGATCGCCATCAACAGCCGCTCGGCCGGCGGCGAGACCACATGGCAGCTCATGCAACAGGAGCTGGATCGCCAGGACAACAGTTGGGAGCCGGCAGTTCACGGATGGACGCACCCCAAGAACGCTGCCGACTACAAGGTCCACAGCTACAAGAGCGAAATCCTCGGCTGCCGCGAGGACATCCTCAAGCGGCTGACGAAGATCCCCTACGGACCGTATGTCGTCGAACACATCCTCACCATGGGCTATGTAGATGATGAAATCCTGCGAACGGACTCCGGTGAGTTTCTGTTCGTCCGCGGATTCAACTGGCTGGATAACGCGACAAGTGTCGCTTACGTGCCATGGAATAAGCAATATGGTTTCTACGGTGTCGGCGGTCTGAACACCAAGGGCTATGATCGGATCATGGAGAAGCGGGAGCCCAAGGCGCGGTTCCGCGCCGACGACGTGGCCGATCTGAACCAGGCCTTCGATCAGGTGGTGGCCGGTGGAGGCGTGTTCTACGCCCTCTGGCACCCCGACCGATTCAAGAACAGCATCATCTACGATCCGCGCCCCGGCATCGACGGCCAGCAGGGCTCGACCCTTATGCAACACCTGACCCACGTGGCGAACCGAAAGGATGTGTGGTACGTGGCCAATGGCTGGATGTACTCATACCGCTATGTGGCCGAGAACGCCCGCGTGTCTGCGGGGCGATGAGCAGACTGCACGAAGGCCTGAACCGTCAAGCACGTGTCGCCCCACACCGCGCACCCCGCCTGTCCGAATCACCACAAAAGGACGCAAGACGACTTGATGCCGCCCGTCCGTGCCCTTACGTTGGCGATCAGCACCATATCATCAGGAGCCAACCATGTCGCGAAAACTCAGAACGTGCATCCTGTTCGCAGGCCTTGGCACCCTGGCTGTCGCCGAAAGTCTCCAGGCAAGCACACCCGCACGGCCCAACATCGTCCTCATCATGGCCGACGACATGGGCTTCTCCGACCTGGGCTGCTATGGCTCCGAGATCCGCACGCCCAACCTCGACGCGCTGGCGGCCGGAGGAATGCGTTTCACACAGTTCTACAACACCGCCCGCTGCTGCCCGACACGGGCCTCACTGCTCACCGGTCTCTACCCGCATCAGGCCGGCATCGGCCACATGGTCGGCGACTACGGTCTGCCCGGCTATCGCGGCTTTCTCAACGATCGCTGCGCCACCATCGCCGAGGTCCTGAAGCCGGCCGGCTACACCACCCTGATGGCGGGGAAGTGGCACGTCGGCGAAGACCGCCCCCACTGGCCCCACGACCGCGGCTTCGAAAGGTACTTCGGCCTGATCAGCGGCGGCAGCAACTACTGGCGCCTCGACCCGGGCCGCAAGATGGCCCTCGACGACACCCCCTACACCCCGTCCCAGCCGTTCTACATGACCGATCTCTTCACCGACCATGCGATTCAATTCCTCGACCGCCATGCGACCGGCGAGAAGCCGTTCTTCCTGTATCTGGCCTTCACCTCTCCTCACTGGCCGTTGCACGCGCCACCCGAGGACGTCGCCCGATATCGCGGAAAGTACATGATGGGCTGGGATGAACTCCGCCAACAGCGGCATCGCCGCATGATCGAACTGGGCATCGTCGACCGCCGCTGGCCTATCACACCACGAGACCCCGCCGCCAAGGCATGGAACGACGTCCAGAACAAGGCCGAATGCGATCTGCGAATGGCCGTCTACGCCGCACAGATCGACCGCATGGATCAGAACATCGGCCGCCTCCTGACCAGGCTCCGCGAACTGAAGGTGGATCAGAACACCCTCGTCATGTTTCTGGCCGACAACGGCGGGTGTGCCGAACCCATCGACCGCGGCGTCAAGGGCGTTCCCCCCGGGCCTGCTGATTCATTCCTCTCCTATGGCCTGCCCTGGGCCAACGCCTCGAACACCCCCTTCCGCCGCTACAAACACTGGGTCCACGAAGGCGGCATCAGTACGCCACTCATCGCCGCCTGGCCCGGCGTCATCAAGCCCAATCAGATCACGCACCAGCCGGGCCACCTGATCGATCTCATGGCCACCTGTGTCGATGTCGCGGGGGCCACCTATCCCCCAACCCGCAACGGTCAACCCATCACACCGCTCGAGGGCAAGAGCCTCCGACCAATCTTCCAGACCGGAACTCGCGACGGACACCAAGCCATCTTCTGGGAACACGAGGGCAATCGCGCGGTCCGACAGGGCAAGTGGAAACTCGTCTCGATGCATCCCGAGCGCGGCCGCAGCGATCCCGGCCACTGGGAACTCTACGACCTCGAAGCCGACCGGACGGAACTCAACAACCTTGCAGAAAAGCATCCCGACAAGGTCAAAGAACTCGCGGCTCTCTACGACGCCTGGACCAAACGCGCCAACGTAGCTCCCTGGCCCATTCAGCGCCAGGGCACCAAGAAGCAGAGGTAGTCGAACGGGCACAACCCGCCGCACCCCCACGTGAACGAGCGTGTGGGTACATCACCTGATGTACCGCTTGACCTAGAACTCCTGAATGAGGGCGAGCATCTTCCGATCCAGCTTGTGTCCCTTCACGGTTTCATACGTCACGTCGGACCGATTGCTGTCGAGGACTCCGAACGTCCCGCGCAACTCCCACAACGCGTGCCCCCAGCCCTTCTCCTTCCACAGCGACAGGACGTCGCGCATCCAGGCGAGCGTGACGTCGTGCGGCGTCTGGTTGTAGACGCCCCATTCCCCCACGTGAACCTTAACGCCCCTGGTCTCGAGCCTGCTCCAGGGCTCGTGTTCCTGGATCAGCCGATTTCTGTCCCAGAGTCCGTAGCCCACGACCACCCCGATCAGGCTGTTTCCGAAATGACTCGGAGTAACGACCATCGGCCAGGTCGGTACTGCCTTGTTCGTAAGCCAGGGCGGCGCGGTTGCGGCCCAACTCGCCCTGTAGTGCGTCAAACTCGCCGGTGCATAGCCCCGCAGGCTCTGGACCAGACCCATGTCGACAAGGCCGGGCACGGGGGCATGTCCGATGTCCACACCGTCGGCGAAGATCAGCCGGCCGGCGTCGATCTGGCGAATCTCATCGACCAGCGCCCGAACGACCTCGATGTAGTCCTGCTCCGTGATCAGATACGGCGCAAACTCGGGCATCTGCGCCTTCAGCAGCCGGGTCAGCTTCTCACCCAGTGAGGCATAGGGCGGTTCGTTGAGCAAGTCGAAGCTGAGACGGTCGTTGGGAATGCCCTTATACCGCTTGGCAAAATGCCGCCAGTGGTGCACCGCCGCGCTTAAGGCACGCCGGCGGTTCTCCGTCGGACCATGGAAGAGCAGCATCGGCTCCTGGTCGGCGCCGTTCACGCAATAGCCCGGAATGCGATGGAAGCACAGATTGATGTGGATCCCATACTGCCTGCCGAGTTCGATGGCCTGATCGATGTACTTCAGGGGCTCGTCGTTGATGGTCATCCAGTCGGTGCGAGTGCTCCAGTTCCAGTACGACAGGGGCAGCCTCGCGAAGTTAAAGCCCCACGTGGCCATCAACTCAAAATCGAGCTCGCAGAAGGGCTGCGGTTTCCTGCCCCATCCGAACATCTCCTGAAGGTTGAAGCCCTTCCACCGAGGAATGTGGGTGGCATCCACGGGCTCTCCGCTCGGGCGGCTTGCCTGTTGAGCCCCAAGCTCGATACGCGAGGCGCCCAACGCCGTGGCCGCAACCGATGCCCTGATGAATTCCCTTCGATTCATACGTTCCATGCCTCTGTGGGAACCACAGGGTTGATACAAGGACCCCCTTTCGCCCCCACATGGAACGTCGTTCGGCCGCACAGACTTCGTCACGTGGAGTCGGATGGCGTAAGGGGTGGCTTCTGCCGAAGCCCGTCGGACTCTGTCCACCTGAGGCACGGATGAACGACGCCTATATGCCCCCCTGTGCCGCCTTCAGGGCTGCCGCAAGGTCTTCATGGATCTCGAATACTCGATCCAGCCTCGTGATGGCCATGGTCTCTCGAACGAACGGCTGCAGTCCGGCAAGCATGAGTCGCCGCTTTCGCACCTGGAACTCCTTGGAGAGTTGAACCATGGCGCCAAGCGACATGCTCGGCATAACGCTGACCTTCGCCATGTCGAGAATCATTGGCAGCTCGGGCGATTCCGAAGCGGCCGACGAGATGTCGGAACGGAGCAACTTCAAGTTTGCCTCGTCGAGACGCGCCGCCTGGACAGAAACCACAAGGGCTTCGGGCCGGCGTTCCACGGTAGTAACGGATAAGTTAGACATAGGTGGCTCCTTGGCTGCCGGGTCAACGTGACCCGCCGGCGCTGAAGTACTTGATGCCGCGCATCGCCACGGCCAGCGCCTCTGGGTTGGTGGCCCACCGCAGGGCCTCCGTGCCGCTGATCTGCTCGGCCTGTTTCATTGCCAGCAGGTGCTGATCGAAGCTCTGCATGCCGGACTCTCCCTGTTGTACGTACGACGCGAGTTCGTTCAATCGGTCCTCCTGGATGAACTTGGCGGTCACCGCACCACCGCGGAGGATCTCAACGGCGGGGAGACGTCCGCCGTCCAGGGCAGAGACAAGCCGCTGAGAGATAATCGCTTCGATGGAATTGGCCAACTGAGAGAGCAGGACCTTATGTTCCGCGGGTGGGAACATGGCGATGATTCGTTCAACGGTCTGGGGGGCATTGGCGCTGTGAACCGTGGAGAAGACCTGGTGACCTGTATCGGCCGCCCGGAGCGCCATCCGCAGCGTTTCCACGTCTCTCAGCTCGCCCACCAGAATGACGTCGGGATCTTGCCGGAGGGCCTGCCGCAAGGCCTGGTCGAACGAGGTCGTGTCCACACCAACCTCGATCTGGGAGATCAGCGCCTTCTTGTTCGTGTGGATGTACTCCACCGGATCCTCAACGGTGATGATTTTCGTCCGATAGGTCGTGTTGATCAGGTCGATCATGGCGGCCAGAGTCGTGCTCTTGCCACTTCCGGTTGTGCCGGTCACCAACGTCAGGCCGCGGCGGGCAAGGGCGATATCGCTGATCACTTTGGGAAGCTTCAGTGACTCGATGGAGGGGATCTCACTTCGGATGACGCGCATAGTGATCCCCAGCCGGCCGAGCGTACTGTAGGCGCTGCAGCGAAAACGCACCCCGGATGGCAGCCTGTGGGAGAAATCCAATCCGTGGAGGGCGGCGGCCGTGAGGTCCTCTGCGAAACGCTGCGGGGCAATCGACTTCAGAAACGACACCATCTCGTCGTTCGTCAGCACCTCGCCCTCAACCGTTCGCATCTGACCGCCGATTCGCAGCGAGGGCGGTGCCGCACTCTGAAGGTGAAGGTCCGATGCATGGTGTTCGACGGCAAACGCGAGTAATCGCTGGAAATCCATTGCATCGCTCCTACCGGCCGGATCAGGGCAACGGCAGTCTAGCACGGGCCCGGCCGGCTGGCCAGCCGTTGAACCCGGCCCGATGTCCTTTGTCCCGCGGCAGCTACTGCCAGGCATGTGTCAGCGTCATTGGGTCCGAAGGCCATGGTGCTCGCCAGGGTCAGCATGAAGAGAATCAGCCTGACCAGCCTCAGGGGGTCGTTCATTCTGTGTGAACAGCAGTCCGACGACTATCGAGAGTCCTTACGACAGATCGCCTTGATGAACGGACATGGTGAACTCTGGCGGACAAGAGGCGACGTTGGCAGGTTTTCAAGAAAAAGGGGAAGGTCACCTGTGGTGGCCCTCCCCGCTTTGGACATAGAGTCTCGATCTAGTAGCGGTGACCGCCGCCACCGTAACCGCCGCCGCTGCGCGGTGCGCGTGGCTTGGCCTCGTTTACGGTGAGGGCGCGGCCCTTGTTGTCCTTACCGTTCAATGCGTTGATGGCCGCTTGGGCCTCCTGGTCGGAGCCCATCTCGACGAACCCGAACCCTTTGCTCTGGCCCGTGTTGCGGTCGCTGATGACCTCGGCGCTCTCGACGGTCCCATGCGGTGCCAACAACTGTTGCAAATCTGAACTGCTCACATCGTAGCCCAGATTCCCTACGTACAGCTTTTTGCCCATCGTACTTCTCCTTCGATGGCAGGCGGACCCATTGTTTCTCTTTCAGGGTCGTGTGTGAAAGTGGCCGATGTTCCGGCCCGAAGGTAGGAGGGCGATCGAGGCAATCCGGACTTGAACAACTGTCAGGCTAACGCCTTGTTCGACGAACCAACCGCTTACAGTATACACTTATCGATCGAAAAGAGTACATAAAAGTTTAAATTTCCGATGTTTCTCTTAACAACAACTTGTGGTGCATCGGCTTGCCGCATCCCTGAGGCGCATTCGCTGAGCCGCAGGAATGAGCTGACCGGTGATCAGGCATATCCCGACAGATGCTCGGCACGCTGGCCCCCGTCTTGCCCGCTCACGAACGGCCGTCCATGAAGCCATCACACAACCCATCCGAAGAACGGGACAACTCAGCAGGTGGAGGTCGAGGAGATCCCGATCGCGATAGACGTCGGTCAGGGTCGCCTCGGTACCAAAGTAGACGACGTCGCGAAACCGCCGGCCGTTGACGCGCTCGGCAGGCCATCTGAAGGCAGGCGTTAGTCACGAAGTGGGTCTATATTGCCGATCCCTCGACGTCCAGCTTTAGAAAGGCCGGACCAGCCCTTGGCCGATCCTCAAAGATCCCTATATAATCAACGCGTCCCCCGCTGTACGGCGGTTTCGGAAAGTCTCGCATCCCTTCGCGTCGTTTCGTGTCTTTTCGCGGTAGTCGTAAGGCAAGACGGTAGAAAACAATAGTGGTTTGTGGGCCAGCCTGGTACGGCTGTGTGCCAGAGGTTCGGAAGGCGTCGAAACGGGAGATTTCTCCCGGTCGCGTGTAACATTTCCGGCGTTCCGCCCTTCTATCTATGGCACACCAACCAAACCCCGGTGCGGGAGGTGGGCCGTGAGCGGCGAACACGAGTTGATCAGCCAATCGGACGAAAGGCTCGTCGCCGACACGCTTCACGGTCAAAAAGAGTGCTTCGGCATACTCGTGGGACGGTACTGGCGTACGTCCGTGGCCATTGCCTTGGCTCGAACCAAACGCCCGGATTGGGTGGAGGACATCGCCCAGGAGAGTCTCATGCAGGCCTACGCGCACCTGGCAGAGCTTCGAGATCGATCCCGATTCCCGGGGTGGCTTGCCAGGATCGTCGCTCAAATCAGCGTGAGACATGCACGCAAGCAGGACAAGGCCCTGCAAATCTCCCAGGTGGCCGAGACCTGCTTCCGCCGTCCAGATCAGAAGGACGCGAACCCGCCCACGTCCGGTCAGCAACGACGGCAAGTCATCGAAGCGGTCAGGAGTCTTCCGCGGAACCTCCAAACGGTGGTGATCCTGAGATTCGTGTCGGGGCTGTCGACCGACGAAATCGCTCGTCAGTTGTCCAGGAAGCCCGGCACCGTGAGAGTCTGGCTTCACCGGGCGTACGAACGGCTTCGGAGGAAACTCGAACCTGATTTCGAGTCATGAGTAGTTCTATGAGCTGCAAGGAAACTGACAGACTGATTGAGAGGCTCTTGGACGGCCCGATGGTGGACCCCGAGATGGAAGCGCTGGAGGCGCACGCCCAAGTCTGCCCGGCCTGCCGCCGGGAAATCGACTCGTTCGAGAAGATGCAAAGGCTGCTGACCGAAGGGCTCGGCGCGACGACATCGGAGGTCGAGGCCCGAGACCGGGTTCTTCCGGTACTCGATAACAGGCCCCTGGCACCCAAGGGGGTCAGCTTCCGATGGCCGGTGCATCTTGGGCTGCCGACTCCCGCAGCGGCGGGCCTCCTGCTGGTCCTCGGGGTGTCCATCGGGCTGGGTCTGGGCCGATCCCGTCCCGGCGCCCCGCATGTGCAGAGCATCGTCGCCGGGTCGCGACAGACACCTGGTGCGCCGGAGACTGTAACGCCGATTCGGGTTTGCAGCGTTACCGGCACAGTCGTGATCAAGCACCCTGGCGCGAAGACATGGGAGGAAGTGGCGCTGCAAGCACTTCGTGGACAATATGACGTTCCTCAGCACGCCCGCGTGGCCCGACGCCCCGTCGAACGGCTGTCTGCACCCCATCTTTGTATCACGGCCGGGCAGCATGATGCGAGATCACATGCACGCGTTTGTCTATTCTGACGGGAAGTGGTACCGGGTGGGCAACACCTACAGGCGGCACATGACAGACCCGAACAGCTTCAGGCGGGACCTCCCCGCTGACGTCCCGCCGCCACCGCTGAATACGGAAGAGTTCGTAACCCGTTCCGGGTATGGTCGAGGCTCGAACGAGAAGATTGCCAAGGCCTATTCGGACAAGTGGCTGACCGAACTCGATTCCAAATCGCTCTTCAAAGTGGGCCTCGCCCTGTACGACGTGAAACGCTACGAGGATGCGCTTGAGGTTTTCAAGAGGATGTCGGAGAAGCTACAGACACAGAGGGACGTGTTTTCTTCCGCTCTGGCCCTCGTATGGCAAGGTCATATGCTGGACCTGATGGGGAGGAGAGAAGAGGCCATATCGGCTTACAAAACGGTCGCCGAAATGAATGTGCAGGGCAACATCCGACACGAACAGTTCGACCTGCCCTATTCACCAAAGCCTTGGGCGGTCGAGCGGATCGCGACTCCGTTTGTTCGGGTAGAGAACAAGTATAAGAACTGACAGTCCCGAACGCTCCAACGCCGTATGGCTTCGGCGGGCTGAGTTTCCAGTGTACGGCCGAACCAGAACGCGCTCAGCTGTGATGTCTCGTGACCGATCCGGCGGGTTGAGCCATGATACGGCGACTTCGATGGCAACACGTGGCGATATGGGGCAGCTTCACCGTGATTAGCTGCTTGACGGTTGTGTACGCGCTGATATTGACAAGGAGCGTAGCGACTCGTGTCGTGTCTGCTCGTTCGACTCCGCAACCCGCGCAAACAGCGCAGAGCTACTCCCTGAGTAGCCTCGCTTGTATGACCTTGCCGCTTGCTGCAATGATGTGGGGTCTGCGTCGGCTGTGGACCCTTCAGAATCGACATCGATACCGTGGTCGCTTCCGCTTCCCTCCGGGACATTGCCAGAGGTGCGGGTACAACCTGACAGGCGATGAGATAGGGCGGTGTCCTGAGTGTGGAATGGGCATCAAGGGGAAGGTCCCCGTCCGCTATGCTGACCAATAGAAAGGGGGTCTTTAACGCGCTTTGGGACGATGTCGAGTAACAGCATAGCGATGCTATGCGGCACAGCGGGCGAAGGGATTCGAACCCTCGACGTCCAGCTTGGGAAGCTGGCATTCT
>CAYUQT010000018.1:0-151300 GCA_964446835.1 uncultured Planctomycetales bacterium | reverse complement strand
ACAAAGTGAGACATTCGCCGACTCGCCCAATCCGAATACGCCCGCCTCGCCCGCCTCGCCCGTCCACCGACAGGCTACTGACTTGCAACTCCTGGCTTCTAACTCCCAACTCCTAGCTTCTACCTCCCCGCCCCGCCAAGCCACTCCCCCGAAAACGCGTGAAGAACGTGTCGAAAGTGAGACACCCGCCGCTCCGAACCGCCCGGACACCCGACGCGAGACGCCCATCCCCAACAGACGCCCCAACAAGCTCCATTCCCCGCACCCGATCCCCGATCCCTTGCCGTCCAATTTCCGTGACATACTGGGACAAAGTGAGACATTCGCCCCTCCGAGCCGGGCGGTCCTCCGCCCGGAAACCCGAACCCAGACGCCCACCCAGAAAATGCAGTTCGAGCCCCTTCCATTGTCACCCGCCACCCGTCCGTCCCCCCTCGCAACACGTGAAAAACGTGTCGAAAGTGTGACATCTGCCGCCCCGAACCGGTCAATCCCCCGCCCGGAAACCCGAGGCCAGACGCCCAGTCCCAGGCCCTGCACAACGTGACGGAGGAGGCGACCGCCGAGTTTCCACGAAGGCCCCAACCTCAGGAGGACACGAATCGACCCAACACCACGGCCGACGCGCCGAAGCCATACCTGAGACCCTGCGTCTCAGTCAACGCCACAACCCCAACGTCCGCCCCGCGCCGTTACATCCGCGCCGGAGCCCAGGTATACCTCGCGCCCACGCGGTGCCATGCGACTCGGTCAAACGATCCACAGCGCGGTCCCCTATCTCCTTGTAGAGGGGTTGGCGGATCCTCCCTTGTCGGGTACGACTGTTGCGCTGCGTGATGCCGGGTACGCGTGTTTTGCCGGACAGGCCGGCCGCGCACCATCGGCCCGCCGCAATACGCGCGCAGGGAGGAACGATGAGAAAGCTCAACACAAGCCATCCACGAACGGTCTCACGACGCGAATTCATCGAGCGAACGGGAACCGCCCTCGCGGCCGGTCTGCTGGCCTCATCCACCACCCGGCCGGCAACTGCCCAGGACGCCTCACCGGCGGACTCGCCCGGCTCGCACCCCAACAGATCCGATTCATTCGTCCACCTCCTTCGTCCGCCGGACCGAATCACCGTCTTCACCGATGAAGGATCCGCAGACCTGCGTTCCGCCGGTCGGGACCGCTGGGAATACCGAACCATCCAGGTCACAACCGAGACGACGGATGGTGGGATGCGTCTTCTCCTGGTCTCGCCCAACGCGAGCGTCAAGCGGCTCGTGCTCCACTGGCCGGCGAACCTGACCGCCTGGCAGAAGCTCCTCGGCGACCACTGGGAACGATCCTACGGCGATCTCGAGTGGGCCCCCTTGAGCCCCACACGGGTCATGCCCTGGTACTTCATGGCCTACGATGGCAAGCGAACACACGGCCACGGCGTGACCACCGGAACGTCCTCCCTGTGCCATTGGAAGACCGCCCCCGACGGCATCACCCTCTCGGCAGACGTCCGCAGCGGCGGCGTGGGCGTCCAGCTCGGCGATCGTTCGCTCGAGGTCTGCACGATCCTCTGCCGCAGCGGCCACGACGGCGAATCCCCCTTTGAGGCCACCCGTGCATTTTGCCGGCAGATGTGCCCGAAGCCGCGCCTCGCCTCTCACCGCGTCTACGGAACAAACGACTGGTACTACACCTACGGAAGCAACGACAGCGCCACCGAGATCCTCAAAGATGCCCAGTTCATCGTCTCAATGTCGCCAAGCGGCGACAACCGGCCCTACACCGTTCTGGACGCCGGCTGGCACGTAGCCGGCGGTTCCGACGAGGGACCGTGGGATCGTGGCAACAACCGCTTCCCCTCGATGTCCGACCTCGCACGCGACATCCTCAAGGCGGGCGCGCGACCCGGCATCTGGATCCGCCCCCTGGCCGCCGCGAAGAATCAGCCCAAGGCCTGGCGGTTGCGGCGTGACCCCAAGTACCTCGACCCAACCATCCCCGAGGTCCGCCACCTGGTGGCCACTGATATCGCCAGGCTCCACACGTGGGGATACGAACTGATCAAGCACGACTACACCACCTTCGACCTGACCGGCCGATGGGGCTTTGCCATGGGCTCCGCATTCACGGACGACGGATGGGTATTCGCCAACCGCAAACTGACCACGGCTGAGGTCATGCTCGATCTGTACCGCACGATCCGCAAGGCCGCCGGCGACGCCCTCCTCCTCGGATGCAACACGGTCAGCCATCTGTCGGCGGGCCTGTTCGAACTGAACCGAATCGGCGACGACGTCAGCGGCAAGGAATGGGATCGCACCCGGAAGATGGGCGTCAATTGCCTGGCGTTTCGAGCCCCGCAGCACGACACCTTCTATGCCGCCGATGCCGACTGCCTGGGACTGACCCAGGCCGAAGCCGTTCCCTGGTCCAAGAATCGACAATGGCTCGACCTGCTGGCCCGCAGCGGCACGCCGCTCTTCGTCTCGGTCAACCGAAAGGCCGTCGGTCCCGAGCAGGAAAAGGCCCTGCGTGAGGCCGTCGCCATCGCCGCCAAACCCCAACCCGTCCCGCTCGCCCTGGACTGGATGGAAACCCGCCTGCCCCGTCGCTGGAGACTGATGGGCCAGGAAGTAAACTACGACTGGTCGTAGGGGCGAGACATGCGGCGTCTGATGGAAAGAGGCTGATATGAGCAGGAGATGCGAGAAGCAGTGTGGTTGTTCCGGTGGTCTCGACTCCACCCATTGTCCCGAAATGCCGGGGCCCAATGCGACAAGACTCCCTCTTCAGCTACTCCGAAAGAAGCCCTGCGCGTTCCCCTCAGGTCGCCATGCTCACCTTCCATCGCTGTGGCGGATCCTGTCGCCGACGACGGGGACGATGACGGAGGTACCGGAACGGCTTGATGAAGGGCTGATAGATCAGATTCCGCACGACCTTGCGGCCGACCACATAGCTCGCCAGAACCGTCGGACCGAACCAGCGGCGATCCAGAACCTTCCGGACCCAGGGATGGATCGCCAGACTGATGAGCGGATGCACCACCGCCCCGGGAACCCCGACGTTCCTCAAAATCAGCACGATCCGCAGCCAGATCGCCAGATAGTCACCCCGTCCAAAATGCGTGACGTGTGTTCCCGCGTGTTCATACGCCAGCCGGTGGCAGGCATCGAGCGACCCATCTTGCCGGGCCCTATCGAACAGTGGCGTGCCGGGGAAGAACACAAGCGGGAACACATGGATAACTTCCGCGTGTCGGTGATGCGACGCGACAAACCGCATCGTCTCGACGGTGTTGGCCTCCGGCTCGTACGGATTACTCGTGATGTAATGCAGTTCTGTGGGAGTCTTGTATTTCGCCAGGATGTCCAGAGCCTTCTCCACGCACTGGGGCGGCATCGGACGCTTGTAGATGGTCCTCAACGTATCATCGCTGGCACTCTGAATCCCCAGGATGATCCGTTTGACAGGGGCCTGCGCCAACGCATGCACCTTGCGATCCGTAACCGTGTTGGGCGAGGCCTCCATCAGCAACGGCAACCCGATCTGGACCTTGTACTTGTCCACAAAGGCCTCGACGTCCTGGTCGCTGTGAACGAAGAACAGGTCGTCCACAATGTGAAACGCCCGGATCGTGGGAAAACAGGCAACCGCCTGACGCATCTCGGCCAGCACGTTGTCGAGCGATCGCAGCCGGACCCATCGACCCGCCCCCTCATGAACGTTCCGAAGGGCCGTGTTCGTGCAGAACGTGCAGTGATGAGGACAACCGCGGCTGGCGATCATCAGAAACGTTTCCAGCATCCCGTGAAGGTTCTCCGGCTTGGCCGGTGCGAGCTTGTCTCGCTCGGCCACCCAGTGCGTCTCGAGTTCGTAGTCGGGAAAAGGAAGTCCATCCAGCCGCTCGTTGAGCGGTCCCACGGCATTGCGAATCGTCTCGATGTTGCCGAACACACTCCCGGCGCGGAACTGAAGCCCGGCGATGTGGGTCGGATCGCGACCGGCCTGCAGGCTCGCGGCCAGCTCCAACATGGGCGTCTCACCCTCGCCAAGGCACACCGCGTCGGCGATTTTGAGGCATTCGTCGGGCGCCACCGTCGGATGCACGCCGCCCCAGATGATCGGCGCGGAGAGGCCGGCATCGCGCAGGCCCCGTGTCAGCGCACAGGCCCGAAGAAAACTGTTCGCCATCAAGCTGACCCCGATCAGCCCACAATCGCGAAGCCTGTCCGCAAGGTCATCCAGCAGCGGTTGCGAAAAGAGAGACTGCGAACGCTCATGCTTGGCATTCATGAAGATCATGACAACGTCGTGCCCCGCGGCCTTCAGCGACGAAGAGATGTATCGAAGACCCAAGGCATAAGGACGGGTATAACTCGACACAAGACCGATCTTCATCACGGGCCTCCTACGGTGTCATGGCCGCATGCCGAGCCCAGGGTTTCCCAACCGATGACATTGCCCTCTCCAGATATACTTCTGGATCAGTCTCCCGACCGCCGGAGACTCGCGAGCATTTCGACACCCACTGTCCACTGGTCAGACCTATTCCACATTGGTCTGACCAATGCTATTACCGGACCTGTGCCTTGTCAACCGGATAGTTGCGCATTATCTTTGCCCTGCCCTATCTTCTTGGAGATCAACCAATGCCGAAGCATCCTCGTACCGCCAAATCCCGTCAGACCGTCTCGGATTCACTGATGAGGTCGCTGAGACGTGCCATCATCGTCGGTGAGTACAAGCCGGGTGAGTTTCTGCCAACCGAGAGAGAACTGGCCGAAAGACACAAGGTCTCGCGGCAGGTGGTACGAGAGGCGCTGAGGCATTTGCAGGGCGTCGGCCTGGTAGAGATTCGCCGGAGTTCCGGCTGTCTCGTCCTGGATATCGAGTCCGTCGCCGGATTGGAAGTCCTGGACGACCTGCTGGGATTGAGGGACGGATCCGTCGCGTTCGACCTCATCGAGGACGCCATCGAGTTCGGCACGCAAATGGCCAAGGAGGTCGTTCGACTCGCCGCCCTCAGACGCTCAAACGAAGACGTCGCCGAACTCCGCCGAATCGTCAAGGAGCATCGAGAGGCCCTGGATGATCCGGAACGGACGAGCCGGCTCGATGCCGCCTTTTGCCGGGTGGCTGCCCGGGCCACCCACAACCGCGTCTACCAGCTCGTCTTCAACAGCTTCGGACGTGCCCTGGAACGCATGAGGCAGCAGTTGCCCTTCTTCTTGTTGAATCCGGCCCAGCAGCATCAGGGGCTCGAACGAATGGTCGATGCCATCGCCGACAAGGATGACGAAATGGCCGCCCTCTACCTGGATCGGCTGGCAGGGGCCGCCAAGGGCGTCCTCACGCAGCTCCTCCGCTCCATGGCGCAGGCAGAAGACGGCGACGGGGGCAGCGAAAGTCTTTCCTGATAAGTCATTTGTCCCTTCGTATTCGTTGGGACTCATCCGGGGGACAGGACGTACACCTTGCCTTCCAGCGGCTGGAACGTGTCGGTTGGCCGATCCATCTCGCGGGGCTCCGGCAGGTGACGTCGCAGCTTCATCCCCTTCAGAATCGGCCCCGTGAATTCGACCTCGGCCTTTCGTCTGAGGTAGTTGAGGGCCACGACATAGGTCTCCGAGCCGATCCGGAAGCTGCGGCACCGAACCTGAGCGGACAGTGGCTTGACCTCGGGGGACTCTACAACCGTCCCGTCGGTAACCAGTGGTGTCAGCTTGGCCCCCTCGGCCAGAGCTTTGAGGAACGGATCATGACGCCGCGGATCCTTCGCCACATAGCCGTAGGTCCAGAAGGTCATCGCCCCAGCCCCCTCAACAACGGACTGATAGATGTAGTTCAGTGCCTCGGGGCCGTTGGGATGCAGCGACTCTTTTCTGTAGGCGCCGAACCCACCGCCAAGCTCGCGCCAATCGAACGACTGCGGCACGGCCCAGACGTTTCGAGTGCCTCGGGCCGCCTCCACCACCTTCCGCAGGTAGAAGCCGAAATCGGCCGGCCAGAAGTAGGGCAGAGGATAGTGGTCCATCATGTGGCAGTCCGTCGCGGCCATGTAGTCGGGATAGAACCGATGCCCCATGCTTCCCACGTAGACAATCATCTGGGGGTGATAAGGGTCTTTCCGCCGGCCTGCTTCGTAGACCTTACGTACGAAGTCGGGCGACTGGCCGTTGAGGTCGGGTTCGTCGTACATGTACCAGGACAGCAGCTTGGCATAGGCATCTCCGACAAGCGTGTCTCTGACCTTCTGTGCAGGCTGTGTGTCATCGAGGGCCCAGCTTTCGAGGCCGTGGCCCGAGATTCGCATCAGGTGGTCCTTGCCGGCGTCGCCACCCACCACCGTGTTCACACCCAACGCCGCGAGCCGGGCCTCATCCGCCTTGCCGGCACCGTAGATACCATACGGGAAGAACGGCTTGCCCTCGACCTCCAGCACACAGCTTCGGTGGTAGAGGATCTTGACCGAGGTGGGGAAGGGAGCTTCCTTGCGAAGGGTAACCGCCGTGGCGTATGCAACCCTGCCGTCCTTGACACACGACACCGCCAGAACGTGTTCGCCCCGTGCGAGACCGCCTATGGGAACCTTCGCAAAGGCGACGTCATCGCCGCTTACCTCAGGCTGGAGCTGCTGATCGCCTATCTTGACCTGCACAGACGCCGGTCGCAGCGATCGGTCCGCATATCGCAATCGCAGCACGGCCTCGGTCTCTGTCGTGTAGTAGTTCTTGTCGGGCAGAACCTCCACTCGCCGATCGTGAAGCAGCGGGATGAAGAAACGCCGCAGCAGTGCCCCGTCCGCCGGGTCCGTAATGCTGACCACCACCCGACCCGCGCCCTCGTCGGCCGCAACGTACGTCAGCGGGATGCGAAGCCCATCGCCGGCCACCGAGACGTTCGTGAATCGCTGTGTCTCGATCGAACCCTTGTGGTCGATGATGTCGACCAGCACATTCACATGGCCGGCCGACTCGGGCAATTCCGCAACGCCCACGACGAGTTCGTTCCGGCCGAAGTGAAGACCGTTCACCGTCGGAGAACACTGCACATTGAATACCTCGCCGCGACGACGGGGATAGAGGAAGGCGTTACCGATCAGTTCGATCGGAACCACCGGCCCAGCGGACAGAACGAGCAGTCCCCTGCCCGCTTGTTTCGCCAGAAGATACACCCCTCCCTGATCATCCCTGGCAAGGGGTGTATAGGAGTCGGCGAAAGAGGTGAAATACGCCCCGGCGGGTGGTACCTTCTCCGCGTAGATCGGGCCCGCGAGCAACCCGTCTCCCTCGTTGGCCAGCCACGCTTGTTTCCGCCCCGCGGCACGCGCACCGACACACGCGAAGTCGGCTCCGCACGACGCGATCCATGCGCCGTCCTTGGCGTCACCGGCATTCAGACAGATCAGGACACCGCCGTTTCGAAGAAAGCGGCCCAACGCCTGCGCGCCGGCCTTCATCCCCTCCGAACTGGACGCCCCAGATCCGGGCAGGACGACCACCACGTCACATGTGGGCAGGGCGCTGACCCAACTCTCCGCTCGCGAGGCGTCGAATCGGTGAAGCGGCAACTGGAAGGCCTTCGCCGCCCTCTCGATCAGCGACGAGAATATCCCGGAGAAACCTTGTCCATGAACCAGGCCCACGCGTGGCGTGAAACGGTTGTAGTAGGGCATGTTCAGAGACACCGCCCGTCCCGAACGTTCACCCGCCAGCCCCTTGCGAATCGCCGCGGCAAAGGCGGCGGCCGACCCGTTCGGCGGATACACGTGATAGAAATCGGCCACACGTCGCCAAAGGGAATCGGTAGCCGTCAACAGGAAACCCACGTCCTGGCGAACCAGCTCCGCCAGACTGTTCTGAATCTCATCGGGCAACCAGTAGTCCAGGGGAAGTCGGACGAGGGGAGCCGGATTCAATCCCGCCTCTCGCCAGTCCTGCCTGAGCAGAGGGTACAGCCGGGCGACGTCGGTGTGCTCGTATTCGGCCAGAACGCTGGGCACGCCGTTTCCGCCGGGTGCCGTGGCCCGAAGAACCCCCTGGTGAAGCCATGCATCGAAGTAACCGTTCACGCCCAGAATCATCTCAGGGCAGATCGCGCGGGCCGCCTGAACCACCGCCTTCATCTCGGCTTCCACGCGTTCAGAGAGAAACGAGTAGTAGTCTGTGCCGCTGGGCGACGTGCGGACCCAGTTGATTCGTGCCGGGGGGGCCATTGCCATCAACTGCGCATTCCCGCCCTGCCGTGCCTTCACGAAGGCCTGCCAGAAGACGTCGCCAAAGTCGAAGCCGGCGTCGTACTCAAGGCCCGTCAGTGTGGCCTGATAGTCGAACAACCCCCCGGCCAGCCCATGAGCCTTGGCCAATTCGGCCACCCGGCAGACCCGGGGAAGAACCACCTTGGCCCAATAGTTGCTGTCGCCCGGCGAGACGCACGGGCTGACGCCGGCCCCCGTCTCAACACCAAGCGCGAAACTCCCCTTGGCCCCCGTGTAGTCCGAGGGGCCAAACAGCCGGATCGTAATCAGACAGCGCAGGTTCTGTTGCCGGGCCACCTTCCCCCAGCGCGAGACGGCGTTGACGAAATTTGGGTCGTCGAGATCGCCCTGACGGCGAAATGGAATGACGAGGGTATTGATGCCGCTCTTGGAAAATGTCTCCGCCAGTGACGCGGGAGCATCGGAATCTAGTTCGATCGCACGGAAGGGCAAAACGTTAGCGAACGTTCCGTCGATCGTTATCAGGACAAGAACGGGGGCGAGCCACATCGGAAGACGAGCCATGAAGAACCTCCCCCAGCACCGCTGGCATACTAGCACCACCAGGCCGGAAAGAACACAGATCTCATACGGCATTCGCCGTAGAGGTACCACACTCGGGACATCGTCCACTGATATTGCCGGTCAGATCGTAGCCGCATCTCCGACAGAACCCCGAGCCGACTCGCCCCCTGCGGAGCCAAAGAACGGCGGTGAGGATCAGACAGGGCACGAAGGGAACCCAAAGCGGTATGGCGACACGGCGGTTGTCCCATCCGAACCCGGCTGTGTGCAGATAGGGGGGATGCCACCACATCAACCGCCCCATACCACATTTTCCATCACGGGAACGAACATAGAATGTGCCCCCCGACGTCTTCTGAATCGTTTGAGACTCCAGGAAGCCCGGGCTGACGATCCCGCCGTCCACGATCAGATAGATCTCCCTGTAGGGGCCGCCGGAGGAGGTCCACCATCGTGCCCACACCACCTCTCCGATGACGCTGAAACAAAACGTCACGAGAATGAGAAGGCATGCGATCAGTCCGCCCCACTGGAACGCTCGGCGCGATCGGATTCGACTCAGCATGATTGTGCAGACTATCCACTTGGAAACAACGCTGCAAAGCGCCAGACAAAGACTGTTGACTTTGTCGAGGCAATCCAGGAAGTTGAAGGTGTTCTTGCGAAATACCCATATCATCGATCGGAAGGAAAGGGCATGACGAACAATTCTCAGACATCGGACGGTGGCGCTCATCAAACAACAAGAAGGAGTGTTCTGAAGACAGGCGTGCGGGCCTCGGCCCTGTGGGCGGCCGGACCGTTGCTCAGATCGGTAGCGGCCGAGGTGGCCCCTGAACCCCGTCTACTGCTCAAGAACGGACTGATTGTCGACGGAACGGGGGCGAAACGATTCGTCGGAAACCTGCTGATCCGAGGGACAAGGATCGAGGAGGTGTCTGAGACTCCCATCTCCTTCGACGGCCCAACCCTCGATTGTTCGGGCAAGGTCGTCGCCCCGGGTTTCATCGACGCCCATTCACACATGGACTGGCTCCTGCCCCTGCCGGGTCATGACGACCTGAGGTCGCCCTTCACCGCACAGGGCTGCACGACCTTCGTGGCCGGCAACTGCGGGTTCGCCGCAGCGGGGTTTCGCAAGGGAAGCCCGTACAAGCGCCGATTCAATCCTGGGATCTTTCCGGAAATGGAGATCCCATGGGACAGCATGTGCCAGTACTTCGATTTCCTGCGCAAGGCGGGGATGAGTCACAACCTCTTCACGTTCGCGGGGCACGGCTCGGCGCGGTCCTCCATGCGATGGGACAACCCCTCGCCCCTTTCTGAGACGGAGATGAAGGAACTTCTGACATTGCTGGAGGGGGCGATGGATGAGGGTGCCCATGGGGTGTCCTTCGGATTCCAGTACACCCCCGGCATTTTCGCAACGCCCGACGAGATCCGACAAGTGGCCCAGTGCGTGAAGAAGAGGGACAAGCTGATCACCGTTCATGCTCGCGCGTACACGGCCGTTGCGCCCGGCTACGAAATGACAACGGGTGGCACGCCGCACAACATACTGGCGATCAAAGAGATGATCGATCTGGCGAGGGAAACCGGCGTGCGGGTTCAGTTTTCTCACCTGCTCTTCGCCGGGAGACTCACGCAGAAGACCTATCCGCAGGCACTGGAGATGATCGACAAGGCCATCGCTGAGGGAATCGACATCGCCTTCGACAGTTACCCATACCACTGCGGCACCACCGGATTGACCGTCGTTCTGCCGAAGTGGTTTCGCGAGAATCTCCCGGCGAACTACACAGATCGGAAGGCCCTGACAAAGCTCGAATTTGAGCTGGCCTCGATGACGGCCGTGCTGGGCTTCGGCTACGACGACATTCAGATTACGGACCCCGGAAGCCCCGACATGAGCCGGTTCGCAGGTATGTTTCTCTCGGAGATCGCCAAGGAGCTTGGCAAGAAGCCCTTTGAAACAGCGATGGAACTCGCGACCAAGGCCGGCGACCGCACGATCTGGGTGTTGCTGCACAATTACAGCAACATGGAGATCATTGATGCCCTGATGAAGCATCCCGCCTGCCTGTTCATGACCGATGCCGTGCCGGCGAAATGGCTGAGGAATCCGGCGGCCTATGGTAGCTTCCCACGATTCCTGCAGTATGCCCGCGACCGAAAGACCATTTCGCTCGAAGAGGTCGTGCGCAAGATGACCGGTCTGACGGCACAACGATTCCGGATCAAGGACCGCGGCGTGCTGAAGAAGGGTCTGGCGGCTGACATCTGCGTGTTCGACTGGAACACCGTTCGGGACAACACCACCCTCAAAGAATACGATCGGCCTCCGACCGGCATTGAGGCGGTGTTCCTCAACGGCAAACAGGTCAAGAAGGATGGCAAGGTGGACGACGCGGCCAGGACCGGCGTCATCCTCCAGACCTGAGATTCATGAACGGTTACATACACTCCCTCCGGCTTGAAGGGGACCGAAAACCCAGACGGTTTCCTCAGGTACTGTCTGACCGAATGCTTTGGAACCACAGGAGGTGGGACATGGGCTTTCTCCTCGTTGCAGCCATGGCAGTCTCTGCCTCAGACGCTGCCGACTCGGATTCACAGCTAAACTCCTTGGGGATGAAGATGGTCCTGATCCGGCCGGACCAGTTCCTGACCGGAACACACCTGGATCGGTACAACTGGCAATGGTACGAACGGAACGAGATCCCCCGCTGGGTCAACCTGACGGCCCCCTTCCGTATCGCCACCCACGAAGTCACCAACGCCCAATACCGACGGTTCGTCCAGGAGACCGAATATGCTGAACCGCGGGGGCTGCTGCTCCGCGGCCCGACGCTCGTCCGAGACTTCCAGCCGTGGAAGGATCCGGCGTTCAAAGACGACGATCAACCGGTCGTCTGCGTCACATATGCGGACGCGGAGGCCTTCTGCCGCTGGTTGAGCGCAAAGGAGAAGAAGAACTATCGTCTGCCTACGTCGGACGAATGGGAATATGCCTGCCGTGCAGGTCGGGGCGCGGACTACAACTGGGGCAGTGATCACATCACCCCGGAGATGGCAAACTACGACCCATTTCTGGTCGAGTCCGCGTCTGTCGAGGAAGGTGCTCGCATGATGTCGCTTCAACAGGCAGCCCGCCTGCGGGGCGGCAAGGTCGAGTTGAGCGAGGACAAGCGGGAGTGCCGTGCGACAATCCTGGGCAGGCAGTTCGTCCTCACTCCGGGAAGCCGGGAAGCTCGGGTGGACGGAAGGACCGTAACAATGGGAGTGCCGTGTACATTGCGCGACGACACTGTCATGGTTCCTCTGCGTTTCCTGGCTTTCGATGTCGGCCTGATCTTCACGGGAACCCCCAAGCCCGTCGGATCGTTCAGACCCAATGATTGGGGGCTCTACGACATGCACGGCAATGTCGGTGAGATCACGAGCACGGGGAACAACTTCCGCGTGGTTCGCGGCGGAGGTTGGAACGACAGCGCTCGCCGGTGCCGGTCGGCCAGTGTGCGAGACCGCTGGAAGTCCGACTGTGGCATGGCGGGAATCGGATTCCGTGTCGTCTGCGATGCACCTTCCGTCCGTCGTCTGGAGGTAACACTCGGAGAGGCCTTGATAGTCAAGCCCGTCATCGACAGCAGTCTGGCGACGACAGGCCGAACGATCCTTCGGCTTCGCGACGGCACGCTGATTCTCCAAGACCGCATGTCCGCAGACGGCGGCAAGACGTGGCGAGGCTGTCCCATGCAGCCCAACACGACCGCCCTCCAGGCGGCGGATGGCAGCATCCTGTCCGTTCCCTTCATGATCCCTCGCGACAAGGACAAACCCGAGGGTTGGGGCAAGGTGACCTGTCTGAGGTCCACCGACGGATGGAGAACGGTCCAGCCGTATGAGGCCACGTTCCACGTACCGGAGGCCATCGGGGGGTTCGACGATGCCGGCACCTACCGCGACGTGATCGGCTACTGCGATCACGACATGATCGAGATGCCTGGGGGGGATCTCTTGCTGACGCTCTATGGATTCTGGCGATCGGCGAGAATCCTATCTGACTACCAGCGATATCCGATCGAGACGCAACAGTGGAAGTACGTGGGTTGGATCATGCGTTCGTCGGACAAGGGGCGGACATGGACGTGTATGTCCGCGGGTATCGTCCATCCGGAGTTGACACGCGGCGGCGGCTGCGAATTGGGCCTCATTCGCCTGACCAATGGCCACCTGCTGATGGCCGGTCGAACGGGCGAACATGGATACCCCAACGAACGAATACTCTTCGTCTGGTCGAAAGACGGTGGCGCCACGTGGATCGAACCCAGCCGGCTCCTTGTCGACAACCGGCCCGTGCTGGGCATCTTTCCACAATTCGCATTGATGTCCAACGGCATTCTGGCCATGACCTGGGGGCGGACGGGTGATGCGGCAACGGCCGTCGCCTTCAGCCTCGACGGCACGGGCAAGACGTGGACCGATTTCACGCCCATCCCCGACGATATGGGTGGCTACAACGACATCGCAGAGATCAGCCCCGGACGATTGCTGATCAGCTCCTCCAAGAAGGTGGGTGAGCAACTCGACCTGCGGCTGATACCGGTGACCGTTCGCGTCAAGCCGTAGCGGGCAAGCGATGGAAGCCTGTTTTGGACCTTGCGGTCCGAGGGCCCGTCGCGCGTCGATTTCCCTTGACAGTCCCGTCCGGCCCCAGTACGTTCGATGACTCATTTCGCAGAACAGCCGCCCTTGTTGCGGCACATACTCGCACGCCTGTAGGAGATAGGAGACCCCAGTGCTTGCGAGCAGGACATCTTGGATGGGCTGATCGGCCGGGAGCTTCTCAGAGCCTGGGATGTGGTATCCCTCTGGCCCCGGTAGGCATTGGGCATTCGACCGTAGGTCGAGGTCCCTCTTTTTGTTCAGGGGAACGGATATGGCGGCGACGGAGGCCAAGGGCCACGGGTGGCGTGTAACACTGGCGGGCACGGGCATTAACCTGGCGTTAGGGGTTCTGTATGCCTGGAGCGTCATCTCGGCGAACATCCCGGAGGCCTGGGGGTGGACCAAGGCGAACAAGGCCCTGCCCTATTCCATCGCGTGTCTGATCTTCTCGCTGGCGATGATTCCGGCCGGCCGTCTACAAGACCGTATCGGCCCCCGCTGGGTCGCCACATTCGGCGGCGTGTTCATCGGTCTGGGATGCATCGTCTCGGGTCTGGTGGGGTCGTCGCTGATAGGGTTCGTCGTCGGCTTCGGCCTGCTGGCGGGAATCGGCATCGGATTCGGATATGCCTCGGCGACACCGCCGGCCGTCAAGTGGTTCCCACCTGCTAAGACGGGCATGATCGCCGGCATCGTGGTCGCGGGGTTCGGTCTTGCGTCGGTGTATGTGGCGCCGCTGGCCACCGCCCTCCTGAACGCCTTTGCCGTGGGCAAGGCCAAAGGCGTCTCCAGCACCATGCTGATTCTGGGCGTTGCATTTCTCTTCATTGTCGTGCTCCTGGCCCAACTGCTGAAGAACCCGCCTCCGGGCTATGTGCCCGCCGGTGCGGGTGCCACCAAGGCCAAGGCCGGTGCGGCCAAAGGGCATGAGATGACGTGGCGCGAGATGCTCGCCACCAAGCAGTTCTGGCTGCTCTGGATCATGTACTTCTTCGGTGCGGGGGTGGGGTTGATGATCATCAGCATCGCCGCCCCGCTGGGCAAGAAGTCGCTGGGGGCCGAGTACGCCTTCTTCGCCGTGGTGGTTCTAGCCATCGGCAACGCCGGCGGGCGCATCCTGGCCGGCATCGTATCCGACAAGATCGGGCGGCAGTGGACGATGTTCGGAGCCTACCTTCTCCAGGCCTGCATGGCCCTGATGCTCCTGCTGCCCTTCACCCATTCCAGCCGGGCCGCCCTGCTCTCGGTGCTTCTGGTCGTCGGGGCCAATTACGGCTCGAACCTGGCACTGTTTCCGGCGGCCACGAAGGACTACTTCGGCCTCAAGGGCTTCGGGTTGAACTATGGAATCGTGTTTACGTCGTGGGGGTTGGGTGGCCTGACCTTCTCGTTTATCTGCGGCAAGATCCAAGATCGATTCGGCAGCCCCGATCTGGCCTTCCAAATCGCATGCGGTCTGCTCATCGTCGCGGCCGCGCTGACCTTCGCCAGCCGTTCGGCGGCCAACGCCAAGGCCCAGGCGATTCCGCAGAAGGCGTAGACAAGATCACGAGCCTCCGACCGATCATCGGGTGTCTTCGCTGTGGTGCGCGGGGACACCCGATGCCATTTTGGGCCTCGTCACGCGTTGGGCGCAAAGGCGTCCCGAGCCCCGCTGGCCGGGCAGACTGAGTGTGCAGACGCGGAAGACGTACCGGCGGTGGTCCCTTGCCGAACCGCAAGCTCGACCATGGCGGCCCACAGCAGGAGCGTGGCCCAGAGATGAATCCCAAAGGCCCTGAGATAGGCGGCGACAAAGATCTCGGTGATGAACGCCAGCGCGCCGGCCACCCAGAAGTACCAGGCGAACGTGCCCAGTGGATAGCGAACTTCGCTGCCGCGGGCATCGATCAGCACGGCGGTCAGCAAAACCAGAGCGGGCAGCGCCATGGGAAAGTAAAACGTCCAGACGATCGGCGAGGGAAACAGCCCCCACAGCAGGAAGAGGGCGAATTCGAGGTTTGCACGTTCGGGCGATATCGATCGTAACGGGTGTCGCCCCACAAACAGGGTCATCAGACTGATCGATGCGATCAGCACCACAAAGCAGATCTGAAGGGTGCGAGGGGCGAACGGCCCGACAGGCATCCGCAGCGGCTTGCCCAGACCGATCTCGCCCGATTTCGTCATGAGGCGGCGCATGACCATGGTCAGGGACTGATTGGCGATCCGCTCGAAGCGGCTGGGGCCGGGCGTCCCGAGCAGGGCGAGGGAGTTGCGCCCGCGAGCCACCTGTCGGTAGTAATCACGGTGGGCGTCGACCCAGGCCGATCGTTCCATGACGGCGTAGGTCAAACCCGCCCCGAGAATCACGCTCCAGACCAGAGACGCGGCAACAAGACGCCACTGACGTTTCAGGACGAAGAAGATCAGCAGGGTGAGTAGAAACGGCTTGACCAGAAAGGCCATGCTCAGCGGCAGCCCCGCCGCCCAATACCGGTGACGAATCGCAAGCCACCACCCCAATACGCAGAGAAAGCCCATCAGGATCGGGACCTGGCCGATGACCAGGCAGGCATGAATGAACGGAATGGCCATCAACAGCGGTGCGACCGCTTTGGCCCAGAGCCAATGATCCGAGGGCTGAATCAGGCCTCGCAGAACGATCCACACCGTCAGCAGGACACAGGTGACGGAGATGCACAGCAGCAGAACTGCCCCAACCTGGGTCGGCAGCGCGGCAAACGGCACCATCATGATCGTGAAGAAAGGCAGATAGTTGTATACCCCGAGGTCAGGGGTCATCCTGCCGGTCTCAAGGAAGTGTCGCGCGGTCAGGTGAAACTTGGCGTAGTCGCTGGTGGCCGTTCCCTTGATCAGGGGCTCTCGGTGGCGGTGGATGGCCACGCCGCCGAGCGTGAGCACGTAGAGCAGTCCAACAATGAGTGTGATCCGCCACCGCCGGTCGAGACGATGCCATCGGCCTTTGGTCATCGCTTCGCCTCGGACAGGGCCCTGACGTACATCTGAAAGTCGGATGAGCCGAAAAGCACGAATCGCACCTCTTTGATCTCCGGCCGCCGCTGCAGGACCTCGGCGGTCGTCTGTATGGCAATCCGGCTGGCCTCCTCGATCGGATAGCCATAGACGCCACAACTGATCGCCGGCAGCGCGATCGTCGCCAGACCGTGCTGAGCCGCCAGTTCAAGTGAATTGCGGTAGCAATTGGCCAACAGCTCCGACTCGCCCGATTGACCCCCATGGTAGATCGGACCGACGGTGTGAATGACGTGTTTGGCGGACAGGCGGTAGCCCCGCGTGATGCGGGCCTCGCCGGTCGGGCAACCTCCGAGGGTCTTGCACTCGGCGAGCAGTTCGGGACCAGCGGCCCGGTGAATCGCCCCGTCGACCCCGCCGCCGCCCAGGAGTGAGGAATTGGCGGCGTTGACGATGGCGTCGACGCTTTGGCGGGTAATATCTCCCTGAACCAGCGACATCCGGTCGAAGACGGAGGTCGTCATGGGGCACCTCCCGGTGCAAAGGCGAACACGCCGGGGCATCCCCACCCGGCAGATTCACTGTTTGGTCGGCCAATCTCTTTCCGATAGTATAGAAACGGGCTTTGCGTTGTGAAATGGTCGAGCCGGTCCAGTTCCGTAGCCCACGGAATGGAGGCCCACAATGAGGCGACGGATCGTGTGCTGTGCTCTGGTGCTCCTGGCGGCGGCCGCTCTGGGTTGTCAACCGCTCCAGTTGAACATCAACGCGCACCGAAACTCCAAACAGAATCCCTCGATCGAGAGCCTCGTCCCAGGGCAGACTCCGGCGGCCGAACCGAAGAAGCCGGCGGTTGAGATCAAGACGCCGGCAGTGTTGGCCGGCGGCGAGACACCGCCCCAACCCAAGGAACAATACGCTCCCCAACCCAAGACCGCTCGCGTGCATACCGTCCAGGGGGGTGAAACGCTGTTCAGCATCGCACGACAGTATTACGGTGACCAGCAGCAGTGGCGGCGGATCTATCAGGCCAATCTCAACCGTATCCAGGATCCACAACACGTTCGAGTAGGGATGAAGCTGATCATCCCATGACCTCGGCGGTCCTGAGGCCGGGCGGGCTACGGTGGCCGACCTGACACTCGACAGCCAGATACAGTATCTCCCGGGAGTCGGTCCTCGACGGGCGGCACTTCTGGCGAATCTGAACATTCGAACCGTCGGCGATCTGATCTTCTATCTGCCGTTTCGATACGACTACGAACCCCCTGCCTGTCCGATCCGGGAACTCGAACTGGGCCAGACGTGTACGACCCTGGGCAAGGTGATGAGCGTCCGCGCTCGAACGGGCTTCCAGAAGCCGTCGATTACCGCCACATTGATCGACGCGACGGGACGGTGCATCGCCCGGTGGTTCAACGCCACCTGGATCGAGAAGAAGATCGCCCCTGGCGCCACGGTTCGCGTCTCTGGTGTGGTGGGCGAATACAAGAACCTGCCTCAGCTCGTCAATCCTTCGTTGGAGGTGCTCGGAGAAGACCAGAGTGAACGCCTGGCCGCCGAGGCCCGCCTCCTGCCGGTGTATCCCGCGACGGCGGGGCTGGCGAGCTCCCACATTGCCCGACTCATCGAGCGGGCCCTGCCGAATGTCATAGCACAGATCGATGAGTGGTTCGATCCGGCCTTCCGCAAGGCACGTAACCTCCCACTCCGTCGCACCGCCGTCGAAAGGGTCCACAAACCTCTCCGACCGGAGGATGCCACGATCGCCCGCCGGCGGCTGGCTTACGATGAACTGTTCCTGATGCAGTTGGCAATCCTTCTGAAGCGCCGCCACGCCCGTGTGTCCGTCCGAGGGCTGCCGATCGTCAACAACGAGCTGATCGACCAGCGGATCCGTCGGCGATTCCCCTTCAAGCTGACGGCGGCTCAGAACCGTGCCGTCGAGCAGATCGTCGCCGACCTGGCCAGGCCGGTGCCAATGAATCGCCTGCTTCAGGGCGATGTGGGGTCGGGTAAGACCGTCGTGGCGCTCTACGCCGCCCTGGTGACCGTGGCGCATCGCTACCAGGTCGCCATCATGGCCCCAACGGAGATCCTGGCCGAGCAGCATTACCGCAACGTCGAGCGGTATCTGTCGGGCAGTCGCGTGGGTGTCGCCCTGCTCGTCGGCGGGCTCGGGCGAACCGAACGCAGCACGGCCATTGAGCAAATCGGCGAGGGCAAGATCGATATCGTGGTGGGAACCCAGGCACTTCTCGAGCAGGATGTCGAGTTTCATCGTCTCGGGCTGGTCGTCGTCGACGAACAGCACAAATTTGGCGTCGTTCAGCGGGCGACGATCCGCAGCAAGGCCTCCGGCGGCCGGCCGCATTATCTGATCATGACCGCCACACCGATCCCGCGAACACTGGCGATGACGTTCTTCGGTGATCTGGACGTCTCCGTGATCAACACCCTCCCGCCCGGCCGGCAGCCCGTTCGGACGCGACATATCCCTCCGGCGGAGACGCTGCAGGCCTGGGCCTTCGTTCGCGAGCGGATCGATGCGGGTGAACAGGCCTATGTTGTCTATCCGCTAGTCGACGAATCCGAGGACCTGCCGCTGGCGGCGGCATCCGTCGAGGTCGATCGACTGCGGAGCGAGGTCTTCCCCGGACGCCGGGTCGAGCTGCTGCACGGTCGAATGAAACCCGCCGAGAAGGACCGTGTGATGCACGAGTTTGCCGCCGGAACCATTCATGTGCTCTGCGCCACCACGGTAATCGAGGTCGGCATCGATGTTCCGAACGCCACCGTCATGGTCATTCCGCATGCCGATCGATTCGGACTTTCGCAACTCCATCAGCTTCGAGGGCGGATCGGACGCGGCGGCAAGGCCGGCCATTGTCTTCTTATGGCGGACGATCCGGGCGAGACCGCCAGGGCCCGGCTCGGCGTGCTGGTTCGCACCTCCGACGGTTTTCAGATTGCGGAGGAGGACCTGCTGCTCCGCGGGCCGGGAGACCTCCTGGGCGGGCAGAAGCAGCACGGCTTCGACCTGCGGATCGCCGACCTGATTTCCGACGTCGAACTGCTCGGCCGGACCCGGGCAGACGCGGCCGAACTGATCGCCGCCGATCCGCGACTGACCGACCCCAAACACCTCCATCTTCGCACGGCACTCGTCGCGGCCATGAAGGGAAGGCTGGAACTCATCGATGTGGGATAACGGATATCAACATCGGATCGGATACCGTCCGTCCGTGTGACAGGTCTCATAGAAGGTCAGGATGTTCTCCACCGGCGTCGACGGCGTGATCTCGCTGGACGAACCGATGAACAACCCGCCGCCCGGACCGGCGACCCGCAGGCACTGGCGGGTGGCCGCGATGACCTCTTGCGGGCTGCCCAGCGGCAGAACGTGGGAACAGTCCACGTTGCCCACCAGGATCAGACGCCTGCCATAGCGCTGCTTGATCTGCCCGATGTCCATGCCGGCGATCGGCTCGATCGGGTTCAGCCCGGCGATGCCCGCCTCAACCAGGTCGTCCAGAATCAGGCTGACGTTGCCGTCGCTGTGAAAGATGGGCTTGATGCCCGCGCGGCGAAGCGGCTCGCACATGCGGGCGATCATCGGAATGCAGGTCGTCCGCAGGTACGCCGGCGAGAACATCAGCCGCTCCTTGTAGGCGATGTCATCCCCGATGAAGAACAGTGGTGCGATTCGCTCCTCGGCCACCCGCTCGGCAACCGCCACCGCCTGGCGATTGTAGCCGTCAAGCAGCCGCATCAATGCCTCCGGGCGATCGTAGATCGCGAGGCTGAACAGCTCGAGCCCCATGACGTTGTGCAGAATGGCGTGGAAACCGCACCCCCATCCGGGCACAAACATCGTGGCCGGAGCGAAGGCCTCGGCATAGCGCCGCATCGGCTGAATCCATTCTTCGAACAGGGTCTCGCGATCGGTGGTCGGCAACGGATAGGCCTCCAGGTCGTCCAACGTGCGGATGGGAAAATCCGTCTGCCAATCAGTCTGGCCGCCCACCTGTCCATGAGCCGTCCGCCGCCCGTCGTCGGTCGGGGCAAAGGTGTCCACAAAGCCTCGGCAGAGGTCGATGCCCAATCCGTGATACAAGGCCACGTTCGCCTTCAACAGGTCGGTCTCTCCAGGGGAAAGATGGTCGAGGATGGCTCGATTGTCGATGAAATCCCAGATCGGAACACGGTCCGGTTCGGCGTGGTCGGCCGCTGTCATAATTCGGTCATAGACCTTCGGATCGAGCCACTTCTGAACGTCGAACATGTCAATGACTCCTGCCATGCCGCCAAACGATGCGACCGCGTGGGCGCCACTCTATTACGGGCATCGCCTCTCGGGCAAGCGCGCAAATCGGGACCTCCGATCTGGGGAACGAACGTCATCGTTGAGGCACCTTGATCCCCGGGCGCAACAGCCCTGCGAACAAACGCTTCGCGACGTGCGACGTGCCGCTGCCATACAAGCTTTGACACGCCGACGGTATTGTCCGCCATCCGCCGCCCGCCTAGACTACTATTGTGGACGGTCCGGTGGACACGCTCAATGCGGGAGTGTTGAACGAGGAAATCTCCCTGGCCGATTCACCAACAGTGAGAGTTCGATGCGGATTGCCTACTTCGATTGTTTCAACGGCGCCAGCGGCGACATGATCCTCGGCGGACTGATCGACGCTGGTGTATCTGTCGATCGGTTGAGTGAGTCTCTGAAGGGACTGGGCGTCCCGGGCTTTTCAGTTCGGGCCGAGAAGGTCAAGAAACAGGGTTTCGCGGCAACGCGGTTTCACGTCGAGGTCGACCCGGGCGTGGACAAGCCGCACCGCCACCTGCACCACATCCGGCAGATCATCGAATCGTCGTCGTTGAGCGACGGTGTGAAGTCGCGGGCGGTTCGGGTCTTCGAGCGTTTGGCCGAAGCGGAGGCAAGTGCCCACAACACGACCCTTGAGAAAGTCCACTTTCACGAGGTCGGCGCCCTGGATGCCATCGTCGATGTGGTCGGGGCCGTGATCGGTTTGCGGGAACTGGGCGTCGAGCGGGTGGTGTGTTCGCCGATTCCCGTTGGCAGCGGCGTGATCCGCTGCGATCACGGCGAGATGCCGATTCCGGCGCCGGCAACGGCGATTCTGCTAAAAGGTATACCCATCGCTGCGACGTCGGAGACCGGTGAACTGACGACACCCACCGGTGCCGCGATCCTGACAACGCTGGCCGAGTCATTTGGTCCGGTACCTTCGATGACGTTGGACACCGTCGGATGTGGGGCGGGCTTCCGCGACGGACAGCATCGTCCCAACGTATTGCGTGTCTTGTTGGGGCAGACGTCGATGCCTTCGGAAGGACCGGCCGAGGAGCACGACGAGGTGTGCGTGCTCGAGGCGAATCTCGACGACGCCACGGCCGAGACGATCGCGCATGCCTGTGAGCGTCTGATGTCGGCCGGAGCGTTGGACACCTACTGCACGCCGATCGTGATGAAGAAGAACCGCCCCGCCGTCGTCATTACGGCATTGTGCCGTCCGGAGGATGTTTCGGAGATGGAGTCGCTGCTGTTCGCCGAAACGACAACCTTCGGTGTGCGGCGACACCAAGTCATTCGAAGCAAGTTGTTGCGCGACCATCTATCGATCGCCACACCGTACGGTATGATTCGAATGAAGGTGGGGCGCCGCGGTGGAATCGTCGTCACCGCGTCGCCGGAATACGACGACTGCCGCGCGGCAGCCCTGGACCACGGCGTGGCCTTGCGGCGAGTGATGGACGCGGCCCGCCATGCGTGGGAAGCCGAAGGTCGATCAGACGTACGAGGTGCGCCATGCACTGGCCCCTGATACTGCCGGCAGCGTCCGGCGAGATGAACAACCAGACGCTTGCACTGATAGGCGGGCTGGCGGTTGTTGTGTTTCTGATGACCATGTCGATGCGACGTCGACAGGCCGCTCGGGGGGGCTCGCCTCGAGAGTATGTCCGTGAACAGCTCCATCGGATGAAGGAGCATCAGGGAATTCGGGAGGACATCTCCGAAGTGATGATGCAGTTGGAGAAGCTCTCGCGCGAAATCAACGCTCAGGTGGACATCCGATTCGCCAAGCTGGAGAAGGCCATCGCCGACGCAGACGCCCGACTGGCCGAACTGCGGCGTCTCGGCCTGGGGAACCACGAATCCCCAACACCCCTTCCCAAGTCAGCAGGGGCTCCCGAAGCGAAAGAGGTGTCACCGGCCGGTGACGTTACACCTCCGGCGAATGCCCAGGAGTCCCTGGCCAGCCAGGTTCTCGAATCCGTCGATGCCGGTTTGAGTTATGTAGAAATCGCCCGCCGTCTGAACCGAAATGTGGGCGAGATCGAATTGATCGTGAAGTTGAGACGACCGAGGAATCCGCAAGATGTCTGAAGTTCTGACCAGTGTCGCCGAAAGAGGCCTTTCGCGCGCGAGGAGCAAGTATTTTTCGGCCGCGATCTTCCTGCTGCTGATGTGGATGACGACCGCCCAAAGTGGCAACATGTCCAGAGTCAGGTCGGCAACCGGGATCCAGACCCTTCGTGCCAGCGGCATCGTGGCACTGGCAGGAGCATTGGGTTTTGTGTTCTACCAGACTCAAACGCTGGTTCGCCGTCGAGCCACTTTGTTGGGCGACCATCCGGCCACAATGGAAGCGATTGCTGATGATTTCGCTCGGGCCCGAGGGAATGCCTGCCTGGCGTTCTTCATCCCGTGTTGCCTGGGCCTCTTCCTCATGCAGGCCGAACACCTGTACTGGGACCGACTGCTCATGCTGTGCCCGCTGTTTCTGTTCCTGTGCTCCTATCCGACGCCCAAAGACGTCGTCCGCTTTGCCACCGTTGTGGAAACCGCGCGCAGACTCTACTACCCCGACAGCCCGCTGATGATGGAGAAATCGTCGGTCGACCAACAGGAAGCAGATCGACCCCTCCTGAGTACATCGGTGCCCGACGGAACCACCGTAGATCAGGCCGAAGCCGCACGGGATTAGCGGGCCCGGACGGTCTCAGCGGAACTTGCCACACCGTCCCGCCGCGGCTATGCTAACGATGAGTTTTGTGTGCGAGCAACTTACTATCAAATGCTTATGGAGGCAGTATGGCTCACGTCATTACCGATGAGTGTATCAGTTGTGGAACCTGTGTCGATGTCTGCCCCGAATCGGCCATTAGCCAAGGCGACGACAAGTACGTGATCGATGCGGAAAAGTGCACCGATTGCGGTTCCTGCGCCGGTGAATGTCCGACCGAGGCCATCAAGGGCACCAAGAAGTCCTGACATTTGCTCGTTATGATCCTTTGGCAAACCGTCCGGTCCGCGAGGGCCGGACGGTTCCAGTATTTTTGTGCCTTCCTGACAAGGCCCTCGTCAACCAGATTCCATATGGGCAGCAATGGCTTGAGTTCGCAAGCCTTCCCAGAACACCTTCCACATTGCGCACAATTCCTGCGCTCTTTGCTTTTCCCACACAGGTGGTACTTGTCGTACTAAGGTAGTAACCGCTAAGCTGTATGCAGGTTGTGGAACATATCTTCTGGATCGAACGGCAAGACGCCGCATGGGGAACCGTTCGTTATGAGTCTGAATCTTGCTTTCTTGTTGGATGAGGGTGCCCGCCGGTATCCCGATCAGGTTGCGCTGATCATTGAAGACTTCCGAATGACGTACGCCCAGCTTCAGCGCGCGTCGATGCAGATGGCGGGGTTTCTCAGGCAAAAAGGGGTCGGCCGAGGCGATAAGGTCGCTCTCCTATTGCCGAATGTGCCCCAGTTCACCGTGGCCTACTTCGGAGTACTTCGCCTGGGAGCGGTGGCCGTCACGCTGAATGTCCTCAGCGCCGCTGACGAGGTGGCTTACTTTCTGGAAGATAGCGATGCCAAAGTTCTGATTGCATGGCACTCGTTGAAGGAAATCGCCACGACGGGCTTTCGTCGGGTCGAGACCTGTCGTGACCTCGTGTTTGTCGGCAGCATGGACGAGGAAGACGCAACCCTCCAGGTGCTCGACACGGAACCTTGGACCGATCTGTGCCCCACGACCTCCGATCATACAGCCGTGATCATCTACACCTCGGGAACCACGGGACGCAGCAAGGGGGTTGAACTCACCCACTTCAACCTCTACAGCAATGCCCAGTACGTGCCGCTGTGGATCCTGAGCGAGTTCCCCGATCGCATGCGTCTGTTGGGCCCCGGGCACATGGTGCTGGCGGCACTGCCACTGTTCCACAGTTTCGGTCAGACGTGCATGCAGAACGCGCCATTGATGTACGGTGGGGCGGTCTGCTATCTGCCCCGGTGGGAGGCCGAAAAGGCTCTGGAAACGATCCAGCGTCACCGAATTACGGTATTCGCTGGTGTGCCGACCATGTACACCTCGTTGCTGACGTCGGCTTCCCTGGACCGCTTTGATCTGTCGAGCCTGGTGCTGACGATGTCGGGCGGTGCGCCACTGCCTTGGCCGGTCTTCGAACAGGTCCGCAATCGCCTGGGCTTGACCGTGCTGCAGGGTTACGGACTCACCGAGACTTCCCCGATCGTCTGCTTCAGCCGATACGACCAGCCCATCGTGCCGCACTCCAGCGGCAGGGCCATTTGGGGAGTCGAAGTCCGCACCATCGACGAAGAAGGAAAGTTCCTAGATGCCGATCAAGAGGGAGAGATCGTCGTCCGCGGGCACAACATCATGAAGGGATACTACAAGCGCCCGCAGGCCACCGCCGAAACGATCGTCGACGGGTGGCTCCGCACCGGTGACATCGGCAAAGTGGATCACGCGGGTAACGTGTTCATCCTCGACCGTAAGAAGGAGATGATCCTTCGGGGCGGCTTCAACGTCTATCCGGCCGAGGTTGAGCGAGTGATCTTCGCCCATCCCGACGTCGTCGAAGTGGCCGTTGTCGGCGTACCGGACGAATACCTCGGCGAAGAGGTAGAGGCGGTCATCGTCCTTCGTCCCGGTGCCCGCACTTCTTCGGACGACATCACCGACTACGCGAAGCGTCATCTGGCGGCCTATAAGTATCCCCGCGTGATCGAGTTCCGCGAAGAGCTTCCCAAGGGCCCTACCGGCAAGATCGCCAAGAAGCAGATCGCGGCCGAAGTGGCCGCCAAGAAGAAACAGGCCTGAAGCTGAAACTTGGCCTGCGATTCCGCGGTGACAACGATTCGAATAACCCAACGGCCCGGGCGGAGGGGTTTCTTCCTGCTCTGCATGTCGCAACAAGGTCGACACCGCGAGCAACCCGGTGTCCCCCTACGCCAACCCAGTGGTGCAATCTCTTCCATCTTGTGCTGCAATGGAATGTCTTGGACAATACTCTCTGGATGGACGAGCCCACCGGGACCTCTGGCCCCGAGGATCAATCCGCGATGCACCGGGGACCGTCGAGATGTCATCGGTCGGGCAGAGCCGTCGCCAATGTCATACACGAACCGGTCATGGACGTGTGTGCTGTTCGATTCTGGCACCTTCGAGGCAACCCCATCGCGCCGAACGAGAAGCAGGACACTTCAAGAACCGTGAGTCTGTTCGTGCCCCAACACACGCGGAATCGCTGAACCGCAGGCGCCGATCATCGGAAAGGAGAGACCCATGAGAAGCCGAACTGCCGCGGGAGTGGCCCTGCTGACGGCCTGGGTGTCGTGCTCCTCTGCCATGGCAGCTCAAGAGGTGGCCGCCAACGCCGAAGCGTCGACCGTCCGACACGTGATCGACAGGGCACGCGTAGCGCGAGGGCTTTGCAGCCTGTTGGGATGCGAACACCCCAAGGTCGTCCTCGAACTGGCGCGCCAATCCGATCTGCTGGTGCATGCCCTGGACCCGAACGCCGCTTGCGTGAACGCCACGTGCCGCCTGCTCGAAAGCCAATCGCTCTATGGACGTCGAGCGTTAACCGAACGATGGCTCTCACGGCAACTCCCGTACGCCGACAACATGATGGATCTGATCGCCAGCGTCGATCTGACTGATGCGGCACTCGATGGACTCGCTGCAACCGAAGTTCTGCGATCGCTGCGTCCGGGCGGAAAGGCAATCCTCGGCCGCAGCCGTGTCCTGCATGGGGCCGACGGGCTTCTCACACTGGCCAAGCTGAAGCCGTGGATCGAATCCCTGAACACAAGAGAGACTGCCACCGCAGAGGACGACACCGGGGTGTGGGTGATTCTGACCAAACCTCGCCTGGCCGGTGCCGAGGACTGGAGCCATTGGGAGCACGGTCCCGACAATAACCCCGTCTCGAATGATTCGGTCATCCAGGCACCGTACATGACGCAGTGGCTGGGACTGCCCTACTACATCACGATGCCGGCCATCACCACGGCCTCTGACGGCAGACTCTTCATCGCAATGGGACATATCGCACACCATCAGCGCGAGGAGGTGTGGCTCAACACGCTGCTGGCAAGCAACGGATACAACGGCGAGACGCTGTGGATGCGCAAGCTGCCCGACGGATACCTCGCCCACCGCTCGGCGTTTGTTGCAGCCCCCGACGCCTTCTACATGATCGACCACGACGGCACGGGTGTCCTATTGCTGGACCCGGAAACAGGGGAGCAGAAGGCCCGTATTCGTACACCCTCTGTCCGCGGCTTCTGGAAGTGGATCGCCCTGGCCGATGGGCTTCTCTATGCGATGGTCGGCAAGGACAGCGACCGCCCCGAGACAACGATCGTCCGCAGCCAGTACCCGCACTGGAGCTGGGGGGAACTCAGCCGGGGCTACTATGAGCCGCAGGTGCCCTGGGGATTCGGCGAGACGATCCTGGCGTACGACCTGAAGGCGGGCAAGCTCGCATGGACCCACCGACCGGATGCCCCTATGGACTCACGCGCCATGGCCATCGGCGGCGGACGACTCTTCTTCTATGCCCCTCGGGCTCGAATCGGATGTCTTGACGCCCGTTCCGGCAAACTGCTTTGGGGCAATACCGACCCGAAGGTGTACGATCTGATCGACGAGCCCGGGCGCGGACTCAGCTCGACGCCGGGCTTCCGCACGACCTGCTATGCCCTCTATACCCCCAAGGCCCTGTTCTACGAAGCCCAGACCCAGATGAACGTGGTGGCCGTCTCGCTGGAGGATGGCCGTCTGCTGTGGCATCGCAAGAAGACCACCAGCAATCCGAACATGATGTATCTGCAGGACCGCCTGCTGGTGGGCATCGGCCCCGAAGGGAACACACTGGCCCTCGATCCGATGACCGGACGCACCCTGGAGGACCTGGGCTTCCGGAAGCGTTCGTGCGCCCGTCTCACCGCCACACCTGACTCGTTGTTCTGCCGAGGCTACCCCGAAGGAGTGACGCGATACGATCGTGATGCGCGCAAGATTCTGTTCAATGGGGCATTCCGCCCCTCATGCAATGACGGTGTGATTGCCGCCAACGGCCTTCTGTACACCGGGCCATGGACCTGCGACTGCAACCTCACTCTGATGGGCCGAATCGCCATGTGTTCGGCCGGGGCCTTCAAGTTTGATCGAAAAGCCGTCGAGGCGGAGCGGCTGGAAATCGGCTCGGGCGACCTTCAGCGAGTTGTGCCGCTGGGAGTCTCCGAGAAGGATTGGCCCACCTATCGCAGCAGCAATGCCCGCGGGGCTGCCACTCCCGCATCGGCCTCCCGCAGCGCTTTGAGGGTGTGGCACTACCGTCCCAATGCCGCCGTACAATCCACAGTGCCAACAACCGCCGGGGGGCTGATCTTCGTGGCCGGCAACGATGGTGCCGTTCGGGCACTGGATGCGGCATCCGGCTCGCTGCGATGGTCGTTCCTCACAGCGGGACCCATCCTGCAGCCGCCGACGATCTGGAACGACCGGGCGTATGTCGGCTCGGGGGACGGGTACATCTATGCCCTCGAAGCCGCCACGGGAAGGATGCTCTGGCGTTTTCGGGCCGCACCAACAGAACGCCGGGTGATGGTGTATGGCTCTCTGTGCTCGACCTGGCCGGTCAATACCGGCGTTCTCGTCAGCGACGGGGTGGCCTATGCCGCGGCCGGCATCATCGATTATGACGGCACGTATGTGTACGCCCTCGATGCCCTTACCGGTCGGATTCGCTGGCAGAACATCATGTCGGGACACCTGGACCAGCAGCTTCGCAAGGGCGTTTCCGCACAGGGAGTCCTGACCCTCGCTGGAGGTCGACTCTGGATGCCGGGCGGCAATGTCATTTCACCCGCAGCGTATAATATGAACACGGGCGAGTACATCGGTGACGGCCCCGGCGACGGTTCGCCTCGCGCCAACCGAGGCGAAGAGATCGGCGTCGTGCAGCAGCGTGCGCTGATCCGTGGTGGCCGGCTGCAGTACTCTGCCACTGAAAACATCGTTGACCCCGGTGAGTTCGAGGTTCTGCCCATCAAGCCAGGTCGTGGATACGGACCCGCGTTCGATCTCGCAACGAGCAAGATACCTCCCGCCTGGAGCGACGAGCGGATCGTTCTGGTGGATGGACGCCACAAAGCACCCGTCTGCTACGACGCCAAGAGGATTCTGGAACTGGCGGACAAAGGTGATGCAGCGACTCGGCCGGAGATGCTCTGGCGAGCCGATTGGCTGGCCCAAAGCGATACGGTCGCCCTGGCGATGGCCCAGGACGTCGTATTGTCCGTTTGCGAATCGTCTCGTCCGCGACAGCTCGCCTCGAGGTGGAGACTCTGCTGCACCCGGCTTAGTGACGGTCGGCGAGCCTGGGAATGCGATCTGGCCGGAGCAGCCCTGCCTGGGGGGCTGATTATCGACCGCGACGGCCGAATCATCGTCTCTCTTCAGAACGACGAGATCATGTGTTTCGGTGATGAGAAGGCCATCCGAGATCACGTCGCCCGCCTGATCGAGCAGGCCAACAGCAGCCAAAAGGGGCGACAACAGGCACAGTTGGTTCTGCTCAAGGCACTCGATGCTGAGGAAAACGCCGAGGCGCGGCGATCGCTGGCCGACCAGCTCAAGAAGATCGGACTGGATGTCACGCGACAGGCCCGCAAGAACGGTTGGGTCTGCGACTGGCACCTCATCGGTCCGGTACCGTGGGACACGCGAACACATCCTCTCAATGAGGCCTTCGTCGGCGAACCCGAGGTCAATCTCCAGAGAGACTGTTCGGTGGCCGGTCGTACGCTCCGCTGGGAACCTTTCGCCGTGAACGACCTCGCAGGCAGGGTCAATCTCGTGGGCGTGTATGGTGAACTCGAGAATGTCGCCACCTATGCCTTCGCCGATATCCGTCTGACGCGGGAGCGGGACATCGTGCTCCGGCTCGGCAGCAACGACGGGTTCAAGTGCTGGTTCAACGGGAAGGTGATCGGCCAGTTGGACGGCGGGCGGGCGTATCGGCCCGACTCCGACGTGATCACTCTGCACGGTCGATCAGGGGTCAACCGCCTCCTCCTGAAGGTTTCGCAGATGGGCGGCGCCTGGATGTTCAGCGGTCGCCTGACCGAAACCGACGGAGCCGCTATCGATCTGAACGAGTAAGAAGGGTGATGGGCCTGAATCGGCGGCAAACGATCGGGTAGCCGCAGGACGAAACGGAAGAGGGCCGACAACGTGTGCCGGCCCTCCTCTGTTTTGTCGACGGGTCGTGGACGAAAGGGTCTACTTCATATCGGCGACGAGATCGCGGAGCAGCTTGACGTCGTCGACCAGCACCTTCTTCTTGCCCTCGGCGTCGAACTTGCCGAGGCTGTCGTCCTCAATCGTCACGTCGCCCTTGAAGCCGGCCTCGGCGTAGATCCGGAGGATCCGCTTGAAATCGATATCGCCGGTGCGGACCGGCTCGGCATACTTGCCGTACTCCCAGCCCGGCTTGCGTTGGATCCTCTTCTTGTCGTCGGGATACTTGATGCTTTTGACATGGACGTACTTGACGTAGGGGGCCACCGCCTTGGCCAGCTCGTACAGTTTGTTGACGGGATGGCCGAACCAATACATGTTGCAGATGTCGTTGGCGATACCCACCCACTGACTGTCGACGCCTTTGAGGATCGGCACAACCACCTCCGGGCGGTTCAGGTACATCCCGAGGTTTTCGAGGGCGAAGTAGACGCCGTTCTTCTCGGCAACCGGCGCCAGCGACTTCAGAAGCTTCACGGAATGGCTGATGTACTCCTCATCGTTCTCCGCCGAGTAACCCAGTGGAACCATGATGACCGGCACCTTCATTTCGCCGGCCGCCTCGGCAATTCGCGTCAGCCACTGCACGGCCAGAGAGTCGGGGCCCTTCTTGCCGCCACCCACCACCGCACAGAAGGCGGCAATGGACACGCCGTGCTCCTGACACGCCTTCAGAAGGGCCTTGCGATCCTCTGCCGTCTCGATGCCGTAAGGTTTCTTGCCGCCCTCAAACATCTCGGGACATGCGAGTTTGCCGTCGACGACGAGCTCCAGACGGGTCACGCCGATCGCCTTGGCGGCCGACCAGACGTCGGAAGCCCCGATCCCCCGAAGATAGCACTCGCGGATACCGACATCCCAACCCGTCACAGGCTTCTGACCTTCGCCGGCCGATACCAGACTTGCACTGACACACACCAGGACCCCAACAACCAGGATATGACGATACATGGTAGAACGCTCCTTGAACCCGCTGGTAACCTTCTCCTGCCGATAAGACACAGCCATCCCGCCCAACACAGGGCGAGAGATGAACATCACACGTTCGACGACCCGGACCGCCGACGCCCCAGACCGAAACCCGTACTACTTCCGCTCGAACTGCCTCTTGTGCCAGTCGTCTGCGAACAGATTGAAGAACCCCTCCTTAAAGGGATGCTCCTTGATCAGGTCCTCGTTCAGACTGATTCCCAACCCCGGTGCGGTCGGCACGTCGAAGTAGCCGTCCTTGCACTGGGGCACGCCGGGCACCGCCTCCTTGACCCACGGTTCGACGAAGTCGTCGAAGTTCTCCTGGATCTTGAAGTTCGTCAGGGTGAAGTTCAGGTGCAGCGTGGCCGCTGTCGTAACCGGCCCCTCGCTGTTGTGCGGGGCCACGGTGATGTAGTTCGCGTCGGCCATGGCAGCGATCTTCTTGGACTCCAGCAGTCCGCCGCAATGAATCACGTCGAGTTGGATGATGTCGCAGCGAGGCACCTGGAACAGGCGATGATAGTCGTATCGCGTGTACAACCGTTCCCCCGTCGCCACGGGGATGTTGATTCGATCATAGGCCGCCTTGAGCGCGTCCATGTTCTCGGGTGGGACGGGCTCTTCATACCACCCCGGATGATACGGCTCGAGTTCCCGGGCCATGTCGATGGCCGTCCGCACACTGAACCGTCCATGGGCCTCGATGAAAATCTCCACATCGTCGCCGACCGCGTCGCGCACCGCCTCGATCAGTTCCACGCTTCGGCGCTTCTCCGGACGGGATATCTCGTATGTGCCGGCCCCAAAGGGGTCCACCTTCAGTGCTTTGTAACCCTGAGCAACGACATGCTTGGCCGCTTTGGCGAAGCCCGCCGGATCGCGATCGACCGTATACCAGCCGTTGGCGTAGGCCTGGAGCTTCTCATGGCAGCGACCGCCCAGAATCTGCCAGACTGGACGGCCCACCGCCTTGCCGATGATGTCCCAGCAGGCAATCTCGACACCGGAGAGCACACTCAAGGCGATGTCACCATGACGCCAGAAGTCGTTTCGGTACATCCGCATCCACAGGTCTTCGATGTTGAACGGGTCGGACCCGATGATGTGCCGCCGCTTGGCCCCGTCCAGATAACCCAGCACCCCCTCCTCGCGATTGTGCAGCGTGGCCTCGCCGATACCCACCAGCCCCTCATCGGTCAGCACCTTCAGGAAGATCAGGTTTCGCCAACTGGTACCCAGCACGACGGGAACAACATCGGTTATTCTCACGATCGACTCCTTGTCATGGCACTCCCCGGCCACATGCCGGTCGCCGACATGTCCCGAGCTGGAACCGATCAGGCCCGTCCCGAAACATGCGATGCAACTGCCGCCCGCTCAATGAAGCGCCATGATGATAGCAGGAGGCCGTCGGCTGGCAATCTACCCGACATTGTCGTGTCCCACAACGCGAGGCGAGAAGCCCTTTCATCAAGGTCTTCTCACGGCTAACCTACTCAGCAGAGTCGGGACCCTCATGGATCCCATGTGCCCCCACGGGGACACATAGAAATCGCCGCACTCGGCGTTCCATCACTTAGGACCGACGATTTGGAGGACGCCCCATGAAGCTCGGTCTGGGCCTGTATCCCCACATCTGGGACGACACCCATCTGACGATGGCGAGCCAGCTAGGCTGCCAGAGCGTGGTGGCGTGGATGCCGCTTCCGGCCGGCGACGGAATCTGGCACGCGGAAGACCTTGCCCGCGTCCGGGCGGACGTGAACCGGCACGGGCTGGAATTGGCCGCCGTCGAGAATCTCCCACCCGCCCAATGGGATCATGTCCTGCTCGGCGAGGAGGGACGCGACCGTCAGATTCGGAACCTCCAGCAAACAGTGCGAAACCTGGGAGCCGTGGGCATTCCGGTCCTCGGATACTACTTCAGTATTGTCGGGGTATGGGGACACTGGCGTGACGCCCATCAGAAGGGACCGGGACGAGGCGGCGCCGGGGTACGAAGCTTCGACGCTGCCAAGCTACCAACCGACGAGCCACCCACTGAACAGGAGATGTGGGGCAAGGGGTTTCTCCCGCATCGATCCGCCGAACGTCGCCTGCCCCCACTCGATGAGGAGACGCTGTGGGAGCGTCTTCGATACTTCCTGGAGAACCTGATCCCGGTAGCCGAGGAGGCGGGCGTGACCCTGGCGGCGCACCAGGACGACCCGCCCGTTCCCAGCCTGCGGGGACAGGCACGATTGCTGTACAGCGTCGAGAACATGCAGCGGTTGCTCGACCTCGTGCCCAGCCCGCGGAACCAGCTCGAATTCTGCCAGGGCACCGTCTCGGAGATGGCGGGGGTGGATGTCATTGCCGCGATCCGGCGATTCGCATCGGCCGGCAAGATCGCCTACGTCCATTTTCGCAACGTCAGCTCTCAGGTGCCGCAATTCGACGAGGTCTTCCTCGACCAGGGTTACGTTGACATGCTGGAGGCCCTGCGGGCCTACCATGAGTGCGACTTCCCCGGAACGCTGATCCCGGACCATACCCCCTATCTGAACACTCAAACACCGTGGGAAACGGGGATGGCATACGCGCTGGGCTACATGCGAGCGGGCTTGCAGATGCTGAAAAATTGTTGACGGACATCGACCCAGAAAGGAGCGAGGTACATGCAGACTTCGATGCACACAAGACCTTCCTTGACCACCGTACTCTTGATGGGCCTGCCGGCCATAATGCTCGTACTTCCATGCACCGAAGCCGCGGAGTCAACGGGCCGACCTCAAGCACCAACAACGGTCTGTCCCGCAGACAACGCCTTACTGGTTGCGATGCCCGATGGTTCGGTGCAGATGCTCCTGGCGAGGCCGGCCGCCGGGGGAGGCGTCGAGTTGGCCGGGAGACTGACCCGCGACAATGGCCTGTCGTGGTCTGAACCTCGGTTCCTGATGGCATTGCCAAACGAACATTGGAGCACACCGCTGCCGCTGCTGGCCCAGGACGGCGAACTGCACCTGTTCTGGATGATCGCACGAGGCACGAGGCACAGACCCGCGGTCGACTATTTCATCGACATCTGGCACGCCCGGACTTCGGCCGGTCGCACACAGTGGCCGGCCCCGCGGCGAATCTGGCAGGGATATGTCGGTTCGATCAACGGCATGATCCAACTCCGCAACGGTCGGATTGTCGTGCCATTTGCCTATTGGGTCGGTGGTCGTCCCGAGGCCCCGCCGATGGGGGCTAACATCTCAACGGTCATCTACTCCGACGACAACGGACAGACCTGGACGCAATCCTCCGCCGCCCTGACCGCTCCCTGCTACGCGGGCTATAACGGCGCCAACTACGGTGCGTGCGAACCGACCATCATCGAGTTGAAAGACGGTCGCGTCTGGATGATCCTCCGAACGCAGACCGGAGTGCTCTACGAGTCGTTTTCGGAAGACGGCATACGGTGGTCCGAGACAAAGCCCACGCGGTTCTGTTCGTCCGACTCGCCCGCTTGTCTGACGAGAACCGCCAACGGACGAATCGTGCTGTTCTGGAACAACTGCGAGAACACATCCCGAATCGAGGGCCAGGGCGTCTACACAAACCGCGACGCCCTGCACGCGGCGATCTCCAATGACGAAGGCAAGACATGGCAGGGTTATCGCGAGATCTGCCGCGACCCTCGGCGAAATGAGCCGCCGCCTAAGACCGGCGACAGGGGAACGTCTTATCCCTACGCCGTGCCCACGCGCGACGGCAAGCTGCTGGTCGTCACCGGCCAGGGGCACGGTCGCCGCCACGTCCTTCGGATAGACCCGGCATGGCTGTGCGAAGAGTCCACATGTGACGACTTCTCCACCGGCTTGGACGGGTGGTGCGCTTTCAAGGTCTTTGGAAAACCCGCGCACTGGTGGCGCAACCGGACGGAGGGCCCGAAGCTCATCGACCATCCCGAGAAGCCCGGGGCCAAGGTGCTCCATATCCGTCGCCCCGATGAGAAGAGTGGTGATGAAGCTGTATGGAACTTCGCTCTCCGCTCGCGTGGCACGCTGGCGGTTCGGCTGATGCTCCCGAAGGGGTTTGCCGGAGGCAGCGTTTCACTGGCCGACCGTTTCATTCAGCCGAACGACGACGTGGGAGGCAAGAAGGTACTGGCGACCCTCTCGATAGGTCCGGACGGACGGTGCTTCGAGAACGTCACACTGACCCCCGGACAATGGTATTCCATCGAACTGACCTGGAACACCGACAAGGGCGAATGCCAGGTCAAGGTCGACGGTAAGCCGGCCGGCACGCTGACAGTGTCCAAGGGTCTTGCCTCGGGTGTGTGTTACGTTCGATTCCAATCCACTGCCCCGGCAATCGATCCGGCCGGCTTCGTTGTGGAGTCGGTGGAGGTGCGGCCTTAGGCCATCGGAATATACTTGCGTCATGTGCAGCAATGCCCACAATGGGCATCATCGATAGGGTATGTTCGGATGATGTCGTTCATAGGAGGCTCTGATGTTCGGCGAATCTTACGTGCGCGGTCTGATCGTACTGGTGGTCTTTGGAGTGGTCGCCCCATCCTGGGGCGCAGCGGCGGCAGAGAAGACCTATCCCCGTGTGGAAGCAGCGATCGGCTATGAAGTCGATGCCGCCTGGCCTCAGAGGCCGGCCGGAGTGACCTGGGACGGCTGCCCCGGCATCACCGTCGATGCAAAGGACCGCATCTACGTTTATACCCGCGGGACACCACCGATTCAGATTTACGACCCGAGCGGCAAGTACCTCGGAGGCTTCGGCCAAGACGTCATCAAGTCGGCCCACCACATCAAGGTCGATCGTGAAGGCAACATCTGGGCACCCGACGTCGGAGCCCATGTGGTCCGCAAGCTCTCTCCCGAAGGCAAGGTGCTCATGACACTGGGCACCGAAGGTAAGGCCGGGTTGGACAATTCGCACTTCGATCAGCCGACAGATGTGGCGATCGCCCCCAACGGCGACATCTTCGTCGCCGACGGGTATGGCAATGACCGGATTGTTCACTTCAGCAAGGCCGGCAAATTCGTCAAGGCGTGGGGGCAGCTCGGAAGCAAACCCGGCGAGTTCAGCATCCCACACTCCGTGGCATTCGATTCGAAGGGCCGGCTGTATGTGGCCGATCGGAACAACGTTCGCGTGCAGGTGTTCGACCAGAAGGGCAAGTTCCTGGCCCAATGGCGGAACATCATGGTGCCATGGGGCATCTTCATAACGCCCAAGGACGAGGTGTGGGTCTGCGGGTCGACGCCAATGCGATGGCCGAAGGGCGACGGCGCGTTTGGATACCCCCCGAAAGACCAGATCTTCGTCCGGTTCAATACCGACGGCAAGGTGATGCAAATCTGGTCGGTTCCCTCGGCACCGGCGGAGGGTCAGGCCAAACCCGGCGAGGGGGCGCTGATTCACGGCTTCGGCGTGGACTCCAAGGGGAATGTGTACGTAGGAGAGATTTCGAGCAAGCGGACTCAGAAGTTCCTCCGCGTGGAGTGACAGGCATGACACATCGCGAACGTGTCCTGGCGGCACTGGACCACATCGAACCCGACCGGGTTCCCATGGACCTCGGTGGTTCGCTGGCCAGCACCGTGGTAGCCGATGCCTATCCGGCACTGCGGGCCGAGTTGGGGCTTCCGCCGCACGGCGGTACCGACATGTGGAAATACGCCTCGCTGGCCGAGATCGAGGAGGATGTGCGTCGCGCGCTGGACGTGGATATCGTCCACGCGCCTCGGGCGACGGGAGCGGGCGCCTCAACGAAGGTGCTCTCCGACGATCGCTTCATTGACGAGTGGGGCGTCCAGTGGCACAAACCCGAGGGCGGACACTACTACGTCGAGCACGCCCCGTTCGAGAAGGAAGCGACAGTGCAGGCGGTCGAGCGTCATCGCTGGCCGACGGGTGCCGAAGTTGTCAAGACCGAGGGTTTGATAGATACCCTGAAGCGGATTCGAAAGGAGACGGGCTGCGCGGTATCGATGGAACTTCGCGGGCGTGTCATGTCCATGGGGCAGTTCCTGCGGGGTTTCGAGGATTGGATGGTCGATCTGGCGGGCAACGAGCCCTTCGTCGAGGCACTGCTCGAACGAACGACGCAGATTCAGATCGAGGCGAACGACCTGGTGCTCAAGCAGGTCGAGGGATGGGTGGATATCGTCTATACCTCCGACGATCTGGGCTGCCAGAACGGTCCGCTCATCTCGCCCGATTGCTTCAATCGCCTGTTCAAACCGCACTTTCGCCGCGTCTGGGAACACGCGAGACGAAACACTTCCGCCCGACTCATGCATCACTGCTGCGGGTCGTGCGTGCGATTCATCGCCGACTTCATCGAACTGGGCGTTCAGGCGATCAATCCCGTTCAGGTCTCCGCGGCCGGCATGGACCCGGCATCGTTGAAGGCCGAGTTTGGAAAGCACCTGACCTTCTGGGGTGGCGTTGACACACGCAGCGTTATGCCCCGTGGCACGCCCGAAGACGTACGACGCGAGGTGGCCCGACGAATACGCGAGATGGCCCCGGGCGGCGGCCTGATCCTCGCTGCCGTGCACAATCTGCAGAAAGAAGTGCCGCCCCGCAACATCGTCGAGCTCTACCGGGCAGGCAGAGAACTGGGGCGATACCCGATCAGCGTATGACGCCTCGACACGACGGTGGATTCTCCATCGGAGTAGTGATTGTCTGTCCGGATGATAAATGGGATCGTGCCATCGGCTACTTGCCGGTACACTTGTCCAGAAGCCACATGATGCCCGTCGGGATGCCGTACATGGCTCCGGTCACGTGCCCGATGCCGTCGCCGGGCTTGCCAATCGGACGGAACGTCAGATAGTCGCCGGCCCCCGCCTTGAGGAACTCCTCGTAGATCTTCACAGAATTGGCGTACGGCACGCAGTCGTCGTCGGGAGAATGCCTGATCAGCATGGGCCGGTTGGGTGCCCACCCCGACCAGAGATTGTTGGCCGCCAGGATCTGTCCGACCGGGCTGGTCTGATAGGTGGAGTCCTCCAGTTGCTGGGCGACCCAGTTTGGCTCCATCAATTCTCGTGGAATCACCTGCCCCTTGGCCACGCCCATCCGCTGCTCGATCAGGGTGTCCACATCGTCACCCGTCATCGAACCGTTTGCCCACTGCGTGAGATCAGGCATCAGGACGGACCTCATCGCCAGGTTGGGGTCGAGGTATCCTCCGTAGATGGCGCTGTAACCGTAGATCATGTAGGGCAGGAAGTACGGGCGGGAGAAATGGAGATTGGGATCGATCATCATCTTCCGCATCGCCCCGGTCAGGTCATGTGGACCGGCCAGGCAGGCCGAGTTGGTGATACTCAGGCCCGGATAATTCGCCGCATTGAGCTGCAGTTCTTTGACGGTCGCCATCGCGGCGTATCCGCCCTCGGAGTAGCCCAGGATGTGCAGACGACCGTTCCAGCGATGGCTCCAGCGCAGTTCCCGCTCGAATGCCTCCTTGACCGCCCGGACCATGTCTACAACGCTGTATGCCAGGGATGTGGCGTGGCAATAGGGGTGATAGCGGTTCGGATCGGCCCCGCCCATGCCGGGCAGATCAGGCATCGCCACCGCACAACGTCCAATCATCGATGCCGCCGCACCGAACACCCATTCGTCGCCGTCCAGGTTCGACGGAACCAGGGCTCGTTTCAACTCCGTCCCATGAGGGTAGGCAATCAGCGGGACGCTGTAGGGCCTGGGTTCGAAGAGGCCCGGCCTGGGCAGAAAGAGCATGCCCGTCATGACCGTCTTCTGGTCGTTGGCATCGCGACCCCAGTAGGTGATCTTCCGGCACTCGAGGATGATGGGGGTGATCTTGCGCAGAAGTTCAATCCACTCCTCGTAACCGCCGCCCACCAGTTCGTTCTCGGACGTTGCCACACCACCGTTGGCGGCAAGCGTTGCATCATGGGCTGCGATCACCTCTGCACCAGTCACCGTCGTGACGTCTCCGACGCTGATGAGCCACTCCGGTTCGTCCGGCGGCGGGGCCAGCCAGCAGCCGCACGACATCATCACGGCCACGCACGAAAGACCCACGATCCCACGAAAACCGCCTGAAGCCAAATAACTCATGACTCTTCTCCGTGCAGTCCCCGCCGAGACAGCCTTGGATTCCAACAGACCGGTAAAGCATGCATCGGACAATTGTCTCAAGGGCTTGACTTGCCAGTAGGGCCTAACTTCACGATGAAGGCGGCGATGTCAGGCTGCCACCACCATCAGGGGGCCTAATCTCGGTCGCTCCCGTGCTGATCGCCAGCATATGCTCGGAACCATCTTCTCGAATGACGCATGCCACTGTCACGGGCACCGCACCCCTTGCCCGGCAACGATAAAGGAGTGCTGCGTCCGAATGGTCACAGCCCATTGCCCATCACAGGAAACAGGTGAGAGACCATCAGAGGTCCTGCCCCGGGAGCCTGGTGTGGAGTCGCACGGAAGTTGATTTCTCAGCTTGGCACCCCACAACAGGTAATAAATCGATGATACGCCTTGTTAGGTATCGGAAGAGACCCCGAAGGGCAGGTCAAGCGTGGAAGCAGACCTTGCTCGGAAGGGATCAGCAGGGGCTGGCCGACGGTTGTAATGCTCGTCGACCACCCACTCGGCCTTCTCGCTGCGCCCCCTCTCGGAGACAACAGTCGGCTCCCTGATCCCAACGCGACCTTGGTTTTGGACCGGCCTTGAGAGGGACCCGATTCCCCTCACATGCCAGCCCAGCGAACACGTAACACGGACTACGGCGAGCCACTAGCCTAACGTCTGCATCGAATTAGGAATTGTGGTGATTGGCCGGATTTCGTTTGACATTCCTCGGCAAAGCGTGTAACAATACAGTAGCGAGAGTTGGTAGTTTCGACTCGACACAGCGCGAAATCCTTATCTCTGTGGTAAGGCTCTCAATCTAGCCTGGTCGCAGTCCACACGGATGGGTTATCCCCCCCTAGCCCATCTCAGCGACCGGGCTTTTTTTGTCTCCGATTTCTGGCAAGACTGAGGCCCTCCACAAGATTCTTGCTGAATCAGAGATCTTGCTCACTGTTGAAGGGGTTGCGCGTGACCTGATCTCCGGCTACAATCCAACCCGGGTGTCCGAGGTTCCAAGCTGCCATGCACCGCCCAACCCCAATCTCTTCTTTCTCCAGCAAAGACTGGAGAGACCGTCGAATCGTCTGGGGAGCATGGCTTCCGGTGGTTGCCGCCATAATCTGTGTTCCGATCGGCTGCGGCCAGTCCACCTCGTCAGAGACCACCACCGGCGTCCAGCAAGCTCATATCGACCCAACGGGGCATCAGACAGTGCAGGCTATCCCCGTAATTCTGCCCCCTGTCATTGACGGCAGATTGGACGAGGGGATCTGGCAGCAACCACCGCATTACTCACGGTTCACAGTGATCGGTCGCCCAAACCAACCCGCTCGCCGCCCCACATCGGTGCGAATTGCCTATGATGCCTATAGTCTGTACCTTGGCTTGTCCTGCCCAACAGATACCAGCATCGGCCCTCCTCGAATTCGCCACTGGGTGGATGACGATGAGAACGTCGGCGAGGACGAGAGCTGCCGGATCATACTTCAGCCCAATCCACTCCCGCAGGCACCCTACTACGACATCACGATCAATCCGCAGGGTGTGCTATCTGATGCGCGACGGTTCAATGGGTTTCCCATTCCTCAGAACGGGTGGGATGGCCCAGTCCGTGCAGCTGCCACGGTCACTCGGGGGCTTTGGCAGGCCGAAATCATGCTTCCGCTTCAGTACGTTGGCATCCCCGATCATCCCTGGAAGATCAACATCATAAGGCATGACGCCCTGGCTGATGAATTGAGTTCCCTCTATCCGATGAGCATGATTGCGTCGCCAAACGAAGACCGACCGATCCCAACCGGTGTGCTTCAATGGCCCTCTCCCGCCAAACCGTTCCTTGTATCTCCTCTCCCCACGCGTCAGCTCTCTATCGAGGGAGCAGAGGATTCCTCAGAGGCTTGGCAGGCGAAGGAAGCCACTATAAGCCCCAGCGACAGACGTGCAACAGGCGGCCGTCGTTCGCTCGATGTCAGGTTCAACACCCACTCGGGCTCAATTACGCGCGTCGTCCCCTCAGGCAACTTCAAAGGCTGGTCGTGGCTGAAACTCGAACTCTCTCTTGAGGGAAAAGACACGGCCACCTTAGGCGTAAGGCTACGCGACGCGGCAGGACATGAGCGAACGGCGTGGTTCCTCGCCCGCCCGGGCCGAAACCCCGTATCGCTTCCGATGGAATCTCTCGCAACGGGGCTTCAGTCAAGGAGCATTCGGGCGATTGAGATCCTGTCCATTGCGCCGGCCCAGATCAGGCTAGACAGCATTCGACTCGAGGACGACATCGTCTCATATCATGAGCAGCCCAACCGCCCACCGCAGCAGAGTTGCTCGAAGCTCACAACTCGCGTAGACGCGGGCAATTCAGCCGGCATGGAAAGTGCCCGCCCATCGATCTCCGTGAGTGTGGCCGTCCCGTTATTCAACACCCGAAGGATTCGTCGTCTGGAGAGAGCAGGCGGCTCCGGAGCTGAGAGTTTCGTGTTCTTACCCGAAGAGTTTGCCGGACACGATCTTCGGGACCCTGTTTCCATCACGGCAACCCTCTGGAGACTGGGGCAGGTCAGCGTCGCTTGGCGAGAAGTCCGACTCTCGCAGTCAGTCGAGGAGGTCCGCTTTGGTCCCGATGACTTTCCGCGGATTGCCTCATCTGGTGTGAATAAATCGAGATAACGTATATAGGAAGCCCGTCGGTGCCCTCATCCTCGTCTAAACCTCCACGACCCACCTCCGCTGCGTCACAGCAGAGGAGACCAAAACGTATCTTCTGGTCCGAGGACGTGCCGGTGCCGGTGGAACTCCAACTGAGATGCGACGCGTGTGGGTATGACCTCACCGGTCTGGAGCGGCGTTCCTGCCCGACCTGCGGTAAGCGTTTCACCTTGCCCATCCCCCCCGAACTGGAACTCCATTGCAGGAACTGCAGATATGAGCTCTCCGGGCTCACATCGAGAAGGTGCCCTGAATGCGGCACCCCGTTCGACCCGACGGCACTCCTTGCCGAACAGTCCGTTTCGAAGTCTATGACTCTGGCAGAGCGCCTTCCATGGATAGATCTGATCCAGTGGGGAGCTGGTTTGGGACTCGTCTTCTTCGGTGTCGTCCTTTGCCTGCGTCGCACGCCTCTCCTGCTCTACCCCGGCTCAATGGGAGCCATACTCATTGCCATTCGTGGCTATGTTCGAGGTGCGGAGTGGCCACAGGTATCCATCTGGATAGGTCTATTCCTTGCTGTCCTCGGAGTCCTTGTCTCCTTAGCATTCTGAGCCGATGAGGTTAGTCAGATGAATTCGTTGGATCGGGACTTGCGGCGGCATGTCGCGCCTGGCCAACAGTTGTGACTTGGCTCAACCGGTGTGTCAGATCATGGTCCTAGGGTGTTTCTCGGCTTCGGTGTTTGAAAGCAGCAGAACGGCATTGAGGCAAGGAGAGGCCGAAACGCTTCGAAAAACTACAGAGCCCCCCTGGCAGGGCCAAGGGGGCTCTGATCACCATCTTGAGAGGTCAGCTCTTGACAGCTTCCCGGTTGTACGACGGACCGTTGGCTACCGAACGCGACGCTTGCGAGCCATCGAGAACAGCACGCCACCCAGACCGAGCACAGCGATAGTCGTCGGCTCGGGGATCACATCGATGATCGTATCGTAGAGATCCATGTGGGTTGTGCCCGTCGTAACGTTCCCACCGACATTGTAGCCCAGCGAGATCACGTAGTACGGGTTCGTTCCACCGGAGTAGTTGTTGTAACCCCAGCTACCACTGCTGCTGAATCCCATACTCACCGAGCCTGCGTCGGCATGAATATCCACGGCGACGTCCCGAGCATACGGACCAGCAAGCTCAAGCAGCTTCATGGTGCCGTTGCTCAGAGTCATGCCGGTATTCGCAGAACCTGAGGGGGCAAAACTCCCCAGGTAAGCATCGCCGATACCTGGCAGATTAACCTTACCATGATATGTTGAGCTGTAGGAAGCAGAGAGGTTTCCTGACGGAGCAATCGAATACCACGCCTGGACCATACCGCTATTCGGATCCCCCGGATTGCTCAGTGGCGGAACCTTTGTATAACTGGTCATCGTCCCAGTCGGGCTACCAGTCATATCGAATGCCAGGGAGTTGATCGAGCCGCTGCCACTGTAGAGCGAGAACCACACAGTCTGGGAATTAAACGTACCACTGATGGCAAGATCGCTCAGGCCAAAAGTCCAGCTCGCGCCGTCCTTAATATCGACATTCAGATCGTTCAGCTTGCCTGCCTGAAGACGACTGAGCGTGTCACCGGGATGCAAATCGTCCATGTCAAATGTGACTGATCCATTCCCATCCGGATCCGAAGCTCTGGTCCCCGGATTGGTCATGGACAGCCCCAGCGTTTGGTTGGCGAACGAAATGTTCACACCCTGCCACGCGTTTGTGGGCCAGCCTGCCCAGCTGTAGTAGGTGCCCGAACCGGACAAGGTCGCCGATCCACTGAGTCCAATGTTTGCGCTCGCACCCTGCGTCGTGTCGCTGAAATTCATACTCTTGGTGACCAAATCAGCGTACGCACCTGTCGCTGCCACCAAAACCACACAAACACACACCAAAAACTTACCCATCGCAACAACCTCCTTCCCAAGAGACATGACCCCTCACGTGACGTGAGTACAACGTTAAAAAGAGGTGACTAGGGGGCTAATGGAGTAATGGGAATGACTAGTGCCTTTTTCCCTCTGCACCCTTCCCACATTCCCTCCTGCCTCGCCTCCTGACACTCTCCCAAGCCAGAAGCTATTGTCCCCTCTTGGCTCGACGGAGTCAAGGAAAAAAGGACTCAGGACCAAATTTTTTGCGCATCCCTCTATCCTTGACATGGCAATTCATAAATACTTCAGATAGAACAACATAAGGTCTTTGGCCGATCGACTTGGGCTGACCAAGCCTCCTCGATTATAGTTGAATGCGAAAAATGGGGTGCCTCACCTACCACCACTTTTACCCTTTCGGGGAGGCAGGGACGCTTCAAAACGCCTAAGGATACAACCATAGAAGACGGGGAGGGTCTCCGTCGACTGGATCATCGGATGATGTGATGCCAGCCGTTTCGCTGCCCGGGTCTTCGGGCACGCCCTGGCCGAGATGAACAACACGTCTCTTCCAGCAGTGGTCTTGAACCTCCACATGGCCTCTGAGCAGGACTCTACGCTCCGATGCTCATCGCCGGTTGGTCGAGCGGAGATCCAAGCCGCTCGTCCCCTCGGAGTCCCTTCCTCCCCGAAGGAGCGAACCTTACTGCCCCCTTGATGGATGTGCTCCGCGGTGGGATCATCTCGCTTCACTGATGACTCAAGGTTCCCCCGCACGACACGATTGCGGTAGAGTCTCGTTGACAGTTGTGGCCAACGGCCCCATAGAAGAGTTGATCGCGTTCGCGGAACCCCGTTCCGAGGAGATGCAGGATGGCATCGCAGCAGACTTCAAATACGAACCCCGGATGGCAACTCTGGCAGAAGGCACTCCGGCTCATTCCAGGAGGCGGACAACTTCTGAGCAAACGAGCAGAGTTGTTCGCGCCGGAACAATGGCCTACGTACTTCAGCAAGGCCAAGGGTTGCCGTGTGTGGGACCTGGCCGGTCGTGAATACATCGATATGCAGATGAGTGTCGGACAGGCGATCTGCGGCTATGCCGATCCGGACGTCGACGCCGCCGTACGCCAACGCATCGATTGCGGCGTGACCAGCACACTGAACTCTCCCGACGAAGTCGAACTGGCCGAGCTCCTCTGTGAGACGTTTTCTTGTGCCGAAATGGTACGTTTCACGCGAACGGGTGGCGAGGCGCTGTCCGTGGCCATTCGGATCGCACGGGCGCACACGGGGCGTGACCGCGTCGCGTTCTGTGGTTACCACGGTTGGAGCGACTGGTACTTGGCGGCCAACCTGGTGGGCGAGGATTCCCTCAAGAGTCATCTTCTACCCGGCTTGGACGCCGTAGGCGTGCCCAAGGGACTGATGGGTACGGCGGTCCCATTCGAGTACAACCACGCCGAACAACTCGATGCCCTGCTGGAGGAGAATCCGGGACAGTTCGCGGCCATCATCATGGAGCCGATCCGCCAGTACGAGCCTCACCCGGACTTCCTGCCGACGGTCCGGCGTCTGGCCAGCAAACACGGTTGTGTACTGATCTTTGACGAGGTGACCGTGGGCTTCCGCTACGCCATGGGGGGTGCCCAGGAAGTTCTGGGCATCACGGGCGATATGACCGTAATCGCCAAGGCGATGAGTAACGGATACGCGATGGGTGCCGTCATGGGACGTCGCGAGGTGATGGAATCTGCTCAGCGATCGTTCATCAGCAGCAGCTACTGGACAGAGGGAATCGGTCCAGCCGCCGCATTGGCAACCATTCGGAAGCTGCAGGCAGTTGACGCACCCGAGTATTTCTGGAAGCTCGGCGGTAGACTTCAGGAGGGCATCCGCCAGGCGGTTGCCAAAACCAGCGCCGCCGTCAAGGTGCTGGGCAAGCCCCCTGTTCCTTCGTTCGCATTCGAGTACACTGACGACGCGATGGCCATCTCGACGCTGTTCACTCAAGAGATGCTCGCCCGCGGGTTCCTGACCGGAAAGGGCTTCATGCTGTCGCTGGCCCACGACGAAGCGACGATTGACCGTTATCTGAAGGCCCTGGAAGAGACATTCGCGATCATCGCAGAAGCAGTAGGCAAGTGCGATGTCCGAGCGCGTCTTCGGGGTCCGGTGGCACAAGCGACGTTCCGTCGAATGGCCTGAGGGACTTCCGCCAAACCGCTGGCCCCTTAGGAATTCGGTGCATGGACGCCGGCTTGGACACCCGGTGAGCATGAGCGGGCCTGACCGGCCTCTCCCCTTGGAGCGAAGGATCACGATGGCGGAAGAATCCGCAGAGAATATGATCCTCGTCGTAACAGGCGCGTCACTGCGTGCCGAAGCGATGGACCGTCCGCTGGCGTATCAAGTAAAGGCCGCGATTGACGAGAATCTGCGGGAGGCCGAACCCTGGCAGTGCACGGTCATATCCGACATATGGTATCTCAACAATGACGTCTTCTCCGGACAACCGACCATCAGCGTGGGCGGACCGGGCGTCAATGCACTATCTTCCTTCTTCTACGAGCGCCTGCCCACCCTATTGGCCGTCGAGAACGTACTGCTCATCCAGATGGACCTGGGCGGTGACGCCCGCCGATGTGCCGTATGGGGCATGGACCACGAAATGACAGTCGAAGCCGTTGATACTTTTCTTCAAAAGGGGTATCTTCAACAGTTCCTTCGTGGGTTGATCACGATTTGAAGGTGAGCCAGAAAGGGGTTCGCGACCGAGCCCCGTTTTCCTGAAGGAGCTAGTCTTGATCGCTGGTAATTCAAACCACAGACAGAGCCATCTCTTCACTTCGGAATCCGTGACCATGGGTCACCCGGACAAGGTGGCGGACCAGATTTCCGATGCCGTACTCGACAGTCTGCTCGAGGTAGACCCGGACGCACGCGTCGCACTGGAGACGCTGGTCACCACTGGGTTGGTCATGATGGCCGGGGAAATCACCGTCCATAACGAGAAGGCAGTCACGCGGCTCGACAAAGCCGAGGATACCGCACGCGCCGTGATCAAGGAAATCGGCTACACCGATCCCGAAGCGAGGTTTGACTACCAGAGCTGCGGCGTAGTCCGAGCAATCCACGCCCAATCTGCAGACATCAGCCAGGGAGTCACGCCCGGAATGAAGAAGGAACAGGGCGCCGGTGACCAAGGCATGATGTTCGGCTTTGCTTGCCGTGAGACAAAGGCGCTGATGCCGATGCCGATCCACCTGGCTCACCGCCTGGTCGAGCGTCTGGCCGTGACCCGGCAGAAGGGGATAATCAAGTGGCTCCGCCCCGACGGCAAGAGCCAAGTCACGATCGAATACAAGAACGGACAACCCTACCGTATTCATACCGTCGTCATCTCGACGCAGCACCTCGAACTGAAGACCATCCTCGACCGCAACGGCAACATGAACCAGAAAGCGCGGACCGAGATCATACGCAAGGTCATCAAGCCGGTGATCCAAGCCGAATGCCCCAAGATGTGGCACGATGACATCATCTTCCACATCAACCCCACCGGGCGTTTCGTGATTGGCGGCCCGTATGGCGATACCGGCCTCACAGGACGCAAGATTATCGTCGACAGCTATGGTGGTCGCGGTTGCCACGGCGGTGGCGCATTCAGCGGCAAGGACCCGTCGAAGGTCGATCGTTCGGCAGCCTACATGTCGCGTTATGTGGCCAAGAACGTGGTGGCAGCCGGATTGGCCGATGTGTGCGAGATTCAACTCAGCTACGCGATTGGTGTGGCCCAACCGCTGAGTGTCCATGTCGAGACGGAAGGTACCGCCAAGATCCGGGAGGAGAAGATCGCTCAGTTGGTGAAGGAACTCTTCCCCCTCACTCCGTCAGCGATCATCAAGCATCTGAAGCTCAAGCGGCCGATCTATAAGGAAACGGCCCGCAACGGGCACTTTGGCCGGACGGGCCCGGGCTTCACATGGGAACTCACCGACAAGGCGGCCTCGCTTCGCAAAGCGGCAGCGAAACTGTAAAGGTCGACGGCAAGCAAGCCGACATACGAATCGCCACGCCGAGAAGAATGTCTCCTTGGCGTGGCGATAGTCGTTTATCGGCCCCCTCTCTACTCTGAATGGCTGGTATTCTGCAGGCAGCACCGACCCACCACAGAATCCTCCACGCTAACCCCTGCTCCGAAGCGAGTCTGCCGATATAGACTAGGATCTGAGGTCACTACGCCGAGACCGTCGGACAAGATTCTCGGACCCAGCAGGATCGCCTGATGGACTCTACCCAGCATCGTATCGGTGGAAGCATTGGCCGGGCGGCCTGGAAGACTTCCGGTATACTCGTAGGGGCCTCTCTGCTCAGCGGATGCCTCTTGTACGAGTGGCAGCGCCTCTCAGAAGCCGCGAAAGCCGAGAAGAACCGAACAATCGCGGCAGTTGAATGGGTGGCTCCTCAACTGGGCCCCCTGCTGGCCGGACAGAGTGACGAGCCCCTGCGTGAATGGGCTCGCACATTGCGGTCAAACCCAGACATTCACCTCGTCACCGTGTACGATCTGAAGGACCGACTCCGAGCCGTCGAGGCGAGAAACCCATACTGGGCCAAGAAGGTTGGCCAAATCGAACAGGACCTCGGTAAGGCCCCCACACCTAAGGCTCGTCGACTGCGTGACCCCGGCAATCCGGATGCCTGGGCAGCCTCCGTCCCCATCCGTTTCGGAACCCCCGCAATGCCGGTGGGGCATCTGACCGTAGTCACGACTCGACACCCACTGGAAAGCGAAGCGGCACCCGAATGGTGGAACCTGTACCTGCCCTTGGCCGGAATCGCAATAGCTCTGTGGTGCATCGGAGGGTACTGGATCGCAGAGCAGGTCATAAAGCCCTTCCGTGACCTGGCGGAGCACAGCACACCCATCGGCAGTCTGAACCTGCTTGCCCACGAAGACCCGTTCAGTTCCATCACGAATGCCTTTGACACGATGCTCGCCGAAATCGACAAACACCGCAGCAGGGCCAGAACCCTTGAACAGACCCTCGATCAACGCGTCAGCAACAAGACTCGAGAGTACCTGACTCAGCTCCGCAAGGCCCTCCACGAGGCGGAGGTCGACCCCCTGACAGGCCTGAAGAACCGCCGCGTCCTCGATCAGCATCTGGACAAAATCGTCGCCTCCTATGTGAGACAGGGGCCGGACCTGACGATGGTCATGTTCGACATGGACCATTTCAAGACATTCAACGACACGTTGGGACACCCTGCCGGAGACGAACTGCTCAGATTCGCCGGCGAGTTGATGGGCAAGTCGCTGCGTGAGCATGACCTGGCCTTGCGGATCGGCGGTGACGAGTTTCTCCTCGTCCTGCCCGATACCATCCCGGCACAGGCCCGGGAGATCGTGCGTCGCCTGATGGCCCTGTTCAGTCAACACGTCAAGACGCTTCCGCCCGTCAAACCCGCCCCGTCCTTGAGCGCCGGTATTGCGAGCCTCCAGACAACACGCTCGCACAACGGCGGCGAGCTGCTTCGCGCAGCCGATGAGGCCCTCTATCAGGCCAAGACGGGACGCGACACCGGTGAACATATCGCCTTTGCCGAACACATGGCCGCCGTAACGGGATAACCGTTCTCCAACGATGGGTTTGACGAACCGCGCAACCACGGCTGGCGGCCTTTCTCGAACCGGCCACGCATCATCAGAAACTTGGAGGGGAGCCATTGGCCCGGCGGGAAACAAGAACGGTGAAACCCTATTGCCGGACGACCTTTCGAACGCAGCGAAAACCGATCGCATCGCGGGCGAAGCAAGCATCCTGAAAACCAGGGTCTTCCCCCACCCGATATGCCGATCGGCAGGCCTTGGCGCTGGAATTCCAGGCACCGCCTCGCAGGACGTATTTCTCTCCCTCCTGCGGCCCACGGGGGTTGTCCTTTGAGGCTAGACCGGCCTTGTAGTAAGTCTTCCCGTAAATGTCATTGCACCATTCGGCCACATTGCCGCACATGTCGAAGAGCCCCCACGCGTTGGACTTCTTCTGTGCGACGGGTTGCGTCTGCTTCGAAGCATTGTCGACAAACCAGGCGTAGTCTTTCAACAGACGAGCATCCTCCCCGAAAGAATAGTCGCCGTTGCCCCCAGCACGGCAGGCATACTCCCACTCAGCCTCGGTGGGCAGTCGATACCCATTGGCCGCGAAGTTGCATTGGGCCGTTGCCTCATCGTAGCAGGGTTCCAGCCCATCGTCCTTCGAACGTTTGTTGCAGAAGATCGCCGCATCCGGCCAACTGACCATCTCCATCGGGCGGTTCTGTCCCTTGAAGTGTGAAGGATTCTCCTTGACCAGCTTGCCGTACTGCTGTTGGGTGATTTCCGTCCGATCCATCCAGAATGCATCCAGACGGACCTCATGGACGGGAGACTCATCTTCCTGCCCATTTCGACTTCCCATCTGAAATGTACCGGCTGGGATCAGCACCATCTCGCTGCCGACTTTCGTGGACATCCTCTGGAGTTGTGAAGGTCTTGAGGTGGCGGTCTCTGTCCTCTGACATCCCGCCGACAACAGGAGAACCCACCCAACAACCACCGTCAACCCCGCCGGCATCGAACGACACGACAGCATGGCAAACCTCCGAATCATTCGCGTATACACGTCCTTAAAGAGTGTCGCAAACATTCGCCTGATGCAAGGATCAAGACGCGGGGGAATGGAAAGTTCTCATGTTCGTTCTGCCTGCCGTCGAACGAAGAATCCAGATACCGAAGTGCCCTACACCCATTTGAGCTTTCGAAAGGCAATCGGCAGCATTCGAAACAGCAGCAGACCATGACGGAAACGACGGATGTTGGTGCTGCCGTAAGTGCGCTCGCGATAGCGGATGGGAACCTCGATGATCTTGAGGTTCAGCTTGGCAGCCCCGAACAGCAGATCGAAGTCACCAAACGGATCGAAGTCGCCAAAGTGCTTGCGTCCGGCAGCGATCAACCCGTAGTTGCGCCGACTGAGAACCTTCGTGCCGCACAACGTGTCGCGGAATCGCTGTTCAGTAAGCCACGTGAACGCCATGCTGAAGAACCGGTTACCCAGGTAATTCAGAAACCGCATGGCTTCCTGTTCCATGGGATACACCAGGCGCGTTCCGTTGATGAACTCTCCACGCCCAGTCAACAGAGCTCGGTAGAACTTGGGCAGATCCTCCGGCGGCACTGTCAGGTCGGCATCCAGAATCATCAGGATGTCGCCCTTGGCAGCGGCAAACCCCTTGCGAACGGCATCCCCCTTGCCGACACCATCGCCCTGATGAATCAAACGGATGTCACGGTGCGGCCCGACCTCGCGCATGATACGCTCGATCTCCTGGGCAGTGCCATCGGTCGAATTGCCGTCGACGAAGATGATCTCTGTGTGCGAGCCCATGTCGGGGGTGCGTCGGACCGCATCCTCGATATTGCCTCGTTCATTTCGGCAGGGTATTACCACGCTGACACTTGGCTCGGGAGAACTGGCCTGACCGTGGGGGCGAGGCCGGGCAATGACGTAGGTAATCAACCCCAGAAGTCGCAGCAGTGGAAGGACCGAGAGCGTGCGATTCAGTAGAGGTGCCAGCAGCGGCACGCCCAGCGGCAGGGGACACTTGAACCCGCTGCGAATCGGCTCGAAACCGGTCAGCACAAGCAGGTTCTCGATATCCACGGGTGCCAACCAGTTTGGCAATGGCTCGGGCGTATGGAGCCCCAGATAATCAGCCGCTCGAAGGATCGGCTGCCAAAGCTGGTTGTAGAAGGTCACAATGATCCGCGTGTCCGGCCGACAAACATGATGGAGCTGCTCAAGAGCATTCTGCACGTCCGGCAGATGACCAACAAGGTTCGACAGGATCACGTAGTCGAAGGTCTCGGTGAGTTCAATGTGATCGGCATCCCCTACGTGGAACTCGATCGACGGATGGCGGGATCGCGCCAGGTCGATCATACGCGGGCTCAGATCAACCCCCACACCCCGCCCCGGCCTGACCCCCGCCAGCAAGTCTCCTATCCCACACCCGATCTCCAGAACAGAGGCACCTTCGGGGATCCAGAATCGGTGATAGCGAAGGAGTTCTTCATGGTAGTAACGGCTGCGACGACGAAAACTGAGAATGAAGGAGGCCAAATCGTCGTAGACCTGACGTCGCTCATCGAGATTCGCCGTCGGATCGACGTGGCGGCACAGGCGTCGAATGTCAGCTCTGGTGCTCATGGCGTGCCAATCGCGGGAGACTTCCGCGTTGGCCAACCCTGGACCGCTCCCGCAAGCGCTGCCCAGGGCGCAACGAAGTCTACTGAGGCTTGATCTCCACGGGAGGCCGAGATGTCGGCTCCGAAGTCGGAGCCAGTGGCGCATTCATCGCCCGCAGCGCCTCTTTCGCCTCTGTCTGTCCGGGAGAAACCTTCAGAATCTGCTGATAGGCCGAGATGGCTTCATCTGTGTTACCCACCATGCGGTAAAGCCGTCCGGCCTGAAGAAGGGACGCCACATTCTCGGGCTGCAGCCGCAGGGCGGCAATGACTTCATCCAGTGCGCGGTAATAGTTCTTCAACTGGGCGATCACACCCTGTTCTTCCACAACCTGTGCACGCTCGAGGAATACCTTGGGGTCCTTGCTTCCCTGATCCGTCTTGGCCTGAGCCTCCAGGATCTGATACCGCAGAGTCAGGGCCTTCTGAAGTTGCTCCACCAAATCCATATTCGTCGGATCGGCTTTGATTGCGGCACGAATCGAATCGGTGAGCTGCCGAGAAGTGACCGCTGCCTCGTCGAGCTGCTGAGCATCCTTAAGGATTATTGCCAACCAGAACCGATACTCGCGAACTCGTTTCTCGGGTGGAAGAGCGTCATCGAGCTGAACCCCGCGACGGGCTTCGGCAAGTGCCTCCGGATTCTTGTGGACCCCGTGCAAGGCCCGAGCCAACCCCATGTGAGCCTCCGGATTATTGGGAGCTAACCGGACGGCGGTTCGAAGAAAATGAATGGCCTGATTGTGCTGATTGTTCATCAGACACGTCAACCCCATGCCCAAATCGCCCCGATGATCCCTTGGACGATTCGGCAGCTTCAGGTAGTCCGCGTAGAGTTCGTACGCTTCCCAGGGACGGTTGCTCAGCCGGGCCACCTCGGCCAAACCAAACTGCGGCTCCCACAACACCGATGGCGGGTACATCGACTTGATCTGCGAGTAGCAGTGGTTGGCAATGCCCAGTCTCCCGGCATCCTTCGCCTGATCCGCAACTCGAAGAACAAAACGCACGATGTTCTCGACGACCGTGCGATCCTTGCCCTCCAGAGATGCCTGGCGGATCGCTGCCGTCGCAGCGGCCACCGCTTGCGCGAAGTCGCCGTTCTTGAGCGCGGCTTCGGCCATGGTGATCTTGCCTTCGACGGTGGGCGATTGCTCCGCCGGAAGAGACGTGGGCAGCCCCAGCGCTGTCGTAGGCGATTCGGCGGCCCCAACACACAACACGAGAAGCGCCCAGACGCACGCGATCATCACTGGCCGGACTCCCTCATCCATCGCGAAGCGAAGTACAACAGAGCTCGCTCGTCCCAGCAAAGATGGTCCCTTCATGCAAGGCTCTCCTGTACCGTGTTCGAGAACCATGATGTTCAAGGACATCACTGTAAGAACCCTTTGGTACGTCCGTCAACTGCCGCGACTGGAGGAACAGCGGGCTCCCGAAGCACTACCCCCTCCGCAGAACGTGGGTAGCCGGCGATCTGTGACCCCGAGAACGACTGGAAGCTCAACCCTCGATGTTGACTGATTCGTACTGCGGCGAAGCCGTGCTCGGAGCAGCCTGGACCATGCGTCCCCTCTGCTGCGACAGCTTCTCCATCAGCATGCGCCAAGTTTCGCGTTGGTATTCGAGGATTCTCAAGGCATCGTCGACGGCCTTGATGTCCTTCTGCACGCCGGCCTCCACGAGTCGTCGATAGACGAAGGTGTACAGAGCGGCCATCCGGGCACAGAGCTCCGGGTTGACGTCATGATTCAGCCCGTTCAGCATCTCCAAGACGATACGCTGGGCACGTGTGAGCGCGTTGTACGAACCCTCGACATCCTTCCTCTCGATGGCCTCGCGCCCCTGGCGAGAGAAGCGAATCGCCCCGTCGTACAGCATCATCTGAAGCTGCTCAGGCGAAGCGGTCAGTATCTGGTTCCTCAGGTATTCGTTTGGGCCTCCGGGTACCATGCCCTGCTCCACAAATCGCACACGTCCTCAGACCCGATCGCCGGAGTACCGGTGATCGAAGTGCCACACCCTAGGCGATATCGGATTGAAGGGCGGACCGATTCAGATAATTCCTCAAGCGTATTCCTTATTCCTTGCGGCCGTAGGAACTGCAATCCTCAGAGACTTCCTTCCAACTCCGATGGTTGTCATGCAACCACCACCGGAGAGGCCCTTCGGGGAATATCAACCCTTGCTTGAAGTACTGGAAAGACTCGCCAGGCTGCTCAGCGTCGACTGCTGACTCTGCATCGCTGCCAGCGCCTCTTCCATGGCGTAGTATTGGTTCAAAAGTCGTTGCCGCTTGGCGTCGTTGAGTGCCTGCATCTGCTCGATCCGTTTGGCCAGCAGTTCCCCCTGGTTCTCCAGGTTCTGAGTATGTCGATCGATCAAGCCTGTACTCGTCGTAGTCAGGGCGGTCAACTCGCGGTCCACAACCACGCCCACCCCTGCCTCCGCCTTGGTAAACAGCGTCTTGACGTCTTCAGCGTGATTCTCGATCGCGCTTCGGAACTTGCTCTCGTCAAACTCGAGCTGGGCCCCGCTGCCCAGCGTCAGTCCCACATCAGCCAGACGCCGGTATATCCCCGCACCGCTGACCGGCTGACGCAGCATCTGATACATGCGCGATTGGATACGGTCCACGGCGGAATCCCCAAAGAGAGTACCCTTGACATACGTCTCGCTGTTGAACGAAGTAAGGTCCTCGATCTTGCTGATCACAGAGTTGAAGGTACTCACGAACGTCTTGATGTCCGTCACAAGGCTCTCAACGTCGGCGCTGACCGTCACGTCGACGGGCACACGACTGGTCGCCAACAGGCCGATCTTGACGTTCGGAATGGCATCGTTCAATGTCGTGCTGCCGCTGGTCAACAGGACCCTGTTGGCCGAGCCCTGTTGGCCCAGAAAGACGATGCTGTCGCGAGCCTGAGTGAGCGTTGAGAGCGATAGCCCCACATCTCCGGAATCGACCAGAACCTCTCCCTGCCTGCCGCTGCGGCGACTGGTCACCACGAGTCGATAGGGATTCGTCACCGAACCGTCGTTCAGTACCGACGCCTGGATGTCCGCGTCGGCGGCGTTCAGTTTGGCTGCGACGTCGTTCAGCGTGTCGTCGACACCGATCTCGACACTCCGCTCGAAACTCCCATTCAGAGTCGTCTGTCCGGTGGCCGCCGTGCCAAGGATATTCAGATCGGCTGCCGTCTTGCCGCCCGAATCCTCTTCAACCTTCAGTAGACTGGCTCCGCTCGCCGTGTCGGTCAGCAGAAGCCCGTCGCCCGTGGTGTTGATCGACGCGGTCACGCCGATTTCGGCCATGTTGATTTTCCGAATGACGTCACCCAGAGTCGTCTCATTCCCCTGGGTCAGATCGATGATCGTCGATCGACCGGTGCTCGACGTGATCTTGAACTTCCCGCGCGTGATACCCGTCCCCCCATTGAGTTGGTCCAGGCGCGTGTTCTCACTGATGTACTGACGCTGGAGATTGTCGCCGTCGATCCGATCCGCTATGACATCATCGGCAATGTGGAGGTCAGCCGCCGTCGTGCCGTCGACATCGGCGACCACCAGGTGACCTGTGCCTCCGCTGGTATCGTTCAACACCAGCCCGTTCCCCACCGAATTGACTGAAGCCGAAACCTTGCTCGTGCTGCTGGTTGCGTTGATCGCGTCGATGACCTCGCTCAGTGTGTTCAATCCACTCAGATCGATGGAGGAGACCGTCCCGTCCCGTGCGGTCACCCGAATGACGCCTCCCTGAACCCCCTGTCCCCCATTAAGCGATCCCAACAACACGGTCTGGAGCCCAGCGATCAAGTCCCGTGACTCGATCATACCGTTGTCCGACGTGCCCAGAATCCCAAGATCGTCTGCAGCACCGCTGTCGTTGAGTGCCGTCACGATCGTCTGTCCGGCGCCGGTCGAAGTGTCGACGAGACGAATCCCCTTGCCGTCCGACTGCAGACTGGCTGTCAGAGCCCCTGTGTTCTGATCGTCCAGGTTGATGGCACGAATGACATCCCCCACGGTATCGATCTGATAGACCTCGGCACCCTTGAGTGAAGCCCCCTCCACCTGCTGAGCGATGCCCAAGTCTCGGGCGGCGTAACCGCTGACGTCCTGGACGGCCAGCTTGGTCGTACCCCCGCTCGAGTCTGTAATGAGAAGGTGACCGTTGGCCGTCGACGCGGACAACCCCAACCCGGCACCCTGAATGGCCTGGACCACATCGCCGACGGTTGTGGCACTACTGAGGTCTATCTCAGCCGATTGGTTGTTTCGGTTCGTCACGCGTATCTGGCCGAGTCGAACACCGGAACCATGGTTGAGGGCACTCAACTTGGTCTCGTTCTGGAGTGTCGCAGACAGGTTGATGTTCATCGTGCTCCCATCTCGGAGCTCAATCTGAAAATCGTCCATCGAATGGTTTCGACGAATGCCGTTACCGTCGTTGAGCAGACTCAGCGACGTGTCCTGAGTGATGTAGGCCACATCTCCGCCCGTCAGGACGTCTCCTGCAACGCTACCGACAATCCCCAGGTCGGTGGCCATCTGCCCGGTACCGATCTCGGCCACGCGCAGGTTGGCCGCCGTCAACCCGGTGTGATCGGTCAAGACCAGGTGCCCCCCCGAAACCGATGCCGTCACGTCCGCCGACGTCTGTGAGTTGATGGCATCAACAACATCGCCGATCGTCAACGCGGCCGAAAGATCGACCTCGACGGATGTTCCGCTCCGATCGGTAATCCGGATCGACCCTCGATGAACCCCAGCCCCACCCCGCAGGGTCTCCAACCGAGTTTCGGGCGCAACCTTCGCCGCAGCCGACTCGATGGTGATCGTACCAGCCCCCACCAACGCGCTGTCAGCATCCGCGTAACCTTGAGAGATGACCTGATGGCTGGACGCCAGAGACTGGACGACAAACGAGTAGTTGCCCGGAAGGGCCCCCTCGCTCGCCGTGGCCTTAAGAATCGACTCGTCATTGCTCGTGGCGACAGCCCGGTTGAACAAACCCACCTCGTCGAACCGCTTCGACGCACTCTTGGCCGCCAGAATCAGAGCATTGAGAGTCAGGAACGCCGTCTTCTGCATCGTAAGCTGAGTGGCGCGCGTCTGAAGCAGCGTTACCGGCCTCGCCTCAATCTCCATGAGTTTGTCGACGAGCGACTGAATGTCAATGCCGGATATCAACCCGACGCCAGATGTAACACTGCCCATGGGCTCATCGCTCCTCTCTGCAACGGATCAGGTCCGCCAGAACAACACCCGACCTTCCGCACGCCCCAGCGCAGAATCTCCCTCAGGAGTTCTCGGACTCCCACCCACCTCATATATCGGTCCTCATTGGGCGCAACTTGACAAGACGGCAACCAATAGTGCAATCATAATACTTAGAGATGTATTTACTCTGATATAGACACAAATCAACCTTGCTGGTCCACTGGATACGAGAAGTCTCGATGTGTCCAACCCTGAAGTCCCAGCGTCTGTCGAAAACGCTTACTCTGCCGTCCAGACCTCTATTCGGTCCACATAGAGGTTTCGGTCGTCAACCGGTCCGGTGTAGTAGTCGTTGAGGAATGCCACTTCGAGGATATGGGGCCGGCGGTCGAGTTCAAGTCTCACATCGAAGGCTCGGATTGACGTTGAATCAACCCGGATCTTGTCCAATTCTCTGCCGTCCAGTCGCACAGACATCAGTGGCCACTCGTTGGCTGCCATCATGCCCCTTGCCAAAATACGGAGCATGTAGCGGCCAGGATGATCGCACAGGACGGACGTGCGTGCTGCACCGTCCGTACCATACGCCAATACGTCGCCCTCCGGCTTGATCAGCGGCGCGCCCCCGGTATCCATCTGTTCGGCTTCCAAAGAGGCTACTGGAAAATGGATGGGCCGGGCACCCAGCTTCATCAAGAGTCCCAGAGTGAACCGCTCGGCGACTTCCCGATTGAATGGGTCCGGCCGATCCCAACGGATCGTGTCGATGATCAGGCGTCCCCTGCCGATGGGAATCGAGACCAGTGCGGCAGGACTCGAATAGACTTCAAGGCCTTCAAAGACACCTTCGGCCGGCTGAATGCACAAGTCCTTGATCCACACATTGCGGTCTTGACCCTTGGCATACAGGTCGTTGAGGAAGCTCAATTCCACCTTGTGACGACCGGCCGGAATCCGGACGACACGAGAGTATGTGCTGATTTCACAGCTCGACACATCAATGTAGGCCAGAAGCCGGCCATCCAGACGAATAGAGACCCGCGGCCATACATCCTCCGCCGGCCACCCTTTGGCACGGAAGCCAATGACCGTCGATCCGCCTGTACCGAAGTCAATCTCCTTGATGACGCCCCCATTGGTAGCGAAACCAATCCCATCGTCCACCGGCCGATTCATCGAAGAGCCGACAATCTGGAATGTACCACAGGGAATCAGACGCGCCTTGGCGATATCCAAGTGGCCGGGACTTGCGATCTCGCTGTCGACGATGGACGCATCGAGGGGTGTCATGACGTACTCCGCTTGGCCGCGCGGGGGCTGGGCCAGCCAATACAGATCCGCCTGAGCGAATCCGTCGACCACGAGGTGATTGCGCTCCAGAACGACCGGTCCGTTCGAGGGCACGAGACGATACGGCCTGTCCAGTCGCTTCATGACGGCCTCGAATTGCTCACACGAGGGACGATGCCACCAGAGGAGGCCGCCGTCGCGTTCCAGACGGCTGATGAAGTCCGTCAGTGTCTGGCTGGCACATCGGCTGGCGATCAAGACCGACATCGGCCCGCTCGGCACATCCGGAAGTGCGGTCACTCGCCGAACATCGATCCCTGCCCGTCGAACGACATCGGACAAGAGTTCTTGCTTGTCGTCCGCCAATACACACGGCCGTTCCTGCGAAGGCTGCCATGCGGCCATGTACGCCAGGGCGTTTCGCAGGATCACTCCCGCCGTCGGCTCGTCTTCAAGGGCCTCAATCAGCCTCATACCGCAAGCCAAAACAAGCCCCCGCCCCACCGGGCAGGAAGCCATTGCTGACAAATCGACGCCCTTCTTGCTGCCGGACACCACAACACTCTGACCGCCGCACGCGGTTCGGTCGACATGAGCATCGGCTACAAGATGATCGGGAGCCCAATACTTCAGGTCGTCGGACTCTACATCACGAAGCAGCGGATGCGACGGACACAAACCGAAGGTCATAGTGGATGTCCGCGGAGAGAAGCGAATCGCCCCGAGGCCCGCATGCGGCCCCTGTTGTGCAAGAACAAGCACCCGACCCCCACGATCGAGAAAGCCGTCCAGCGACTGTTCCACCGGCGTCCGAGCAGCGATGTGGAGGATCGGCTTGTCCGTGGCAATCCTGCCGACAGAGGTGAGGGCATTGCGAGCCAGAATCAGAATGCCAACATCCGGCGGAATGGCAGTGAGCGTCCTCAAAAGTGCCGCGTTGACACCCGCGCGGCGAAGGCGCGTTTCCCCGACAGGATCGACTCCGAACAGCCCGATCTTGCGACCCTCAGGTGGCGCTATCGCTAAGGGCGGAAAGACGCTGCACGGAATCGTCTCGTTGAAGTCCGGAGCACCCGCCAATCCTGCCTGGACGACCAGCTTCGCCTCGGTTCGACAATCGACAACGGGAGGCTGGAGCTCCAGGGTCCGGATGGCTATGTCGGCCGGACTCATGGATAGAGTCATCTCACCCTGAGAATGAGCCTTACCACCGACATCCAATCGCCAGCGGACACGTACGGGGCCCGTCACCAGCGTGTCATTGATGATGTGCAGCGTTCGTCGAACCGTTCGTCCGCCGAAGAAACGCGCGTTATGTTCTTTGATGAACGCCGCCAGTGGCCGCATCGACTCGGCTTGCGCGGCGGCCATCGGGTCGTCGGCGACGTTCAGGCTGCCGTCCGCGCAGGTCCAGGGACACAACCCCGACACGCGATAGATCCGATAGGCACGGGTCTGCATGCTCCATACCTTGCCGATCGCGATGCGCCGATATCGCTCGTAATCGTCATAGGCTCGGTCTCCGCAGAGGACAGAATACGCCGCCGGCGTGGTGGACGGGCACCAGAGATACTCGCCGATGTAGAGCGGCTTCGTGCGATCCCACGCCCATTGAGCGTGCCCCTCCGTAAACCATTGGGGCTCCTTGAGAGGTGTGTCCATCCAGTAGCAGGTATTCGGATAGAGGTAGGCGTCAGGCAACTCGTGCGGATAGTGGATGCCGACCACGTCGGCCACCCCCCCGGGGTCGCCATCCGACTCGTACGTGATCGGACGCGTCGGGTCCAATGACTTCATCTTTCGGCCCAGTTCAACGAGCCGGGCCTTTCGCGAAACGGTGCGGTCGGTAATTCGCGGTCCCCAGAACTCATTCTCAAGGCTCCACGCCACCACCGAAGGGTTGTTCCCCATCCGCCGCACCATGCCCTCCAGTTCCGCGACATAGTGACCCCAGAAGCGATCGTCGTCGAGCCGGTAGGCGTGATCGTCATTCCAGATCGGAGCCTCCGGGATCATCAGCATGCCGACCTCGTCCGCCGCGTCATACCACAATTGCCGCCAGGGTTGAGTGTGTGTCCGGAAACAGATCACGTTGATCGCCCGGAGCCTTCTGAAATGTTCCGAAGCCTGCGCAACAGTGTCCGCCGTCAGAGGCCACATCGAACTCGAACGAAGCGTCAATCGAGTCCCGTTCAGATAGAACCATGAACCGTCGCACCGGAACTCGCGAAAACCAAATCGCTTCTCGACTCGATCGATCAGCGAGCCGTCGGTGTGAAGATCGATGTGCAACCGATACAGGTGAGGGGTCTCGTGAGTCCAGAGTCTGGGGGTCGCCCAGGGTGTGGTGAGCTCAACGATCTCGGTCTTGCCGGCGGCCAGCGCGACACGCTTCTCAGACAGTCGGATGCCATCGGCCTCGACGACCCCTCCGGACACCGTCGTCGACACCTCCGCCCCACCATCGTTGCGCAGACTGACACGAACCGTCAGCCGATGCTCCCGAACCGACGTGATGACCCTGACGTCATGGATGTGAATCGCCGGAACGGCCAGCAGTTCCACGTCGGCCCAGATCCCAAACTCGCTGTAGAGGCCACCGATCGGCGACAAGACTGTGTCTTGAGGAACCGCGCGGGCCTCATCCCACCCCATCTGCCCTTTCAGATCACAGGGGCGATCGAAGACCCCCTGCCAATCGCAGACGCCGACGACCAGATCATTCCGTTGCCCAAATCGAATGGCCTCGGTGATGTCGATCTCGAACGGATTGAAGCCTTCAACATGTGTACCGACGAGGCGACCGTTGACGAAATGGCGGCTGTTCCAGCGGATTCCGTCATACCGAACTGATAAGCGCCGACCCTGCCATCCGGCCGGAATGTCAATCGACCTCTTCACCCACCGCTTCACACCGGTGGTGCCCGAGAACGTCCCGGGAACCCTGCACCGAGACCATGAGCCACGAACCGGCGGCACTTCAATCGAAGAGGCCTCCGCCGATTGCCATTCCCCGTTGAGAGATACGCTCGATCGAGGAGAGGGTACGGACTCCGTCGAGAGGCCCGCGATCAACGCCGACACAAGAATCTCAAGAAGCATGATCCGGATCCCTCAAGGGTCGGTGCTCGGTCCGCCACAGACATGGAGCCAGCCGTTTCAGCATGTACCCGCGCGTTCGATCCTCTTATGCTGTCAAGATGGTTTCGAGGTCAGCAGGTAATACTCGGCGTCCTTCACAGGAATGAACATCAGACGCGTGCCCTCTCGCTTCGCCTGAACACGACCCCGAGGTCTGTCCGTGGCATCATAGGCCTCAAGATTCGCTCCCTCGGGCGCCTCAAGACTGATCGAGCCGGCCGACGTGATCGGAATGATCTTGTTTCCTCGTGGATCGTCTTTTCGAATCACGACCATACCGTCACAGCCCAACCGGCCGAATTCGTACCGCTTACCTCCGGCATCGGCAAAACAATACACAGGCGAATCCACGAAGCCGATCCGGCGGCCATCCAACTCCGTGCAGTACTCGACGAAACCGTCGCCACCGATAGCCGCCCATCCGTAGCTCGACAGGTCGTACGGCTTGCCGCCCACCGTCGTGGACCATCGCTGCCCGGCGTTGTAGTTCACCGCGACTTCCAGACCACCCTTGTAGCGGACACGAACCTGATTGGTCCGATGTGCGTCGACTTTGAGCGCATCGGTGATGTCATGAAACCGCCCCTGGTGGTGATAGCGAATCTCCTCAACCGGGATCATCACGTATCGCGACTGGAGTTGCTGCATCAGATAGTAGTATCTCGCCGCATCAGCCAGTTCGCCGAAGGGTTGAAAACCGATATGCCCATAGGCGATCGTCGCCGCCAGGCCCTGCCAGAATCCGCCCGGCCCCCAGTTCCAGCCCGGTGTCATCGAGATGTCGGCCTCAAGCGGATGGAGCTTCCTCAAATCGAATTCCAGCAGCAGCGGATAATCCACCGCGTTCGGCATCCATATCTGACCATAGTTGCCGTCGACCAGTCCCGCCGAGAACCAGTGATACCCCCCCTCGCTGAAGATCGGCCCGCCATACGCCTTATGCCCGTCACGCAGGAGTGCACCCCAAGCCTTGAAGTTCATCGCGAACTTGCCCGCCCCGGGTGTGCCGGCCTGAAAATCCACCTGCCCCCATGGGGGATAGGCGGTGTGGCAGTCGCGGTAGGCCGTGTTGACTCCAAACTTGGCCGCGACGCGCCGCGGATAGTCCATCGCCATTTCCAGGGCCTTGAGCGGGCGGATCGCATAGGTGGGAGGCCAAACCCGCATCAGATTGCCCTGCGAATCCCGGACGGCGTTACGGACGTCCCAGGACTTGCCCAGTGGGTTGTAGTCGGTGAAGTTCTCGTACAGCCCGATGTAGTATCCCATCCGACGCATCGCCCGGCAGTAGGCGATCAGCCGCTCGTCGCCCACCTCCGGAGCCGCCTCGATGCACATCGTGTACTCTTGCCCGCCCTGCCCCACGTCTGCCCCGTTCGTCCAGGCATCCTCGTGGTGGCTGACCATCACCTTCTCGATTCCCATCCGATGGTAGCGCTGCCACATCCCAAGCCACCCATCGAAACGATCCACGGCAACACCACCCAAATGGCAGTACAGGTGCGTTCGCGTCACGCGGCTTTGTGTGGAAGGAGGGTTCGGAATATTGGGCAGAACCTCTTCGAATCGGGAGGACACATTGATGAACTGCCGCTCCCCCAGCAGATTGCGCGTCCCGTCGGTCAGCGGGTGGTAGAGGGCTCCATCATTGATGATCGCCGCGTCGCCCTCCATCCGGCAGGATGAATGAAACCCCGAACTCTCGGTGTGATACCAGTCGAGCAGTGTGGAAACGAACGTCTCCCCGGCCAGCAGAATGCCGGGACCGTCGTTGTTGATATTCAGGTAGGGCACGCGAATGAGTTTGGGTTTGACCGCCCCTTCGACTCTGCCCACTCGCAAGGCAACGGCCTTGGGCTGAGGGCTGGACCAGTCGGCAATCATCGACTTGCCCCTGGCCGTCAGCCGCAATCGAATCTCCGCCGCATCGGTGCCCACCGAATACCTCCACACCGATTCAACCGACGCCCCGACGAGAGCAGCCGAAAGGAGTTCTCGCTTCATGGCCGGGTCCGACGGTTCCCGATCCCGCCCGTCGAGTCGCAACGCGGGTCCACCGCCCGCACCGGGGCGGATCGCAGCGCGGCCCGAAACCTCCGCGGTGAGATCCGAGAGGGTCCCGCTCGCCGGCGTATATCGCCAGACCACCGTCTCATCGCCCCGACCGGTGAGGACAAATGTCGCCCCCTCACGCGACACCGCCGTCTGGCAGGGCTTCTCCAGCGTCGGCAGAATGGTGTCCGGCGTCGTGGGAAATGGCATGTTCTCGATCAATTCAGGGCGAAAAGTCGGCGGCGACATGTCATCCTGATAGACGGCCACCGACTCGATATAGAGGACGCTCGGCTCTCGATTCGCAGCCCCGCGGAATTCGATGGCTTCAAGTGCCGCGGGGAGATGGATCCGCCCGTCGGCCGCCCCACCCCAGAACACGTGCCCCGGATCGTTCGACGGATCCTGCCGGAGCCTTTTGGACAACCAGCCGTAGAATTTGAAGTTGATCGTGCTCAGGTCGATCCGATGACGCTGTCCCGTAGCGTCACTGATCCGCAACCAGGGATTGACCTGCAGCGGAGTCGCGTCGGCCACCCAGGCCCAGTTGTTGCCGTACACCCACGAACATACCGCGTTGAATGGAGTCGAAATCGATATCGGCCGCGGTGGCACCAGTTCAAAACGGCCGCCGCCGCTTCGCGAATGAAACGTCAATTTCGCCTGATGGCGGAGGTCTTCATGACATGGCTCCTCTTCCGACCGCACCATCGTGGCGACCATCCCGCCATACTGTGCGACGCGCCATCCCTGCACCTCGGCGAACGTCACGAGGGGCTTGTGTTCGCGCACGCGCCCTTTGAAACCGCGCCAGATCGGTGTGACGTGGCGCGGTCTCGCCTCGATCGTCGCATCGGAGTATGCGATCGGTAGTGATGCCACACCGCTCGCCTCAACGTCGTCCATGTACACCGTGAACGGACGGTTCAGCTCGGGCGATGCCTCCTGTTGAGCAACAAACAGAAGGCGCACGATCCGATTCGGGTCGATCGTCTTGTCCGCATCCGGTGCCCAGTCCGGATTACTGGCCTGCCGAAGCGGCGGCAGGACCACCTCGTGCCATTCGGATTTGCCGTACGTCTCGCCGGGGATGGGCAGAAACCAATGGGAAGGCCCGCCGTCCTTCTTCCCACCGGCCTCGATGAAGAGAAGCCCCCCGTGCGGACGCTGCGCCAGCGGACCTCCCTTGATCCAGAATCGAATCCGGCTGTCGAGCGACCATTTGAGGTCGTCCACATCAACGCCCCACGTCTGGCGCAACACGCCGGGTGAGCACACACCGATATCGATCGCCAGAGACCGGGACCCCGAATGGGCCTGATCGCCGGTTACGCGAACCTGCGGAACCCGGCCGGATTCACTGTCCCAGAGTCGACACGTCGCGTCGAAATCCGAAATCGCCGTCCAGATGTCGCCCGCCCACACTGCGGAACCTAAACCCCAATGAAGGCCCACGGCCATCACGACAGACACCACACCTGTTCGACGACGGATAGCTCGCATTCGATGCCTCTCTATCCCAATTCCAGATCCCATCGCGTGATCGACTTTGCAGGAAGCTCCAGGACAAATGCGGGTCCCGATACGCTGGCCCCCTCCGACCGTGACACCAACTCGTTTGGACTCGCGAAGGTGTTGTGGGCTGTGACCTGATCGTGGGTAAGGATCGTCCGACGCCCCGATCGCACCGAACCGCCGCGAATTCGCACCTGAGCGGCCACCCGATCAGCCAGACGAGGGTTGACCAGCGTCAGCGTCAGCACCTTGCCGTTGATACTCGCCGAACCGGTGAGACCTGCGAGTTCACGACGATCGCTGCCGACAGCGTAGGCGATCTTGGGCGTCTCAATGGCGGTCCGCACCGCCGTTGCCCCCTGGTGGGGTCGATACATCTCGAAGACGTAGAAGTTGGGAGTCGCGACAAACTTGTCGCCATCGGCCAGGAACAGCGAGTGAAGGTTGTTGATGAGCTGTGCGACGTTGCCCATACTGACCTTGTCTGCGTGCCGGTTGAATGTGTCGAGCGTCAATGCCGCCACCATAGCATCGCGAAGGCAGCTCTGCTGCTCGAACAGATGCCGCTTGTTGATCTCCGTCCCCGGCTTGTGCCACGCGCCCCACTCATCGATGATCAGCCGGATCGTATGTTGCGGATCGAACGGAGCCAGTTGTCCCCATTGATCGACAATCAGCTTCTCGACCCCGGCGGCGCTTCCCAGAAGCTCGTACCACTGATCGGACGAGAAGTTCAGCGCCTCGCCCGCTGTCCCACAGTAGTAATGCGGCGACCAGCCGTTCAGCGGAGCTCGACCGCTGTCAACCCACTTCTGAAGGAACCGCTGGGTCCACTTGAGGTCGTTGCCTGAGGGACCGCTGGCAATCAGATACGGCGGAATGCCGTAACCCGGCACCCACGTGCTGAACCGACGGTAGTCGGTGCAGTAGTCCTCTGGTGTGTATGTCCCCCCACAACCCCAACTTTCATTGCCAACACCCCAATATCGGATACGGAACGGATCCGGCGACCCGTTGCTTCCCCGCTCGTCGGCCAGTGTCGTCGAGCCCGGTGGGGCGTTGCAGTATTCCACCCACGACTGAAACTCCTCGGGGCTGCCGCTGCCGACGTTCGCGGCGAAATATGGCTCGGCATTCACCAGACGGCAGAAGCGGACGAACTCATGTGTCCCAAAGGCGTTCGACTCGGTCACATCGTTCCACCGTCCATAGCGTCGCGGACGCTTGCCGCGAGGACCGATGCCGTCGCGCCAATGGTAGCGATCGGCGAAGCATCCACCCGGCCACCGAACCACCGCCGGCTTCAGGCGACGCATCCATTCGACCAACGATGTACGGATTCCGTCGATGTTCGGAATCGCCGATCCCTCTCCGACCCAAATGCCATCGTAGATCACACCTCCGATGTGCTCCGTGAAATGCCCATAGAGTTCGGGCGATATCGCTCCGATCGGCTCGTTCAACATGATATCGATCGTCGCGTCCGATCGATTCGCGCCCTCCGCAGCAGAGAGCCCGCGACTCGCATACCAGCCCACCGCCGATGCGGCCGCACCGACAAACTGCCGACGGGTCATAGCCGTTCGGGACATGAGTATCCTCCAGCCCCCTCTCCCGCTCGATCTTATAGCGATGCCGAACCCAGACGTCCAATGCGAACGTTTCACCGAAGCCACCTGAGAACACGTGACATCCTGGGTGCCGTAGAGGACGCGTGCGAAACGGCTTCCGGTTCGTTACACTACCCCCATCATGGGCGCGGTGGCGTCCCCGATGCCCGAATGCACCGGACGGACGGCATAGACTATGGGAAACCTGACGAACGAAAACTCGACGGAGCGGCAGCTCCCACCCCCGCTGCCCAGAATCCCTCCGGATAGCTTCGTCGAATGGGGGCGGCCGGATACCCTTCTCTTGATTCTGCTCTGCGCGGTGGCGGGCTTCGTCATCCTGCCGAACCTGGGCGACCGCTGCCTGTGGCAGGATGAAGCCGAAAGCGGATTGCTCGGCCGCACAATCCTCCGCACCGGTCTGCCGACGGCTTGGGACGGCCGGCAACTGGTCACCGCCGTCTATGGCGCCGAACTGACCGACTCCATGCTCTGGCGGTGGCACTCATGGGGTGCCTTCTACCTTTCGGCCCTGGGAATGGCGTTTGCCGGCCCAACACCCTTCGGAGCCCGATTGCCCTCGGCACTCCTGGGATGCCTGTCGGTCGGGCTGACCTATGTAGTAGCTCGTCGCATGGTTCGCGATCGATGGACGGCATGCATCGCCGCTGTCCTGTTGCTCACGAGCGTGCAGTACCTGTTGATGATGCGACAGGCACGCTACCACGGCATGGTGGCCGTTACCGCCCTGATAGCCGTCTGGGGCTATCTCGATCTTCCAAGTCGTCGTGGATTGGCAGCCCTGTCGCTTGGCATGGCCCTGCTGTTTCACGGCAACTACGTGGCATGCGCTTGTATCGGCCTGGGCCTGGGCATCCACGCGATCATCTGGCGACGTTACTGGGACATCTGGTTGCGGCTCGCCATCGCCGGAGCCGTCACGGCAGCCCTCGCGACTCCATGGGTATTGGCCGTCGATCTGCTGAGCCGCCGGGGGACCCTCGATGCCGTCGGGTATCATCGCGATCCCCTCGGCAAAGGGCTGCTCAAACAGGTCTTCGTGATGAACCAATTCGTCTGCCCCTTGGTTGTGGCATTTGCCCTGGCAATGTGGGCTCGCCGTGGGCAGCTGCGCGTCCGAGGTGCCTACGGTCTGGTCGCCTGCATGGCCGTGCCGGTCATGACCGTCGTACCCGTTCTGCTCTGGGCGGGTCCGCGGTACATCATTCACATGTTCCCGCTGGGAGCCATCGTGGTAGCGGCGGCTATCCGAGAGGTCTACGTCCGAAATGATGCCTTGGGAAACTTCATCGCCATCGTCGTCGGAGCCACGAATCTGCTGCCTTCCCTCCTCAGTGGCATTATGCCGGAGAGTGTGGGGGCCAAGGCCCTGGACAACGACTTCGCCACAGGACCGGCGGCCATCCGCCAGGCCATGCTCAAGAGCGAATGGGCCGGCTACGTCCAGGAACTCCGACAACCCTTCGTCGGCCCCAATGAAGCAATCGCCCGCCTTCTCATGCGCCACGGCCGGCCGGACGACCTGGTCTATAGCACCTTCGGACAGGCCCCCATCATGTTCACCACAGGACGTCGATGCGCCGGCCTGCTGAAGGAATCGGCCCGTTCACGTCCCGGGTGGAACAAGCTCCCCGACTATCTCTTCAACCGCGACGCCGCCCGCTGGTTGGTCATCCGACCGGCTTGGCAGCCCCTGGAGGGATACGGGCCAATTGTCGAGCGATGGCGAGAACGGGCCCGAAGTACGGGAGCCCGCCTGATCGCTCATCCGCTCAAGGTTGCGGACATCGGATGGGGAAATCGCCCCGAAATACGGTACCATTATTTCACGTCGCCGGGTTCGGTCCCGTCGAGGGACATCGTCGTGCTCGAGATTCGTTCACCCGAGCATGAGGATGCCGCCGGAGCGAGCTCACGACAGAGCACGCATCCTCATTAGCGTGATTCGCCATGAAGCGAATGACCTTCATTACCGCGCGACAGTTCCGACACACGATCTGTGCCGTTGCATGGTCGTCAATCCTGATGCTATGTGGCTGCCATCCGCAAGAAACCGCCCCTCTACCCATCATTCAGCATGGCGACCAAACACCCGTGGCCATCTGGTACGGAGTGGGAAGTTGCCTCTCCGGTCAGGAGGAACAGGGCAGAACGATCCTTTCTCGCGATTTTGCCCAACTGCGTTCATTGGGCTTCAACACCGTACTTACTGACGAACTGGAAGATGGCCGGCGAACAGAGATCCTGGACGTTGCACAAGAGCAGTCCCTTCGCGTCATCCTGCCGCACAACCGAACTACCGCCTACATTCGCGGCGGTCGATTCGACCCCGATGTCATCGACGAAGCGGAAGTCGTGGTCCAGAAGAACATCCAGGAAGTCTCGCGACACCCTGCCATGTTCATGCACTTCATCTGTGACGCCCCGGAGGCCGAAGCCACTGAACGCGTGGCCGAAATCGCCGGACTGTATCGGCGGTTTGACGACGACCATCCGGCCCTGGCCGTCCTGAGCCGCGATGCCGCAAGGATCGCGCAACAGTCAGACCTGCCGATCGTCTTGTGGGACAACTTCCCTCTGGCCGAAGACTCGCCACCCGGCGAACTCCGAAACCGGCGTGAAGAGCACCCCCCAACACACAACCAGGCTTTGACAGCTCTTTATGCCCAGACCCCCAAGCGAAGCCATTGGGCCATGATCCAGGCGGTGGCGATCCCGGAACGGCTGCGGTTCCCCTCGCCGGCCGAATGGGACCTGCTGTACCACTCGGCTCTGGCTGCCGGGTTCACCGATGGTGTCATGTTCTATACGTACCTGGCGGGCAACCCGGCCGAGAGCGGTCTGGTCAAAGAAGATCGCACCCTCTCACCGGAGAGGTCTGTCGCCCTCACACGTCTCATCCAGAGAATCCTGAAGTGGGGTCCCCTGGTTCGAGGGACTGCACCCTTGTCCGGCGTTGTCCGAGCTGAGAACGATCGCGTCTCCACGATGCTGCTTGTCAGAACAAAACGCCGCCTGCTGCTCGCCTACAACCCCAATGTCGAGACCTTCTCTCACGACACGATCCGGGTCCCGACCACCGTCCAGGGACAACCCGTCGCCCGGGTCGTCGATGTCATCGAACCCCAGCGATTCCTCCCGAATACGACCACCAATGAAATCCCCATCCAGGTGAACCTGAAGCCGGGAGAGGGGAGACTCTATGAATTGTTTGCCCCCTGACGACCCGCGTTGCCCTCGACCGTACGCATGGGTCGGCCTGCAACGCCCTGGTACTACTCGCTCAGCGGGTTGATCACCAGTCCCGTCGCCAGCTTGGGATAGAAGAACGTGCTCTTGTGCGGCATGACCTCTCCCGCACGGCAGACGTCCTGAAGATCCTGCATGGAGGTCGCGGACATTTCGATCAGCAAGGCACCGTGTGCCTTCGCTTCCTGACGACCGGCCGCCATGTCCTTCAAGTACTGAATCTCCAGCTTCCGCCCTTTTGGAAGCAGTGGTGACAGAACGCCGTCGATGAGATACCGGTGGAGCACCGCCACATCGAGCCGCCGCCACGCCTCACTGTGAGCCTCGGCCATACGGCTCATAGCCGACTCCGACTCGACCCGAACGCGATAGAGCTGTCCCGCCGCCCCGTCGAAGAACCGGAACTCGCCCGACGGCACCGGATCGCACCGCGTTGCGTCTGCCGACTCAACCTGGATGCCCTGCTCCTTGCGCAGTGCCCTGATGGCCTCGGCCGGAGGCAGCCCCTGAACCAATCGGTGCGTGGGCAGAATGATCAGCCCCGGGTCCTCCATGGCGCACAGGACGATTAACACGTAGTTAGCCGAGTGATCTACCGGCAGGGGACGCATTTGATCGGCCACCTCGTCGCGATACATCATCGCCGTCCCGTAACGGTGGTGTCCGTCGGCGATGAAGACCGGCCGGTCGGACATCGACTTCACCACACGGCCGATGACATCTGCATCGTCGACCACCCAAAGACGGCTTTCAACGCCGTCCAGAATTGCCGTAACCGTTGGCGGGCGATCGGACACATCCAGGAGGCCGGCGACATGGTTCAACGGATCGGGATACAGCCCGAAAACCGGCGAGAGATTGCACCGGGTCGCCCGCGTCAGCATCAGTCGATCTTCCTTCGGGCCGCTGAAGGTCTGTTCATGCGGAAAAACCATGCCGGTACCAAACGGCTCAATGTGCAGACGGGCGAAGAACATCCGCCGCAGGAAACGTCGCCCGAGGTTCTCGAATTGCTGATGATAGACGTAGAGGGCCGGCCGGGCGTCTCGAATCAGCGTGCCGTCATCCATCCATCCCTTCAGGATGCTCGCCGCTCCCGCATAGGCCTCCGGCGGACCGGCAAAACCGGGCGGCATGTGCGGCAGGTCGACCGCAACGATGTTGTTCCGGTTGCGACGCAGCAGCGCGTCACGATCGGACTCACTCAAAACGTCATAAGGTGGAGCGATCACGGACGAAAGGTCGTTGCCCGCCCATCGTTCTGGGTCATACCGAAAACCCCGAAATGCGGCGATCTGAGCCATAGTTGTCGAGCCTCCTGCAATATCCTGTGTTGCGCCCGTACCGATGGAATAGCCCGTCGGCACGGACTATGATTGCCGTCATGACGATTCCCGCGCCTGCGCCCGATCCTGTGGATGCGGAGTTTCTCTCCGCACTGTCCTCCGCATGCCACGATCTCGACCTGACGCTGGCAGAAGAAGATCTGAACCTCTGCCGACGTCACTTCGAGCGGGTGCTGCAGACGAATCGTCACACTAATCTTACACGGATTACCTCTCCGATCGAAGCGGCGGTCAAGCACTACGCAGACTCCCTTGCGATCCTCCCCTGGGCCCGACGAACCGTCCCCGGCCAGGCGACGGTCCTCGACGTCGGTAGCGGCGCCGGATTCCCCGCCGTCCCCCTGGCAATCGGCCGCCGCGACTGGACTGTCATGGCCATCGATGGCACCCGTAAGAAGGCCGATTTTCTCGCCCAAGTCGCTGCCGAACTGGGACTGCCCAATCTGACGGCACGCCACGCCCGGGCCCGTGAACTGGGCGGAAAGATCGAACCGTTCGACGTGGTAATATTTCGTGCCGTGGGCGACCCGATCGAGAATCTCAGAGAGGCTCGAAGGCTCGTAGCCGCGGGGGGATGGCTCGTCTGCTACACCACACCGGGGGTCATGAAGGCGATGCAGCCCGCCCACTACCGACAGGCCGAACGCCTGGGTTTCGCCGCACCACAATCCTATGCCTATCAGCTCAACTTTGCCGGCGAGCCCCTTCTCCGTACCCTGGCGATATGGCCGAGGTGCGGCAACCCGTCAAGCGAAGCCCGTCCGGAGCCCCCAACCGGTGCAGAGCCATGACACCGAACAGGACACGCGCCTCTAGGACCCCCTGAGATACCTTACGCCCGCGCCCGGCGGCGCCGGATCATGGCATCTGCCAGAACGGCCACCAGCAACACAACACCTGTGACAGCATCGGTCAGCAGCGAACTGACGCCCAGGAAAAGCAACGCCTTGTAAAGCACCTTGAGAATCGCCGCCCCGATGATGATCCCGATGATCGACCCCTGACCACCCGACAGGGCGCAACCTCCCAGAACCGCCGACGTAATTCCATAAAGCTCATACAGGCTCCCGGCCGACGAGGGAGACACACTGCTGACGCTGCTGGCGTCGATCACACCCGCGATCCCCGTGAGCATGCCGCAGAGAGCGTACGCGAAGACCCTGAGGGTGTGTACGCGAACCCCGCTGAATCGGGCGGCCTCCAGGTTGTAACCGATCGCATAAAGGTACCGCCCATGCACCGTCCACCGCATCAAGAAGATCGCCCCGCCCGCCACCACCGCCAGCAGGATCAGAGGGAATGGAACCGGGCCGACGTGCCCGTTACCCAGCCACGCAAAGAAGGGCTGATCGGCCGCCTGAAATCCCGCCGTGATGTCGTTTGACAACCATCTCGCCAGGCTCCGCCAGAGCAGCAGACTGCACAATGTGACAATGAACGGCTGCAGGTTCAGATAGGAAACCAGCAGCCCGTGTACGAGCCCCACCATGGTGGCGAAGAGAACGGCGATCAGGATAACCACCCCTACCGGCAGCGATGTGGTGTTCATCAGATGGATCGCCAGCGTACCCACGAAACACAGCAGCGAGCCAACCGACAGATCAATGCCGCCGGCAATGATCACGATGCCTTGCCCGATCGCGAAGATCGACAGAATGGCCACCTCGCGTCCCGTCGTCTGAACCTGATATAGCGCGAGGAATTTCGGATCGCGCAGCCCCGTGAAGACCACCATGATCAGCAGCACCGCCACCATGCACAGAACCTGCACGCCAACTTCGCTGATCGCCGGTCCCACGCGCACCGGCAGGTCATTACCCGCTCCGTGCGCCGAAGGTGAGGCTTGCGTGTCGCTCATGGCATCTCCCACTTATCGTTCGTCCGCGCCCACAGCCAGCATCATGATGTCTTCCTCGGTGATCTGGGATCCCTTCAGCTCGCCGGCGATTCGCCCCTCGTGCATGACCATCACACGATCCGACATCGCCAGCAACTCCTCCATCTCCGAGCTGATCATCCAAATCGCCATGCCGCGCTCGACGAGCCGGGACATCAATGCATAGATCTCGCTCTTGCAGCCGATATCCACACCGCGTGTCGGCTCGTCGAGAATCAGGACGCGTGGATTCAGCGCCAGCCAGCGGGCAAGAACGACCTTCTGCTGATTGCCACCGCTGAGCGTGCGAACCGCCTGTGACAGGCTCGACGCGCGTATGCCCAGATCGCGCCCCCCGCGCCGGGCGACCTCCAATTCACGTCGGCGATCGAACAGCCCGAACCGCCGATAGGTCCCCAGCCCCGCCAGCGAGATGTTCGCGGAGATGGCCATTTCCAGGATCAAACCCTGCTGCTTGCGATCCTCAGGCACCAGACCCAACCCTTGGGCAATCGCCTTCGTGGGCGTGCCGATCCGAACCTGCCGTCCGTCGATCTCGATCGTGCCCGAGCGTATCCGGTCAATGCCGAACACCGCCCGTGCCAGTTCGCTCCGCCCCGCCCCCACCAACCCTGCAAAACCCACAATCTCGCCCGGACGAAGCTCGAAAGAAACACCTCGCTGGAAACCCGCTCGCCTACGAGCTGTGCCCGCCTCATCCTGAGGCACAAGGTTGCTCACCCGCAGAATCGGGTCGCCCGCCGCCTCGTGCCGCTCATGCTGGTAGTAGCGGCTGACCTCCCGCCCGACCATCATGCGAACCATCCGATCGTGCCGGATTTCTGAACCGCGAAGCTGCCCCGCCTCGCGACCATCCCGCAGCACCTGAACGCGATCCGCCAGTTCGACGACCTCGGCCAGCCGGTGAGAGACGTAGAGAATCCCCACCCCTCGACGACGCATTAACCGGATAACCTCGAAAAGCGTCTGAGTTTCCGCACTCGACAGAGAGCTGGTCGGTTCGTCGAAAACCAGCAGTGTCGCGTCGAGCGAAAGCGCCTTGGCGATCTCTACAAGCTGTTGCTGCCCGATGGTCAGACGGCCCAGACGTGTCGTCACGGGAATGTCGAGTCGCAACTGCGCGAGTTGCTCCTGGGCCAGTGCGTTCAGACGCTTCCCATCGACCAGCCCCAGCCAGCCCAGCCGACGGGGCTGACGCCCCAGGTAGATGTTCTCGGCGATGCTGACGTTCGCCGACAAGTTCAGTTCCTGGTGTATGACGCCGACGCCCAGCCTCATGCTGTCCTGCACCGACAGAATGCGGACGGGCTGACCGTTCCAGTAGATCTGTCCGTCATCCGGGCGGACAATCCCGGCCAGAGCCTTGATCAGCGTGCTCTTGCCCGCACCGTTCTCGCCGATCAGAGCGACGAGTTCGCCCCGCCCGATTTCCAGCGATACACCATCCAACGCCTGTACGCCGGGAAACCGCTTGCGGATGCCTTCCATCCGCAACAGCGACGGGGGCAGCGCATCCCCCGGCGACTGATCGACCGCGGCGGAATGCGTCGCCCCACCCATGAAGGAGGCCCCTCAAGAAGGATGCTGGGCATCCGACTTCAGTCATCTGCACACTGTAGAAGAAACAGCCCCCCGATGACGTCGCAAAGACGTCTCGGTCTGTCAGGGTTCGACGCCCCGACGGACCTCTGCACCCCTCTCCTACCGCTTCTCTTCGATGATAACTTCCTTCTTGCCGTGATGCTTCTTCTTCTCTTCGACGATCACCGTCCTGTCGCGCGGACGATCGTGCTCCTTAATGATCACGGTCTTCTCCCGCTTCTTCTCACCGCACCCCATCGTGAATGCCGACAGCGCAAACGTACCCCCGACCAGAATCACCAGCACCCATCGCGACAGTCTCATCGGAGTCTCCTTGCATTCTCCACGTACACATACGACCTCTCGCCCAATCCATGGGCAAGAGAAGAGTATCCATCAAGCCTTCGCCACCGCCTGGCGCCACATCGTCATGCGAGCATTGGCCTCGTCCCTGGATATCGACGGCCGGAAGGGCCGCTCGGTCTTCCAGGTGGCCGCCACATCCCTGATCGAACGGTGCAGCCCGGCACCGAGCGCCGCCAGCAACGCAGCCCCCAAACCTGTCGTCTCCAGAACCGGCCCGCGCTCGACGGGAATACCCAGCAGATCCGCCTGAATCTGCATGAGCAGATCGTTTGCCGCCGCGCCCCCGTCGGCGCGGATCACTTCGATGCGATGGCCCAGCGGAGCAACATCCGTCGACATCGCCTCAACCACTTCGGCCACCTGAAACGCAATACCCTCCAGCGCCGCCCGAGCAATATGCGCCTGGGTAGTCCCCCTCGTCAGTCCCAGAATCGTCCCGCGGGCATGAGGCTGCCAGTGCGGCGCCCCCAGCCCCACAAAGGCCGGAACGAAGATAACGCCCCCGCTGTCCGGCACGCTCGATGCCAATGCCTCAACCTCCGCCGCCTTCTTGATGAGCTTCAGTCCGTCGCGGAGCCACTGGACCGCCGCCCCGGCAACAAAGACACTGCCTTCCAGGGCATAGGCCGTCCCTTCAGACGTCTCCCAGGCAGCCGTCGACAGCAGCCGGGCCCCGCTCTTGGCGTGCTTACTGCCCGTGTTCAGAAGCAGGAACGCCCCCGTGCCGTACGTGCACTTGGCCTGCCCGGGCTTAATGCAACAGTCGCCAAACAGCGCGGCCTGCTGATCGCCTGCCACACCCGTAATCGGTATGCCGTCCGGCAACCAACTCAACCCGCGAGTCTGACCGAACAGACCCGCACTGGGTCGAATCTCCGGCAGTATCTCCGACGGTACGTTGAGCGCCTTGAGACAATCGGTGTCCCATCGACGATCTCTCAGGTTCATCAGCAGAGTCCGTGACGCATTGGTCACGTCTGTCACATGAGCCTGCCCCCCCGTCAAGCGAGCAATCAGATACGTGTCGATCGTCCCAGCCGCCAGGCTTCCCCCTTCGGCTCGCGAACGGGCCGCGGGCAGATGATCCAGCAACCAGGCCAACTTCGTCCCACTGAAGTAGGGATCCAGCAACAACCCCGTCCGCTCCGAGAAGAACGACTCCAGCCCCTTCTCCTTGAGTACCTGGCACTCCTCCGCAGTCCGCCTGCACTGCCAGACGACCGCCCGCCCCAACGGTTCCAGACTGTGGCGGTCCCACAAGGCAACGGTCTCTCGCTGGTTGGTGATACCGATGGCGGCTATATCGCTCGCCTTGAACCCGCCGGCCTCGCTCAAGGCCCCCCGAACAGCCTGTTCCACCGAGGTCCAGATCTCCCGCAAGTCATGCTCGACCCAACCGGGTTGCGGATAGTGCTGAGGAACCTCCACCGTGTGCCGCGACAGTACATGACCGTCCGGCGTGGCGAGCAGAGCCGTGGAACTCGTGGTCCCCTGATCGATACTCAATACGATCTTCGACATGCTGCATAACTCCCTGAGGTCCGCCCCATCCGGGCCAACCCGTCTCTGAGTGCCCAACGACCACTGTTCTACAGATCTGCCCTGCAAGAAGGGCCCTTCACAACCGCGGCCTAACAGTACTCAACCACCATCAGAATGGGAAGGACCCTCCCACGAGTCTTCAGTCGCTTTTCGGCGGGTGTGTCCGGCAGGACACCACCTGGAAGTCAAAACCGGCCTGATCGAGCAACCGTACAACCAACGACATCGGCAGTCCCACGACGTTGGAGAAGCTCCCATCGAGGCACTCGACGTAGGCATCGCCATGATCCTGTATGCCGTACGCCCCCGCCTTGCCCTCCCAGGCGCCCGATGCAATGTATTGATCCAGGACCTCTGGCGACATCGGACGCATCGTGACCCGTGTCACCTCGTGATCGATCAGCCGCAATCCGCCGGACGGTTGCAGGACCGTCACCCCGGTGATCACACGATGCGTCGTTCCCGCCAACACCGACAGGATCGACCGGGCGTCTTGAGCATCCACCGGTTTGCCGAAGATGCGGTCCTGATAGGCGACCACCGTATCGGCCGCCAGGATCCATGCGTCGCTATAGTGCCCGGTTCCCGCCACCGCCCGAGCCTTGTAGTACGACAATGCCTCGGCAAGCTGCTCCGGAGCCACTGTCGGACTGGAATCATAGGGCTCATCCACCGGCGCAGGCACAACCTCGAACGAATACCCATTGTCAGCCAGCAACTGCGCTCGCCTCGGCGACGCCGAGGCCAGTATCAACCGCGGGGGGCTCGTGCACGTCATGGCGGTACCTCCTCCAAACCATCGCCTCTTAGACCCCCAACGGCCCCGGTCGGTTGCATCATTCTTCCCCGCCTTGAAGATCGTGAGAGTACATAACCGACACCCCGACCGGTATCTCCTGAATCCGCCAGCACCCCGGCATATGCAGAACGATCAGCGACGGCGAACAATGCACAATGCTCGCTGCCCCGAGCGGCTCTCCTTGGCGCACCAATGTCACGAGCGTCCCTGTCTCAATACCCCTGGACTCCGCCGGACGACGGACAGACGCGAACAATCCGTCACCGCTCAAGGTGGAGATCTGCCCCAACTCCTGAACCGCACGTTGGGTGGGTCGGTAACTGAGAACCTGATCCCACAATGTCAGTTTCTGGCCGCCCGACCCCGACTGAATCTCCGCCCCACAATAGCCCTGCTTGATCGTCTTGACCTTGACGGAACCCACAACCTCCCGCTGACGGACAACGTGAAGCTGTTGGTCTCGCCGCACTCCCGTATCTTCACCCACTGAAATCAGACAGTAGTCTTTCTCAATGCGAAACACACGACCGGCAATACGGGTCGAATCCGAATCGGAGTGAACCAGGACCGCCCGGTCGCCCGCCTTGACCGGCTCTCGTGTGCATGCCTCAACCGTCACCGCACGAGCCACCGATTCGCCGGCTAAGTCCACCGTGGCGGTCGCAACATAGGTCTCGCCCCGAAACACCTCGATCGCATGATCCGGAAACACCCCATCCGCGGTGCCGCCCGACAGCCAGATCGCCTGAGCCGACCCCTCGGGCTCAACCATCAGAACAGGCAGACTTAGAATCCCCTCGCGCTTCTCTGCCGGAGCGGGTGAAAGGCCGGCCCGATCGCCACGACGGATCGAAACGTTCGAAGTGACCGGCTGAAAGCGGATGAGGGCATTGGCCTCCATAGCCTCCATCACGTATCCACGCCCCACAACGAGAGGGCCTCGCCAGATGAGCAACGGATCGCCGGTGCGAAAACCGACGTCACGGCCCCGACTGAGCCAGACCGTCCGATGCCCCGGAGCCAAGTCTTCAAGGTCGGCCCAGACGGTCGCGCTCGGCGGAAGTGCCACACGACAGACCGATGGCAACAGCCGGGAAACCACTACCGCTGATTCAACCGGTCCGCTCGATGGCGCCGAACTCACCGGACCCGCCGTCTCGGATTGAGAATTGGCGTCACCAGTACCCCCCAGGCGAACGGCACATCGTTGAGCCTCGATGTAGAAGATCTCACCACTGCGAAGCACGGAGCCGCCAGACGGCAACACCGCCAGATCACCCAGATTGACACCCTGGTTCCGGCCGGCTTCCAGCATGACCAGAGGACGACCGGGAATGTGCCCGATCACCCGGCAATCGACGACCATCGCCCCAACGCCGAAGACCGGCCAGGTCGTCGCAAGACATGACGCAAATGCCAACCTCGACATCATGGTTCCACACATAGTCCTATCCCACATGATCGGGCCTATTATACCGATCTTGGTCCACCCCGTATGCCAGAGGAGCGATGGAACGATCCTCTGATCTGGCGGATGCATCTCGCATGCACCGATCAGCCGTGGTATAAAAACCGCGGCGAACTTGTCGCCCCATCTCTGCCTGAAGGAGCCCGATCATGAACGAACCGATAATCAGCCGTCGAGAGATGATGGCCGCTATGGGGGGGCTGGCCGTCTCAGGAACACTGGGACATATCGCCCAGGCCGCCGCCGAAGAGAGAGCAAACATCCTCTTTGTCATGACCGACGATCACGCCGCCCATGCCGTGAGCTGTTACGGCAGCCGGATCAACACCACGCCCAACCTCGACCGGCTCGCCCGTGAAGGAATGAAGTTTGAAAACTGCTTCGTCACCAATGCCCTCTGTGCCCCGAGCCGAGCCACCCTGCTCACTGGAAAATACGGCCACCTCAACGGGGTTCCCGACAATGCCCACAAATTCGATGGAAGCCAGCAGACCTTCCCCAAGTTGCTCCGTGCCGGCGGCTATCGCACGGGACTGATCGGCAAGTGGCATCTCCAGAGCAGCCCCACGGGCTTCGACGAATGGAGCATCCTGCCCGGACAGGGGATCTACAACAACCCCGTCCTGATCGAGATGGGCAAGAAACGCCAGCATCAGGGCTACGTCACGGACATCATTACCGATCTGTCCATCGACTTCCTCAAACGAAATCACAATCAGCCCTTCTGCCTGCTCTGCCACCATAAGGCGCCACACCGCGAGTGGAATCCCCACCCGAAACATGCTGGCCTCTTCGCAGACCGCGACATCCCCGAACCTCCGACCTTCAAGGATGACTATCAGAACAGGGCCTCCGCCGCCGCCCATGCTGACATGCGGATCGCCGAGATGCCCGATTACGTCGGCAAAGGCCTGCCGGAAGGGCTGTCGATCGACGAAAAACGCAAATGGAACTACCAGCGATTCATCAAGGACTATCTGCGGACGATCGCCTCCGTCGACGACAGCATGGGACGACTGCTGGAGTATCTGGACACCGCCGGGCTGTCACGGAACACACTGGTGGTCTATGCCTCGGATAATGGGTTCTTCCTGGGCGACCATGGCTGGTTCGACAAGCGGTTCATGTACGAACACTCCATCCGGGTGCCGCTACTGATGCGATACCCGCAACTGATCAAGCCGGGCAGCACCGACAGTCACCTGGTCATGAATCTAGACTATGCCCCGACCTTCCTCGACATAGCCGGCGTGCCCATCCCCGCCGACATGCAGGGACGGAGTCTCAAGCCCCTGATGAACGGCGCGGCACCATCGGACTGGCGAACATCCATCTACTGCCACTACTATGAATACCCGATGCCACACCGTGCCCGTCCGCACTATGGTGTTCGAACCGATCGGTACAAGTTGATCTTCTACTACACGATCAACGAATGGGAACTGTTCGACCTTCAGAAAGATCCCAACGAGATGAGAAACGCTTACGCCGATCCGGAATACGCCGATACCGTCCGTAAGCTCAAGGAAGAACTGCAGCGGTTACGCCGGCAGTACAAAGATGAAACATAGGCGACCCAACCTGCCATCCGGAAGAGAACCGAACGGATGGCGGGCGCAAGAAAAGGGCGCCGTTGAGGCGCCCTCGAACGTACGAATTCCTCATGAAACCTGAGGTCTGTTCAGACCGGCCTATTCCACGGCGGCGGGTTCGGGCTTGTAATTCCGCTTGACCGGCTTCACCAGCAACCCCATCCGAATCGCCTTGGCCGAGATGTTGATGCGACACACCTTGCCATCCACGACCGCACGGACTCGCTGGATGTTCGGCTTGAACTTCCGCCGACTGCGACCGGTGATCTTCCGACCAACGCCACCCAGATACTTAGCCTTACCACGGCGAGCTGTCTTGCCGCCGAAGTGAACCTGCTTGTCGAGAAAATGACAATGTCTGCCCATGATCTACCTCATCATCGCTGACAGATTGCTTATCGACCTTTACCCGGTCGTCCATAAACACACAGAGCGGGTTTCACCCGTCGATCGATAACGGCGGGTGAAACCCGCCCCGCATCCGCCCGGCCATACCGGGAACACATTAGTATAGCTAAACGGTGTGTTTCTGCAAGCCAAAGACCGCCTTTTTTTCCCAGATGCCGTTCAGGCCGAACGAAGGGCGAAGAACCCTTGAATCTGTGCCCGCAGTTCCGTCAGCGTACGGATCCCCAGGAGTCGTCGAACCAGATAGCTCGGCCGAAGGTAGAACGCCCGATACGCTTTGTCCAGAAAACGACGATAGGCCTCGGCCGACAGCGCAGGAGGAACGTACACCAACACATCGTGGTCCAACTCGAAATCCAGTGTAGAGTTGAAGTCGAACCGATATCCTTGACCGGTCAGTTGACGATAGAACTCCGTGCCCGGAAATGGAATGAACTTGTTGAAGTGGGCAAAATCCAGTGGCAATTCCCTGGCCAGCCGAAGCGTGTTCTCCAGACTCTCGATCGTCTCGGCAGGCGTACCGACAATGAAATCCGCACGGACGCGGAGGCCCGCCTCATAGGCCCAGGCCACCGCCTGACGATTCTGGGCGACCGTCGTCTCCTTCCCCAAAGACGCCAGAACCCGATCGTCGCCCGATTCTAAACCAAACAGCACCTGCCAGCACCCCGCCTCCCGGATCATGCGAAGCATGTCCAGATCGACGCAGTTGACCTTGGTCAGACACGTCCACGGCAGCGCCGGCCTGAAACCCCGTAGCCCTCGGCAAATCGCTTCGAGACGATTCCGGTTCAGAGTGAATGTGTCATCAAAGAAACGAATCTCTCGTGCACCGTGGCGGCTGACAACCTCCTCGACTTCAGCCAACACATTCTCGGCACTGCGGGCACGATACCGAGTACCGAAAATGGACCGATCGCAGAAGTTGCAGCGGGTCGGACACCCACGTGATGTGATGATGTGCGCCAGGGGCAGCTTTCGAAACGACGCGGGAGTCGGATGGTACGCTGTCAACGGCGGCAACAGATGCCGTGCCGGAAACGGAACGCTATCCAGAGTATCGATGCGTTCTCGCGGCGAGGTAATCACCGTCCCACCGTCCCGCCAGAACGCCAGCCCCGCGATATCGTCGATGCGTCGATCCGCCCGGCTACCCAGATGCCTGAGCAGTTCGACGAAAGTGACTTCGCCTTCGCCCAGCACAAGAAAGTCGAATGCCTGACTGGCAGCGGCCTGTTCCGGATCGGCTGTCGGATGCGGTCCACCCACAATCAATGTTGCCTCGGGAAGTACGTCACGAAGGACTTGGGCACATTGGATGGCGTTCTTGAAGGTTAGAGTTGTGGCAGACATCCCAACCACATCGGGCCTCATCTCCCGTGCCGCAGAACGGATCGTCTCCCAGCCCAGTCCCCGAGCGCAATCGAGAATCCGGACGTCGTGCCCTTCCTTCTCGGCCGCCGCGGCAAGGTAGGCCAACCCCAGCGCAGGAATCACGTTCAGTATGGCGCCCGAATCCCCCGCCGCCTCCTGAAGCTCAAACGGTACGTCAATCAGCAAGACCTTCACGATGCAACTCCCCCACCCAGCTTATGAGATGACCCCAACCCATGCAAATGCAGCCGAGATGCCCGACCCTGACTGCTATCGCCACACCCCGTCTGCGTCGAGCAGCTCATGTGGGCGATACTCGGTCTTGTAGCACATCGACGACGCCTCGCGAACGTAGTAGCCGAGATAGTAGTGGGAAACACGACGGCGTTTGCACCACTCAATCTCCCACAACACACTGAACACGCCCAGCCGACGACGGTGCAGCTCCGGATCGAAGTAGAAGTACACACTGCTGACCGCATCGCGTGATACGTCCAGAATCCCCGCACCCACCAGTCTGCGATCCAGTCGATAGCACACCTCTACGGTCTTCACCGGAGACTCGTACAGGAAGGCCTCCAGAGCGTCGGCCGAATCGTCCATTGCCTTATCGTGCCAGTCGCGTTGATACCGGCTGTAGAGCTGTACCTTCTCCTTCGTCAGCCGTGGCTTGCCCACGCGAACCGAAAGATCCTGATTGTGTCGCCACACACGTCGCTGAGTCCGGCTCGGCGAGAACGTGGCTGTCGCCACTCGGATCGGAACACACTCGTCACATCTCTGGCAACAGGGACGATAGAACAGGAATCCACTCCGTCGCCAGCCCCGATCCATCAGGAAGTGATAGTCCTCCGGGTCGAAGGTGCGCGTCAGGAAGAATTCTTCCCGTGCCATTCGATCTGCCAGGTAGGGACAGGGATGCTCACTGGAGACAGGCCAGACAATCTGACTGAGCATTTCACGCATGACCGCCTGCCGACACGAAAGACATCGCACCTGGATGGCAAAAGCCTCCGCGCAAGAGTTGAACCCCTTCGACCACGCGAGACCCGCAAGAGGCGACACAATGAACTTCCTGTTCGCCGTCTTCTTCGTTTCTACCAATTGACGACTGTAAGGGCAATCATAATACCCTTCTGCACACTGGGTCCCCCTGGGAACAATCCTGTTACCGGGCATTGACTTCTCCGACCCCAACGGCTCCCCTTATAGACCAAGCCGTCCGCCAGTGGTGCACAATTGTGGAGGATCAAGTCCGATGGGTATCCGAAGCTGGACGTTCATGTCCTCGATCACCCTGATGCTCGGTTCCGGCCTCTCTGGTGAGCAGGAGAGACTCTGGCTCGTCCAGGACGGTCGCCCGGAGTGTGTCATCCTGCACGGACAGCAGGACGACTTCGCTGCCGAACGATTGAAACGCTGGATCGCAGAGAAGACTCAAGCAGAGGTGGAAAGCCGGCCAATCATTCGGCCAGGCGAAGCGGAACGAGGATGCACTATCCTGATCGGCGGTTTCGGCTCCGACCGAGTCCTTCAGAATCGCCTCTCCACTCTCGGCATCCAAGCCGATCCAAACACACTGACGGACCAAGGCTACATCGCCCGAACCCTTCGCCATGAAAACCGGACCTACCTCGTGCTGATCGGGGGCGGTCGCGACGGGGCAATTCACGCCGTCGCCGATCTGATCGACCGACACCTGAATACTCAGGCCAAAGACGTATGGCTTGCCCCGATCCATGTGCAGGAAATCCCTCGCCTGAAATACCGATGGCTCTGGACATGGGACAACCGCATGGATTGGGGCGGTCCTGGCAAGCCGGTAACGATCATGGGAGGAGGCATCTCACACAAGAAGCCCGAGGCCTACCTGATCGATTACAAACGGTGTGTAGATTTCATGGCGGACCACAAGTTCAATGGATTGATCATCTGGGGATTCCTGCGAGATCACAACGGGGGCGTCGAAGCGGCCAAAGAGCTGTCCCGGTACGCCCACCGGCGAGGCGTACGAATACTGCCCGGCGTCGGAACCAGTGGCTACGCCGGCTACTACTATGAAGGCAAACATCCGTTTAATGCCGACACGTGGCTGAAGGAACACCCCGATCTCCGAGCCATCGAGAAGAACGGGCACCCACACAACGCCCCATGCCCCTCCAAGAAGGCCAACCAGGATTGGCTGGATCGTGGGGCTGAATGGCTGTTCAAGGAGTTTCAGGTCGGCGGTGTAAACCTCGAGATGGGCGACTTCTTCGTCTGTTACTGCGACGACTGTAAGAAAGCCCGATCGGCCATCGCGTCCAGCGAGCCCGACTACTACAAGGACATGGCGATCTCGCATAGGGTCACGCTCAAGACCATGAGGCGGCTTGCCCCCGATGCCTGGCTGAGCTACGCCACGTACACAGGCTACAGCGCCGCCATGGTCAGTAGCCCGCCCAAGTTCCTCTCAATGATCCCCGACGATTCCATCTGCCAGTGGACGCTGACGACCATGGCCCGCTCCTGGCCGGCAACCGTGCGCCCCATGGCTCGACACAACATCGGCTATCTCCACTGGTGCAATAGCTCCACCCACACCGAGGACGACTTCTATCTCGATGAAATCCGACGGATCTGCCTGCAATCCGCCCAGGCTGGAATTGAGGGCCTGAACACCTACGGTGAGCTGTCCGACGATCGGCCCAATACCGAAATCTTCTACCGGGCGTGGGAAGCCTTCCTGTGGAACCCGGAGATGACCATGGAACAGTTCGTCGACGAACGGCTGGGCCGGCTCTACGGCGGTGCAGCCTGCGCACGTCGACTCCGGGACATCCTCCCGCTGATCAAGACACGGAGGGATCGCAGCGACCCCAACCGATGCGCAAAGGCCCGAGACATGGCGCGATCGGCCAAGTCCGTGGCCGAACATCAAGGGCACATGCGATGGGACCGACTCATCGCCTATCTCGATCGGCAAGAGCAGATGGCTAAAGATGCGATCCAACAGCGAAACAGCCAGGAGACCCTCGCCCGCAAGGGCTACAAAGTGGCCATCCTCTCTGTGAAGGCCTCCGACGAAGACGCCAAGAAGGGTTGGGCAGCCGTCAAGGCCATCGATGGGGACATCCGCGAGCCGGAGGGATACTGGCTGACACGTTCGGTCAATCCTCAACAGGCCTGGATCGAGCTGACGCTGGCACAACCGAGCACGATCAATCGCGTGGTGCTCTATCACCAACTGAATCCCGGGCACTACCGAAGTGCCGACTACACCGTGAGCGTCTGGGTCGCGAATGCCTGGAAACCTGTCGTCACCGTCAAGCGCAACAAGGAGAGCGGGTGGGTCGCGCACTCCTTCGACAAGGTGACCACCGAAAAGGTCCGGCTCGATATCACCCGTGCGGCCCATCCCAACCGCATGGGAATAGGCGAAATCGAGTTGAGACTTCTGGAGGATTAATGTAGCCATCAACACAATCCCGCTTCGCCTTGGAGGTCGTCACGCTGATGGCTAGAATAGTCTACGAGCCATCAATGAACGCTTTCTCCGCGGGAGGGGCCTAGGTGCCTCGATTGATTCCAGCGTTATCCGCCGTAATAGCCTACCTTCTTCTGAACAACGATGCCGCCTGTGCCTGGGGACCGGCCACACACGTCCAGCTCGCCAGCGATGTCCTGACCAGACTCGACGCCCTGCCCGCCGCTATCGCGGCACTCCTGGCCAAGTTCTCCATGGATTTTCTCTATGGCAATATTGCGGCCGACGTGGTCTTCGCCAAACGCCTGAGCCGCATCAAACAGTTCTGCCACCATTGGACGACGGGGTTTGGACTCCTGGAGCAGGCCTCCGAACCGGCGGATAAGGCGTTCGCCTATGGATATCTGACGCATCTGGCCGGCGACACGGTCGCCCATAACAAGTTCATCCCCAGACAGGTGACGGTCACACGCACCACAAGGTCCATCGGACACGTCTACTGGGAGATCCGGGCCGATGCAGACGTTGCCCCCCTGTTCTGGCGGCGACTTCGCCAGACGGTGTGCACCCCGTTCCCGAACCATGATGCCCTGATGGCCCGACAGCTCGATCGCGGAGTGCTACCGTTCAAGGTCAACCGGCGGATCTTCAACCGAATGCACAAGGTCCAGAGCCACCGGTGGTGGTTCCATACGGTTCGCGTATGGGACCGGGTTGCCCGATGGGAATTGAGCGACCAGATGCTGGCTCGCTATCGCCGCGAGACGGCTGATTGCGCCATAGAACTCCTGACGAATGGCACCGAGAGCCCGTTGCTCCACGTCGACCCGAATGGAAGCGTCGCCCTGCGATACACCAAACACACGCGTCGGTACCTTCGACGGATGCGCCGAGCCGGGCTCCTGTCGCCACACGTACTGGCCGAAGTCACCCATCACCACGAGCCGGCGACCGTGGGAGGGATTCGTCCCCTGGGTGGAAGCATTCTATGAGCAATCCCGAAGACACCCCTGTGGTCTTCCTGAGCGGCCCGCGGGTCTATCTGCGACCCGTGGACACCTCGGATGCCGAGCGATATGTCCGATGGCTGAACGATCCGAAGGTCCGGGCCGGGCTGGACACCCACCTTCCCCTGACCCTCAAGAGCGAGCGGGAATTCCTCGATACCATCGGAAACAAGCCCGACCAGATCATCCTGGCCATCGTGCTACGGGATGGTGATCGACACGTCGGCGGCACCGGCCTGCACGGCATCCGCTGGAAGGACCGATCGGCTACCTTCGGCATTCTGATCGGTGAGGAGGACTGTTGGGGCAACGGCTATGGCACTGAGGTGACCCGGCTGATGCTCGACTACGCCTTCCGAACGCTGAACCTCCATCGGGTCGAACTGGGAGTCTATTCCACAAACCCCCGAGCGGTTCGCACCTATGAGAAGGCAGGGTTCGTCCGCGAGGGAATCCGCCGTGAAGCCATCTTCATCGACGGCCAACCCGCTGATGTCCTTATCTACGGAGTATTGGCCCGCGAGTACCTCTCCCCCCAGCGCCCCTGAGAAGGGGGTCGCCATTACGAGGCCCCCTCGACCCGAAGGCCAATGAGACGGTATCCGGACTACTCGCTCTGGGTGGTCTGACGGGCCGTAGCATTCGTCTTCTTCGACGGCTCGGACCATGCCCACGGTTGACCGCTGAGCAGCTTGACCCTCAGAACCAACTTGGCGGTCTCCACTTGTGGGTCGACGTCGGGACGGTCTTCCACAGGCACCGGCGCCGTCGTCGGTCGTGAAGCAACGGCCGATGTCGGCTGACTGGTTGAGAGGGCAGCCTGAGTGCTGGCTCTCGCCAAGGCCGATCGCAGTGCAGCGGCACCCCCGATGGCCAGGATGTCGCTGTCGCGGCGAATCTGAATGGCCTTGGCGATCTCCTCGGGCCAGAGCGCCACGGGAATCTCCGGCGTAACGCCCCACACATCCGAATCGGTCTGTCTGTCCGGACAACGGTTGCTGGGCAGATAGTACAAGGCCGTGGTCAGCTTGAGATAAGCGGTGTCATTGGCCAGCGATATCAGGTTCTGCACGCTCCCTTTGCCGTGTGTCCTGGCACCAAGAATCATCGCCCGCCGGTTGTCCTGAAGGGCCCCAGCCACGATTTCACTGGCGCTGGCACTGGCCTCGTTCACCAGCACAATCAGATCCTTGTTGAAGTACTGCTCGGCCGAGCTCTTGGCAGGCCAGGGGTCGGAATGATCGCCGCGCGTGCTCACGATGCTCTGGCCCTTTGGCAGGAACAACTCGGTCACCTCGATGGCCGTTCGAAGCAGGCCACCCGGGTTGAACCGCAGGTCGAGAATCAGCGCCCGGACCGCCTGCCGATTGAGCGTCTCCAGCGCGGCCTTCATCTCCTGAACCGTGCCGTCCGTGAAACTCGGATCGATGCGGATGTAGCCGATTCGCTGTTCCGGGTCGATCATGTAATCCCAGTTGCCCTCGGGATCACACTTGAAGCCGCGAATCGAGGTGATCGTAATGACGTCCCGCACCAACGCCACGACGAAGGGCTTGTCCGAGCCTCTCTGAATCGTGAGATTCACGGTCGAACCCTTCGGTCCCATGATCTTCGGGACAATGTCGTCGACTTCCAGGGCCGAGATGTCTTCACCATCCACCTTAAGGATCACATCGCCAACCTTGATGCCGGCGCGGTGGGCGGGCGTGCCCGGTAACGGCGTGACGACCATCAGCTTTCCGTCTTTCTCTTTTCGAATCTGGATGCCGACCCCCTGGAACCTGCCCATCGTGTGCTTCTTAAACTCCTGCAGATCCGATGGCCAGACCATGCTGCTGAAGCGGTCGAGCGGCTCCAGGGCCCCGTCCATGAACTCACTGATGACCAGCGCCTCGGGAAGCTCCAGCGTCCGGGCGTTGATCTTCAAGACCTGCTCGAAATAATGGTAGGCTTGACGAGCATCAACATCATTCTCCTCGTCAATCTTATGAGCCAGCGACGTCAGTTCGCCGGTGAAGCGAACCACCGCCTCGCGATCCGCCAGACGCTGGAAGGTGTCGGCCAGACTGGTGGTCTTGGCCAGAACCCGTAGGTTGTCGATCCCACCCCCAAGTGCCGCCTTGAAGTTCGCTGTTCGGACGTAACTCCTGCCGACCTGAAGAAAAGCATCCCGAACCATCGTCTCCTCGATGCCCTTCAGATCATTCTGCCACTTCTGCTTGTTGTCCTTCTTGTAGACCATCTCGAGACGGACATGTCGGACGCACCGCTTGCGCATCCGCTCGAGTTCCTTGTCGTTCTTCTGCACAGTCTCCAGATAGGCATAGAGCTTGGCCGCGTTGTTCCACTCGCCTTTCCGGTAGAGTGCCTCAGCCTGAGCCTTCGATTGAGAGAGAATCGGTTCGATCGACGATTCGGTGACAAACGTATTGGGATCCTTGGCGGTATCGTGGGCGTGACTCACATGGGCCATCGCCGTGACCCAATCGGCCTTTGCAGCCGCTTCCTTCGCTTGAGAGACCTCATACATGTGGTCTTTCTCACGATAGCCATCACGCTGCCGCTGGAGCTTTTCGTAATCCTTCAGCCATCGGGCGACGAGTTCCACATCGGGCCCGGCCACACGATCGTCCAGCATCTTGTGGATCGATCGGGCGCCGACATCGATATGCCCGGCGACGATTTCCCGACATGCATCCTGCCAGAGAGCAACCTTCTCCTGTGAACCGGCCACCGAAGGCTGGGCATGAGCCGCCCTCAGGCCAATCGCAAGAACCAAGCCGGTCAGCACACCGGAGAGAAGCCAATCCCTACGACCCAAACGTCCAGCGTTCATGAATGATTCCCATATGGCCAATGAACTTGCGGAGGCCTCCGCTCATACGGCTTGCCGGGAGGCTTAACCTCCCCTCACCGTCCCATCCCAACACAACCCCGGCAGACGGGATTCGGCGCGTCCTGATAGTATACGTGTCTTACACAGGGATATACAACCGGACTCCTTAAGGCGCGTTCTCGTTGTTCTTATGGTCGGTCGCTTGGGAGGTGGTCGTTAGATTTTCCTTTTCGGGAATCGACATCGACAGAATGGCGGCCTCGTCCGTCTTCCAGCGAATCTCGAATTCCGTGCCATCCCCTAGCGATCGGGAGAGACGTTCATCCACGACGTTCTTCATTGAACGATCGAAGCGAACCTTCAGACCCACCGTGCCTTTCCCCACACTGGCCGTCGACTCCGAACCACCCAACCGCAACGGATTCTTGATGATACAGACAATCAGACGACCGTTAAGCTCCCAATAGGTGGCCTCTGTCAGGGGAGGTTCGGCCCCGTCGACCTTCAGACTGAGCCACGCGCGAACCCCGGCTCGGTCGAGCGATTCCGAGACGACGTTGCGCATGTCAAGGGCCTTCTGAAGCGCCTGATCTCGGGAAAGGCAATACTCGGCCAGGGAGACGTTCATCAGCATGATCCAGCCCGTCCCATGTCGCCCTGCCACAAAGGGCCCCATGAGAGTCTCAGCAAGTGGAAATCCCTTGGCTCGCTTGCATTTAGACCAGTAGTCCCCCCCCGCCTTGGTAAAGGTGTCCTGCCAATGGGACTCGGCATCGAATTCCGTCAGAAGTCGTCCGCCAAACACGTTGCCCGCCATTACGGCCGGGTGAGAGGAAATCCCCAGCAGATCGTCGAAGGCCGCTCTGCGACGCCCCCGACCGTGGTGGTCGAACAGTCCGGCCATGTGATCGGCGATCACCACTCCCCCCTGCCGAATGTACTTCGCGATCGCGTCAACTTCCTCATCGGACACGGCCAGCACTCGGGGTAGAATCAGGACTTTGTACTCCGCCGGATCGAGTTTGCGTGCGACCACGTCGGGATAGGAGACGAAGTTGTACTGAACGTGCAGATCCTCGAGGAGGCGGGTCCACGCCCAGAAGGCCGCGTTGCTGCTGGACAGGCGATCGTTGACCGAACCCAGGCGGTTGATCCACGTCCGACCGTGGGCGTGGCAATCCATGAACCAGCTCACCTGAATCGAGGGGTGGGAGTAATAGAGGGCGACGCCGTCGTGGCGCCACCGGGCGTCGAAGAGCTTGTGGCTCACCTCCGCGATCTTCCGAACCGACGGTCCCAGGCGAAGCATATCACGGTTCGGGCCGAACCATCCGTCCGCATAGGCGATGGCGCCGCGACACCCGTGAGCCAAACCATACCAGCTCGCCCATTCGCCATCGGGCCCGTCGGGATCACCGACCCCCGCCCCGACGATAGCCACATCTCGATTCGTGTTGAACGAGCGAGCGATCTCCATCGCCGCGCCGATGTTGTAGACCTCGAGGAATTGGACCTTGCGCATCAGTTTGGAGTAATCGTAACCTCCATAAGGCGCCGGTCCCTGCGCCCCTACGAGACCGCACGGTGTCACCGGATCCACACCGTTGGCAACCAACACCAATTCGCCCACAAGATTCAGAATCTGCGAGTCCATGTAGCTGAGGGCATCGCACCAGGGCGAAAGATTCCATTGGGTGACGGGACGCCGGTAGACGTGCTGGAAGTCGTCGGGCGTCGCCATACGGTTCATGAACTGCTCGTTGTCCTCTTCCCATTGCCGAAGCAATGCCGCTCGGGTCCCATAGTGGTTCTGCAGCCACTGCTTGAACGCCCGGATGACAACGGGATGGTTGTCCCATTGGCAGGGATTCGTATGCGTCGACCAACTGATTTCATCATCCAGGGAATAGGCGATCCGGGTCTTGAACTTGCGCGATACCTGGACCGATTGCACCAGCCGATCCTGAAGTCGAGCGCGAACAACCGGATCGAGCAGACACCGCGGACGACGCGGAGCGTTGCGATGGGCAGGCGTGTTCACTTCGTCCAGCAGATGAAGATCGCCCTTGCCGGCCGCATGGTCCAGGAACCACAGGAATCCGTGTTTCTCGTGCAGGTCGGCATCGGTTCGAGGAATGTGGTCGCACACGCCACCATTGAAACCGGCGCCCTTCATGGACTGCAGGAGGGCGTCGTCATACAACCGCCCCCAGTTGTGACGCCAAGGCATCAGGACCCAATGATCCCATTTCTCGGGCAGGGGGGTCTGTTTGACTGAAACCACGGAACGATAGTCTTCGGAGGTCCGAACGTACCACCGAAGATCCTCCGCCTGAATCTTCGAAGACCCAACCCCGATCAGCGCGACGGTTGTCGCGCTCGATATGACAGCTAACCACCCTCGCACGCAGCACCCCACAAAGGACAGAACAGTGAGGCGATGTTACGCCACTCTATCGGGACAGGCAAGTCGGCAAAAGCGGGTGACTGCCCGAGCCCCCTCCTGAACCCCTGCCCTCTGGCGACAGGAGTGGACCATCTGATCCACCTCCCGCGACTATAACGCCTATTAGGCCGTCGGAGCTGCCGACTCACACCAACCCTGCTTCGACAACCGGATTTCTACCGCCGGTTCTGCAACACGAACGGTTCGAGAAGCCCATAGCCCACCGTGTGATACGTCTCGCCTGCCGGCGGACCGGAACTGGGTCCGTGTTGGAACATGCCCGGCCACGCCGTTCCCAGCGAAACCTTACCATGGTGTGGCCCCAGCAGGTTCTTCAGCGTGCCGATCACGATCACCTCGACAGTGTTCGTTCCCGCCTGGATCTGATCGGTCACGTCACACTCCCACGGTTGCCAGGCCACATGCCCGACCGGCTTGCCGTTGACGATCACCTTGGCAACGCTGCCATACCACTTCGGCAGACTCACGGCGTACCGTCCGGACGGCGAGGACACCTCGAACTTCTCGACATAGGACACGCCGGCGGCATAGAGCGGCATACCCTGCTTGTTCCAGGGTCCCAGCTCCACCGGCTTGTCCGCAACCACCACGAAGCCCTTCTCTGCCGCCCTCAGGGAAAAATCACCCAACAGATACGCCGATTCGATCTCGTGATAGATCGTGAACGGCTTGGCCTTGATCGTCACACCGTTGAGGCCGGCCTTGGCCGCGCCGGTCAGCTCGATGACGCCGAACGCCTTGTCAAGCCACCAGCGATCCTTGGCCGGCGAGACCGGCTGACCGTTACAGGTAATGCTGTAGAGGTCGGCCCGCTCGATTACAATCACTAGATTCGACGGAACCGTTCCGTCGATCGTGAAATGATAGGTCGCCTCGAAACCGCTGTCCTCCGCGAACTTCCGTGTAATCAGTTCATCCTTGAACTGAACGGCGCTGTCCCACGGATTGCGGTCCATGCCGTTCTTCTTGAAGGCGAACTGACCGGCCTGATAGTAGTAGGCGTCCTTCTTCGTCTCGCCGCCTGCGGTGACATCCACATAGTCGAGCGTCTGGACATTGGGTTGAATCCGCTTGGCCACGGGAGCGCCGCTTGCAGCGATCACCGTCGGCGTCTCCGCCTTGGCGGGCGTCGGCTCCTTCGCGGCCTTCGAAATGAACAGCAACAGCGAGCCACACGGTTGGAGGTTGAACGACGCCTTGACGCCCTTGTCGGTCGCTTCAAAGGGATACGATACGGCCTTGCCGGTTGTCAGGTCCCACGCCTCGATGCCCTTGAGCGGCGAAACCAGCGTGCCGGCAGAAGGCGTCTCGATGCTCGTGTTGATCAAGAAGACGAGCTCGCCGTCGTCGAGATGCCGACGGTGATGGAAGAGATTCCCCTTGTCGCCCTCGACGCGGGTGATCACGAAGCCGTCACCCGGATGTGCCAGGACGGCCTTGGGCGCCTCCGCGGCCTCGATCGCCTTCCAACCCTCGCTCTTGGCGACCGCCGCACCGCGATCCGACGCGCGACCGTCCACCATGGCGGGGGGTTGCCCGCAGCTCAGGACGGTCCCGCCGTTCTTGACGAACGCATCAAGAAGGTCAATGGTCTTGGCATTCAATGTCTCGGTCATCGGCGGCAGAACCACCACCGAGTACGACCGCTTGCCCACCACGAACTTGCCCCCGTCGGTCGAACCGTTTCGGGCGATGATGTCCTCGCACCCGATGTCGTATTCCACCTGGGCCCGCGAAAAGGCCATACAGACATTGAAGAACGTCTCGCCGATCCGATTCAGTTCGGGATGCCTGTGACCTTCCGAGTTGTACACCCAGGCGGTCGTCGTCGGCTCGATCAGCAACACATCGTTGATCTGCTGCCCGGCCGACATCGCAGCCGACAGACGCGTGAAGTAGCCGGCCATCACGTGGTAGCTGTTCCACCACGGCTCATGATACGAAAACGACTGGGGATGGTCGCGCTTGCGGGCGCCTCGGATCGTAATGTACGACAGGTGTTCGTCGAGCGTATTGACGCCCAGGACATACAGCCAGTCACCGATCCGTTTCATGTCCTCGAACCGGAGGTCCCAGCCACCGGCCCCGTAGGCCTCGCACAACGTCCGGGCCCGTCCGAGCTGGTTGGCCACGCTCGACAGTTCCTTGACGGCGCGAACGTTGCCAAACTGTGAGCCCGTGTTTTCGGCGTACTGATTCATCAGCATGTCAATGGAGGGGCGCTGATGCCATGCGTACATGGCCATGTTGTCGGGCACGCCGATGCAGTGCGGCCACTCGTGCTCCCAGTAGTGGCCCGTAAACTCGATCTTGTTCTTCTCGCACCAGTTGTAGTAAGGCTTGCCCCACCGCTCGATGAACAGATCCAGCAGAAGCTGGTAATAGTCATGCCGAACGCGCTTCCAGTCACCCACCGGACGGAGCAGGCTCGGCAGGTTCTCCACCAACGAGTAGCCCCATCGTTTCTCAAACGACGAGGCCAGATCGTCCGTCCAGGGCATGCCGCCGGCGGGACGAAGGTGCGGCTCGTCGGTGAACGAACCCGGCACCCGCTTGCCGAACTGATCGCCGATCTGCTTGCGGTAAGCCTCCAGCGTGACCTCCAGAAACTTCTCGGTCACGCCGGGATAGAGGAGGTCCACATAGAACTTGCCACCGTACCAGGGTGATGTGCCGGCCCGATGGACGTCGGCCACCAGGTACTTGCCTTCGGGCAGGTCCTTGCCCTCACGCGCCTGAGCGGTCACGTCCTGGCAGCCCTTCTCACCGACCCGGTACACGCCGACCATCTTGTCGGTCCACTTGGGTGCCTTCCTCTCCTCGCGAATGTGCAGCCCACGCCCTTGAGACTCGGGCATCGCCTCGGGCACAAACCCGCCGGCAAAACCCGAAGGGTAGGAATTCTCGTCGTAGATCCAAACATTCATGTCGAGCCGCTCGGCCTCCCGAAGAGCGATCTTCCAGAGCCGGAACCAGTCTTCCGACAAGTAGGGGGTCATGAGCCCCGGACGCGGATGGACGAAGACCTGCTTGACCTTCTGTCCGGCCAGATCGTTCATCGTATCCACGATCTGCTTTTCGGTGAGCATGTCGTTCCATACCCACAACGGCGACGAGGCATATTCCCGCGGCGGATCGGCAAACACCGACTTGAGTTGCCCGGAATCGATCGCCCATGCCGATGGGCAGGCCAGAAGCACCGTCAGCACTGCGCCCAACCGCCGGGACGCACGAATCAGAACATCGTGTGCCATGAATGGGGTCTCCTTCCAACGATGACCTTCTCGATCGATGAACCTGTAACGACGAGCCAAGACGGTATCACGCCGCTGTGGAACGGGCAACCCCAACCAGCCCCACCGCGGAACCGATGCCTCCGATGCTACGTGACAACCCGGATCGTCAGGGTCTGGTACAAGCGGGGGAAGACTTGCGGAATCGGGGTTCAGGGGACGAGAGCGAGAGACGGGAAATGGGGCATCTGGGATAAGATATGAGGTGCGCGATACCGTACGCTCTCCGAACTCGCCATTGATATTACAATTACGATTGTCGTCAAACGTCACGCCTTCGACACATTCTCCATGTGTTCTTCCAACATGTTGGCAGGGCAGCGGGGCACGGACCAGACTAATCGGTTGTCGGTATTGCATGCCATGTATTTTGTCGAATTGTGAGGCCTTCATGGCTGAACTCCCTGTTCTGCCTTCTCGACCCGTCCATACAGGAAAGGGGGGATAGTGATCTTCAGTAGTCTGGGAGGCATTGTGTTTCGTCCGGCGTTGGCTCACGGCAGGAGGGCAAGTTCGTGATGGGGGAGCAATCCGCAAAGAGCGTGGCTTGGGCAGACGCGACGAGAGGCCGGTTGAGTATCATCCCGAGCAGCGAAATTACAGATGCTTATGATAGCAATTCAGATTAACACTCTTAGATTAGCGATTCTGAACATCGCATGAGATTCGGTCGCTTTGTGCTGGACTCGTATTCGTCCAGATCCGATACTTAGCATAGATCGCGTGAGCAGGCAGTTTCAGTGAGGGTTCGCATAGCTGCTGAATCACCAGAAGGCGGAGACATGTCCGTTACTTTACTATGTCCGAATCTGAAGTGCCGACGAGTTCTCCAAGTCCCTGACAGCACACGGGGACAACGTGTGCGATGCGGATACTGCAGACAGCTCCTGGTTGTCCCGCCCAAGCCGGATACCTCCCGAGGCGCCTCAAGGGAAGCTGCGGAGAGCTCCAACGACCGGTGATCCCACCGTTTTGACGCCAGTTCAACCCGGCGATACTCTGCAATCATGAATGCGATTTTCTCGCCACGCTCGACTTTGAGGCGGCGTGGGCGTCGGATCATGCCGTGGTGGCCACGACGGGCATGGGCACTGGGGGTCTTGCTGGCCGCTGTTCTGGCGGGGCTCGTTCACCGCCGAGTGACCGGCCCACCTGCGCTCGGCGATGATTTCGAGCGATACCACCGTCACACGTTTCGCGTGGTCAAGGTCGTCGACGGCGACACGCTGGACGTCAATGCTCCGGACGGACGGCGGGAGTCCACGCGGATCAGGCTCTGGGGGGTGGACACACCCGAAGTTGCCGGCAGCGGACGGGAAGCGATGTACTATGGCCCGGAGGCTTCGGCCTGTGCCAAGGCTGCCCTCAATGGAAAAGATGTGATGACGCTGCTGGTCCAAGGCAAGACGCGAGACCGATACGGTCGACTGCTGGCCTACCTGATGCTTCCGAACGACGATCGAACGTTCAACGAAAGGCTCGTCGAGACGGGTCACGCCTACGCAGACCCGCGATTCGGCCACCCCCTTAAAGACCGGTTTCTGGCCGTGGAGCGACAGGCCCGACGAAAGAAAGCGGGCCTCTGGGGGAACGTCCGCCCGGACCAGATGCCCCGCTGGCGCCAGAAATCCGGACGCGAGATGTCGGAATGACAGGCGTCAGCCGACGATCGTGACGTGAAGAGAAGAGGCGCCAAAACGCCGCAATGTCCGCCTACTCGGGGCGGACTTTGAGGCATGGTATGAGCTGGGCCAATTCGGCCAGTGAGACGCGGATACCCTCGATCATCTCTGCCTTGCAGTGGTTCTCGAGTTCGGCCGCCTTGTCGGTCAGGATGGGGAAGCCGTGGCTGCCGCCACTGCCCTTGAGCTGATGGGCGTACTGACGAAGCTCCGAGATATTCGAACGCTCGAACGCGTCCTGCATGGACGCCAGTCGCTCGGGAAGCTGACTGACAAACATCTCCACCAGTTCGACCAGATCCGCGTCATCGTAAAGGGTCGAGACGATTGAGGTGCTCTGCTTCTCGTTCTGCACGGCGCATCTTCTCCTGTGGCAGTCCAGGTCACCAAGCGCCCTGGAAGAACTTGCCGAACGTGCGAAACATGATGACCAGATCGAGTTCCAACGACATATGCTTGATGTAGTACAAGTCGAGTTGGAGTTTCTTGAGTGCGTCCTCGATGCTGGCCCCGTAGTGATAGTTGATTTGCGCCCAACCCGTCAGCCCGGGCTTGATCAGCAGCCGCTCGCGATAGAAGGGGATCTCCCGGGTGAGCCGTTCGACGAATTCGGGGCGTTCGGGACGGGGGCCGACCAGCGACATCTGTCCGAGGAGGATGTTCCACAACTGCGGCAGCTCATCCAGACGGCTTCGTCGCAGGAACCGACCGATGAGGCCCACACGAGGGTCATCCTGAATCGCCCAGGTAGCGGTTCCGTCGGCCTCGGCATCGATGCACATGGTCCGGAACTTGTACAGGGTGAATGTCCGCCCCGTATGGCCCACCCTGACCTGAGAGTAAAATACGGGCCCGCGGCTGTTCAGCTTGACCAAGAGGGCAATCAGAGGCCAGAGCGGCAGTGACACGGTGAGTCCGATGACGGCCGTGGTGAGATCCACGACGCGTTTGAGGGCGGCGGCCTCTTCACGATGGCTCTGGAGATCCGCGAAGAGGAACCAGTCGGTGCCGATGTGTTTGACCGGGACCTCGCCGAACGCCTTCTCACAGAAGGTGGCCTCGTTAGTCACACGACAGCCGAGTCGCAGGCAGGTGAGTGCGGCCTCAGCCACCTCGAGCCGCTCGGCCAATCGGCTGCTGATGATGACCTCCTGCACATGATGGCGCGTGCAGATGCTCTCGATCTGGTCGATCGTGCCCAGAATGCGATGGCCTTGCCGCAGCCGCCCGACAAGATCAGGGTCGGTGTCCACAAACCCGACCAGGCGATAGCCGCGAAGCAGCCCCCGATCCAATGCACGAACCGCCATCTGCTCGGTCGGTCCGGTTCCCACGATCAGCAGGCCCCTGGGAAACTTCTGGAGCGACCAGTAGGCGACCCAACGGATCGCCGGCCCGAGAATCAGAAACGTGGCGACCCCCCCTGCCGCCACGCGTCTGCTCAGGCCGGCGTACAGGAATACGTGCACCACGACGTAGGTCAGAATCGTCGCCAGGGCGATCGTCAGGACGCTTCGGGCAGCAATCCTCGAACGATGAAGGAGGGTCTCAGGTTCATACAAGCCGAAGACCATCCCGCTGGCGATCAATCCCATGGAGAACACGAGTTCGACAACTTCCGGATGGTGAAGTTCGGTCCAGGGCCACCACACGAGCAGGTTGACGCCGCACCAGATCCCCAACCAAAGAAAGAGCACATCGAGGAACATCCATACGGGCTGGGGCAACGTCCACAAGACTCGTCCAGCGAGCGCCAAGGGGCTAAGGCGGGTCTCTCTAGACCGGTTCAGATCGCCAACGGTCGCGCCGGACAGCGATCCGAGGTGCGTAGCTCCCACTGGTTCCGTGATGATCCAGCCTTCTGCGCTCACCGAGGACCTCACTCTCGTCGTCGATGGTCAAATCGGCACACCGAAAGGGCGACATGAGAATCAAAACGCGATGTCCGCATCGAGCCTCGCGGCAGGTACAAAACCACGGCGAGGAAGGCGGATAGGAATCCGGGCACCGATGGCTTCAATTATCGGACCCCCATCCACAGACAGGACCGTATAGAAGAAGGAATGACAGCGGGGACGGCACCGCACCGGCCCATTCTAGAAGGCAAGGTCGTTTTGACCCATCCCGTGCCCCTGACGGACCGATAAGAAGTACGAAGCGGTCGCCGTTCGCTTCGATCGACGGGAACTCATCATCGTGAAAATCCGCATACCACTCCTGGGCAGGTTCGCGACCCTGGCGGCAGCATACACAGTCATCGGCTCGGTCGGCTGCCATCCCTCCACAAGTCGTCGTGAGGTGAATCAGTTTGAGCCGACGATGCTCGCCGCCTCGTGGCCGGAAGTCAGCCCGAATGCCTATACACTGGTCAAGGCCCCGAAGACGGTGGGACGGTTCCCCTGCAATCTGGCCGTCGCACGCGTCACGACGGGTTGGATCGATGGCTCTCAGGAATCGGACCGCGTGCTGAAGCTCGACCCTCTCAGCGACATCCATGCGGTGCCCTGGATGGAACTCTCGGACACGTATCCCGCCCTGACCGGCGTCATCGTACTCGGCCGACCGGCCGTCAAGTTCGAGGAAGTCACGATCGCGGAACTGCTCGCGGCCGCTCGAAGACAGAACCTCTCCCTGTGTCTGATTTACGGCCAGACCGACGTCTCGATCGACGAGATGCGGATGACGGGGGCGCTCTACGACTGCTCCAACAACCAGGTGGTGGCGAGGATCGATGCCCAAGTGACACCGGACCCCGGAGTCGGCCGGCGACTGGACCGCCCCAAGAACGACCAGAGGTACAAGGACCCGCGACACGTTACCGCTCGCAAGTTCCAGGATCTGGTGCTGCGGTGTATCGATGAACTGAGCCGAAACGACACCCCCGCGACGACGACGCAGCCCAATCCGTGGGATCGACCGGGCGTGTTCCCTATGCTCAGTCCATGGACCTCGCGTGGGCCTGGATGGTGAGCCCGACGTGCCTCCGCACCGTTCCCATCATCGTTCCCGCGACCGTCGGTTCCGACAGAGGCTCGGACCGATCTCGCAGGACCCGGTCATCAGCTATGTACACCGTCATGCGCCCGAGGTCTTCCTCTTCCTGTACCTTGCGATCATCCTCTACTGCACGTGGGTTCCTTTTCGCTCGGCCGATGGCAGACTGATCGCCTGGCCTGAAACGTCTACAACCGAGTGGAAATCCCTTTCCGGGCTGATCACCCAGACGCCCGGCTTGAAGGACATCCTGCCAAACATCCTGCTCTATGTCCCGCTGGGAACCGGTTTCTATGTGGTGGCGAGGCGCCGACGTTGGCGCCGGTACGCCTCTATAGGAATCTCTTTCCTGGTGGGGATCACCATCAGCCTTGTAGCGGAATGGTCCCAACAGTACGCCCCTCTGCGAGTGCCCTCCTGGGTCGACGTCGTCTGCAACGTGTTGGGAGCGATGGTGGGTGCCGCTCTCGGAAGGATCGGTCGACGTCAGCTCTACCATCTGCTGCGATCCATACGTGTCGAACTGCGAACGATGCCGCTGTCCACGGCCACGCGATCGTACATGGTCCTGCTGCTCGTGGTCGGGATGATTCCCCTGGATGTTGCCTTCGACAGGTCGCGGCTCGGCCAGGCCGTCAAACAGGCACGGGTCGTCCCCTTCGGTCAACTGATCACATGGTCTCACGAACACCAGGAGGCCCGCAATCGAGGGGACACCAAGACCAGCGCCTCGATCGAGCGAGCGGAGACGGACTACGCCTGCGATTTGGCCGCCGAAGCTGCTGCATTCGGACTATTGGGCGGACTGATGGTCCTGCGGTTTCACCGCGAGCAACAGCTTGGCCGGCTCGTCGCCATGCTGGCGGCCGCCTTCTTCACGGCGAGATGGGCCGTGGTGATCTCGGGGCTCCAGTTCTTCATCCTTTCTCGTGGATTCGACACGACGGACATTCTTGTCCGATCGCTTGCCGGTGCCATTGCCTCAATGGGAGTCGCTTTGAGGTCCGCACGACCTGTCCTCGGGGACGTCGGGCACCTCGACCCTCTCGCACCGAATCTGCTGCCGTCCGTTACCCGCACGGCCAAGGTCATGTTGCCGCTGATCGTCATCTACATCTTTTGCCGCGGGTTCGCGCCGCTGACGCTGTTTCCGAACAGCTTGCTGCTGCAGGGCAACGGACGAACGTTGGAGCTGATCCCCCTGGCCGGCTACTTCGAGCCTCGGATCGCCACGGCCCTTGACGATGTTCTTCACAAAGTGCTTCGATACGCCGTGTTCGGTGTGTGCGTCGCGATGGCCGGCGGGCTGGGGCTTGCCCGCGACAGCCAACTCTTCCATCGGCGAGCGATCCGGATCGGCTTCTGGGGCGCTGGCATCTCGGCGATCATCGAATTGTGTCAATTCTACATCCCTACGCGATTCCCCGATCTGACGCACACCCTGCTGGCCGGTGCCGGCGCTTGTGGCGGCGCGATCGCGGCGCGTTGGGCGTATGACTACTATCGCGTTGTACGTCAGTATCCCCCCTGGCCGCCGCACCAGGCCCAAACCATAAGCAACGCCGCGCAGGGCTCCGTGATCTTCAATGTGATGATCCCGCCGCCGGATGCTTCTGCACCGCGAGAGAATGTCCCGCCCAGACACAAGAAGGGCTCGACCTAGGATACACTGCCCAACTCATCCGCCGAATCTCTGTTGCCGAAGTGGTACGTCCCACACGGGGCGCCGTCGAGGCGGTCGGACGAGAGCCCATCGCTATTTCTGAAACTTGAACAGCGTTTGGGCGGTCTGGTTGGCTTTTCGGGCCATTTCTGCCGAACTGAGCTGAAAGAGTCCGGCCAGAAAGCCGCAGGTATGAACCAGATGGGCGGGCTCGTTCGGACGAACCTTGCGAACCGGCTCGGGCGAGTTGAAGGGAGCGTCGGTCTCGATGAGCAGCCGGTCGAGAGGAATGACTCCAGCGGATTCCCGTACATTGTCGGCGTTCTTGAAGGTGACAATCCCGGCCAGTGAGATGTACCAGCCGGCCTCGATGATCTGCTTTGCCTCTCGCGGCGTACCCGTGAAACAGTGAAACACACCCCACGGCGAACGATGGCAGTGCGCCGCCAGGATGGACAGGGCATCCTCAACCGCCTCTCGGCAGTGGATCACCAGCGGCAGGTTGAACCGCTCGGCCAGTTCGATATGGCGGACGAAGGCCTCTCGCTGCAGATCGGGGACACTGAAGTCGTAATGATAGTCCAGGCCCGTCTCGCCGACCGCCAGAATCCCCCCGGCCTTGAGGAGATCCTCCAGACCGGACCAGAGCGGTTCCGAGGCCTGACCCGCGTTGTGCGGGTGAAGCCCCACCACCGCCGAGACATCCGGGCGGCGCCGGGCGAGATCGACGACCCGGCGACTGTCCTCAAGATCCGTACCAATGGTAATGCAGTGTCGAACCCCCGCTGCCGCGGCCCGATCCAGGACGGCCTCCACCTGGCTGGCCAGAGGTTCGTACGTCAGATGGCAATGCGAGTCGATCAGATCCAGGTCCGGACCAGCGGTGGCACACATCGCACGATCACCCCACCCGCCACGAGCTGCAGAGTCTGCCAAACAACAGACCACCCCCTGCCGAACTCTGTCGGGGCACCCCCCCGCGTCAGGCCTGAAGGCGACTACTTGGCCATCACCTGATTCGTCACATCGGGCGGGGGAGCCGCCTTCTTGATCTTGGTATCCTGGCCGATGAAGTTCAGAAACTGAGACTGCGTCAAGATGGCCAGGCCCAATTCGCGAGCCTGCTGCTCGATCGTCATATAGCGATCGCGGGCCTTTTGATCGTTCTCGATCTGTTCGCGTTCCTCCGGCTTGGTGCCGGTGCCGGCCTTGGCGGGCTTCGGAGGACACTCACCCAGGACCAGGAAATCCACCTTCTCCAGCCCCAGGTTCTCCGGACGCAACGACTGTCCGCAGGTCTGGCACTTCTCCAGCTTCGCAGGGAACGGCGGAATGGTGATCACCTCGCCACCCCAGTTCTCGACCCACGCGCGAATCTTGTCGGTGTCCTGCGAGTCGCGGCGCCCGTCGCCGTTCAGATCGAACAACCCTTCGATCGCAAACTTGTACTTCCGGGTGCGATCGTAGATCACATTGAAGATCGGATCGCCCGAGACGATCGGATCGCTGACGCTCGACTTGATGATGCGACACTGCGAAGTCGTCGGAAGAATGTCGGCCACCTCGATGGTCGCCTTGCCCACGCCGTTCGGATCGTTCGCATCGGCATGGGCGGCGGTGGACAGCACCTGGAAACGAAGACCACGCATCAGATGATCGTTCTGGCCGAGGTCGATATACACGACATCCTCGCCCGGTGTGGCCCGTACGATCCGCCCGTCGGAACGCATCGCCAGGTCCATGCTGGCCAGTTTCGGCCGGAACTGTGTCAACTGATCCTGGGTCTGCTTCAGTTCCACCCGCAACCGATCGGCCTGCTCGCGAGCGCTTCGCAATTCGCCCTGCGCCTTGACGAGCTGCTCTTCGGCCTCGTCACGCAGCTTGCTGATCCGCTGCTGAAGGACCGCCAGTTGCTTCTTCTTGTCTTCCTCGAACGTGGTCTGCTGCCCTTCGAGGTTCTTATACTTCTTCTCGAGCGACTCGCGAGCCTCCTGAACCTTCTTCTGCTCGCTGGCCACCTCGGCTTCCTTCTGCTTCAGCGTGTCGCCGACCTGTTTGAGCGACTTCTCGGCCTCACCCGCCCGCTGGGCCTGTGCCTTCAGGGCCACGCCCATGTCGGTGATCACCTGCAAGAGGTTGTCCTGCTGCAGTTCGTTGAGGACCCCGCCGGGCAACCCCTGGGCGACGCCACGGATCCGCTCGGCAGCGTGCTTGGTGGCCGCAGCGGCTCCGACGGTGGCATCCTCCCCGATGAGCTGCACCAGGGCGATCCGCTCGTCGTCCAGCACCTTGGCCAGGCTGCTCGTCCCGGCCTGATCCAGGAAGTGCTGGAACCGTCCGGCCTCGCTCTTCTTCATGTACTTGTCGGCCTGCTTGCTGGCGTCGTCGGCGGCCTTCACGAGGGCCTCCTGCCCCGTATAGAGCACCACTGACAACACGGTGAAGACAAGCCATAACGCCACGAAGACGATCAGCATGATGTGAACGGTCGTGATACCGCCGCCACGTGTGGGCTGAGCACGACTAGCTGGCATGTTTAGACTCCCGGCGAAAAGCGGTGCCAAAGCCATCGAACACGACAAGAGCCGCGCCCCGTCGACCGGCACCTCGGTGGAAAGACGCTGGCGAATCCATTCGCGCGATTCGGCTCCGGTTGTTACTGGCCGCCGCCGGCGCAACAAGGACCGCAGTCACGCCCGGCCCCCTCCCGGGTCCGGTCGGCAACCATGGTTTTCCCCCGGATTCGATTCAGACATGATTATCGCAACTCGCTAAACTATGTCAACTGCAAGGACATACGGAATTCCGTAGTCTTGCGACTCGGAGGTGCACCCATGAATCTTGTTCTGACGCTGATCCTGACATGTACCGGCCTGTCCGCGAGCAACGCGGAGCGACCCAACCCCGCCGCCCGCGGCTTCGTGCCTATCATCTACACCACCGATCTGTACCATCCGCACGACGACCCGGACGACCATTTCGATCTGGCCACCCTCATGGCCATTCCGGAGTTCAGCGTGCGAGCCGTCGTCATCGACACGGGTCCCAACGCCGCCCGCGCCGGCCTGGTACCCCTTCGGCAGATCATGCACATCACCGGGCGGACCGTGCCGTATGCGACGGGCCTGACCGCCAACCTCCGATCGCAAGAGGACCGGGCCGAACAACAACCCGCTGCCGCCCAAGCCGGTGTTCAACTCATCCTTAAGGCAATCGGCGAATCCGATCGTCAGGTGACGCTGTTCACGGCCGGCAGCCTCCGGGACGTGGCCGCCGCCTACAACCGGCAGCCCGAACTGTTTCATGCGAAGGTCGCCCGGCTCTACCTGAACATCGGACACACCGGCGGTGCCGACGAGTGGAACGTCAAGCTCGACCCCCATGCCTTCGTGCGGATTCTCGGCGCGCCGCTGCCGGTGTACTGGGTGCCCTGTTTCGGTGCGGATGGATACTTCTCCTACTGGGCGTTTCGACAAGGCGACGTCCTCGAAACCGCTCCGCCGATGCTGCAGGCCTTCTTCGCCTATGCCCTGAACAAGACGTCGCCCAAAGACGTAGACCCGATCAAGGCGCTTCGCGAGCCCATCCCCGAACCGCTTCGAAAGAAGATCTGGGATGAGAATCGAAGCATGTGGTGTACAGCCGCGTTTCTCCACGCGGCCGGCAGGACCGATGCCACCTTCACGTTCAAGAAGATCAACGTCCACCTGGACAACAACGGCGCGTCGCGGATCACGACAGGCACCGACGGCCTCAGCGTCATGACCTTTCACCACGCCGACGCCGATCGATACGCCGTATCCATGCGACAGACGCTCAAGACACTCTGCCAGGGGCTTGCCTCGCCGCCCGACCCGAGGGCATCGGGACGAGCGGGCGATCGGTGAAGGTGAATATGATGATGATCGGGACCTCAGGCCTTCCAGCACTGGGAGGACCCGTCTGAACCGGGGAGGGGCGGACCGTCACCGCCGTACCTGCAAAGCGATCGTACCCGAGCGATCAGGGAGTGGCTTTGAATCGGGCATCGTCCTGCCCGTCTCGGCGGACCACAAGGATGCCATTTCATCCGTCAATGTGTCGGAGGGGTTGACGGGAAATACCTCCTGACACTGGCGACACGTACGGTACTGGCCCGCCGCGAAATGCGACACCACTGCAGGATGATAGCACTTCGGGCATGTCACATAGACTGCCATTTCATGTTCTCCTCGTCCCCTGAACATGATCAGACCCCTACCCCTGCGATCTCCCTGTTCTCTTGCACCATCGCCCGTGCTCAGTGCCGCGAAACCTCATCACGGGTGGTCTGGCTACTGTGGGCGACTCTCACCGGCGCGAGAAGCGTGCCGGGTCGCACGAATTCCTTGAAACACAGTACCTGACCGGTGAAACGTCGATCCCAGTCCAACCGCGGTATGGTTCGCCTGCCCAGAAAACGGTCGTAGAGAACCACCACATCGTCCTTCACGTCCAGGACAGCCGCTATCTCCCGGCATTTCAGGAAGACGACAAATGGTTTCGGAAGGAGGTCAACGTCCTCCACATGGACCTGAAGCCTTTCTGGTTCCAGACCGGCTTGAGTGCCCCAGGCTTCAAGATCGTCGAGTTCCGCGCTGCCCCAGGGTGGCGGCTCCTGTTCTCTGAAGACCGCTCGCATTCTGGCAGTCGTTGCCGTCCCTCGACTGCGTGCAATAGCCATCAGGGCAAGCTGTTCGTTGGTCAGGAAGAAGTCCTGGTCCACGAACGTCTCACCAATCAGGTCGAGGCTGGATACCATCGCCGGCATGAATAGATCGAACGAGATCCATGCCAATACCCCCAGAACCCCCATGTCCACTGCAGCGTGATATACGAAACGTCTAGACACGTGATGCCCGCACCCACCAACTGTCTGTTGTCTAGTCCTATCACGCGATTCCCCGCTGCGTATCGGACGATACGCCTTAATGAGTCAGTTCATAAAATACACCCACATTTACAACTGATCAATCACTATCATGAGCCGAACCATCTGATCCTCCCATGGGGCATCGACGCAGTTAACTATCTGCCGCAGAACCTGCTGTACAACCTATGCATTCGAATCTCGAAGTCGAACTCCGTTGCACAAGAATGGCTTGAGATTCCTGGAGAAATCTCACATTTCTTTGTCTTTCCGGGTTTTCCGATGCATCACATCCTCGTATGTGATGCCATGGGACGACCGAATCGGTGAGAGGCCTTAGCGAAGGGAGTAAAGAGGCCAATTGATATCGATAACCCGGCGGGATGCCCTGGCACGTAGTGTCATCATGCATTGAGGGAGGTTGGGTCGCCCTGGATTGCGGTGGGCGCAGGAGGAATCGCGGCCATTCGCCCGTAGTGTCATCCGGCGCCTGATGCCAGGTGCTTCGTTCATGCACGAGGACTCCCCGGGTATGGAAATGTTGGTCCGAATTCGCACGGGTCCGCTTGCATTCTCCCGACTGTTATACGTCGCTCATGTCGATGAGTATTCGGCAGAGATGTCCCGGTCCAATGCGGCGCGGACCACCTGCCACTCCGATCCGTACAATGACATTCTGGACGGACCCGAGCCGATCCACCCGCCATGGATGCCTATTGACTTTTGCGTGTCGCAGCCCAAGATCGTCGGTTGAGTAGGAGTATTATCATGAAACACGAATGCCTGAAATGGTCTGGCAGGGTGGCCGGGGGTAGCATTGTGGTGTTTGTGACCCTCATGGCCGGATGCCGGGAGGGCGCGCCCAAGGAGCCTCAGACTCGGCCGGCAACACGACCGGCCACTCGTCCCGCCGCACTGATAGAAGAGCGGATCATCGACAACAAGGACCCCGCGTGCAAGATCATCTCCGGTCAGTGGGAGCTGGCAGGCACGACCGACGGCAACGGAAGTTGGGGCGAAGACTTCCTGTACCTTCTGGCCGACCGCACCCAGGTGGGTGTGGTCCGATTCACCCCTGCCGTTTCGACGAAGGCCCTATACGACGTCTACATCTACTGGTCTGCCGACGAGAACCGCACACCGAACCAGCCCGTGATCGTGCGCGATGCCGACGGCAAGGACACCGTCTATCACGTCAACCTTCGCCAGAAGGGGCATCAATGGCATCTGTTGGGCAAGCACCTGCTGGCCCCCACAGGATGCGCCATCGAGTTCACGAACAAAACCGACGAGGGCTACTGCAACGCGGATGCGGTGCGGGTCACGCGATGAGACGCATGTTGACAAGCCCGGTAGCCCCTTGTGGCCGCCCGGCAGCATGGGGGTCGGCACGCCGCATGCGTCCGACGACGGCCGCTGGACAGGCACTCGCTGCGGAGCAACTCAGAGATAACCGAGCGCGCGAAGCCGATCTCGTGTCTCACGGGGTAGTCCCGTCGGTCCGCCTTGATCGGCCCACGGGCTGAAAAGACCGGGCGTGGCCAACCACCGGCCCAGCTCCTTTGCCATACCCTCGGCAATCGTCCGATACGGCTCGATCAGATTGCGGGACTCACCGGTAAGACCCCAGGGCCGACCCGAAACTCATCATGTGATCCGAGACCTCGAACAGAAACACACAATATCAATGTTGACTTTCGTTTTTCTTATGATATACTTCATGTGTATTTCAATAAAATTGAGGTTTTCCCATGACAGAGCCTACCGGCAGCACCCAAAACTGGATCGAAGGCCTCGGCGAAGAGGACCTGGCGTTCATCAAGAGGTTCATCCTGGCCTCCGGTTCGCTTAAGGAGCTGGCGCAGGGCTATGGCATTTCCTATCCGACCGTCCGATTAAGGCTAGATAGGTTAATTGAAAAAATAAAACTCCTTGATAGCTATGAAACGCAGAGCGAGTTCGAGCGGGTGCTTCGAATTCAGTTCGCCGAGGGGAAGGTGGACATGGGCACGGTCAAGCTGCTTCTGGACACCCATCGAAAGGAATTGGAGAGCCGTCATGAATAGAACGATCGCAATTGCCGGGACCCTTGCCGCATTAACCGCTGCCGGGCGCGCCGAACAGGTCGTGAGAGAATACCCCTGGGACTCCTGGAAGCCGACAACGACAGCCACCTCTCAGCCGGTGCGGGTCGAGCGCGAGTCTTCATTGGGAGCGGTTCTGCGGATCGAAGGCGGAGGCGGCAAGGAGCCGCAGACCATCCACCTCTTGACGATCGAACGTCCGGCGATCACCACCGGCACCTACGCCATCAGCGGACAGGTTCGTCACGAGGCGGTCGAATCGGACGCCTATCTGGAAATGTGGAACGACTTCGGCGAAGGCGGCAGATACTCCAGCAAAACGCTGGCCCCCGAGGGCCCCGGCCGACTGATCAAGGGATCGTCGAGTTGGCGTTCGTTTGTCCTGCCGTTCTTCAACAAGCGAGGCGGGCCGCCGCCCTATCGGCTGATCATCAACCTGGTACTGCCGGCGCGGGGCAAGGTCTGGATCGGTCCGCTGCGACTGACCCAGTTTGCAGACGGGCAGAATCCGCTGGCGGCTGCAACCGTGCCCGGACAATGGTGGAGCGAGCGGACCGCGGGTCTGTGGGGAGGAATCATCGGGAGCATTCTGGGTGTCCTCGGCGGAGTGATCGGCTGGTTGGTCGGTCGCGGCAAAGCCCGTCCGGTGAGCCTGACTCTGCTTCGCATCGAGCAGATCGGCGGTGCCTTGCTCCTTCCGATCGGCCTGTATGCCATGCTGCGAGGACAACCGTACGCGGTGTACTATCCCCTGCTCCTGATCGGCGGCCTGTGCCTCATCCTGGCGACGGTGATACTACCCGGGGTCCGTAGACGCTACGCAGAACTCGAACTCCGCAGGATGCAGGCGATGGACGTCGTGTGAGCTGGGACCGTCGGAGAAGTTCGCAGAACGAACAAGGGGGAGTCCTATCATGGGCTCCCCCTTGGGTCTTTCCCGATTCCCCTCGCATGCGATGCTCCGCATATGCGGGACGCACGCGATCACGCATCATGCGTGCGCGCTGGCCTTGGCATGTGGACCATGGGTGTGTCCCTGCTGATGGGCCCGCCGTCGCATGTATGCCCTCGCCTGATGGACGAACGCCTCAAGCTGTGTGAGCAGTGCCGGGTCCTGTTGACCGTCGTAGCTGATCCCGATCGCCGGCATGCCGCCCAGGGCGTCGCGAACCACCTTTCGCATGATACCGCTGACAATGGTCGACGGCATACACGTGAAGGGCATGGCATTGACGACACCGTCACAGCCGTGCTCGCAGAACTCGATTATCTTCCCGATCGACATGACGGCTTCGCCTTCGAACGTCGGGTCGATATAGGGCTCGGCATACTCGAGAATCGTCTTGATGGGCGGCTCGATGATGTCGCCGACCACGGGCACGAAGGGCGCCGCCAGCTTCCGCTCGATCTTGTGCTGCACGTAGTCCTTCAGTGTGTTGTTGATGAGTTCCTTCCAGTCTCTCTCTCGCCATGCACCGAGTTTCCGGGTGAGGTTGGTGTAGTACATCCACTCGCCGATGCTGGCCAGCGAGGTCTCGGCCCCGAGCGACTCGAGTTGACTGATCAGGAAGTTGTTGCTGAACGGATGGCTGCGGACATAGATCTCGCCGACAATGCCGATCCGCGGCTTGCGCACGCTCCGATCGACGGACACAGCGCCGAACTGGCCGGCAGACTGCTCCATGAACCGGACGAGTTCGCCCTCGGACGGTGCCTTCTCGAGCAGGGTACACAGATCCTTGAGAATGCGGTTGTAGACCTCGTCGATCGACCCCTTCTTCGTTTCGTAGGGTCGCAGTGCCAACCTCGCCTTGAGCAGGATGTCGCACACGACAATGGCGTTCCAGGCCAGCCGGCTGGGGTCCTGGTCGAAAACGTTCAGTTGGGTGTAGAAGTTCTTGTCCTGCGACGGCGCGAGGATCGGTACGTCACCGAACCCGGTCTCCTTGAGAATCATCTTGTGCAGGCAATTGTACAAGCCGAACCGGCACGGCCCCGAACCGCTGGGCATGAAGAAGGCGTTCTTCTTCGGATCGAACCCCGGCTCGCGGCACTTCTTGACCATGTCGCCGGCGGTCATCGTGCAGGGCAGGCATTCCTTGCCTGACGTGTAGCGCCGCCCCAACTCCATGGCCTCGCTGTCGGTGACCGGCATCACCTCGGTCCGCTGCCCGCGCCCCCGGAAGGCAGCGGCGATGGCATACGCGCCGTCGCCCATGTAGGGCACCCACAGGACGCGATCGGTGTACTTCTCGGGCTTCATCGGATAGAGCGATATCTCGCCCTCGGGCCTGCCGATCTTGGCGTTCCGGAGACTCTCCAGAAACGCCTCCAGCCGCGTCACGGCACCGGCATCGGCGCTGTGTTCGTCGATTTCCAGCAAGAGACAGGGCTTCGGCTGCATCGCCCGCTTGAAGAAGTGAGTGATGAAGCTGTCGGGCCCGCAACTGAAATTGCTGATGTAAATCGCGTGCAGGCGGGGGTTGTCCCGGATGATCTTGGCCGACCGGAGGATCCGCTGCCCGTACTTCCAGTACATATCGAAGTAGACGCGATCGTTGCTGATGTTGCCGCCGGTCAGATCGAGCATCTCCATCGGGATCGGCAGCACGCCCATCTTCCGAAGCTTCTCGGGAATCTCCAGGCACGCCCCGGCATCGCAACTGTTGTAGGGCCGACCGACGATGACGACGTTCCGCTCGGCCTTGTAGTCGTCGAGCTTCGAGATAACCTCTCTGCCACGCTCGAGCAGGTCGTTCTGGAAGCCCTGCTGGGCGAGTTCCGCGGCATCGAGCGCCTGCTTGAGTTGCCCCTTGCTGACGCCAAATTCCTTGCACAGCGGTTCCAGACACTTCAGCAGCACGCGACGACCGTGCTGAAAACGGATGGGCAGCTTGATCAGCTTGACGTTCTTGAGATGCTTCTCGAGCGCCACCTCGACCTGATACGGAAGCGTCTGCACATACGGACAGAGCTGGTTGCGGTCGGAGGTGTCCTGAGCCTCCTTTGCCATGCTGACCACGCTGGGCATCCACAGATAGTCAATGCCCTTGTTGAGCAGGTTGAGCACGTGCCCGTGGCCGATCTTGACCGGGAAGCACGGCGTGCTGAGCACCGACTCGACACCGTCGTGGATGAGCTTCTTGTTCGACAGCGGGCTGAGAACCACATGGAGGCCCAGCTCGCCCAGCAGCGTCGCCCAGAATGGTGCGAGCTGCATGTTCGAAAGCGCCAGCGGAATACCGATCTTCGGCGCCCCCGGCTTGTGCGACTGCTTGAGGTGGCACCACTTGACCATGACCTTGTGCCGTTCCTTGAACAGGTCCGGCAGGTGGTTGACCTGACTCTGGTCCTTCTTGACGTTGTACCGGTCGCACCGAGAACCGTAGAAGAGCGGATCGCGTCCGGGGATGCTTACCTCGTTGATTTCGCAGTTGTTGGCGCACTTGTCGCACTCGAAACTGCGGATCTCATACTGCACGTTCGAGAGATCGAAGCCGCGAAAGGAACTGCCCGTCGCGCCCACACGTTCCTGATGCTGGCGCGCCAGCGCGGCGGCCCCGATCGCACCGGTCACTTCGTGGTGCGGCGGCACGGTTACCGGCCGGTTCAGATAGCTCTGAAATGCGGCCACCACGCCCTTATTGAAGGCCGTCCCACCCTGGAAGAAGATCCGCTCGCCGATCCGGCGATGGCCCACCACCCGGTTGATGTAGTTCGTGACGATCGAATAGCTGAGCCCTCCGACCAGATCGTCGGTCTGGGCACCCTGCTGCTGATGGCCCAGCAGGTCGGATTCCATGAAGACAGTACACCGCTCGCCCAGGCGGATGGGCGCGTCGCTGCCCAGTGCCAACCGGCCGAACTCGTCCTTCACGCTGATGCCCAACCGCTCGGCCTGTTCCTCCAGGAAGCTACCCGTGCCGGCAGCGCAGGCGTGGTTCATCTCGAAATCAACCACCACGCCGTTCTCCAGACTGATGAACTTGGAATCCTGACCGCCGATCTCGAAGATCGTATCGACCTTCGGATCGATCAGGGCGGCCGCCGTAGCCTGTGCGGTGATCTCGTTGATGACCAGATCGGCCCCGACGAAATCGCCCGTCAGGTATCGGCCGCTGCCCGTCGTACCGACCCCGAGAATCCGAACGTGATCCGCCACCGCCGGGGCCACCATAGCCAGCCCCTGACGAACGGCCTCGAGCGGACGCCCGGCCGTCATCAGATAGGCCTTGGCGTAGACTTCCTTGTTGCCGTCGGACACCACGACGTTCGTGCTGATCGAACCGACGTCGATGCCCAGATAGGCATTGATCTTGTTCCCGTTTCGGGCATTGCGAATCTGCTCGTCGGTCCAGACCTCGCTGGTCGGGTTACCCTCGGCGGAGAGCTTGAGCGGTTTCATGCGATGGCCCAACGATCGGTCCTGGGCCAGGTAATCCCGCAGGGGCTTCAATCCATCCGCCGACAGGCTCGCCGGCTTGTTCTCTCGTATCCATGCCAGAATCGCGCCCCAGGCCCCCGTGATGTCGTGGCACCACGGAACGATCAGCTCACCGTGGTTCAGCTTGAATACCGTCTCGAAGGAGTGGACCACGCCCTTGTTGGCCGCCACACCACCGACAAACGCCATCGGCTGTAGAAACTCATAACCACGCCCGAGATTGCTCTTGAGATTCCGCGCCAACCCCAGACACAGGCCCGCAACGATGTCGTGCACCGGAGTGGCCTTCTGCTGAAGGTGGATCATGTCGCTCTTGGCGAAGACGCTGCATCGACCGGCCACGCGCGGCGGAGTCTCGCTCTTGATCGCCAATTCCCCGAATTCATCCTCGATGCGAATCCCCAACCGACTGGCCTGCTGATCGAGGAAGCTCCCCGTCCCGGCGGCACAGTTCGTGTTCATCGCAAAGTCGAGGATCGGCTGATCGGGGTTGGCCTCGGCAGGCAGGAACAGAATCTTGCTGTCTTGCCCCCCCATCTCGATGACTGTTCGAACGTCCGGATGCAACCGCTTGACCGCCATGGCCTGGCAGATCAACTCGTTGACCGTGGGAATGTGCAATAGCTCACAGAACAGGCGACCGGCAGAACCCGTTCCGACGACCCACTGGAACCACGACGGATCGATCTTGGCAAACAGTTCCTCAAGAACTCTCAGCCCCGTCTCAACCGGTCGCCCCTGGTGGCGATCATAGGAACCGGCCAGGAGGTTTCCCTGTTCGTCGGTAATGGCCGTCTTGAAGCTGATCGAGCCCAGATCGAGGCCCAAGCCCAGACGCCCTTTGGCCGTCGCCCCTTCTGAGAAAGAAACATCACGCCAATGTCCCTGCATGGATTTCGCTCCCGCATTCCAGACGAATTCAGTGGTGGGCTCGCCGGTTTGTCTCTAAGGCTGAACCAGACAACCAACTGCTCGGGCACAGGCCGCGCTGCCGCGTGCCCTACGTCCCTACTCCCCTCCCTGGGGTCCAGAACCAGAAATGATACCGGACCCACCCGCTGTTGTAAAGCAGACCGACCGGGGTAGAATGACCCGTCATACTCGTACAAACCCAATCGCCAACGTTGCCGCTGTCCCGCCGCCAGACAGGCGGCGTTGCCGACGAGGAGTCCGCCATGGCCATTCAGCGAACCGTCCATTTCTCAGGACATGTACAGGGGGTTGGATTTCGCTACACCGCATGTCGGCTGGCAGGCGGCTTCGATGTGGTCGGAATTGTCAAGAACCTCAGCGATGGTCGGGTCGAACTCATTGTCGAAGGCGAACCCGGCGAAATCGACCGCTTCCTCGATGCCATCCGCAGTCGAATGGGAAACCACATCCGAAACATGCAAATCATCGAGGCACCCGCCAGCGGGCGTTTCAACTCATTCAACGTGGAGTTCTGAACAACACGGCCCTTCTCACACGAGACCACCTGGGTCTGACAAGCAACACCCAAAACTGGCCCAGTCTGTGCCGGCACTGCTATCCGCATTCATCGCCGAGACCAGAAGGAAAGAAAACACCGGGCGCTTGAGGGCAACCCGGTGCTTCCGGAGGGGAAAAGCTCTATGGCTAGCGCCACCCGGCGCGAAACCTCATTTGGTTAATAGATAGATACAACATTTGCGGACCGTATGCAAATTTCCTATAGGCAAACATTCAAAGATGTGCAATTTAGTGTACCGGGTGATATCCATCACCCGAAATCATAAAGCTATTGCTTGATTATGATTATGAAGCTGTGACATCCATAACCCGGCATGGTGACGATAAATGACACTTGCCCATTCTGCCCTTCATACCGTCAAGAATCAAGACCAGGAGGTTGAGGAAGCCTCTTAGGAAGGGGCGTTGAGGAAGCGTCTGGCCCATAGCTCCAGCATCAGCAGTGCCCAAAGTTGACTCTCGATCCATCGCCCGCCCGACAGATGCCGCTGCCACAATCCTCGTACGCTCTTCCTGTCGAGCCAGTCCATGGATCGGGCGCTGGGGGCCAGGATCGTCTCTTCGATCATGGGTTTCAGAGGTCCGCGGAGCCACTCGGCCAGCGGCATCGAAAAGCCCATCTTGGGACGATCCACGATCTCCTGGCCCAGGTGCGAACGGGCCACCTCCTTGAAGAGGTATTTGCCCTGATCGCCCCGAAGCTTCAAGTCCGGCGGGATGGTGGCCATGAATTCGACGAACTTGTGATCGAGGATGGGCACACGGGCCTCGAGACTGACGGCCATACTGGCCCGATCCACCTTACAGAGGATGTCGTCGGCCAGATAGGTCTTGACGTCTACGTAGAGACTGCGAGAAAGGGGATCTCGTGCTGTGGTCCGGCCAAAATGATGGCGAAACACCTCCATGGGCTCGTACCCACCCAGTTCGCGCCGCAGATCGCCGACGACGAGCCGGAGGCCACCGTACCCCTGCTCGAAGGCCATGCTCTGGTAGTGTGCCTCGTCGTCGTCGGCAGCACCCAGGATCGCCAGTTTCGAGCCGAATCTCAGAAACCACGGGATTTGCGGCGACGTGGGATACACCCGGGACAGCGGGCGCAACAGGTGCCGTCGCAGGAGCGAAGGCACGCAAGCCCGCAGCCGTCTTCGGCGTGCGAGGTCGCGATAGCGGCGATAGCCGGCCATGTTCTCATCACCGCCGTCGCCGGAGAGGGCGACGGTGACGTTCTGCCGCGCCATCCGGCTGACGTAGTAGGTGGGGACGGCGCTGTGGTCGGCAAAGGGTTCGTCGTAGTGCCAGGTCAGCTTTTCGACCACCTCCACCGCGTCGGGGTTGACGATGTGGCTGTGATGTCGCGTGCCGAACCGGCGAGCCACCTGTTCAGCATATGGCAATTCGTTGAACTGTTGCTCCTGAAACCCGATGCTGTTCGTGATGACGGGACCGGTGGATTGTTCGGCCATGGCCGCTACGATGGAGCTGCTGTCCACACCCCCGCTGAGGAACGCCCCCAGGGGAACGTCGGCCACCAGGCGGATGCGAACCGCCTCACCCATCATCGCCCAAAACCGCTCGCCGAGTTGTTCCTCGCTCTCGGTGGAAAACTCGCCGAAGACCAGGTCCCAGTACTCGTGCGTTTGAATCCGCCCGTTTTCGAAGACGAGCCAGTGTCCGGCGGGCAGCTTCTCGATGTGCCGAAAGATGCTCTTGGGCGCCGGGATGTAGAACAGGGTCAGATAGTCCAATAGTGCCGCCGCGTGGATTTCGCGAGGCACGCCGGGCGCACACAGGATGGCCTTGATCTCCGATCCGAAGACCAGGCGGTGGCCGTCGAAGTGCCAGTAGAGCGGCTTGATGCCCAGCCGATCGCGAGCCAGAACCAGCCGATGCCGAAGCTCGTCCCAGATCGCAAAGGCGAACATCCCACGAAGACGCTCGACGCACGCCGGCCCCATCTCTTCGTACAGATGGACGATCACCTCCGTATCGGTATGCGTGACGAAGCGATGCCCCTTGGCCTCCAGTTCCGTCCGAAGCTCGGGGAAGTTGTAGACCTCGCCGTTGTAGCTGATCCAAACGCTGCCATCCTCGTTGGACATCGGCTGATGCCCGCCGGCAAGGTCGATGATGCTCAGACGGTTGTGCCCGAGAACGCAATGAGGAAAGGCCTGCTGGCCGGAGTCGTCGGGCCCCCGGTGACGCATCGAATCGACCATCGCACCGATCGCCAGACGGTCCGCCTGGCCGATGCCACGATCATCCGCGATTCCGGCAATGCCGCACATGCACGCGCCTCGACCCCGGGGTCAATCAACCGCCTACGGTTTCGACCGGGGCGTCGCCTCTCGACCACTCACCCAGAAGATCGCATTGGCCATCATCCGTAGGAACCCCTCATTGGCGAAATCGTCAGGATGCCCCAACGAAGTATTGAAAATCCGGCCCTTCTTGTAGATTCGCGTCCAGGCGACCGGCTCGGTGTGATCGGGGATGGTCCCGTGTAGCAGAACCTGAGTGTCCTCGGCCAGGCCGGCATTGCGGTACAGGCTGCCGTGGGTCTCGGTCAGCATCACACCGGCGAGGATCGGATGACCCTTGCCCTTGGGATCGACGGTGATCCGGCAAGGCTCTTCCTTGCCATAGTGTCCCTTGTAGTTGCCGCCGAAGACCTCCTTGTCCAGCGCCAGCCAGTTCTGAAAGGCATGACAGGCGGTCCGAACCCCCACGACCGGCTTGCCGGCCAGGCAGTACTTCTTCACTCGCTCCAACTGCTCCCCTTTGATCATCGAACGCCGCATGAAGGGAATCAGAACGTCGCAATCGTCGAGGACCTCCAGACCCGGCAGCTCATCCTTCTTCTGCTGCGAGAGAATCGTACAATGCACGTCGTAGCGCTTCTCCAGGTAATCTTTTAGGACCTTGAGAGAGGCGTCCGATTTGTACTCCAGCGACCAGGAAAGCATGACGATCTTGAGCGGGCCGGCCTTCGGCTTGGGTTGCTCGGCGGCCAGCAGATCGCCCATGAGCAGACACAGGACCAGCGACATGATCGACATCCTGGAAATCATCGCAGATCTCCTTGAAAGATATGGCGGGATGGTATCGCCTGCGCAGGCCCTTTGCCAGTTGAAGCGGCCAGGCAACGCCGCACGCCGGAACCCGGTACGATGAACCAGGTCGTGGTAAGCCAACACGATGTTCCCATCCCATCGCTGCCGGCGACCATGTCGCCGCTGAGGATTGCCCACGTGTCGGACTTTCACTTCCGGCACTGGAGCCGCTTCCTGAACCGCTTTCAGAGAACCCTGACAGAACTCGAATTCGACCTGCTCGTCCTGACCGGCGACGTCTGTCAGTGGCCGTGCAACTACCGGCAGGGTGCCCGACTGCTGCGGCGTCTCCTGGAACCGATCCGCCCGCCCCTGGGACTCTTCGTCATCGTCGGCAACCACGACTCGCGGTTGCTCGCCGACGAATTCAAGAACGAGACCATCCGGTTTCTGCAAAACGAATCCGTCGAGCTGCGATCGGGTGATGCGGCGATCAACATCGCCGGCACCGACGACAGCTTTCGCGGCGTGGCCGATCTGCCCAAGACACTGAACGGCTGCCGAAACGGACATATGACCATTCTGCTCTCGCACCTGCCGTCGGCCATCCATTATCTGCCCGAAGACCTCGTGGAAATCGTGCTGAGCGGCCACACGCACGCCGGCCAGTGGCGTCTGCCCGGATGGGGCAGCATGCTGGTCAACGACCACATCGAGCGGCATCAGACGCACGGACTCCACCGGATCGGCCGGCGGTGGCTGTACGTGACGGCGGGCGTCGGCGTATCGGGCCCCTTCTTCCTGCGTTTGAACTGCCCGGCGGAGATCGCCCTGCTGAAGCTTGTGCGCGCCGAGGCAGAACCCTCCCCTGCGAAACGGTGACCCGCCGAACTCCCGATCAGAACCCGACAGAGATTCATCGTGAGGCCAAGGCGTCGATGACGTTGCTGCGACTGGCACGATGCGCGGGATACAGACCGGCCAGCAGACAGACGGCCAGGGTCAGGCACATCGTGCCGATCACCCAATCCCACGGCATGGCGAGATCCGGCCGGAAGGACCACATTCGCTCGGTGAATACATTGGACGAGTGGGCGAGCTGCAGCCCCAGCGGCAAGCCGATCAGACCGCTGAGCAGCCCCAGAACCAAAGCCTCGCCCAGAACCATGCGATGAACCTGAGACTCGGTGGCCCCGACCGCCCGCAGCAGCGCGAACTCACGCGTCCGACTGGTGATATTGCTCATCATCAGGTTGAGCACGCCGATGCCCGCGATCACCAGGAAGAACGCCGGAATTAACGTCAGGATGTGGGTCATGGTGCGGATCTCATTGTCGATCCGTTTCTTCAACTCGCGGACAGAACCGCTCCAGGCGTAGTTGTTGCCGATGGTCTTTTTGACCTCCGCCAGGACCATCAGTTCCCGGTAGCGCTGCCACTGATCCTCGCGGTTCAGATCTCCGATGGGCATGCCAAACTCGAACTCGCCTTCGGACGACTTGGGAAACGTGTATTTCTGGGGGAAGTCCGGAGGAACCGGTTGCGGCGGCAGGTCGAAGTTGATCAGGAACATCTTGACCCCGTCGATGCCGAAGAGACGTTTGGCATCTTCGAGGGTCCCGACGACCGATCCGACGCACGCCACCTGAAGCTCGGCGTCGGCTTCAAAGAAGCTGGCGGCGATCTCGATGGCCGTGCTGGTAACCACTCCGGCAACGGTGAAGGTCCGCGGAACTCCCTCGACCCGAATGAGCACGCGATCGTTGAGGTGGGCCTTGTAGGCGCTGGCGAATTCCTGCGCCACCAGGACGTGCCCGCCGCGCCGCAGCTTGGCCAGCGCCTCGTCGGAGTTGCCCTCGACGAACTGGAGCTTGACGACGTCGGGCCAACTGTTCGGATCGCACGTGATGAAGCGCGTCAACGTGGTGAAGTACTTGCGCCAGTCGTTGTACGGCTCGCCGACCAGGCAGCGGAACTCACCGAAGGCCGACAGGGTCCGCACACCCGGCAGCTTGCGGGCATTCTCGACGGTCTTGGCCGGCAGGGCATCCCAACTCCAGACATAGGCCTCGGGGAACTCCTGGGGAAAACGCCAGCCGTAGATGACACTCTCGGCGTGAACGAGCAGCGCCACGATCAGGGCCAATCCGACCATCAGCCCGCAACAGATGCCCGCACTTCGCCAGGGAACTTGCCCCACCTGATCGCGCAGCAGCCGAGAATGGATCCCCATCAGGATGCCGATCCCCCCCAGCAACCACTGCCCGACAACGATGACGATCGCGGGGGTCATCAGGGCATAACCGAGAAAGGCCATGAACGTGCTGGCCGACGTGATCACCAGGAAATACGGGTTCGACAGAGGAAACCACTTCATGATGAAGAACTGCTGCGCCACCATCAGGGCCCCAACGGCGGCAGACGTCGCCTCGACCCAGCGGCTGTGCCCCCGGGCGCGGGGGCGAGATGCCTCGAGCGGCGAGACCAGCAAGGCCTTGGGCGCCGGCCAGACCAGGGCGCCCATCAGCGTCGCCACGGCCCCGGCGATGATGCCCATCCACACCCCTTCTCGACTGAACGACAGCGACTCGATCGCGAAGAACTCCGGCAGCCACTTGATGGTCAGCACCGTCAGGCCCATGCCGATGGGAATCCCCAACGCGATGCCGATGACCCCCATCGGAAAGACCTCAAGCAGGATCAGCCAGACGAGCTGCCATCGGGTGACCCCCACGCACCGCATCAGCCCGATCTGCGTAATCCGCTCCATCACTCCGACCGTCAGCGTGGTCAGAATGACGAAGAAGCTCGTGAGCAGCGCGCAACCACTGATCCGAAGAAGGATCTGCTGAAAATGCTCCTGAGCGGCGTGCATCTGTTTGAGGCGGGCCTCGGACGAAGCCACCTCGGCACCTGGCATGCGCGGACGCACGACCCGGCCCACCGACGCCTGGGCCCGATGGATCGAATTGAACGATCCGTCGCGGAGAATGATGTCGATGGTCGTAACCTTATACTCCCAGTTGCACAGCGCCTGGAGCTGATCGATCGGAACATGAATGGCACCATGCTGGAACTTGCCGATCCGCCGTTTGTGGATGATGCCCACAATCTCGAACGACCACGGCGGACCGCTCGTCTGAGGCAAGACCAGAAAACGGTCGCCCACCTTGACGCCCGTCAGCTCCGCCAGGGCACTCTCCATCACCGCCTGAAACGAGTCTCCGGCACGTAGGTACCTGCCCGAGGTGATCCTGGGACTTCGGAAGTTCGGCTCCGTGATAGGATCGACGCCAAACGCCTCGATCATAATGGGATCGGCTCCCTTGTCACCAACGTGATTCGGATCGGGCGTCGTCTGCTTATACCCCTTGAGCGTGGGATGCCGCAGCACGGGTGTGATCTGCGCCACCTCCGGCAGACGGCGAATCTCCGCCACCAGCTCCGAAGGCAGCCACCCCCACTTGCCCAGCGGTGAACGAACGTACAGATGGCTTCGCCCCACCCATCCGTAAACCAGGTCCGTCACCCATTGACGCGCGGATTCATAACAACTGGAGATCCATACGACCACCGCCACACCCAGGGCGATTGCCAGGATGGCCCCGGCCGTTCGACCGGGACGCTGTCTCCATGTGCGGAATGTCAACTGGTGCCAGGTTCGCATGACGCCTCGGCGCTCAGCCGCAGGTATTCTCGTGCCACGGCCTCGGTTTCTCCCCGGCCGCCCGCCTCGATGACGCCGACGAAACGACCATCGCGCAACACGTGGACGCGATCGGCACAGGCTGCCCCCGCCGCCTCGTGCGTCACCATGAGCACGGTTGTCCCCTGTTCCTTGGCCAGCCGACCGAGCAGTTGCCAGATGCGCAGTGCCATCGTCGAATCGAGGTTGCCCGTCGGCTCATCGGCGAGGATAACCGCCGGATCGTTCATCAGGGCGCGGGCGATCGCCACGCGCTGCTGCTCTCCGCCCGACATGGCATCGGGGCGATGATTGGCCCGCTGTTCCAGGTCGAGCATCTTCAACAGACGATCGGCCCTCGACTCGATCTCATGTCCCGAAACACGGTCCACCAGCAACGGCAGCGAGAGGTTCTCCCGAGCCGTCAGCGTGGGCAGCAGATTGTACGCCTGGAAGACGACGCCCAGACGACGACGCCGAAACACCGTTCTCTGATGATCGCTCAACCGGGCGACATCCTGACCTTCGATAACAATACTGCCCTCGTCAGGTAAGTCGAGCCCACCGGCCAGGTGCAGGAGCGTGCTCTTGCCGCTTCCGCTGGCGCCCATGATGGCGATGAAGCGTCCGGATTCCACCTCGAGGCTTACGCCCCGAAGCGCCTGAACCGGTTCGCCCCCCGTCGTGAAGGATTTGTGCAGGTTGCGAATGTCGACGATCGTACCCATAGATCGGTCCCGTCCTTGCCCGGATCGGCAAGACAGAGCGTATCCGTTCTCACGATGCGGATCAACAATCGACCCCCGATCCGAAGGGTGTATTCTCCACATTTCCGCAAGAGTCCTGAGGCAGCCCTTCCCCCCCCTATCCGACGAAGCTCGGCGGAAACCAAACCTTGCTTGACGGCACCGGCGTTTCGGAGCATAGTGCAGCATCCATCCCCCGCCATCGTCGGCCGGATGGAGGTCCTGACACACCGGAGTTCAAGGAATGAAGGCAACAACCAGCAGAAAGATGACGCGGCGGAAGTTCCTGTCTCGCACGATGGTCGGTGCCGGCCTGGGCTTCGGAGCGCCCTACGTCATCACCAGCAGTGCCCTGGGGAACGCCGATCGGGCACCCGCCAACGACCGTATCGGCCTGGGGTGTATCGGCGTGGGCAGCATGGGCAGCGGACACCTGGGCTCGTTTCTCTACGACCGGGCGATCCGCAAGAACATCCAGGTGCTCGCCGTCTGCGACGTCGATCGCAACAACCGGCTCAACGCCGTCAAGCGGGTGAAAGAGGCGTACGGCCAGAGCGCCCCGTGTCCCGACTACAACGACTTCCGCGAACTCCTCGAACAGCCGGGCATCGATGCCGTAACAGTCGTCACTCCGGACCACTGGCACGCCCTCATTGCGATTGAGGCCTGCAAGAAGGGCAAGGACATCTACTGCGAGAAGCCGCTGACGCTGACCATCCAGGAGGGTCAGAGACTCGTTGCGGCCGTCCGACGCTACGGGCGCGTCTTTCAGACCGGTAGCCAGCAGCGGTCGGAGGGCAACTTCCGCTTCGCATGCGAGCTGGTCCGCAACGGACGGATCGGCAGGGTCCACACGGTTCGCACCGGCATCGGCGGCGGCCCCACCTGCGGATGGGAGCCCGAGACAGACCCTCCACAGGGGCTCGACTGGAACTTCTGGCTGGGCCCGGCCATCTACAAACCCTACACACCTCGACGATGCCACTATGAGTTCCGCTGGCTCTATGACTACTCCGGCGGCAAGATGACCGACTGGGGTGCTCACCACAACGACATCGCCCAGTGGGGACTCGGAATGGATGAGTCCGGACCCGTCCACATCGACGGACGCGGTGAGTTTCCCACAGACGGATTGTATGACACCGCTACCTCCTTCCAGGTCCATTACACCTATGCCAACGGTGTCAAACTCATCTGCGCAAGCGATGGACATGGCTGCCGCTTTGAGGGTACCGAAGGCTGGGTTCATGTGGATCGGGGATTCCTCGATGCCCAACCGAAGAGCCTCCTTCAGGAGCAGATGGGTTCGAACGAGATCCACCTCTACCAGAGCCCGGGGCACAAAGAAGACTGGCTGCGGTGCATCGAAACGCGACGTCGCCCGATCTGCGATGTCGAGATCGGCTTCCGCTCGGTTACGGTCTGCCACCTGGGCAACATCAGCATGCGGCTGGGACGTCCCCTCCGGTGGGACCCGCAGACACAGCAGATCATCGGTGACGATGAGGCGGCTCGCTGGGTCACCCGACCCATGCGGGCGCCGTGGCGGCTCTAGAGAGAAATCGGCTGGACCCGCCGGGGGGTACCCGAGGCGCGGCCCGAACGACGTGAATCATGGAAGTACCAGGCGTGGAATCTTCAATAGGTCGGAGCATAGGCATGAGACAGATGAACGCAAAGGTTTTGGTGGTGACGGCCGCGATCGCCCTGGCGACGGGACTGGGCCGGCCCGTGTGGGCGGGACAAGCGGAAATCGACGCTCAGATCAAATTGCTGACGGGGGATAACGCCGACGCGCGACAGGCCGCCAGGGCGGCCCTGACGGCGATGGGGGCCGAGGCGGTCAAACCGCTGCTCCAGGCCGTCGGACACTCCAACCGATCGGTCGGAAAGGCCGCTGAGATGGCCCTGGCCGATATGGCCACTCGCGCCGGCCGATTCGGCGGCGAGCATGAGCGGCTGCCGGTCAGCAAGGCCATGGCCGCAGAACTGTCCAACGCAAGCCTGCCGCAGCAAACCCGGGCCTATGCCTGCCGCATGCTGAACTACATCGGGCGGGAAGAGGCCATTCCGGCGCTGGTCATGGCCCTCAGCGCCAAGGATATCGCCGACAACGCGCGTATGGCCCTGACGGCCAACCCCACCCCGGCCGCCCTGGATGCCCTTCAGGAAGCCCTGCCCAAAGCCGACACTGCGTTGCGCGTCGGCCTGATCAACTCCCTCGGGATGAAGGCTCAACGCCGGTCGATCCCGCTTCTCGCCGCGGAGGTCAAGAATTCCGACGAGACCGTGGGCATCGCGGCCATGGAGGCCCTGAGCAAGATCGCCGACCCTTCGGTGATCGATCTCCTCCGCTCGGAACTGGAGACGGGATCGCCCAAGAAACGCCGAGCCGCCCATGAATCGTGGCTGCGACTCGGTGAAACGCTGGTCGACAACCAGCGACCTTTGGCGGCTGCCGCGGTCTATAAGGAGGCGCTGAAGTGGAACACCACCGTTCAGGACCGTTGTGCCGCCCTGGTGGGTCTGGCCCGAACCGACTTGCCTGAGACAATTCCCGTCCTGCTCGATGCGCTCCGGACAACCGACCAGCGTGATGTCCGCGGGGCGATCATCCAGGGGCTCGAGGGCATGAAGTCACCGGAGGTCTCCAAGGCGATCACCTCGATGCTCGCGGGCAAGGCCGGCAAGTCGAAATTGTCCGCCATCCTGCCGACCAAGGGCAAGGCGCTGTCGCCCGCCGTACAGATGGCGCTGCTGCGGGTGCTGATCGCCCGCAAGGAAGTGGTTGATCCGGCTGGCGTGGTGGCCGTGCTCAAGAGTGGCGACGAATCCTCCCGAATTGCCGCACTGGAGTGTCTCGCCCAGATCGGCGACGAGAGCGTGGCCCCCGATCTGCTGGGCAGCCTCTCCAAACCCGAGGGGGCGGAACGCAAGGCAGCCGCCTATGTGCTGAGCCGCCTTCGGGCGACGAACGGCCTGAAGTGGCTGCAGCAAATCGTGGTCAAGGACAGCACTCCCAGTACCTTGCGGGCCGTGTTGGTCGACTGCGTCGGCGAGCGGCGAGACCCCGGCAGCGTCGCACTGCTCAGCGAGGTGTTGAAGAAGGATCAGGACGAGGCGGTTCGTGTAGCCACGTTCCAGGCACTGGGCAAGATCGGGCAGAACGATGCCCTGCCACTTCTGCTGGCGGGCGTCAACAAGGACAGCGGCAAGGATCGCAACGCCGCCGATGCCGCCCTGAACAAGCTGCCGCCCGACGCAACCGCCCCCATGATCGCCGCGGTTGCCAACGCCACGCCCCTTCAGAAGGCCGCCCTGCTGAAGGCCCTGGGCTTCCGGAAGGACGACCGAATCAAATCCATGCTGCTGGAGGCCTACAAGTCGGACGACAAGACCATCAAGGACGGGGCCGTCGAAGGCCTGCGACGCTTGGCCGACCCGGCAACGCTGGCCGTCCTCGAAGAAGCCGCCGGCAAGGGCGTGGCGGTCAACGCCGCCGTGGCGGGCATGCTCCGTATTGCAGAGAAGATGGAAGCCAAGGACCCCAAGGGAGCCATCCGCACCTATCAGGCGTCGCTGAAGCTCGCCAAGCAGTCGCGCGAGCAACAGGCCGCACTCAAGAAGCTGGCCGAGCACGCGGACCTCTCGTCGTTTGATCTGGTCCGGTCGTTCCTGGACAAGGGTGAGGTCAGAACCCCGGCTGCTGAGGCCGTGCTGGCCGTAGCCCCGTCGCTGCCCGACGATCGCAAGGCCGACGGCATCGCCGCCGTTCGAGCCGCCATTGCGATCGTCCCCAGTTCCGGTCGAGCCCGCGGGGCCATGGAAAAGCTCATCAAGTGGGGCGTCGATATCGACCTGGCGGCCGAAGCGGGCTTCATCACGAACTGGTGGCTCGTCGGTCCGTTCCCTAACCCCGACAAGAAGATGTTTGACGGCAAGTTCTTCCCCGAAGACGGCGTCGATCTGGCCGCCAAGACCAAGGTGGGCGACAAAGAGTACGCATGGAAGAAGTATCGCATCGTCTCGGCCGATGGAGCGATCGACCTTCGCCAGGCCGTCGCCGATTCCGATAACGTCGGCTGCTACATGTACGCCGAAGTCACCTCCGACGAGGCCAGAGACGTGCTGTTCAAGATGGGCAGCGATGACGACATCGTCTGCTGGCTCAACGGCAAGAAGATCCATGCCAACAAGGTCGATCGCGGCATGAGCGTCGATGCCGACGTGGTCAAGGCTCGGCTCGAAAAGGGTGTCAACCGCATCCTGCTCAAGGTGCTGAACGGCGGCGCCCAGTGGGCGGCCTGCCTGAGAATCACGGATGCACAGGACAAGGCCCTGAAGCTGACGCAGCGAAAGGAGTAGGAATCCTCCCGCCGGAATACCGTGACACCTCTTGTCTTCTGAGGTGGGAGGATGGCGTGCCGGCCACCTCAGTCTCGATAAGGTAGCCGTCGTCCGGGACTGCAATTGATACCGGACCTCGTTTCGGCGGCGCGTGCGCCGAATTTCTCCTAGCCTTTCGCCCGGCGATGTGTCTACAAAGAGGACAGATCAACCCGACCGGTGCATGCCGGAAGGGGACCGATCTGTAGGCAAGAGAAATCCCGTCACGTGTTCAAGGAGAAATCAGTGATGACGAAGGCCCTATGGTACAGTGTGTTGGGTGTCGCCTTGTTCATCAGCGTTGGCTGTCAGGACGAGGTGACGACCATCAAGCAGAAGGAAGAGACTCACACCTCAACCCCCAAGACGGTGGTGGTAGGCAGCGAAGACAAGCCCAAGATGAGTCCGATCCCGGATGAGCCGCCCCTGGTGTCGGGTCGCTGGCCTGGCTCGCCTCCGGGCGTGAGTCCGCAGGCTGCCCTGATGGCCCGGCGAGCCGCTGAGCTTGATGCCTATCGGAAGCTGGGCGAGCGGATTATCGGCCTGCGAATCGACAGCCGGACGACGGTCGCCGACTTCGTCACCCAGCAGGACGTGATTCGAGCCGAAACGAGTGGCGTCCTTCGCGGCGTCACCTTCACGCGATACGACTTCCCACCGGGAGGCGGCATTTGTGAGGCCGAGGCAGCCGTCCGCCTGAGTTGGGTCATCACGTACTTGAGAGAGCTTCACACCCGCGACTTCAAGGGCGACAACGTTAAGGCCCTCGACTACGAGACGATGCGGCAAGTGAACAAGGAAACCGTACTGACCGCCACGGGTCAGGGGGCCATTCAGCAACGGTAACCCCTTCTCATCCGTGCAAGACCGATGATTCCCCGTTCGCCGGTCCTTTAGCGGGGCTGGCGAACGGGGAAGTCCTTTGACTCTGTGCGAGCGGTCTTGAGGATGGCCTCAGCACGACCCACGACGTCTGGATGCCGGTCGGCCACGTTCACCTTCTCGCCAAGATCGGACCCCAGATCGTACAACTCGATCGGCCGTTGGCTCCCGGGACGAACGGCCTTCCAGTCGCCCATTCGAATCGCCTGCGCGAACCCCCGCTCGTGGAACTCCCAGTAGAGAAACTCGTGGCTCCTCTGAGGCCGCCCCAGGAGCGCCGGAACAACCGACAGGCCGTCGATGCCCGGCGGAGGTGCCGTGCCGGCCAGCTCCGCCGCGGTCGGCAGGAAATCCCAAAAGGCCCAGACCTGATCGCTGACGGCCCCCGCCCGAATCCTGCCGGGCCATCGTACGATCATCGGCACGCGAATCCCGCCGTCATACAGGTCTCGCTTGATCCCCCGCAACGGACCGCTGCTCTTGAAGAAATCGGGGCGGGCCCCGCCCTCACGATGCGTACCGTTGTCGCTGGAGAAGAAGACGACGGTCTCCCGATCGATGTCCAGTTCGCGCAGCAAGGCCATCACCTTGCCGATGTCGGTATCCATCCGCGTGATCATGGCCGCATGGTTCTTCTGCGGCTGCGGCCAAGGCTCGGCGGAGTATGGCGCGTCATCGGGAACCTCCATGCCGTTGCCCGTCCGGGCCCCCAGCTCGTTGTTGGCATGAGGCAGTGTGTAAGTCAGATAGAGGAAGAACGGCCCCTGGCAGTGTTGCCGGATGAAGTCCAGGGCCCTCCGCGTGAACAGATCGTCCGAGTATTCACCCTTGCGACCGTTGAGATTGCCCGTCAACTCGACCTTCTCCTCGTTGTGCCAGAGATAGGTCGGGTAATAGTCGTGAGCGTGCCCCTGATTGAGATAGCCGAACCACTCATCGAACCCCTGGCGGTTCGGAATGCCCGAGGTCCCGGGCTCGCCGAGACCCCACTTGCCAATGATCCCCGTGGCGTAACCCGCCTCCCTGAGAACGGCCGCGACCGTTCGATCCTCCGGAAGCAGCGGAACCAGCAGGTTCCCGCGAACGCGTGCGTGTCCGGTGTGGAACCCTGTCATCAGGGCACATCGTGATGGGGCACACACCGTGCTGCCGGCGTAGGCCTGCGTAAACCGCATCCCCTCAGCCGCCAGTCGATCGATCTGAGGCGTGCGAATCTGCTTCTGCCCGTAACAACCCACATCGCCGTAGCCGAGGTCGTCGGCCAGAATGAAGACGATGTTCGGAGCCTTGGGCCGGGTCGATCCTTCCGCAGCATTGGCGTCGACCGGCAGGAGCAATCCGACCACTCCGAGCACCATCCCGCCGATGATCGAACGTCCCAACGTCTCGCGGCCTGAAAACATGCAGGTCTCCGTTTCATGAAATCGTCCGAGTATCTTGTCCGATCGATGGTGACACGGCAAGGTACCTTCGCCGCCACGAGATGAGGCGCAATCATAACGAGCCGGAATGGCCTCGGGCACATGAAACCACTTGCCCTGACATGAAGACTCCTTCATGAAGACACGCCCGTGAACCGTCCTGAACCGCATCACGATTCGCGAGTGCCGTTTGACCCCCGTGGCTGGCGTTCATAGAATTCCTAGCGTCGCCCGGATGCAAGGGCGGCGAGGCGGCACAGCATGATCGAAAAGATCAAGATCTGGATCCTGGGGTTGGTCGCGGCCTTTCAGGCCTGGGTGCCCAACGCTCCCCAGCACTTTCGAATGTTCCTGGAGTCGGCCCGGGAGGACCCGATGGCCCTCATCCGAACGCCGGCGGTCCGCATCACAGCCATGGTGATCGGCGGCTTGTTTCTCCTGGGTCTGGTAAGCTGTCTGTCCGACTGGATCTCACCGCCGGGGACGATTGTCAAACCTGCCGATCAAATACCCTTCCGCGTGAAGTGCGAGAACCCTGCGTGCAAGTTCACCGGCACGATCATGCTCGGCCGGGATTTCCACAAGTGGCCCACGAAGTGCCCGAAGTGCACCCAGAAGACACTCCAGCCCATCGTCCTCTGCTACAACAGTACATGCCGCAAGTGGGTTGTCCCTAAGATCCAGCCGGACGGCTCCAGGCGATGTCCCGCATGCGGAGCCCCGCTCTGATCTGGGCCCTCCCGCCGTCCCGTGATATGATGAGGGTTTGACGGGCACACGACGCGATGGAAAAGAAGGCTCGATTCAAAATCTCGCTGGCGAACAAGTGCCGGATGCTCTTCGGCCTGGCGGTGCTGATGATCATCGCCGCTGCGCTCTTCGTGCCTGCCATCCGGATGGAGAACCTCGTCCATGAGCTGAACGTCCGGACGATCCGACAGATGGTCCGGGCGGCGCGGGCCCATGCCGATCTGCCCGGCGGCGACTGGAAGGCCAAACAGGCTGAGCTGGAGAAGTGGTGGCCGGCCTATGCCGAAACGCACGACCTCCCCGTCAAGCCTACCCCCCAGCTCATCCAGCTCGATCCGCACTCCAAAGACATCCCCGCGAACCTGAGCACGTTCCTTCATCGTTCGATCGAACTGATGCGGGCACGGACGGACCAGGACGAAGCCTTCGACTACGGACGCGAGGGGAATGACGCAATGCTCTATCGTGCGGCGCTGGCGGTCCGGCGAAAAGAAGACCGACGCCTCGCCGGCATCGTGACCGCCTGGTACTGGCCCACCGGAACGACCGCGGAGCTCTGGCTCAACCGTGCGGTCATGATCGCCGCGGGAGCCATCGCCGGCCTGCTCGCTCTGCTCGTCTTCTACCTCATTATGCAGAAGCTGATCCTGTCGCCCGTTCGCGATCTTCGCCACGTCAGCGACCAGGTCGCCTCCGGCGACCTCTCCGTGCGAAGCCAGACTGCCACCGGCGACGAATTCGAGGACCTGGCGCGGGCCTTCAACCAAATGCTCACGCACCTCCAGTCGAACCAGGACGACCTCCAGGCGATGAACCGCTCGCTCGACATCAAACTCGACGAACTGGCTCAGGCGAATATCGGGCTGTACGAAACCAACCGGCTCAAGAGCGAATTCCTGGCCAACGTCAGCCACGAGCTGCGCACGCCCATGACCTCGATCATCGGTTTCGCCGAATTGCTCAAAGAGGCGCACGAGGACAAGGACGCCCGGCTCGCCCGTTATTCCGAAAACATCCTCACCAGCGGGCGCATGCTGCTGGAAATCATCAACGACCTGCTCGACATCGCCAAGATCGAGGCCGGCAAGATGGAAGTCCGCCTCGAACGAATCGATCTGAGCAACATCTGCACCGACTTGACCGACTTCGTCCGGCCCCTGGCCGATAAGGCCAAACTCACGCTCGAACACAGTGTCAGCCCGGAGCTGCCCGTCATGTTGTCCGACGGCGGCAAGATCAAACAGATCCTCTACAACCTCCTGAGCAATGCCATTAAGTTCACGCCTGAGGGAGGACGCGTCGTCCTCTCGGTCTCCCCGGGCGAAGACGGAACCATCTGCTTCGCCGTCACGGACAACGGGCCTGGAATTCCCGAAGAGCACATCGAGACGATCTTCGAGAAATTCCGTCAGATCGACCAATCCAAGACGCGCGAACACAGCGGCACAGGTCTCGGCCTGACCATCAGTCGCGAATTGGCCACCATTCTCGGAGGATCGATCAAGGCCGAAAGCTCCGTGGGGATCGGATCTACGTTCACGCTCGTGCTGCCAATCCAGGCCCCACAGGCTGCTCAGGCCGCCAATCGCCGTACCGTCCCGGCCGAAACCGCCATGGAAACATAGAACCGTCCGACATGCCCGATGGTGCCGGTACCCGAGCGGACCCTCGTCGCATCAGCGGTGCCGTAGTGCTTCCTCAACCAGCGTCGAAAGATGCTCGACCTTCGCCTGCCAGGTCTCGGCCTTCATGATCGCCTGCCGGCGGGCGATCTGTTCCGACGAATTCTCGGCCATCGCCCGTTCGCATGCGGCCACGAAGCCCTCCGCCGTATCCGCCACCGCCACCAGCGGCTGATAGCTCATGACCTCGGGCAGCGGTGTCGAAACCACCGGTAGCCCGGCGGCGAGATACTCCCGAAGCTTGATCGGGTTCACGTTCAGCGTCAGCTCGTTGATGCGAAACGGAATGAGCCCGACATCGAACGCTTTGCAGCAACCGGGCAGGTCCGCATAAAGGCGCTGGCCCGTGAGGTGAACATTGGGCAGCCCCGACAGTGGCGCCGTATCCGTCAGCGGCTTGCCGATCAATACGATCGACCAATCGGGCCGACGCCGGGCCACCTCGGCGATCAGTTCGATGTCCACCCATTCCTGAATTAACCCGAAGAACCCCAGCACGGGATGATGGATCGATCGCAGGTCGTCCGGAACCTCCGTGCGGGAATCGGTCGCCCGAGCAAAATGCTCGTAGTCCACGCCGTGAGCCACCAGGTGCGTCTGCGGATGCAGCTTCGACTTCGATTCCTGCAACCGCCGCGAGGTCGTGATCACCAGATCGGCCCGGTCGATCAGCTCCCGCTCCAGACGCGAGATGAGCGGTGCATCATAGCCGGCAAACTCGCTGAACTCGTCGACGCAGTAATAGACCAGAACCTCTTCGGAAAACCGGCCCGCTAGATAAGACACATCCGGCGCGAACGTCCACAACTGGACGGGACGGTCAGGCAATCGGCGCAGCAGGCGGCGAATCTGACCGACCAGGATGAGACGGTTCAGACGCCGCACCCAGGCCGAGCCCGGCAAAGGCAGAACGATGGGCGTGAGCACCGTCAGATTCGGTGTGACACGCTGCGGACCGGCCAGGATCTGACCCAGCTTGGCCAGGACGGTTCGGATATCCGCTGCCGAAGCCTGCACCCGCCGCGACCCGTGGTAGTTGACCCATACCACGTGGTTCCGCTCGGCAAGCTGCTTCATAACATGATGCTTGCTGGTCGGATCGAAGAACCAGTTGCTGGCGATGCAGACGATGTTGCGATCAGTAACCATGTTGTGTCCGATTGTCCGGCGCGGCCGCAGCCGCTTCAAGCCGCTTCGACTCGCCCGCAGCACCTACGCCGGCAAAACACCGTGCTGTTTGAGAACCTGCCGGTACACGGTGTCGTGCTGTTCGGCGAACCGCCGCCAGGTGAATTCGGCCGCGCGAGCCGGGCCTCGCCGGCGGAGATCGTCCGCCAACGACGGGCTTTCAACCAGATGCGCAATTGCCTCGTTCAAGGTCTTCGGATTCTGTGGATCGATCTGAAGGGCCGCATCGCCGACCACTTCTGGAAGCGAGCTGGCATTCGAGACGATACACGGACACCCGCAGGCCATCGCCTCCAACGGTGGAAGCCCAAACCCCTCGTAGTGGCTTGGGAAGACAAGGGCGGTGGCCAGCTTCATCACCCCCGCCAGTCGCACGTTGCCCAGGTATCCGACGAACCGGACATCGGCATCGATGCCCAATTGTCTGAGCCGACGCTGGATCGGCAGAGTCTCCCAACCCAATTGGCCGACGATCACCAGCTTCAGCCTCGCGCGAAGAGCCGGCTCCAGGTGCGCGTACGCCTCAAAGAGCCCGACGAGATTCTTACGGGGTTCGATGGTACCCACAAAGAGCAGAAACTGATCGGGCAGATTCAGAGCGGCTCGCAGGACATCGCCCTCCGGCGGCGGCAGAAAGACGGGATCGAACTCCTCGCGAGGCGCCTGATAGATCACTGTGATCCGCTCCGGCGAAATACCCAGATGCTGAACGCACTGGTCCCGCGTGAACCGACTGGCAGCGATGAAGTGATCGGTGGTCGCCAGACCGCGATCGAAACCCGTTCGGTACCAGGCGATGCGATCGGCCGGATGCCATTCAGGATGCAGCACAACGGACAGGTCATGAATCGTCGTCACTGTAGGCAGCCCACACCGTATCGGAATGTGGTTGGGCTCATGATAGAGCGAGTAGCCCGCACGTCTCGCCGTCCACCGAAATACTCTCTCGTAACCTGCCTGGAGAATGCGCCGCACAAACCAGGGGGGACGAAACCGCTGCCGACGAGCCGCCCGAGGGTCGTCCTCGGAGGCCAGCAGGTCGTCCAATGAGCGACGCGAGATGTGCCGGGCGTGAAACGGCACCACCTCCACATCAGGTCGAATGCGAGGCACCCACTGAAGCACCTGGGCTGCATAGTGCCCCACGCCCGTCTTGGCCGACCGCAGCATGCGATCGTTGATCACAACGCGATAGGACATCCCGGCCATAGGCGCATCGTAGTGCCCCACCCTGGGGGGCTCAAGGAGAAAGCGATGGAATGCCCCCTCAGACCAGACATTGCTCCGAAGCGCCCTCAAAATGGCAAAGGCCAAGGCGATGTGCTTCGCCTTGGCCTTTCCGATACGGCTTTGTAAGTCGAACCTGGGCTATCTGCGACGACGAATCGCCACGAGACCGCCCAGCATCAGGCCGACCAGCAACAACGGCATCGCCTGACCGATACCGGAACCACACTTGAACACGGCACCCACCTCATAGTCGCGATCCATCGTAATCGTGATGGTGGAATTCGTGTCGATCAGGGCGTAGTTCGCATCGCCCGGATGATCGACATCATACACCTCCCATTGGGCCAGACTGCGATTGGCACCCGGAACGGCCGTCAACGTCACAGCAGTGCCGACCGGATACTCGGGCGCATTCGCATCAGCCGGTGCGGGATCCAGAACCACTTCACCATACGAAGGATTGATCTTCGTAATGTTCAGCTTGCACATGTACGGCGGGAAGTCGACCCCCGAATTCGAGAAGTCGATACCGATCGGCCCGGAATAGACGTTCCAAGGCAGCTCGAACGTCGGCAGCGTCCAGTGCAAGAAAAGGAAATTGACGTACATTGTCGGATAAACCTTCAGGGTGGCCGTCAGGGTCATGGCCTCATTGTAGTTGGCCGTCACGTGATACCCGTCCGTCGCCAGCGAAATCGCCTTGGATTCGCCCTCTGTCGTAAACGTGGTGCCGTCGCTCAAGCTGATCGAATCGCAGGTCATAGTCACGGCACCCGCCAGAGCCCCGGCAATCCCAATACCGCCGCTCAGGTTCTTCTTGACCCAATCGGGCAGGCTCACGCCCTTCAGGATGATCTCGAGCAGGTCGAGGTTTGCAAGCTGCTGCACATCCGTGCCGTCCGAAAGGCTCGCCGTCGAGTCAAGCAACCAGTTGCTGAACGATTCGCTGTCGAGAACCCGCAGATCGAACTGCGGAACGAATGGGATGTCGAACACAATAGGATCGATAACGCCCAGGTTCAGAGAACCCTGGGCACTCAGCTCGGCCCCGAAATCCATCAGCACACTGCCGGAACCGGCGCCGATCTGGAGCTGGCGGGGCAGATAGTTCATCTGGAAGCTGCCAGCCACGTCCGAGCTGATGTCGGCACCCAATCCCAGGTCAAAGCGGAACTGAATGGGGAATCCACCGGGGGTCTCGTCCTCGCCAGGCCACCACTTGCTGTCCCAGCCCCAGCTCACACCGGTGAGTTGAGCATGAAAGCTGACATCATCCGTCATCGTCGGGCTGCTCTGAGTCGCGATCTCACCCATCACCGCCGGGGGCGACGCCGCCGCACTGCCGCCGGCGACCGCATCCGAAGGAACCACCGCCGGGAGACCATCGATGTACTCGTACACCTGCACGATCTTCAGACCGGTTCCCGCAAACGTCACTTCTACCACACCCGGCTTCCCGTCGACCGCATAGACGGTGGCCTTCACGGCCTCACTACCACCCACCACACACGTCACGGTCAGAGGCTCGTCCGCCGCCTTGGGGGTGGTGTACTGAACCTGCGCACCGTCCACGTTCTGAACCAGTTTGCCGTCGCTTGTCGCAGCGCCACCAGCCTGCGCGGCCACAAGGGCCTCCTGGGCCTTCACGGAAAAGCCGAGATATCCCAGATCACCCTCACCGGCCCGAAGCGTCGTCCGGCTCACCGCCGCCGAGGGGTCCGCACCCTTCGGAAAGGTGACGACCTCGACAGAGCCCTTCGCCTTGGCCAGCGCCTGCAAATCTGCCAGGCTCGCGCTGCTACCGGAGACCTTCACCGTGTAGACACGCGCATGCGACACATCATCCGCCATCGCTGCGACCGGTACCACCAGACTCACGGCACACGCCAGGACGACCACGATGGGAATCCCCATCCAATCCTTTGATCTACACATGGTCATAACCTCTCCAAAAGAAACCACACGTGACAAAACGCCCGCGGGTTACTCGGCCCGCTCTTTCTCCGAAACAATTTCGGATCAGTTGTCGATCTGAATCGGGGCGCACAAACCGGGTTTGATTGCTCACCGGATGAGAAGCTCTTTCCCGCCCCGAAGTCCCTGACTCCGAGGAATGCCCCGACCAACCAAGCAGTACTGTAAGTATAGACTAACTCCCTCCGCCAATAGTATGCCACACTGAGAAAGGGGTGTCAAAGAAAAAAACCGGCCCTCAGAGCGAGCACGTGCCCTCGGCGTCTCTGAACCTGTGAGGCCGGAAGATTCGTCCCTGACCACTCCACAATGTCAGGCCCGACACCCTTGACACCCTCGCCGATTCAGCACGATCATTCGTCATCGAGGAGACATCCGCATGGTCGAGTTTCGCCCCGAGACGTATGCGAACCGTATCCAGGAGTCGCTTCGCCGTTGGCAGATTGCCCGAAGCTTCCGCGAGCCCGACCGGGTTCCCATCACTATCAGCACCGGCGGCAGCTTCTATTGCAGGCTCTTCGGCTACAACATACGCGACTACTACACGAGCCAGGAGGTCTGCCTCGATGTCCAAATCCGCGGGCTCCAGTGGGCGTTCGAAGAACTCGGAGACGATCGAACCGACTATGGCCTATTCTGGGATCTCGGCCCCGTTCAGGAGGCTATGGTCTTCGGCTGCCCCGTCGAATATCCCGACGACACCAGCCCGCGCATCGTGCCCATCATCCAGTCCGTCGAAGACATCGAGAGGCTCCAGGTGCCCGACTTCACACGCCACGCCCGAATCAATGATCTGGTTCGCCTGGGCGAGGTCTTCGTGGCCAAGGCGGGTCGGATCGCGCCGCACCTGCCGGCCACCGGCGGTCGCGTCAACATGCACCCACCCCTGAGTTGCGCCTGCGCGATCATGGATGCCGTCCAGTTCTACGAGCTGCTCTACACCGACCCGCAGCACGCTGACATGCTTCTGGGCAAATGCTTCGAAACCTACTGCCGGTTGGCCGACTTCTACAACCGCATCGAGGGCCGGACACAGACCCGTCTCGCCCTGGCCGACGACAACAGCGCCTTTGTCTCCGGCGAGATGTATCGGGAGCACGTCTTCAAGTTCAACAAGGCTCTGTACGATCGCTACGGCAGCGAGTATCGCTACCTGCACGCCGACGGCCCCAACGATCACCACTTCGCCATGTATGCCGACGAGATGAAGCTGACCGAGATGGACATGGGCGGCTTCTCCAGTTGCGAGGCCGCCAAGAGACATCTCGGCGGCAAGACCTTCTTCACGGGCGGGCTGAACTGCAAGGATCTCTACTACGATTTCGATCGCGCCAAACCGGCGGTCGATCGAGCCCTGCGAACCTGCGCCCCGGGTGGCGGATACGCCCTGGCCGTCGGCGGAGAAACCTACTGGGGCGTCCGTCCCGACACCCTGATCGAAACCGTCCGCTACGCCAAACAGGCCGGCCGATACCCCATCCGCCTGTAGCGACCCGTGACACTCCCTAGACCGCCCGGACAGTGATCTCGCCCCGGGTGCGATCTCCGATCAGGCAATTTGTTTGCGGAACCGAAGCAGACTGAGCAATTGGACGACCACGCCGCAGGCCATCAGGCTCAACACCTGGGGCAAAACATCGACGAGGTCGGCACCGCGAAGGATCACGCCGCGAAGGATCTCGATGAAGTAGGTGACCGGCAGCACGCAGCCGATCAGATAGATCGGCAGCGGCATCTCAGATCGAGGAAACATAAAACCCGACAGCAACACCGACGGCAGCATGATGATGAAAGCGATCTGAATCGCCTCTAGCTGCGACATCGCCAGCGTCGAGATGAGCAGCCCCATCGCCAGAACGATGACGATGAACATGCCACAGAGCACCAGCAGCAGTATCAGGTTGCCGTGGATCGGCACCCCGAAAATCCCCACCATCAGTACCAGGATCAGCAGCAGCTCTCCGAACGCCATCAACGAGTAAGGCACCAGCTTGCCGAACAGCAGGCTCGCGCGCCCCACCGGCGTGACAAAAAGCTGCTCGAGGGTGCCAAACTCGCGCTCGCGAACGATCGACAGACTCGTCAGAAACAGCAGCACCGTCTGAAGGACGATCGCCACAAGGCCGGGTACGAAGAAGTGCGAACTCTGAAGGTCCGGGTTGTAGAGTAGCCGCGCCCGTACGTCGATGGGCGCGGCGACCTGCCCCCGTTCGTTCAGGGCCGGGCTGCTGCCGGATGCCTCCGCCGCCTCGCGGCTCCGCCCCATTGCCAGCGTCGTGGCCAGAAGGTTCACCGAGTTCAGGGCCGTTGTGGCCACCTGCGAGTCGCTGCCGTCGATCAGAACCTGAACCTGTGCCTGCTCGCGGCGAGCCAGATGCTCCGAGTATGTGGCCGGAATCAGGACGCCCGCCTTGGCCCGCCCGGAAGTCAGGGCCCGCTGGAGCGACTCGATGTCGTGCACCCGGGCCACGATCTTGAAGGTTCGGGTATTGCACATCTCCTCCAGGAAGCGCCGGGACTCCTGTCGCCCATCCAGGTCGAGCACCGCCAGCGGGATGTTCTCGATCGTCACGTTGATGGCATAGCCGAAGATCGTCAGTTGCAGCGCCGGCACCAGAAAGGTGAAGAAGAGCGTCAGCCGGTCGCGCCGGATATGGGAGAACTCCTTGATCAGGATGGCCCAGAATCCGCTCATGGCGTCCCCCGCGAGGCATGGGCACGACTCAGGATCACGAAGACGTCCTCCAGCGTCGGCGCAATGGGGCGCAGCGAAGCGCCGCCGTCGCCGGGCGCCAGCTCACCGAGCAGTTGCTCCGATGACACGGCAGCGTCCACCAGAACGTGAACGGTGTCGCCGAACAGCGTGGCATCCCGAACACTCGGTAGATGCCGCGAGGCGGCCAGGGCCGCCGTCGGATTGGCGCAGCTCACCTCGTATCGCCGCGTACCGTCCGGTGTCACCTCGGGAATCGTCTTGAGCGCATCGGGCCGCCCGACCGCGATGAGGCGCGACAGATAAATGTAGCCCACGTGCGAACACCGCTCGGCCTCGTCCATGTAGTGCGTCGTCACAAACATCGTGACGCCACGGTGGGTCAGCTCGAACAGCAGGTCCCAGAGATCCCGTCGGGCCACCGGGTCGATGCCGGCCGTGGGCTCATCGAGAAAGAGCAGTTCCGGCTCGTGGACCAGCGCGCACGCCAGCGCCAGCCGCTGTTTCCAACCGCCCGACAGCGTGCCCGACAGACGGTCGGCATAGTCGCCGATCCCGGTCAGCGCGATCACCGCCTCCTGCCGCTCACGCTGTCGCGACGGCGACAGGCCGTAGATGCGGGCGTAGAAGTGGATGTTCTCGACCACCGTCAGATCCGAGTAGAGGCTGAACTTCTGCGACATGTAGCCGATGCGGCGCTTGACGGCCTCCGGGTCCTTGCGGATGTCGACGCCCAGCACCCACGCATTGCCCTCTGTGGGGCGCAACACGCCACAGAGGATGCGGATCAGCGTCGACTTGCCCGAACCGTTCGGACCGAGCAGCCCAAAGATGCTCGCGCGCCCCACCTCGATGGAGACGTCGCGCAAGGCGACGACCTCGCCGAAGCGGCGGGTCAGGTTCTCCGTTCGAATGACGCCTTCACTCATGAACCGCCCGGTTCTTCCAGATTGACATCGGCCGTCATACCCGCCCGAAGGCGATCTTTGCCCTCATCAAGCGTGACCTTGATGCGAAACGCCTGCTTGCTTCGCTCTTCGGGCGTCTGCACGTTGCGCGGCGTAAACTCGGCCTCCTGACTGATGAAGCTGATATGGGCGCCGAACCGCTCGTTCGGATAGCCAGGAGCCCGAACCGTCACGCGTTGCTCGAGCCGGATATGCCCCAACTTCGCCTCGGGCAGATAGACCCGAACCCACAGGCGCGACAGATCGAGCACCGAAACCGCAGGGGCGTTCATACCCACCAGATCGCCCGGACGAAGATCGATGGCTTCGACCACGCAATCGCAAGGGGCGGCCACAACCAATTCCCCCAGCCGCATCTGAATGGCTGCGACTCGCGCCTCTGCGGCCGCCACCTGTGCGGCGGCCTTGGCAACATCCTCTGTTCGGTAGCCCCGCTGCATCAGGTTCAGCCCCGCCTCGGCATCACCCAGGGCGGCGCGGGCCTCGGCGATGTCCTCCTTGCGGCTGCCCTCTTCCAACAGGGCCAACTCAAACCGCGCTGCATCGGCGGCGGCACGCGACGACTTGAGCCCCTGCACCGCCCGATCGATCTCGGTCTGAGCCGCCTGCTGTTCCTTGTACAGCCGCATCAGGCGGGCATGCTCCGACTCGGCCAGGTCCATGTTGGCCCTAGCCATGTTCAGCTTCTCACGAGCGATCTGAATCTCCAGCGGACGTGGACCGCTCTGAAGCTTCTGCAGGATGGCGGCAGCCCGATCCCGCTTGGCCTTTCCCTGCTCGATCTCCTCCACACGGAAACCGGCCTTGAGCCGGTTGTGTTCAGCCTGATAGCCGGCAAGCTGTGCCTCGGCCTCCAACAACGTGGCCTTCAGATCGAATGGGTCCAACTCGAACAACGGCTCGCCCGCCCGCACCGTCTGACCTTCACTGACCCGCACCTTCGCCACGCGCCCGCCCACGCGAGAACCCACGCGAATCGAGTCCGCCTCGATGAACCCCGAGACGATCAAGGGAGGCACCTGCCGCTGCTTCCAGAGCAACCACCCCACAATGACGGCGGCGACCACCACGGCGATCAGTAGAACTTTGCGCATGTGCAACGCTCCACACCACGAGGATCTGACGCTCAGTATACCCCTCAACCCGCTGCGGTGTGAGACGCCTCACATCGGTCACGATGTCTCTCAATGAAGGAACCCTCCGGAGTCGAAGGGCTGGCGACCTCACCAATCGGTACAGGTATTCGGATAGGCCCTGATGAGCGCATCCGGCGTCAGGATGCAAAGCCCCTCCAGTTGCGCGGTGGCGACGATCACACGGTCGCATGGATCATTATGAAGCAAGGGGAGACCGGCCGATCGGATGAAGATCGAAGAAGTCACCGGAAGCTCGTTGATTCCGTGATGCTCCAATGCCCGCGCGACCCACTCCTGAGGCTCCAGGGGCAATTGCAGCGCTCCCCGGCGGCTCTTCACGGCAATCTCAAAGGCGGTAATCGACGAGATGAACAGCGAATCAGCGCGATCGCGGATCAGACCCTTCACCTTGTCGCTCAGCCGAGCCTGATCCGCGGCCAGCCATAGCAACGTGCAGGTGTCTAGAAGGAGCATCTATCGCATCTCCTCCGGCCAGTCCTGTTCGCCGAGCGGCAGGGCGGGGTCTTCCCGGAATTCCACCCCGGACAACTGGGGGCTCATCTGAAGCGGATCGGCAACTCTTGCGACGGGGCGAAGGTCGGCAATGGGCTTGCCGTTTCGACAGATTCGCACCCACTCGCCGCGCTCCTCGACCGCGGCCAACAAGGCCGAGAGCTTGGTCTTTGCCTCGTGTGTGTTGACGCTGAGCATAGCCAAGTCCCCATGACCCAAGACCCAACGGTATTAGTCTAGTTTAGTCTAGTTTATAGCCCTGACCCTCAAGAGGCAAGATGATACGTGCAGGAAACTCGTTTCCGCTTCTTGGAAACACCCTGCAACACGACAAGGTCATTCTACTTCACCGGAATACTCAGCCATACCGTCGGCAGGTCGGTGCCGATGGGGACGGCTGTGCCCTCCTGGTGGGGCCAGCCGGCGGCACTGGTGTACGGGCCGACGTCGATCCACGAAGACCCCTTCCGACCGTCGGTCAGCGTGAACTGCAGGCAGAAGTTGCGGACCTTCATGGAGTCACCGCCAGGATTCTTGATGACCAGCCGGTTCGTCGGGGCGATCGTCTTGATCGCCTCGGGCAACAGCGCCACTTTGCCGGTTGCCCACGACGTATCGGAACTGGACAGCGGCGTTGTTCCGATCTTCACGTCATTGAAGAAGATGAAGGACGCGTATGAGCCACCGTTGACGCCGGCGTGCTCAAGCGTGATCTCGGCCGAGGCGATCTTGCCCAGGTCGGCGGCGGAGAGGTCGCTCAGCGGCTCGGGCGAAGGCAGAAAGGCCACACCGGGCTTCTCGTTATGAACCTCAACGGCCATCACACGATCGCCCAGCAAGACCCGAGGCTGACCCCAGCAGGACCAGTCGGAGTTGGAGTCGTTGGCGGGACCGACGTCGGAGATCAACTTGATGGTGACGCGTTTGCCCGCAAAAGGCGACAGATCCACCTTGTGACTGGCCCACCGCTCGCGGACGGCGTACTGCCGGGCGAAGACTTCGGCCGATTTGTCGCCGTCGATGACGACGACCTTGAAGAGGCACCCATCCGTCGTGATCGATCCGTCGCGGAAGCCAACGGCGAATTCGAGCTGGGGCTTGCCGTGGGGCAGGTCGACCGGGATGGCCGCGAAGGCATAGCCCACGCCCTGCTTGTAAGGCGGATGGATGAAGATCGCCGACATCGGCAGGCCCCCGACACGCTCCTCGCTCATTAAGACGGCCGTGCCGCTGCCTTCAGGATCGACCGCTTGTTCGATGCCGTTGCGAACGCACTCGCCGGAGGCCATCTCCGAGGTCTTCGCGAGCTCGGCGGCGACCCACTGCGTGGGCCGGGTCCGCAGATAGCGGGTCGCTTCGCTTTGGTACGAACCGTGTTGGATTCGCAGAGTGATAGGTTCGACCACCGGCTGGTCGGGCAGGGTGAGCGCCCAAGCCAAGACCTTGCTCTCGCCCGGCCGGAGGCTGATCGTGGCTGACGTCGGTTCGACACGCCAGCCCTGTGGGACAGCCAGACCGGCGGTGGCTTCGGCCGCGTTGGGCAGGTGGCTCTTGACGGTGGTTCGCAGCGTCCACGGTCGGCCGGAAATGAGGGGCTGGTTGGCGGGCTCAAACGCAAGATCGAAGGCCGGCACGGCCGTCATGTCGACCCAGCGTTCACCGAGATCGGTCTCGCCAGCGCCCTTAAGCTGAAACCTGAACCAACAGCGTTCATAGACCTTCTGATCCGGCGGCAACTCCAGATTGAACGTGGTGGAGAACCGCCCGAGCGCACTCTCTGCTGCGACCTTGAACTCTCCGATGGGGTGCTGAAGGCCGCTCGGCGATACTCGCTCGACCACCAACGTCCTGGGGTGTCCGCCAGTCCTGATTCTCAGGCTTCCAGAGCCGAACATACCGGCTATCAGCTCTGTTCGTGGCAGCGTGATCCGCCACGCGACTGAGTCAGGCAGTTCCTCCGGACCAGGCTCTCCGCGGTTCTGTTGACCGGCCTGAGGACGCGCCGGCTCGTTGACCAGGCGATACTTGATGGCTCCCTTAACGGGCATGACGGTTACTTCAGCCGCACCGTGGCGAACCGGGGCAACGCCGATCTGTTTGCCTGACTCGTCGTGGGCCGTCGCGCCGAATCGGCAGCTCTTCTTGCAGCCAAGCCAATTGAACGACACCGTGACTTCTTCGCATTGGGTGGCCGGGATGATCCACCAGGCCGATTCGCCGTCGGGCTTGACCGACACCGCACCCCGAGCCGAGAGGACCGGTGTACGGATGATCTGGCCGCGAGAATCGAGGTAGAGGTAATCGCGGCACTGGACCAACTCGTGCCGCGCGTCGCCAACGATCGCCGAATAGGCCAGGATGTCGTCCGGCTTGCGTGCGACGAAGCCGTACGCGGGGAGGCGGTAGTTCCTTCCATCAACCGGCACGGTCCATTCCTGATCGGGGCTGAGATTGGCCCAGACCTCCAGGCCGTTCTCGTAGAGGACGTTGATCTGGCGACGCTTGTAGGCATCAGAGATCAGGGCCGTCGAACTGTCGATGATCCTGCTACCGTCGAAGTAGCCGATCCGCTTGACCGGCACCATGGTGTACCGCTGCTGCAGTGCCTGGAGCAGGAAGTACGACTTCAGCGTTCCGTCGAGGCCCCAGTCGTCGGCCAGGAAACCGATGTGTCCGAATGCGATCGTACTGGTATGGAATTTGTCGAAATGGGGGCTGAGCCGCGAGCGATCCTTGTTCCAATCGCCGCGTTCACCGAAGTACATGCTCGGCATGCCCATGCCGAAGTCGGTCATAAGGGGATGCATCCTGAGCAGGTCGAAATCGACGATCGGCTCGATGCGATACCCCTGTCCGTACGGCACCATCTGGCCGTAGTCGCCGTCGACGATGCCGGCGTAGAACCACTGGTGGCAGCCCTCGCTGAAGACGGGGCCGTGGTGGGCCTTGCTCTCGTTCCAGAGCAATCGTGCGAAGGCGTTGAACTGTGTTCGGAACATGCCTGCGCCGGGCGTGCGGGCATCGTAGTCGGTGCGACCCCAGGGCGTGTATGCGGTGTGGACGTCGCAATACTGGGCGTCCGTGCCGAACTTCTCGTGGATCCGCGGGGCGTAATACGCCTCCTTTTCGGCAGCGCGAAGTGGCTTCAGGGCATAGCAGCGAGGCCAGGCGCGCTGCCAGGTGCCGTCGGGGTTCAGGCAGACGTCGTCCTCGTTCCAGTTCGAGTTCACGGGTGCGAAGTCGACATAGTTCGTGTAGGTGCCGAATCGATAGCCGAGCCCGCGGAGCCACTTGCTGTATTCAACCAGACCGTCGTCACCGATCCGGGGGGCGGCTCGCAGACGCATCGTGAAGCTCTCGCCGGCGTCCCGCCAGCCGACCTCGTGATGGCAGGCGATGAACTTATCGATACCGTAGGCCTTGTACTGTTTCAGCATGTCGCGCATCGGCTCGCCGATGTTTCGCCACAAGTACTCGCGGGCGATCTGGCCGGTATCGCACTTGGGATTCGGGATGTTCGGCAGCACTTCGTGGAAGTCGCTGCTGACGTTGATGAACAGCCGCTCGCGGAGGTCATTTCGCTTGCCGTCGGTCTTCTTCTCGTAGAAGGCGCCACCGTTATAGGCCATCGCATCTTTGTCCTGGATCCGCGGGGCGCCGTAGAGCGTGGAGGCATCGGAGTTGTAGTAGTCGATCAGTGACAGGAGGAAAACCGAAGCATCCTTGCCGGCCGAGCAGACGACCCTGGGCCAGTCCCCACCGTAGGTGAGATAGGGAATGTAGATCGCCTTGGGCTTGTCGAGACCCTTCGCCAGGCCGATGTCGAACCGGGTGGCCTGCCCGCCGGTTGCCGTAACGTCCACCACCAGCGACTTACCCTTGATCCGCAGTTGGTAGGCATATCTGGCCGATGCCTGGCCGGCAGTGATTTCCCACTCGGCCGTTATGTGCTGTGAATCGGCCTTTTGAGAGACGAGTCGCGTCGTCGCACCGTCGGCTCCCGGGCGGAGGGCCTTGCCGCCGAGGTCGAACTCGATTCCACCGTTCCAGCAGGGGTGGAATCGCCGGCCGCTCGCCTCGACGGTGAGGTCGGTGAGCAGACCGGTCTTGGGTTCGTAGCGGTAGCGGATCGTCTGGCCGGTTGCGATGGCTGTGAGTTCGGCGGCGCCGGCGGTCGATGCCAGTTCATTGCGGACCTCGCCTTGGAACGTCGGCAGAATCGTATCCGGCGTCGTCGGCCAGGGCAGCTTGTCGGGCACTGGCTCGAACGTCAGCGGCTTGTATTGCATCTCATAGAAGCTCAAGGCGTCGAAGTAGAGGCGGGCCGGCCTCTCGCTGGAACAGCCGGACACCTCGATGCCCTCGAACCGGATGGGATAGTCGATCACATCATCGGCCTTGTCACTGAGTTTGTGATAGGCCCCCCGCTGGCCGGACGGACCGGACAACTGGCCGTGCAGCACGAACCAGTAGTCGAAATCGACGGTGCCCAGATCCACGGCATACGGCTCGTCCTTGGCGTCGCGGATCAGAACGTGAATCTCGGTTCGAGCGGTCTCGGGCGGGTCGATCCATCCCCAGTTGTTGCCGCGAACCCAAAGGTTGATCGCCGTGGGCCGGCCGGCAACCGCCATCGGCTGCGGTGGGGCGATGACAAAGGCACCGGTGGGCGACGTACCGGAGTACACCGCCTTGGCCGAGTATTCACCGAAACAAAACTCCTGCTTCGAGCGGTACAGCTTCGCCTGTGCCCCCTCGCGACAGCGTGCCTGCCAGCCCGTCAGGTCTTCGAAGTCGACGAGCGACGGATGTTCCGGCTGCGTCCGCCCGGCCCACTCCAATTCGTAGGGCCGCTTGCCCGCCGGGGCGTTGGGCTCATCGGTGTTCGAGGCCGGCTGCGTCGCTGCTGCGGCGGGGTTGGCCGACAGAGTAAGAAGCAGCAGATTGACCAGGTACATGGGCTCACCTTTCAAGAATGTCCGATCGAGGCATGGAATCGTGGACTAGGTTAGGGGCATCCCCTCCGAAATCAAGTGATGGATCGGCTGTCTGCACTTTCGTATACTAATATGTGATCATTCGGGAGGTGTGCGCCATGAGTGATTCCTGTACCGTGAGAATCGGGCGACGATCGCATCGAATGTTGAAGGAGTTGGCCAAGAGCTCGGGAGATTCGCTCACCGAGGCCCTGGATAAGGCCATTGAAGCCTACCGCCGCGAGCGATTCCTTGATGAAGCCAACGTGGCCTATGCCACCCTCAAGAGGAGCAAGGCAGGTTGGAGGCAGGAACAAGTGGAACGACAGGAATGGGACGCTACGATGACCGACGGCTTGGAGGATGATTGACCATGCCCGAACCCTCTCGGGGTGAAATATGGACGGTCAACCTTGATCCCACCCTTGGACACGAACAAACGGGTACACGGCCTGCCCTGGTTCTTTCCGTGGATCGGTTCAATCACGGTCCGGCCGGACTGGTCGTCGTCCTTCCTCTGACCAGCAAGGCCAAGGGAATACCATTCCACGTCCAGGTGTCTCCTCCGGAAGCGGGCCTGAAGAAGCCGAGTTTCGTCAAGTGCGAGGATGTCCGTTCGCTGTCAAAAGAGCGGTTCAGCCGACGACGGGGCAGGGCGTCGACCCAAACCATGGCCGCAATTGAGGATCGCGTGCGCATCCTTCTGGGACTCTGACACGAATGAGTACAGGTTGATCTCCTCGACGCCGCAGGCGAAACTTCTCTCCGTCTGAAGAGGATACCGTTGCCGCTCATGCAGGGAGATGACAGCAGTGGAAACAGAAGCCAGGAGCCTGACAACGAATCTGTCGTCGGAACCCGGCAGCCCGACTGATCTGGCCGTCGCCAAGCTGACAGCGTTGTGGGCTCTCAGCGAAGGGGGACTGGGCGGCATCCTTCATGCCATGCGGCTGCCGTTGCGTGGCGTCATACTTGCCTGCATCGCCGCCATGACGATGTGCCTGATCGGCCACATCACTCGCCGGCCCCGCGCCGTCTTACGGGCCGCGCTGCTGGTTATCGCCGCCAAAGCCGTCCTGGCACCGCACTCGCCGTGGAGCGCCCACATGGCCGTGCTCCTTCAGGGCATTCTCGGCAGTCTGACGCTATGGGTCCTCGGCCCTTCGCTGATCGGCTGCATGCTGGTCGGGGCCCTGTGCCTTCTTGAGACAAGTGTCCACACCCTGATCTGGCTCTCCCTGCTGGGGGGTGCCGATTTCTGGACTGGCTTGAACCGGCTGGGCAAACAGATCCAGGCCGACGTGGTGGGGCGAATCCTGGTCAATCAGCCCGCTCAATGGCTGGTCACGGCCCAGATCGTCATCCACCTGATCCCGGGGCTGATCGCGGGGCTCTTCGCGTGGTGGCTGCCCGGGGCGGCCGGTCGGCTCGCCGTCTCAGCCGGTGCCGGGAATGCCTCTGCCGAACCGCCCCCCCCCGTCGATAGCGGCTCGCCCTATCGACGTCGGCGCCGTCCCTGGCGACGCATACTGACGGTCGTGATCTGCATCCTCGTTGTCATCGCGCCGTCGCTGATCAGCCGCCAACCCGGAGACAGCTTCCTGGGGATCGTCTTTGCCCTGGTGCGAGCCGTGATTGTCGTGGCCTTGACGGTCTTTGTGATCGGCCCCGTGGTCGGATACCTCATCAGTCGCCTGATTGCGAAAACGCGACAGGACCGCCACTTTGCGCAAATGCTGCCGATCGTCGACGCCGCCCGACAGGAAGTCACCCAGGTGTGGGCCCTGAGCGCCCGGCGGCCCTTCTGGAAGCGCCTGCCCTATTGCCTGGCGGTACTCTTCGCAAGGGCCATCGTCATTGCAGCACCCGGCGGATGACCCCCCCGTCCAACAACCGGCAACTGTGCGTGCGCGGGCCGCACACTGACATGCTTGACGCCTCGCCCCGTCGGGTCCTAAGCTGCCCCAAGGTCTCAACCATGTGTGGAATCGCAGGGGTCTATGGTCAGCCGAACGAGGAACTGCTGGCGCAGGCAATGCGCCGCCTCGCCCATCGCGGCCCGGACGGGCAGGGGGCCTGGATCGACCCTCACCGCCGCATCGGCATGGCCCACACACGCCTGTCGATCATCGACCTGCCCGGCGGGGCCCAACCCCTCTTCAACGAAGACCGCTCTGTCGCCGTCGTCTTCAACGGTGAGATCTATAACTACGTCGAACTGCGCCAAGACCTGATCGCCCGGGGGCATCACTTTCGCACCCAGACCGATACGGAGGTGCTGGTTCACCTCTATGAAGAGGCCGGCCAGGACTTCCTGAATTCCCTCCGGGGCATGTTCGCCCTGGCACTCTGGGACGACCGGGCGGGGCGACTACTCCTGGCACGCGATCGCGTCGGAAAGAAGCCGCTCTATTACACCACGCAGGGCGACCGCCTGATGTTCGCCTCGGAAATCAAGGGCCTCCGGGCGATGGGGCTCACCGACCTCCGCATCGACGACCAGGCCCTCTCGGACTATCTGACCCTGGGCCACGTGCCCGCACCGGCCACCATCTGGCAGACGATCCGCATGCTACCTCCGGGATTTCGGCTGATCGCCGAGCAGCCCGCATCCGTCCGCGTAGAGCGCTACTGGCAGTGGCCCGCCGGGAGCTCTCGCTCATCATCGCCGACGACGGAAGCCCCAACCGATGTCGGCCAGGCCGCAGATCGCATCGAGCCGGTACTGGCCGAGGCCGTTCGCCTGCGTCTGCGAGCCGACGTGCCTGTGGGGGTGTTCCTGTCTGGAGGAATCGACAGCGGTCTGATCGTTGCCATGGCCGCCCGACAGCTTGACCGCCCCCTGACCACGCTCTCGGTAGGCTTCGCGTCCGAACAGTACGACGAGCGTTCGCTGGCCCGGCAGGTGGCCGACAGATACTCCACCGATCACCACGAACTGATCGTTCGACCCGAACCGGAGCGGCTCCTGCCTCTCATTGTCGATGCCTACGATCAACCCTATGCAGACTCATCCGCCATCCCGTCGTACGCCCTGGCCGAACTGGCCCGGCGGCACGTCAAGGTCGTATTGAACGGCGACGGCGGCGACGAGGTCTTCGCCGGCTATCGACGATATGTGGCGGCATGGCTCACCGATCGCCTCGGCCCAGCCGCATCGCGATGGACCCGACCCGGCTGGCGACTGGCCGATCGGCTCCTGCCGGAGACCCGCGGCTATCGAACCGGCTACGCATTCCTCCGCCGACTCGCGCGAGGACTCGGCCTTCCGGAGACAGAACGTCTTCTGGCCTGGGGCAACGAAGGGTTCGATGAGGCGTCCAAGCAACATCTGGCCGCACGACGATCGGATTGGCTGCAATCCTGCCAACCGACTGGTCTGGCCCTCCAGCGACTGCTGGAGAGCGCCCCCGGCCTCCGATCGGCGATCGACCGCCAGATGTGGGTCGATGCCCAGACCCTCTTGCCCGACGACCTGCTGGTCAAAATGGATATCGCCACGATGGCCCACGGATTGGAGGCCCGAAGCCCCCTGCTGGACCACTGCCTGATCGAAACCCTCGCCTCCTGGCCGGTGAGGCTGAAACTCGCCGGGCAGACCACCAAGCCCATCCTCCGCGAACTGGCAAGACGACACCTGCCACCCGAGATCGCCGCCGCACCCAAACGAGGGTTCGAGGTCCCCCTGGCCCACTGGCTCGATCACGAGCTGCTCGAAATGCGCAACGACCTGCTGCTCCGTCCCACGGGATTGATGGCCGACCGCTTCGACCGTTCCGCTATCGAAGCCATTGTTCTGCGCCGAACCCCTCTCGACACGGCCCGCTGGGCCAGACAGGTCTGGACGCTCATGATGCTCGCACTGTGGGATCGCCGGTGCAGGGGCTGACACCCCTCGACTCAGCAAGTACCCGACGAGCCGGGAACTGGCCGAACCGCAACGCTCCGCCTCTGTTGCGCCGGGTACCGATGTCGTGTAGACTGACGCCCGTGACGGCGCATCGACAGGGGTCGCCCCCCGGCCGATCGCCCGATACCCAACCATCCGGAAGAGGGACTCATCAAGCAAGGACATGACCATGAACAGAACCGCAACCTGTCGTGCTGTCGTCGTGGGACTGAGCCTTCTGGCATCGGCAAGCCTCAGTGCCGCCGAGGCGGGCCGGCCAATCCACATCATCGACCTCGACGAGAGGGTCCTGACGCCCGATGACGGGCTGCTCCTGGGCAACGGCGACCTCTCCGTCAGCGTCTATCAGACCGCCGATCGCATCATCTGGCGGTTCGGCAAGGGTGACGTCTGGGATCGCCGGCTCGACCTGAGCGACGATCCGAAACCCGCACACATCAACGAAATCGCCAACGGCATCAAAGTCGAAGGATGGAAGTGCCCCCCCTACGGTGGCGGCCCCGTCGAGGCGACCCGCGGTACCAAGAACCCCCAGCGAATGAAGGAACTCTGCGTCGGAGCACCCGCCAGTTACAACCGGCGGCCCTACCCATGTCCCAAGCCCGTTGGCGAACTGGCGATGCAATTGCCCCCCGACCAGATGGGGCTCAAGATCCGCCAGCAGCTCTTCATCGAACAGGCCCTGCTTCGCATCCGATGCACCTATGCCACCGGCGTCGTCATCACCGTCGAGAGCTTCATCGTGCCGTCGCCCAACGTACTGGTCGTTCAATGGAAGGTCGAGAATTGGAGCGACGCCACGCGAACCGGCAACGGCCTGCCCCCCCTGTGGTTCTCGCTCTACCGGTGGGCCGACCCTACCGTTCAGGCATTCGCGTCACGATTCTTCGGCGACTGCCGCCACGATGCCTTCTGGGCCTGTTCGCACCCCAAGGCCACGCCGCTGCCACCACCGTCCACACGTCAGATCGAGGGCATGGCGGTGATCGAACAGACGTTCCCACCCGACCCGTTGTTCGATAAGGGGTTCCGCTATCTCCTGGCACCGTTGGCACCGGGCATCGTTGCTCAGCCGATCGACATGAAGCCCACCGGCGAGGCCAGGCTCCACCTGATGCCGCCCAACACCCTCATGAACGGTGCACTGGCGGTGGCCGTCACCACGAGCAGCGACGCCGCCGGCCCCGATCAGGTCTTCCAACAGATTCGCCAGGCCGTCACCGCACAACCAGCGGAAACCTTCAAGCGGTGGAGCCAAAAAAACTAGGTCGGCAAAGTTGACTTGAGTAGAAGTTCTTCGAGTTGCTGC
>CAYUQT010000017.1:0-151527 GCA_964446835.1 uncultured Planctomycetales bacterium | reverse complement strand
GAGTACCCGTAGGCACGTTCCGGCTTGGACGTCCCAGAGTCGTACGGTGTTGTCATCGGCGGCGGAGAGTGCGTGGCGTCCGTCAGGACTCCAGGCCACGCTGTTGGCGCTATCGGTGTGGCCGAGGGAGATGACCTTCTGTTCGAATTGGGCTCGGGCCTGGGCCTGTTGTTCGGGTGAGGGTTGGGCGGGTGGGTGGCAGGCGTTCAGTAGCTTGGTGTATTCCTGCTCCCGTTCTGATGTTGCCCAATGGATGTAGAGGAATTGTGCGAGGGAGCCTTTAATGGGGGCGTCGTCGAGGCGGAGGGGGATGAAGCGGCGGTCTTTGTTCAGGGGATCGCGGAAGCGGAAGGTGTAGCCCTCGATCGTGGCCCAGTCGGAGCCGAAGGCGCTGGCCGACATGCAGAGCACGAGCACGCGGGAACGCTCCAGGCCTTCATCAATCTTGGCCGGGATGCTGTCGCCGGGCTTGAGCACCCATTCGTCGAACCAGACGTTCAGGCCATCGTTCTTGAGCCGCTCGGCGAGGGGGCGGACAATGGGTTTGTCTTGGTCGCTGTGGCAGAGGAAGACGTCGAAGTCGTGGCTGTCGGACATGGGGCACCCTGGGTGTTGGACTCCTACTGCATAGAGGGGTTTCATTTCCTTACGGCGTGTTCGGCTATGGGGGGTAGTGTAATTCCGGGGGGGCGTGGGTCAAGAGTGGGGCGTTGGGATTTGGGGTTCGGCCGCCCCTGCGGGGCGGGTTGGTTTGGGGGGAACGCGGACCACGGGCTCCGCTGCGCTCCGCCCGTGGCTACAGTCCTTCGCCCCGTCGGGGCGAGAGAGCGGGCTCCGCCCGGTGTCCGGATCGGGACGATCCGGCTCGGAGGGGGGCGTGGGGGGAGGAGGTGGAAGTTAGAAGCTAGAAGTTAGAAGTTAGAAGTTGGACGTCGGAAGACGGTGGATCGGGACGATCCGGGTCGGCGGGGCGTGATGGGGGTTTTCATTGACCGGGATTGGGGGGCTTGGTACAACGTGAATCAGAGGCATTCCCGCCGGCGCGAGTGGCGGAATTGGCAGACGCGCAGGATTTAGGTTCCTGTGGGGAAACCCGTCCGGGTTCGATTCCCGGCTCGCGCAGTGTTCCTCTGCATTGGCACTTCGGCTTGGTTCCGCGACACCATAGCAAAGTCGGGGCGGGTGTTCTTCGTTAGGCCCTCATCCAGCCGTTTCGTATGCGGTCGGTCGTGGCCGGGGTGGCGTCAGCCGCTTCGCCGATTACGCCATTGATCGAAGGCGACGGCCGCGACGACGATGGCCCCGGTGATGACCTTCTGCCAGTGCTGCTCGATACCCAACAAGTTGCAGCCGTTGTTGAGGAAGCTCATGAGCAGGGCCCCGATGACGCAGCCGCTGACGGTTCCCACGCCGCCGCTGAGGGAGCCGCCACCGATGACGACTGCGGCGATGACGGTGAGTTCCTCACCGACGCCTTCGGTGGCCGCTCCGGCGCTGAGCTTGGCGGCGAGGATCATGCCGCTGAGGCCGGCGAGGGCACCGCAGAGGGTGTAGAGGATCACCTGGAGGCGCTTGATGCGGACACCGGAGAGGCGGGCGGCCTCTGCGTTTGAGCCGATGGCGTAGGTGTAACGGCCGAGCCTGGTTCGCCTCATGATGTAGCTGAAGAGGACGACAATGATGATCATGAGTACGACGGGTACGGGGATGGGCATGGAGAGGTGGCCGAGACGGATGGTGGTGAGGTCTGAGTAGAGCCATTTCCATGCGGGGGCCGGTACGTAGAGGGCCTGTCCGCCGCGTGTGAGGGCCTCGGAGAGTCCGCGGAAGGCCCAGAGGGAGCCGAGCGTCGCGATGAAGGGGGGCAGCCTGAGGAGCGTGATGAGGAGGCCGTTGATCAGGCCGCAGCCGGCACCGGCGGCGATGCCGAGGAGGACGGCCAGGTGGACGGGGACGCCGGCCTGGCTGGCGAGGGCACCGATGACACCACAGAAGGCGAACAGGGTTCCGACGGAGAGGTCGATTCCGCCGCTGACGATGACCATGGTCATGCCGACGGCGGTGATGATGACGAAGCTGCTGCGTTTGATGACGATGGTGAAGTTGTCGATCGTCAGAAACGTTTCGGATCGAAGCGCCGACAGCACGCCGATGAGGATCGCCAAGCCGGCGTAGGGCAGGGCCGATTTGAGGATGCGGAAGATGCGCTGTTCGTTGATGCTCGAAGTGGGGTTTGTTGAAGAGGGCCCACTCATGGGATGGATACCTCCTGATCTCCGCCGACGGATGCCAGATGGACGATACGTTCCTGGGTGAGTCCCTTGGCGGGCAAATCGCCGACGAGGCGGCCGCGATAAAGGACAAGCACTCGGTCCGCCATTCCCAGGATTTCGGGAAGATAGCTGGATATCATCAGGACGGCCCTGCCTTCAGCGGCGGACTCGCTGATGATGCGAAAGATCTCGGCCTTGGCGCCGACGTCGACGCCGCGGGCGGGTTCATCGAGAATGAGCACCCGGCTGTTTGCGGCGAACCACTTGCCGAGTACGAGCTTCTGCTGGTTACCGCCGCTGAGATCGCCGGCGGGTTGTTCTATGGAGTGTGCGGCGACCTGCATGCGTCGGACCTGATCCATGGCGAGAGATCGTTCGAGGGTCCGATCGATGCCCCAAGGCCGGCTGATGCGCGGCAGCGAGGGAAGCGCGACGTTGTGTCGCAACGACAGGTTGAGGGCGAGCCCCTGTCTCTTACGATCTTCGGGTACGAGTCCAACGCCGGCGTCGATGACCCGAGTGGGGGGCAGGCCGGTAATCTGGCGTTTGTCCACCCAGATCTCGCCGGCATCCAGTTTCTCAAGACCGAAGATGGCGCGGCAGAGTGTGGTTCGGCCGGAACCGACCAGGCCGGCGACGCCGAGGATCTCGCCGGCATGGACATCGAATGAGACGTTGATGAGCCGTTTGCCGACGGTGAGATGGCGGACCTTCAGGACGGGGTGGCCGATTGTCGTGGGTTGCTTGGGGAAGAGTTCCTTCACATCGCGTCCGGCCATGGAGCGGACGATGCGATCGATGGAGGCCTGTGCCATGGAGATCGTCTCGATCTTTCGGCCGTTTCGGAGGACGGTAATTCGATCGCCGATCTGCTCGAACTCTTCGAGGCGGTGGCTGATATATGCGATGGAGACGCCCTGCGTCTTGAGCTGGCGGATGACGTCGAAGAGATGCTGGATCTCGCTCTCGGAGAGTGCGGCCGTGGGTTCGTCGAGCACGAGGATACGGCTCTTGAAGGCCAGGGCCTTGGCGATCTCGACGAGCTGCATCTGCGCGGTACCGAGTGATTCGACGATGGCGGTGGGCGGCACGGGGCAGTTCAGGCGATTGAGGATCTCGGCCGCCTGTGCGTTCATGGTTCGGTAATTTATAATGCCCGGGCGACATCGCAGGGGCTCGTGGGCCAGATAGATGTTCTCGGCGACGGTGAGTGACGAGGCGAGGGCAAATTCCTGGTAGACGATGGCGACGCCGTGTTTGAGGGCGTCGGAGGGGCTGTTGATCTCGACGAACGTGCCATCGAGTCGGATTTGGCCGCTGTCGGCCTTGTGGGCGCCGGACAGGACTTTCATCAGGGTGCTCTTGCCGGCCCCGTTTTCGCCGACGACGATATGGACCTCGCCCGCCTGGAGGTCGAAGTCGACCTGGTCGAGGGCCTGGACGCCGCCAAATCGTTTGGAGATTCCTCTCATGGTGAGGAATGCATCAGGATTGTCCGGACCGTTGTGCATGGTCTGAACAATCTACCAATGTCGATCGATTCCGGAAAGGGCGGGGCGAGTTGGGGCTTGCCCGAGAGGGAGAATCATGAGGACATCTTCTGACATCCTGGCTGTTTTCCTGACGGCTGTGGCGGCGGTTGCGGTGCGGGTCGGTGCGGAGGAGGCAAACAAGTCCGCTGGCGACTTCTACATGTCGACGGATGGCTCGGACGCGTGGTCGGGTCGGCTGCCGGCGCCGAATGGTGATCGGACCGATGGCCCCTTTGCGACGATTCAGCGAGCTCGCGACGGGCTTCGCGAGCTTCATCGGAAGGGGCCAGATACGGGGGGCGGCGGCAGGGTGCTTGTCCGAGGGGGGACGTACCGATTGACGGAGCCAATCGTCTTGGGTCCGGAAGACTCGGGGCGTAAGGAGCAGCCGATTGTTTATTCGGCGTATCCCGGGGAGAAGCCGGTTTTCAGTGGCGGCAGGAAGATTGAGGGCTGGCGGAAGGAGGGCGGGGAGGTCTGGTGCGCGGAGATTCCGGACGTCAAGGCCGGTCGGTGGTACTTCAACCAACTGTTCGTTGGGGGGCAGCGCCGCACGAGGGCTCGTACTCCGAACGAGGGGTATCTTCGGGCGGCGGGGCCGCTGCCGGGCGTGAAGAACCCGCGGGACCGGAAGGATCCGAATGTGACGATCGGGTTCAGCTACCGGCCGGGGGATTTGAGGCGATGGGATCGGTTTGATGATGTGACGTTGGTGGTGTACCACTCATGGACGGCCTCGCTTCACTGGATCGCCGACTTGGACGAGCCGCGTCAGAGTGTGCGGTTTCGGGCGGGATCGGGGTGGCCGTTGTGTCAGTGGGAGAAGGAGTTCCGGTATTACGTTGAGAATGCACGGGAACTGCTGGATGCGCCGGGTGAATGGTATCTGAACCGCGAAACGGGGGTGCTGTATTACTGGCCGGTGCCGGGCGAGGAGATGGCGAAGGTCGAAGTGGTTGCCCCGGTGTTGCGGAAGCTGGTGGTCTTTGCGGGGGACCTGGCGAAGGGTGCGGTGGTTCACGACGTTCGGCTGGAGGGGTTGGTTTTCGAGCACGCGGATTGGGACACGCCGAAGGACAAGACGGCCGACGGTCAGGCGGCGGCATGGCTGGAAGCGGCGATGTTTGCACGGGGTGCGGAGCGGTGTTGCGTTTCGGACTGTGCGGTCCGGCATGTGGGGGAATATGGGATTCATTTCGAGCAGGGCTGCAAGGACAACCGGGTCGTGCGCTGCCACGTTCATGATCTGGGGGCGGGCGGGGTTCGGATCGGGCACGTCAAGGGCGAGTCGGAGGATCGGCTGTCGAGCCTGCGGAATACCGTGGACAATTGCTTCATCCATGACGGGGGGCATGTGTTTCGCGCCGGGATTGGCGTGTGGGTGGGCAAGAGCAGCTACAACGCCATTACGCACAACGAAATCTGCGATTTCGACTATACGGGCATCTCGGTGGGATGGAGTTGGGGTTATCAACCGAGTTCGGCGCACCATAACCGCATCGAATTCAACCGCGTACATCACATCGGCAACGGGGTGCTGAGCGACATGGGCGGAATCTACACGCTGGGCATCAGCACCGGGACGGTGATCCGGAACAACATCTTCCATGATGTGTACGCGTACGACTATGGCGGGTGGGGGCTGTACACGGATGAAGGCAGCACGGAGATCGTGCTCGAAGACAACGTTGTCTATAACACGAAGACCGGGGGGTTCCATCAGCACTACGGGCGGGAGAACGTGGTGCGGAACAACATCCTGGCGTTCAGCGAGCAGGGGCAGGTGCAGAGGTCGCGGGAAGAGGAGCACTATTCCTTTACGTTCGAACGAAACATCGTGTATTTCGAGAAGGGGACGCTGCTGAGCAGCAACTGGAAGAACGGCAAGTTCCGGATGGACAACAATGTGTACTGGGATGCTGCGAATCGGCCTATCACTTTCTCGGGCAAGACACTGGAGCAGTGGCAGGCGGCCGGGTTCGACCGTCACTCGGTGATTGCGGATCCCCTGTTTGTGGACGCGTCGCGGTTCGATTTTGGATTGAAGGTGGAGTCGCCGGCGCTGAAGCTGGGGTTCAAGCCGATCGATGTGAGCCGGGTGGGGTTGTACGGCGACGCGTCGTGGGTGGGGCTGCCGAAGGACGTGAAGCATCGCGCTCGGGAAGTCCGTAAGGGTCGATGATGGACGGCGGGCGGTTGGCGGAGTGACTGTCTGTGCGGAGAGGGCACGTGCGATTCCATTCGATTCACGATGTGCTGAAGTTCGGGGTGGTGTGGCTGGTGGTCGGCGCCGCGGTGGTGTGCGGTGGTGAGCGGACGGCGACACGGGCGAAGCGGACATCACCTTCGACGCGGCCGAGTTCTGTTCCTGCGACGAATCCGGCGACGGGACCGAAAGCGGGACGGGTGGGGGCATGGCAGCCGGTCTATCGCGGGGTGGAGTACACTCGGGCCGAGGCGACGGAGCCGCGTGCGGTGGTGGTTTATGTCCTTCGGATCGACCTGAAGGCCGCCGGGATCGGGTTTGTTGTCACGCCATCGAATGGGGAGCGACCGCTGGACACCGACAGCATGGTGACCAGTGAGTTTCTCAGGAAGCAGAAGTGCCAGGCGGCGATCAACGCCTCGCCGTTCTCACCGGTGGTGAACGTTTCGGGCGAGCCACAGGATGTGATCGGGCTGTCGGTATCGCTGGGGGACTGTTATTCACCGGCGAGCAAGGCGTATGGGGCGCTGGTGATCTCACGGGGGAACGAGGCGAAGATAGTGAGGCCGCCGATCGATACACGCGATGTGTACAACGGAGTGGGCGGGTTCAACCTTCTTCTCAAGGACGGCAAGAACGTGGCTAGCTGGGATGCCCTCCATCCGCGCACGGCCGTGGGAGTGTCGCGCGACGGTCGGTATATGGTGTGGGTGGTGATCGACGGCCGTCAGCCGGGGTATAGCGAGGGGACGACGACGTCTGAGACGGCCGAATGGGTGCGGCTGTTCGGCGCATACAACGCGTTGAACCTTGACGGAGGGGGGTCGACGACGCTGGTTCTCTCAGACGCGCAAGGGAAGCCGAAGGTGGTGAACCGGCCGATTCATTTGTGGATGTCGGGGTTGGAGCGGCCCAGCGCGAATCACCTGGGGGTGTATGCGAAGCCTCTGGCTCCATGAGTGCGCATATGTTCTCGCTGCATCCAGGGTGCGGGATCAGATCGGTGGAGACGGGACGTGCCATTGGCTCAACGGGGATTGAACTGGTGTCGGCTCGTGGGGGTGCTGTGGGTCTGCGCCGGTGTAGCGATGGTAGGGGTGGGGTCGCATTGGGCCGGTGGGGCTGGGGCCGCGGTGGCGTGTGTGCTCTGGTGGCTTGGCTGGTTCCTCAGGGATCGACGGCAGTCGGGGATGTGGGCATCGGCGGACCGTCGGGAGGAGGGGGTTGTCTTCTTCGCGGAGGCCGCACGCTGGCTGTGCATCCGCTGGGGTTTTGCGCGTGTGGCGCGGGGGTTGGATGCCGGTGGTGTACGGGGGAGCATCGAGCTGTTTCGCTGGAGCAGGGGGTGGCGCGGATTTCTGGCGATTCCGTCACTCTGGAGCGGAGCCCACATGAGGGCTCGTGGGCAGCGGCTGGCGGAGAAGATTGCTCGGTATCGGCAGCAGTATCCCGAGAGGCCGGTGCATGTGATCGGCTACTCGTGCGGTGCGTATGTGGTGGTATCGGCGCTGGAGTGTCTGCCGAAGGGTGTGAGCGTGAGCAAGGCGATCCTTCTGGCTCCGACGATCAGTCCGGGGTACGACCTGAGCACGGCACTGGGGCATGTCGGCGAGCGGATGATCTGTTTCCACAGTTACGGCGATTGGGTAATCAACGGCATCGGGCCGCTCTTGTTCGGAACGGCGGATCGACGTCACTGTCTGTCGGCAGGGATGGTGGGGTTTCGGCCGGCGGCGGGTGGAGGGTCGGACAGGATGCTCGACGTGCGCCACGGGATGCGGTTCCTGCGATGGGGATATCTGGGCGACCACTTTACAGTGGCGGGCTCCGGATTGGCAAAGGGATACCTGGCCGGTGAGATCGCAGCGTCGGGGGCGATCAGGCCGGCAGGCGAGCCCTCATGAGTTTGCGAAAGACGATCGGTCTCAGGATGCCGGTTCGAGCTTACAGAGGTGTTCCTGAAACTGTTTCATGGCATCGGCTTCGTGTTTGCGATACGTGGTGAGTCGGTCGGTGAGCTCGACGAAGTCGACCTGATGGCCATCGAACTCGGGGCCGTCGACACAGGCGAATTTCGTCTTGCCGGCCACCGTGACGCGGCAACCGCCGCACATGCCCGTGCCGTCGACCATGACGGGATTCAGAGAGACGATGGTCTTAATGCCATAGGGTTGGGTGACCTTGCAGACGTTCCTCATCATGGGAACGGGACCGGCGGAGAGGACGGCACCGACGGGGGGCTGGGCCGCCTTGATCAGCTCTTCGAGCTTGCCAGTGACGAATCCGTGATAGCCGTAGCTTCCGTCATCGGTGCAGGGGTAAACGTGATCGCAAACGCCCTTGAGTTCGTTTTCGAGGATGACGTATTCCTTGCTTCGGCCGCCGATGACGGCACTGACGACGTTGCCGGCCTGGCGAAGGGCCAGAGCCTGGGGGTAGATCACGGCGGTACCGACGCCGCCTCCGACGAGGACGGCATGGCCGAAGTTCTCAATTTCTGTGGGCAGGCCGAGCGGACCGGCGCAATTGGCGATAGCGTCGCCGGTGTTCAGGCGGCACATTTGCTCGGTGGTGGCTCCGATGGCCTGTACGAACAGATCGATGGTTCCTTTGACGGGGTCGACATCGGCAATGGTCAATGGGATCCTCTCGCCGCGGTCATCGAGCCGGAGGATAGCGAACTGTCCGGGCTTGCGGTTCTTGGCGACCCGGGGGGCCTCCAGGCGAAACCATTTCACTTTGGGGGCCACTTGGCGGCACTCGAGGATTTTGAACATGCTCCCTGCTCCTGAACCCAGATTCCTATACAAGAAACGGACTTGCCGAAAGAATCAATTATGGTCGGAGTGCGGCGACCCTGCAAGTCTTCGGCCGGGCAGAATCCGGGTTCGGGTACGAGAGCAGGGGACCGGCATCAATAGGAGCCATAGATGTACTCATGGAGATACTCGACCGACTTCTGAAGGTCGGTGATCTTCTCCTGCTGCTCGGATACCTCTTTGGCCATGACGTCGCCGGTGGTGATGATGCCGACGAGTCGGTTATTCTCGACGACGGGGATGTGCCGTATGCGCTTGGTGCTCATGACCTGTCTGACCTCGGACAATGTCGTGTCGGGGCGGCAACAAGCGACCGGACAGGTCATGACCTGCTCGACTTTTGTTTCGGCAGGGTCGAGCTGCAACGAGACGACACGGGTCATGATGTCTCGCTCGGTGAAGATGCCCTGGACCTTTTCGCCCTCGGTGACGACGAGTGCCCCGATTCGATGGGCATTCATTTCTCTGGCCGCTTCCAGCACCGAGCGGTCCTTGCTGATGGAGGCTACAAATGCACCCTTCTTTGCCAGAATATCCTTAACCATGTGAAGGCCCTCGCGTGATGAAACCGAACAGGAATGTCAGACTGTCCCCGGAATCCGATCAGATCGGACTCCGTCGATTCATGCTATTGAATAGATGCCCGAATCGCGTGTAAAACTCGCGCTAGGTGATGAATATATTCTGAGAACCTTGATGGGCGATGTCAAAGGCTTTTACAGGGGATATACGAACATGAGCGAGGCGACTGTGAGAATGCCCGTGTTGATCGTTGGGGGCGGGATGATCAGTGCGGAGGTGGTGCTTCCGACGGTATTTCAGGAGCAGCAACGGGGGGTGCTCGGTGAGATCATCGTGGCGACGCGACGGGCGGACAGGGTGCGCTGGCTTCGGGAGCATTTGCCGGGCTGTGATTTTCGAGCGTATCCCGATCCGGAGAGAGATGGTTCGGATGTTATCGATTCGGAGTCGTACAAGCGGGCGATTGCGGAGTTACCGCCGGAAGGCGTGGTGATCGTGGCGACGCCGGATGACTTTCACACGCCGGTGATCGAGGAGTCAATTCGAACCGGACATCATTGCATCGTTCAGAAGCCGCTCTGCCTGAAGGTGGCAGAGGCGAAGCGGATTCGGGATGCGGCGCGAGAGTCGGGGATCTATGTGTATACGGATTACCACAAGCGGCATGACCGGGCGATTCGGGCGGCTCGGAAGCGGTATCGGGACGGGCTACTAGGTCAAATGCTTCACGGGCATGCGTGGATCGAGGAACGCCGGGAGATGCCGTTGCACTGGTTTGCCAACTGGTGCGAGCAATCGAGTCCGTTCGAGTATATCGGCGTGCACTATGCCGATGCGTACTACTTCATCACCGGGTTGAGTCCGAGGCGGCTGGTGGCGTTTGGTCAGAAGAAGCTTCTGCCGACGTTGGGCAAGGATGCGTTCGACACGGTCAGTGCGACGATCCAATGGGAGGATGACTCGGTACTGTTCATCCGAACGGGTTGGGTATGCAGCCAGCACCAGAGCGCCCTGACGAACCAAGGGCTGTCTCTGATGGGCACGGAGGGGGAATACTGGTCGGATCATAAGGATCGGCACACGTACTTCTGCACGCAGAAGGGGGGGTTCGAGCATTTCAATCCGAACTTCTTCAAGGGCTACAACGACTGGGAGGATCCGACGAAGACGCAATGGGTGGGATACGGCTACGATTCGATCAAGCAGCCGCTGGATGATATTCGGGAGATTCTCGCCAGCACGCGAGGGTTGGGGGCGGCGGGTGCCCTTGCGAAACGCAGAGAGCTTATTGCCCGGTTGGAGGGGGTTCGTCCGCTGCCCGTGCAGGCGCTGATTGGTACGGCTGTCAACGAGGCCGTCCGGCTCTCGATAGCGCACGAAGGTGCGTACGTACACTTCGGCTCCGACATGGAGCTTTCTCTGGGGTAGACTTCTCGCTGGAAATCCGGTAGGACGGGCTTTTCCGTCGGTCGCATCGAAGGGCGGGCGACCGATGATCCTCTGCTGGTATCAGCCGCAAACCTCGTATCCAGGAGACTCACATGTTGTTACGGACGGTCGTCGTGACGCTCATGAGTGGTGGGTTGTGCGTTGCCGGTGAGATGCTGAAGTTCGAGAAGATCCGGATTGGCGACGTGATCTATGAGGCTGCGTCGGTGTGTGATGTGAACAAGGACGGGCAGCCGGACATTGTGTCGGGCGAGTATTGGTTCGAGGGGCCGAGCTTCAAGAAGGCGCACAAGATCTGCACGATCAAGCGGGAAGAAGACTACTACGACGATTTCGCCGACATCCCTATGGACGTGAACGGCGACGGGTATCCGGACATCATCACGGGAGGGTGGTGGGGCGAGCGGATGCTGTGGCGCGAGAATCCCCAGGGGAGGGACGTCGAGTGGAAGACGCACGAGATCGACAAGTGCGGCAACGTGGAGACCGCTCGCGTCTGGGATGTGGACGGTGACGGGCAGCTTGAAGTGGTGCCGAATGCGGGCGGACGCATTGCGTTCTACAAGCTGGTGCTGGATGCCAGCGGGAAAGGAACGGGCAGGTTCACCAAGCACGTTGTGAAGGAAGGGGGATGCGGGCACGGGTTTGGCTTCGGCGATATCAACGGTGACGGGCGCGGCGATTTTGTGGTGCCGGACGCGTGGATCGAGGCGCCGAAGGATCGGCTCAAGGAGCAGTGGATCTGGCATCCGGAGTTCAAACTGGGCGGGGCGAGCGATCCGATCATCGTGTACGACGTGAACGGCGACGGCTTGGCCGACCTGATCGTCGGTGAGGCCCATGCCTACGGACTGTACTGGATGGAACAGAAGAAGGAGGGGGAGAAGCGTACGTGGATTCGTCACGACATCGACCCTCATCGCTCGCAATACCATGAGCTGGTTCTGTTCGACATCGACAAGTGCGGGAAGCCGGAGCTGATCACGGGCAAGCGATTCCGCGCGCACCAGTGGAACGATCCGGGCTCGAAGGATCCGCTGGGGATCTACTACTTCAAGATCGACGGAGGGAAGTTCACCCGGTACACGATCGATTACGGCCCTTATGAGAAGGCCAAGGGGGCGGGCATCTATCTGTGGATTGAGGATGTGGACGGGAATGGCTGGGCCGACATCGTCGCACCGGGGAAAGAGGGCCTGTGTCTGTTCAAGAACATGGGGCCGACGGGCGCGAAGTGAGGGACGAGGGCTCAGGGCATAGGGAATGGGCGGCGGCAACCGAGCTTGGACTGATGCCACGCTCAGAAAAGGGGAGCGAGCTACATGATCTTGGCCGCGGCCAAACTTCAGAATCCGGACTATTTCATTCTTGTCGCGTATTTTGTCCTGATGCTTGGCATCGGGGCGTATTTCTACCGCCATATGAAGGGGATGCGCGAGTACTTCAGCGGGGGCAATCGCATCCCATGGTGGCTGAGCGGCGTCTCGTTCTACATGACGAGCTTCAGCGCCTTCGCGTTCGTGTTCTACTCGGCAGTGGCGTACGAGTGTGGGTGGGTGGCGGTGACGCTGTTCTGGGTGACTATCCCCGCGGCAACGGTGAGCACCATCCTGTTTTCGGCCCGCTGGCGACGTGCCCGGATCGATAGCCCCGTGGAATATGTTGAGACTCGCTACAGCCCCTTGCTCAGGCAACTGTTTGCCTGGCAGGGGGTACCGGTGAAGGTCGTCGACGATGCCTTGAAGCTCGTGGCGACGGGACTGTTTGTATCGGTGGGGCTGGGTATGGACTTAAACCAGAGCATGCTCTGGTGCGGTCTGATCATCCTGGCGTACACGTTCATGGGTGGGCTCTGGGCTGTGGCTGTGACGGATTTCGTTCAGTTCGTGGTCATGGCGGCTGCGATCGCAGTGCTCTTTCCGCTATCCATTGCCAAGGTTGGGGGATTCAGCGGGCTCGTGAATAATGCTCCGGAGGGATTCTTCAGCATCACGAACCAGCGATTCGGCTGGGGGTACGTGCTGTCGAACATCGTCTTGTTCTGCATCAGCTACAGCAGTACGAGCTGGTCGCTTATCCAGAGGTATTACTGCGTGCCCAGGGAGAAGGATGCGTTGAAGGTCGGATTCCTGGTGGTCTTCCTGTATTTTGTGACCACGCCCATCATGTTCCTGCCCGCGATGGCCGGCCGACAATTTCTAACGGGTCTGGGCGAGAGTCGCAATGTGTATCCGATGCTGTGTGCGGCTCTGCTGCCCGCGGGCATGCTCGGCCTGATGATTGCGGCGATGTTCTCGGCAACGATGTCGACGCTCAGCGCCGACTACAATGTGTGCGCGAACGTGCTGACGAACGACCTGTACAAACGGTACCTCCATCCGAAGGCCACCGAGAAGGAACTGGTCTTCTTCGGCCGCGTTATGACACTCATCGTAGGGGTGGCGGCACTGGGCCTGGCATTCTTCATGAGCGGGGCCGGAGGTGTTCAGCAGTTCCGGAACATGGTGACACTGTTCAGCATTGCCACGGCACCGGTGGGGATACCGATGATCCTTGGTTTGGTCTCGCGTCGCGTGACGAACCGCGGTGCAACTGCGGGCTTCGTATGCGGTGTGGTCGTTGGGATCATCGTGTTTCGTCTGGGCCCAGCGAGCGTGAGCATTCTCGGCACCTCTCTCATGAATGAGAACATCGTGCTTCTGGCCACGACGGTGACAACACTTGCGGTGGTGCTCCTGGTGAGCTTCCTGCTGCCTCAGCCGGCGGACGAACACGAGCGGGCAGGCAAGTTCCTGAAGAAGCTCACGGTTCCGATCGGCGGGATGGAAGAGGACATGCACGCGATTCGGGAACCCAGTAAGGACGCGATCTCGCCGTTCCGGGTGGTGGGCGTGACGACGGCGATTATCGGTGTGATGATGCTGGCCGTGTTGCCGTGGGTGGGTGGGGGAACGGCCATCAAGTTGGACCTGTACCTCGGGATCGGGTTGCTGATCGTCGGGGTGTTGATGACATTGGGGAATAGGCGATAGTGTGCAAGGAATCGGCTCTGCGGTCCGGTGGGATAGGGCATAGGGCAGCGAATGTGGGACATCGTGTCGGCCGTGAGGGTGGTTCGGGCTACCGGTGCCATGTGCTACTCGCCGTGTGATACACCCTATGACCGGTCCGCTGATCCAGAGGACACGCAGTAGCAAGTACTTCTTGGATTCTTGGGGACCAAAGGAGTCTACAGTGAATGAACTCGTCTGGGGAATGATCGGTTCGGGCTTCATGGGTCGGACGTTTGCCGAGACGGTTGCGAAGTACTGCACGAAGACCAGGCTGGTGGCGGTTACCGGCGGGTCTCGGGCCGAGGAAGTGGGCAGGGACTACGGGATCGCAGTGGAGCGGTCGGTGGAGGCCCTGGTGGGCCGCAAGGACATTCAGGCGGTGTTCATCGGGACGCCGCATCATATGCACAAGGATCATGCGATCGCCGCGGCGCGCGCGGGCAAGCACATCATGTGCGAGAAGCCGATGGCGTGCACGGTGGCGGATTGCGACGCGATCCTGAAGGCCTGCAAGGAGAACAAGGTATCCTGTTCCATCAGCTTCTCACAGCGTCCGCGACGGTGCAATCGCAAAGCGAAGGAGCTGATCGATCAGGGTGCGATCGGCCGGATCCTTCAGGTGCAGGAGTTCTCGCTGGTTCCGACCGGTCTGGGGGGGCTGCCCAAGTGGCAGAGTGATCCGGCGAATCTGGGAACACTCTTCGGACATGCGATTCACAATTTCGACCGCGTTCGGTGGTTCACCGGGCAGGAGATCAAGACGGTCTACGCCAAGTGCGGCAGCTTGACACCGGGTGCCCAGATCGAGGGCAGCTCGATGCTACTGATGACGATGACGGACGGGACGCCTGTGAGCCTGTGGGCCTCGTTTGAGGTGCCGAAGCCGTCGTTCCCGAGGTCGCAGTTCACGACGTGGATCCTCGGTGAGAAGGGATTGATCGATCTGGATGCCTATGGCGAGCTTCGTGTCTGTACGGGTGGGGAATGGAAGGTGGCCGAGACCCAGCCGCCGATCGACTGGGCGGGCAAGGGCTTTTTGGACCCTGTGCGTTTGGAGTCGTACACGTTGCAGTTCCAGACATACATCGACGCGATTCTGGCGGGTCGTGAGCCTCCGGTGACGGGATGGGACGGCCGGCAGGCGGTGGCGGCCGCCCTTGCGGCGTATGAATCCTCTCGAACGGGGAAGGAGATCGTGCTTGGATAGGTGCGATCTGCCGGTCGGAGCGGGTGTGTAGGTGGACTGACAAAGCCCAATCGTCGACGAGGGTATTCTCATGAAATTCAGCAAGTCACTGAAGCTTTACGAGCGTGCGTGCAAGACGTGTCCCGGGGGTATTCACAGTAACGTTCGCAAGAACTGGCAGCCGCACCCGATGTTCTACGATCGCGGGAAGGGCTCCCACGTGTGGGACGCCGACGGCAACAAGTTCATCGACTATGTTCTGGCACGGGGGCCGTTGTTGCTGGGGCATTCACCGGGACCGGTGTTGAAGGCGGTGAAGAAGCAGTTGGGGCGCGGGCTGATGTATGCCGGCCAGCACAGGCTGGAGATCGAGGCGTCGGAGGCGTTCTGCGAACTCGTCCCGTGTGCGGAGATGGTTCGATTCAGCAGCACGGGAAGCGAGGCCGTGCATGGGGCGATGCGTCTGGCGCGAGGCATCACGGGGCGCCCGAAGGTCCTTCGGTTCGAGGGTCAGTACAACGGGTGGTTTGATAGCGTGCTATGGAGCAGTGCCCCGCCGATCGACAAGGTCGGTCCGCGGGAGGACCCGACGCCGATTCCCGGCGGCAAGGGACTGGTGGCGGCGGAGAGCGAACACCTGGTGATCCGTCCGTGGAACGATCTTGGCCTGGTGGAGCAGGCGTTTGCGAAGTTTCCGGGAGCGATCGCGGCGGTGCTGACCGAGCCGATTATGTGCAACAACGGTGGGATCATGCCGCAACCTGGGTTCTTGGAGGGGCTTCGGGAGCTTTGCACACGACACGGAGCGCTGCTGATCTTCGATGAGGTGATCACGGGGTTCCGGGTGAGCCTGGGGGGTGCACAGGAATATTTCAAGGTGACGCCGGATCTGGCGACGTTTGCCAAGGCGATGGCGGGCGGGATGCCGGTCAGCGCGATTGCGGGCAAGAGGCAATACATGGAGTGTTTCGGCGACCTGTCGATCACGCATGCGGGCACGTACAACTCGAACGGACCGTGCATGGCGGCCACAATTGCGGCATTGGAGATGCTGTCTTCGAAGGGCGGCAGACTTCTGAAGCAGGCGCATCAGATGGGTACGCAGTTGATGGCGGGGATTGAGAAGGCCGGGAAGAAGGCAGGCAAGAGGATCAGCATTCGTGGGGTGCCGCCGGCCTTCTACGTGTCGTTCAACGAGCCGGGGCCGGTGACGGATTACCGATCGCTGGCGTTACGCGACAAGGAGGCCTACACGCGATTCTGGCTGGGCCTGCAGAATCGCGGCGTGCGCACCATTCCCGACGGTCTGTGGTTTGTTTCGACGGCACACACTCAGAAGGACATTGACAAGACATTGAAGGCAGTTGCAGAGGCACTCGAGGAGGTCTGATCCATGCTACGAGGACGTCTCCGAAGGGGGTTGAGATATCGGCAGCCGGTTTGGGCTGGTCGGAGGTATGGGGGCTCGGTGGTGGGTATGGCGGCCGGGCTGGTGATACTCATGGCGTCGGCCGTGCATGCCCAGGACGCCAGGCAGAAGGCCTTCGAGAGGGTCTTCGGCGACGCGGTGAAGCTGGATCCGGTCATCGTGGCGAAGGTGAAGGCGATGAAGCCGGGGCAGTATCTTTTCCGCGACACCAACGGCGACGGCAAGAACGAGGAGGTCTGGTTCATCGATCCGAGTCCGCGGCACATGCCGAATACCCGGCCGGTGCTCGTGCGGGTGATCGACGAGGACGGCGACCTCGACAAGGACAAGGGGCCGGATCTCGACAGCGATCTGTACGTTGCGGACTGGAAGGCAGACGGCGTTGTGGATGTCGTTCTGGACTACAAGGACGACAATGGAGACAACTCGCTTCACGAGATGGGCTTCTATTCCTTCGTGCCGAACCACCACTATCTGGGCAAGAACACGCTCTATGTATGGTGGGGTCGGGACGACGGCCATGACCACCAACTGTGGTACGACGTGAGCTTCACGTACAACCAGACGCTTTGTCAGTATCTGTGCCATTTCAGCGGGGTCGAGCAGTTTGTGGCTTTTGGGTTGACCGAGAACTCGGATAAGTGGGTGCCGGTGTTCGAGAACCCGTTCACTTTCTTTGATCCGGATGACGACCAGTGCAGCGAGGTGGTTATTCGCTACGAGGGCAAGGCCGATCGGGTTCAGTCGGTTCGCTACAGCTTCGATGCGGACGATGACGCCCATGGCCGGCGGACGCACGACTACGAGTTTTCCATCACCCAGATTGCCCCCGGGACGGCCTTCGTGCAGAAGGGAAACAAGGAGCTTTCGGACCTTGTGATTCCGGCCGATTTGACGGAGAGCACGACGCTTCGGGGGATTCCGACGGGTGGATGGATCAAGCGGGAGAACGTGCAAAAGTTCGCAGTAAACGCCACGTGGGCCCGGCAGGTGCTGACGTGGGACGAGATGAACGCGAACTCCGAGCAGAACGTCAAGGGCGATCCTCACGAGCGGTGGGAGGGTGTGATCGCTCACTGTTCGCAGAACTTTCCGCAGATCGGCGGACCTCCTTGCAGCGTCCTGAACAAGCGGAATGAGGTGAGCCTGAAGCCGCAATCGCCGATGCGACTGTACTATGATCCGGCCGATCGGAGGCTCCACCTGAAGGGTGCCAATGACGGCTGGCTGGATGTGGATTTCGATCTCGATGGGAAGGTCGACGCGAAGTACAAGTACATCGACGGCGACTCCGACGGCGTGTTCGACCGTCGGGAGCTGGACCTGGACGCGGATGGGAAGCCGGACTTTTCGTGGAAGATGGGCGGAGAGGGTCTACGTGACATCGATCTGGAATGGGAGGGGCTGACGAAATTCTATCGGCCGATGCTTGAGGAGGTCCTGTCGGACAGCCAAGCGTTTGTCGACGCGGCGAAGGCCGCGTTGGCAGGATCTGGTGCACCGGTCGCTTCAAATGCGGTGGAGTCGTTCTTCCAGACGAAGCTGGAATCCTGGATGCCAGTAACGAAGCTTGGCGAGTGGATGCGGAAGACGCCCGGCGGGGCGAGGCTGTACGTGGATCTGGTTCGCGATCGGCTGCTTCTGGAGCTCAAGAAGCGGCAGGGTCAGAGCCCCGCATGGGCGAGGATGGAGGCCCTCTATGCCGCCGGCAACTATAGGGGTGCGGCCGAGGTTGTGTCGAAGGACTTGGCTTCGTCTGCTGGCCGGGTGGAGGTGAGACGGTTCGGGACATTCACGCATCGAATTCCGCTGCGGTTTGACAACGCGAATCGGCCGCAGCGTGACGACTGGCCGGTGACGATGTCTGTGAACTCGATCCGGAAGATCGCCCCCGATTTCAACCCAGACAACTGTGCCGTGGTGGCCCCGGAGCGGTGGCTCGATTGGCGACAGATCGCGCACCAGGTGGATGAAATCGACCCGGCGATCGGCAAAGAGATCAGCTTCCTGATCGATCTGCGAGCGAACACCGCTGCGACATACTACCTGTATTACTCGCCGACGGGCAAATCGGACAAGGTGTTCCCGGCCAAGACGGCCACGGCTGAGGACTGGGTGCCGCCGAACATCGGGTGGGAGAACACACGAATCGCGTATCGGACGTATTGGCTTCAGTTCGACTTCTTCGGCAAGAAGGTACATCGGCTGGTCTACCCGACGATCGGCAAGACGAGCTATCACGATGAGGTGGAGTGGGGCATCGACGCGTTGAATGTGGGCGACACCTCCGGAGCGGGCGGTCCGACGCTGTATATGGACGACAAGGCCTATCTGGTCCAGAACCCGTCGGGCAAGGCGAAGACGAACATCAGGTTCACGAAGCGTCAGGTGGTCAGCGGTCCGGTTCGGGCGGCGGTGGACATCCTGGCGGAGGACGTGGTACCCGAGAAGCCGAATCTGAAGGTGCGGGTTCAGGCGCTGATCTATGCGGAGCATCAGGAGACGGAGATTCGGGCGACGGTCATTGGGGCCGATGGCGAGGTGTTTTACGCGCCCGGCTTCATGAAGCTCGACCGCGAGCATGTGTTCAGCGATCCGATCGGTTGTGCGGGGATCTGGGGCTATCAGGTTCCGGTGATCGGCGAGATTGGTTTGGGCCTGATTGTATCGCCGGATGCGTATGTCGAGTACGTGAAGCTGCCGTTGGAGCATCGCGTGAAGCTTCGCCTCACTGACAATAAGATCCGGTACTGGCTCATTGCGGATTGGCGTCGTGGACGGCAACATCCGGTTAACCCGACGATCGAGAACTGGCAGCGGGAGCTTCGGGAGCTGGCGGACGTTCTGCTAAACGATGTGGCGGTGAATCCGGGCCAACCGGAGGCTGTTCGCTAGGGGGCTCGCGGGGTGGGCGTGTGATGGGTCGAGAAGGATCGTCGGGGAGATGCGTCTGCTTGGGAGTGCATGACGGATGATCATTGACGGGCACGTGCATATCGGCAGCAGCGCGTATTTCCAGATGACCGCGGATGCGGACACCCTGGTTCGGCTGGCGGACGAGCTGGGATTCGATCGGATCTTCGTGACCGGGATGGATGCCCTGTTCTATGAGATGGAGGAGGGCAATGACTGGCTGGGCGAGCAGTTGGCCCGGTACCCGGATCGGTTGATGGGGTACGTTTCGGTTCCGACGCCTCGTCTGGGCAAGCGGGTTGCGGAGGAGATCCGTCGCTGCCATGAGAAGTACGGTATGAGGGGGGTGAAGATCTACTCGCATCCGGAGGCGACGATCGCCGAGCCGGAGACGTCGTCGCTTCTGGAGACGGCGGCGGAACTCGGGATGCCGATTCTGTCACACACCACACCGGAGGAATGCGACTACCTGATGGGATTGGTTCCGGAGGCGATGCTGGTGATGGCGCACATGGGTGGCCACCCGTACGCACATGGGGACTGGCATCGAGCGGTGGGGGTGGCTCGGAAGCACCCGAAGCTGATTCTGGACACAGCGACCTCGCAGATCGACAACGGGATGATCGAGTATGCGGTGAGCCAGATCGGTGCGGAACGAATTGCCTTCGGAACGGATACGCCGCTGCTGGATCCGTGGACGCAGCTTGCCAAGATTCAGGGCGCGGATATCGATGCGGAGGCGAAGCGCCTGATTCTCGGCGGGAACTACGTTCGCATTCTCGGCTTGTCGGAATGACCATGATGCGATTTGACATCAACGCCTGCTTCGGACACTGGCCCTATTGGGACCTGTATCACAAGTCGCCGGACGATCTGATTGCACTGATGGACAGCAACGGTATCGCCCTGGCGGCGTGCATGAGCCTTCGGGGCCTAATCGTGGACTGGAGGCGTGGAAACGCGGAGACCTTTGCGGCGGTCGCGCGGTATCCGCGCCGCCTGCTGCCGGTTGTCACGGTGAGTCCGTATCCGGACGGAGACGGCGGCGAGCTGCGCCGGCTGTGCGATGCGGGTGCCCGGGCCGTTCGGCTCAGCCCGTTGTTTCACAGCTATCGTCTGGATGACGAGTTCGTGGATGATGTCTGCTCGGTGGCGGCCGAGGTGGGGATACCGGTGATGATCGCCACGCGTCCCATGATGAACTGGCGGTTTGCGGCGATTCCGATCGATTCGCTGTGCGCCGTGATGGAACGGTATCCGAAGACGTCGTTCATCCTGAGTGGTCCGAACTATCTGATAGAATTCCAGGCGCTGGTTCGCCTGATGGGACGGTGCAAGAACGTCTCGTTCGACATCTCGTGCCTTCAGGGGTTCGGCAGCGTGGCCTCGTTGGTGCGCCAGGTGGGGGTCGATCGGGTCCTGTTCGGTACGGGGGCTTTGCTGCACTACCCGGCGTGCAATGTGGCGAAGCTGGACAACGCCGAGATCACGGCGGAGGAGTGCGAAACGATCGCCTGGGGGAATGCAATGAGTCTGCTGGGGGGACCGGACGATTGAGTAGCCGGAGGGGGCAATCCGAAAGAGGGTCACGTGAGGGAGATGGGCATCGCGGTTGTGACGATGGTGCTGGTGGCTGCACTGGCGGTTTCAGTGGAGGCCTGGCCCGGGCACGATTGGGAGGTCTGGAGGCAGACAACTCAGTGGACCCTGCCGGATCTGAAGACCGATCAGAAGGGGCGGAGGGATTTGGCCCCGTTGCTGGAGACGGCAGGGGCCGACGGCAAGCAGGGGCGAATCGATGAGATCAGGGGGTGGGAGGCACGACGGTCGGCGATGGCGGGCGTGGTGGGGAGGATTCTGGGGGAGCCCAACTCGCTGAAGAAGCCGACGCTCGAGTGTCAATTCCTGGGTGAAGAGGTTCTCTCGGACCATATTCGACGGCACATCCGTATTCGAAGCGAACCGGACGACTGGATTCCGGCGTATCTGCTGTTGCCCAGGGAGATGCCGCCGGGCCGGCTGCCGACAATGATCTGCCTGCATCAGACGGTGCCGCAGGGAAACCTCGAAGCTTGCGGGATCAAGGGGAGCGAGGACCTGGCGTTCGCATTGGAGCTCGTCCGCCGGGGCTATGTGTGCATTGCGCCGGATCTGATTGGGTTCGGGGAGCGCATTCCTCTGGGGGAACAGCCCTATCACAACAGCATTGCGTTCTACAAGAGGCATCCGCGATGGTCGTTCATGGGCAAGATGATCTGGGATGTCTCTCGGGTGATTGACTATCTGGAGACGCTGCCGTGTGTCGATCCGCTGATGATCGGCAGTATCGGCCACTCGCATGGTGCGTACGGCACGCTCTTTGCGGCGGCGTTCGAGCCTCGCATCTCACTGGCGATTGCCAGTTGCGGGTTTACGACGTTCCGAAGCGATCCTTCGCCGCAGCGATGGTCGCATGGTACGGCGCTGATACCGCAACTGGGGATGTATCTGCCGGATGCGGCGAAGATTCCCTTCGACTGGCAGCATATCTGTGCGATGATCGCCCCGCGGTCGCTGTATGTGTGGTACACGACGAAAGACAGCATCTTCCCGAAGACGGAGAACCTGGAGGGGCTGTTCGGGGACGTTCGGGGGGTATACGGGCTGTATGGAGCTTCCGATGAGCTGTGTTGGAAGTCGATGGATGCGGAGCACCGATTTCCGAAGGAGGCACGCGAGGCGGCCTACGGTTGGCTGGGCGAACGGTTCTTCCGGGTGGGCGATATTCACAAGGTGCCGGCGGACATGGCGGGGTGGGAGTCGCGGAGGCGGGTGATCGAGCGGCTGGTAAGGCGGATGATGGGTACGGCGCGGATGGTTCCGCCACAGCCGGATGTGAAGGTACTGGGATCGGAGTCACTACCGAAGTATGAGCGCCGGCTCATCGAATACTCGGTGGAAGAGGGGGAACGTGTGCGGGCGTATCTGTGCGTGCCAAAGGCGCAGCGAAAGGGCACGCCGGGTGTGCTGGTGCTTCATCAGACGACCCGGGAGGGCAAGAAGGAGTCCGTAGGGCTGGCCGGGCTGCCGTCACTGGCGTTTGCCGCTGAGCTTTCGGATCGCGGGTATATCACGCTATCGCCGGATTCGATCACCACGGGAGAGCGGGTGGACGCGTATGGGGCGTTCGACACGCGCGGGCACTACCTTCGGCATCCGGATCTGTCGGCCATGGGCAAGATGCTCTACGACGCCCAGAGGGCGCTGGATGTGTTGGTGAATGTCGAGAACGTAGATGCCCGCCGGATCGGGGCGATCGGGCATTCGCTGGGTTCGGAGGAGGCGATGGTGGTGGCGGCGTTCGATGACCGCCTTCAGGCGGCGATCGCCAGTTGTGGGTACGCGACGTTCGGTTCGGAGTCGCCGGAGGGACGGCTTCGTTGGGCTCGGGATCACTGGTTCAGCTACATGCCGAAGCTCAGGCCCGTGTTTCTTCAGGGGCGGCTGCCGCATTGGGACTGGCAGGATGTGGTGAGGTTGATCGCGCCGCGGGGCTATTTGCAGCACGCGACCGAGAAGGATGAGATCTTTCCGACAGGGCGGAGTGCCTATGAAGCAGCGGAGGCGGGCCAGGCGGTATGGGCACTCTATGGGAAGCCGGATCGTCTGAAGAACCTCTGGAGACCCGGAGGGCACGGGATCACGGCACAGACGCGGCAGGAGGCGTATGAGTGGCTGGACCGTGTTCTGGACGTGGAGCAGGGACGATGAGGGACATTCGGATCGGGACAGCACAGTTCGAGGCTCGTGACGGCGACACGGAGTACAACCTGTCGCGGGTGCATGATCTGACGCGCCTTGCCGTGGAGAAGGGTGCGGAGGTGGTGAGCTTTCACGAGTGTTGCCTGAGCGGGTACTCGTTCATACAGGCGTTGAGCAGGGATGAACTGGTTTCGCTGGCCGAGCCCGTTCCGGATGGGCCGAGTGTCCGAAGGCTGATGGCGATTTCGCGTGAGTTCGGGGTGCCCATCCTGGCGGGCCTGGTGGAAATCGCGGGAGACAGGCTTCACAACACGTATGTGGCGGTGGGTCCGCAGGGCTTCATCGCCCGGCACCGAAAGCTGCACACGTTTCTGACGCCGCACCAGACGCCCGGGGATTCGTACACCGTTTTCGACATGGAGGGATGCCGGTGTGGGATGTTGATCTGCTACGACAACAACCTTCCGGAGAACGTTCGGGCCACGACACTGATGGGTGCGGAGGTGATCTTCGCGCCGCACGTGACCTGCGGCACGGATTCCCCGATGCCGGGACGGGGGCGGATTCCGCAGGAGGTGTGGGAGCATCGGCATCGCGATCCGGTGCGTTGCCGGCAGGAGTTCCTGGGACCCAAAGGGCGGCAGTGGCTGATGCGCTGGCTGCCCACGCGGGCCTATGAGAACGGGGTGTACATGGTGTTTTCGAATCCGATCGGGGTGGACTATGACACCATCAAGCCTGGACTGGCGATGATCCTGGATCCCTTCGGGGAGGTTCTTGTTGAATCCAATGCGTTGGAGGACGATGTTGTGGTGGGTCTGCTGACGGCGGAGAAGCTGGGGCTGTCGTCGGGTCGCCGATACCTGCGGGCCCGACGACCGGAGCTGTACGGCAAGTTGGTCGAGCCGCATCCGCCGGGGCACGAGCCGGTGAGTGAACCGGGTTGGGTTCGGGTTAAGCCGAGGGATATGAGGTGAAGGAGTCGACCATGGCCAAGTCGGTGCGATGGGGGAGCGTGCTGGGGATTCTCGTGGCGATGTCGTGTGCAGGGATGTCCGGCTGCGGGACAGGCATCGACGTGCTGACGGGACTGGTCGGCACGGTTTTCGACGACGGGTGGTATGTTTTCGAGCCGAATGACCTGCACGAGATCGCGGAGCTTGGCGTCGGCCTGCCCGGAGATCAGAAGTTCGAGGTGATTCGACAGGAGCTGCTGAAGCGGTATCCGGGCCACATCAGTGAGACGGAGAACTGGCACTTCAACGTGGCCGGCGGTGCGATGGGGCAGTTGACGATCCTGCACGCCTCGCCGAAGGAATACCTCATCTTCTTCGGCACGCCGATCGGTACGGAGGGCCACTCGGGTCGGTACAGCATGGATGTATGGGATTTCGTATTCGATGGAGAGATGTGGGTTTATCATGAGGGGGATATCGAACGGACTGTCTTTGAGCCAGGGGATGCAGCGTACCTTGAGAGGGGGCAAACGAAGGGGTATCGCATTCCGGATCACGCCTGGATGCTTGAGTATGCCCGAGGGAACATCCCTGCCTCGTTCCATTTCGGGGTTATCGCGAGCACGTCCAACGTGACGTTGGATTGGCAGGCGGCGTGGGGGCAGATTACCGATTTTGCGGGGCTGACGATTCGGGAGCTTCTTACGCCGGATTAGGCATGGGTTCTGATGACGGAGGATCGCGTGATGATGCTTGGTTTTTTGTCGTTGCTGGCCGTATGCGGGTTATCTGCCGGTACGGGGGATCCGCTGTTGATTGCGCATCGGGGCCTGGCGGGTCAGGCGCCGGAGAATACGCTTGCGGCTTACGCGGCGGCGGTGGAACTGGGTCTCGGGATCGAGTTGGACGTCTATATGACAACCGACGGGCATCTGGTGGTGATCCACGACCCCAAAGTCAATCGCACCACGAACGGCAAGGGCGACGTGAAGAAGATGACGCTGGAACAGGTTCGGGCGTTGGACGCGGGGAGTTGGTTTCACCCATGCTTTGCCGGTCTGAAGGTGCCGACGTTGGAGGAGGTGTTCAAGCTTGTGAAGGATCGGCAACGGGTTCCTTCGATGATCGCCTTGAACATGAAGGACTTCACTCCGGGCATTGAGGAGAAGATCGCGCGATTGGTTGAACAGTACGGGCTGCTGGATCAGTTGTTCGCCTTCGATATGCCGGTGGCGACGGCGGAGCGGTTTCGCAAGGCCAATCCGAAGCTGAAGACGGCGATTTCGGTGTCGAACTCAGCGAAGTTCAAGGAGTCTCTCGGCAGTTCCGTATTCGACGACATCTGGCTTCATTTCATTCCATCGAAAGAGGAGGTGGCGGAGGCTCACGCCAAGGGGAAGCGCCTGTGGCTGTGGGATTTTGCCATGCCACCGCAGGAGAAGCTGTGGGATCTGTTCAAGAAGGCCAAGGAGGTGGGGCTGGACGGCGTCTGCACGGATCACCCATCGGAGGCAAGGCGGTTGTGGGGGTGGGGCGGAAAGCGCCGGTGAGTGTGCCGTTGGTTCAGAATCGAGGAGGTGATCTGTGCGCTGCTTTCTGGCGATCGATCTTCCCGATGGTGTTCGCAAGGGTCTGGGCCGAGTTCAGGAGCGTTTGTCGAAGGCCGGCGGCGGCGTGAGGTGGGTTGCGCCGGAGTCGATTCACCTGACGATGAAATTCCTGGGTGAGGTGAGTGATCGGCAGGTGGCGGAGCTGTGCAAGGTGGCTCAGGAAATCGGCGGTCGGAGCGAACCGTTCGAATTCGCCGTTCGGGGGGCTGGGTGCTTCCCCGAGCGGGGGGGTGTGCGCGTCGTCTGGGTAGGGCTGGTCGAGACGAGCGGACGGTTGCAGGAGTGCCAGAGGCTGTGTGAGGAGGCCTTTGAGGCGATGGGATTTCCGCGTGAGGGGCGAGCGTTTGTGCCCCATCTGACGTTGGGGCGAGTGAAGGACCCCTCGAAGGTGCACGGGCTTCGTGAGGCAGTGGCGTCTCTGGCGGACTATGAGGGTGGAGAGGTGTCGGCGGAGGAGTTGGTTCTCTTTGAGTCGATTCTCTCGCCCAAGGGGGCGACGTACGTGGCGTTGTGCAGGGCACCTTTGTCGGCATCGACCGAGGGGTAGGTCTACGCGTGATTGTCGTAGGGATTGATGAAGCGGGCTACGGGCCGATACTGGGCCCGCTGGTTGTTTCGGCGGTGGGCTTCGACATCCCGGACGATCGGGCGGACCGTTCACTGTGGGAACTGCTGAGCGACAGCGTGACCCAGAATGCTCGGAAGCGAGATCATCGGCTGGCGATTGCCGACAGCAAGAAGCTGTATGACAAGGCGAAGGGGCTGGAACTGCTTGAGCGTGCGGCTCTAAGCGTGTTGCAGAGTGCCGGCTCGCGACCGGCATCATTTTCGGAGCTGCTTACGGGGCTTTGCCCGCGGGTTGTCGGCGAGGCCGGCGGATATCCCTGGTACGCCCATCTGGACATACCGCTTCCGGTGGCATGTCAGGCGGCGGGGCTGGGGCCGATGGCCAATGCGCTTTCGCACAGCCTGACATCCATCGGAGGGCGTTTCCTCGGTGCGATCAGCGAGCCTCTTCTGGAAGGTCAATACAACGACCTGGTGAGCAGGACGAAGAACAAGTCGGTGGTCCTGCTGGGTCTGACACTGCGGTTGATTCAGCGGATGGCGGATGGGCATGCGGGGGCGAATCTGCGGATAGGCATCGATCGGCAGGGAGGGCGGACGTCGTACGGGCGCTGGCTGATGACCAGCTTTGAGGACTTCGCACTGAAGATCGTCGAGGAGTCGAACGATCGGAGTGCCTATCGCATGTCACGAGGGAGCATGGAGTGGCAGGTAGAGTTCGCCAAAAAGGGTGAGGATCGGCACCTGCCCGTGGCGCTGGCGAGCATCTTCTCCAAGTATACTCGGGAGCTGTTCATGCGGGCCTTCAACGGCTATTGGCAGGAGCAGGTTCCGGGGGTGAAGCCCACGGCCGGCTACTACACGGACGGTACCCGCTTTCTCGATGACATCCGACCGCATCTGGGGGGTCTCGGGATCGAGGAAAGCTCTCTCGTCCGGCAACTGTAGGGGCGTGTTGATGTCGACGGCCCGTGCGGCCGATAATCAGGATATGGCGGCGTGCTGCGGGTTTCCCAAGACGATTCAGATTCAGACGACCATCGCCTGTGGGGCGAGGTGTCGGATGTGTCCGCATCCGGTGGCCAGCAAGGGCTGGTCGAACGGTCCGATGGGCGAACCGCTGTTCCGTCGTATTGTGGACCAGTGCCGCGATCGGCCGGTGAAGCGGATCTGCCCCTATCTGATGGCGGATCCGTTGTGTGACCGTCAGATCTTCGATCGCATCGGGCACATCCGATCGGTTCTGCCCGAGGTGGAGATCGAGGTAAGCACCACGGCGCAGACGCTGGTTCCGAATCGGGTCCGGCAACTCGTCGCATCGCCGATTACCGAACTGAGGATCAGCAGCCATGGCATCAGCCGGGAAGACTACGCCCTGCTGATGCCCGGCATCGACTATTCGTCGGCTTGGGCGAATCTCCAGGCGTTCATTGACGCGTGGGAATCGTCGAAACCTTACGAGCTGATTATTGTGGCGTTGTTCGGGCTTCTTCCGCCCGAGCGGGAGGCCGCGATTGCGGAGTTCTGGGGACGCCGTGGTATTCGTCTGGATCGGTGGCGGGTGACCAGCCGCGGCGATCAGATCGATCTGGGACAGTTTAAGGTGTCTGCCGATCCGACGGATTGGCCTCAGGCGCGGCGCGAGCCGCCGTATGCGTGCCGTTTTGGCCGGGACCGTGAATGGATGCACATCCTTTCGGACGGGCGTGTGGCGCTGTGCTGCATGGACTACGGTCAGGAGGTCATCCTGGGCGATCTGACCTCTGAGACCCTTGACGAAGTGTGGAACGGCGAGAGATATCGCCGGGTTCGCAGCGAAATTGCCGAGGGTGCCGTGTCCGATCAGACCCGACTGTGTCGGAAGTGCGAGTGGTACGTCAGCCAATCGGTTCTGGATGCGAAGCGGTCTCAGCCTGCCAGCGTGTCATCTCAGGTATAGACGAGTACGTTCAGAAAGACACTGAGTCCGCCGGGCCGGAGACGGTCTTGCTCCATGCGGCTCGCCGGTACAGTGGCCCTCCCAGACCCGGCACCGCTGCACCGAAACGCGAAAGGTTCTATTGCGGAGAACGGTCCGCGACGGCTTTGGTCAGTTGCCGGCTGATATGGCCTATGAGCTGGTGGATGAGGGGTTCGGGGCCGTGTCCGGCCAGGCATCGCTGTCGCATGTAGGCTGCCAACTCCGCGCGACGCTGTGGTTCGCGGTGCAGGAAGCGGTGGATGCGATCGGCCATTTCGTCGCGGGTCCAGAATGACACTTCGAACCAACAGTCTGGAAAGACGGCGGCCGGGATGATGCGCATCATGAGTTGGGCGGCTTCCCAGAGAGAGCTTGGGTCGTTCTGCTCGGACGGAGGCAGTGTTTCACGGAGGATAGGGCAGAGACGCTCAAGGAGGGGAGCGTTGTCCGGGTGGTGGAAGCGATCTGGAGAATCGCATCCCTGGCGAGAGAGGTCCATCAGGGCGCTGAGAGCGCCGCGACGCTGGTCGGGCGTGTGGGGGCTTGTCTGCGTCTCCGGGTGGAGATCGTCAAAGACACCGTAGTTGTAGGACGACTCGCGGGTCAGGAAGAACCCGCCTGCAAAGAGCCCCGTGATCATCCTCTGGTGCATTGCCCCGTATGCCCCGATCTGAAGATTGACCTTGGCACAGTTACAGACTGCGGATATCTCCTCGGGATCGCTGACGGCAGGATGGGCGATCCGGGAGAAGAGGGGATGCCGTTCCCAGCCCTGCCCGTAAAGGCGGAAGTCGACGTCCATCTTCATGAGCCACTCGATGGTGGTGTATCGCCAGATACGATCGTTGAGCAGGTTGAAGCGACGATCGAAATCGCCGAGCAGTGCCGGATCGACGGATCTCTCGATTGCCAGGGATTCGGCGAGCCGACGCAACTGACTATGGGGGCCTGAACCCGCGTAACAGAGGAGTTCGCCCCCCGCACGATAGCGATCACGTATTGTCTCAAAGAGTGCCTCAACCACAGGTCTGGTGGGTGGCTCAAACGTCTCCAGGAGCTTGGCAAGTCCCTTTTCACAGGATTCGCCGCCGTGACTGAGGAAGGCCACCTCGCATCCGTACCGGGCGAGCATCGCGGGCGTAACCTCAACGGGGTGAAAGAGATGCGGGTTGCTCGGCACGATGGGGTAGAAGAGACATCGCTCGGGCGGATAGCCGTATTTGTGGACGAAGTCGTTCCGGTAGTACCCGAAGACGTAATCAGTTGGGGCCGCAAGTGTTGGATCATCAGGTTCTGAACAGACGGTCTGAACTTCCTGGGCGGCCGAGGGGGTCAGGAGGTCGTCAACGGGGTCCTGAACCCAGGTGGCAACCACCACCTGGGGAGGCAACACGTCCTTATACCGCTCTCTCGTCTCGTTGGGGTTGATGAAGAGGTCCGGTTGAAAGTCGAGGATTCGCTTGTGGTAACTGATTGCCGAGAAGGCAGCGTGATCGTGTTCTTCCGTGAGAAGCTCGGTGGGATAACCCATGGCCCGAAACGCTTCGGCAAGGTCGCGCATGACGTTCCGGACGACCCGTGTGAAGCGGGGGGCCCGTAGCATCACTCGGGGCAGATTCTTGCCGTCGGTCTGAGAGAACTTTTCGGCCAGGCATCGTGGTCCGCGGCTGTCGTAGATCTGGTGAACCTGAGCTTCGAGGAATTCGACCTCCTGCTTTCGCTTCAGGGAAACGTGTTTCATGGCCTCCGTGGCATTGTCATGGAGGTTCTCCCGGCAGTGCAGGGGCCTGACACGGTCCTGTGGTTGCGGCGCTTGATCGTGGTTCAGAAGATAGTCCTGGTATTCGTGCACGGCGTTGGGGCCGACAAATAGCAGGAGTCGGCTCTGTGTGAGGAGTCCGGACCAGTCGTGGAGGTGAAGGGCCGCCGCCAGCCAAATGAGCTCAGGCTCCACGACATAGGTGAGCGGTGTATAGGCAGGGGGCGCCGAATCGGTCAGACGAAGGATTCCGTTGAGGAGGTGGTAGCTCGGTAGCCCCTCCAGAAGGAAGGGGGGCTTCATCAGCGTGCGTTTCATGAGCATCCCGACCCTGCCGATGATAAATTCGGCAATAGCCTTATGGTCGGTGAACCCGGACCACCACACGGGTATGCCCCGCTCGTCGCGCTGGCAGATCTCGTAGTTGCCGTCGCTGCATCGGTAGAGCTGGAGGGTTCGCGGGCCACCAGCGTACCATTGCTTTTCGAGATCGCGCGCCCAGGAAAACCGTTCGAGCAGTACTGAGAGGTTGCTCTTGAATTGGGAATGACAGGTGCTCCAGGGGACGCGGGCGGAGGGCATCTTACGGAGATCGTTGATGGCTTTGGAGAAATCAGGGTGTTTCAGCAGTTCGTCAGGAAAACCGCGAGCGACCTCAAGGGCGAGGTCGGGCAGCCCGAGTTTGGCGCATCCGTTGAGGACGGCATGTCGGACAGTGACATCCTCGGGGGATTTCTGAAGGCAGCGCCAGGCGAGATCGAGCGACTCATAGGTCTTGCCACGTTCCTGGTAGACCAAGGCGGTTCGACAATCTCGCACAAATTGCCAGGAGGTTTCTGTTTGCATGCATCAATCACGGAGTAACTACTAACCGAATCGCCGATAACGAGCGATCAGTGGCCATGTCACACGGCCGCTCGAAGATGCATCCAATGCGATGGGTTGCACCAATGTCTTATCGGCATACGCCGGGGTCCGCATGACGGATTGGCGGGGGTCGGTCGAATTGGTCAGGTTGAGCCTCGAATTGCTCAATTCGGCTCCGGCCAGGGCCGATAAACCTTATGAGTGTGTGTCGCTAGATGTATTCACTTCCTTGCGGCATGAGGATAACGATGAGCAAGGTCGTGCTCTATCAACCGTCGTACTATCCGCCCGGGGCACCGGGATCGCCCTCGACGCCATTGGCGCTGCTGTATCTGGCCGATGCGCTACAGAGAGAGGGCATTGACTCGGTTCTGATCGATGCGGAGACCCAGCCGAACCACTTGGCAGCCATGGTGGAAGAGGCTCGAGATGCCTCGGCGGTCGGTATCAGCACCATGAGCGGGCAGCAACTGGCGAACGCGATTACCGCGGCCGAGACGCTCAAGGCGGCTCTACCGGACCGGCTGCTGATCTGGGGGGGGTGGCATCCATCGATGGTGGCCGAGCAGACTGCGGAGGACCCGCTGGTGGACGTTGCCGTCCGTGGTCCTGGGGAGGAGACGCTCGTGGAGCTGCTCCGTACGCCCAGGGAGGATTGGGAGCGTATAGCGGGGATCACGTGGCGGGACCGTGACGGGTGTGTCCGGAGTACGCCCGACAGGCCGTTCAAGGGGATGCGACAGGATAGGACGTTGCCTTGGCACAAGATCCCCATGGACCAGTATGGTGGGAAGCGTGTGGCCGGGGACGATCATGGAGACAACTTCTCGGCTACCGGCGGGGCACCGTTCATGTACATGGCGTCCTGCGGGTGCGTCTACAACTGCCGCTTCTGCGAGACGAACAAGGTCTACAAGCGTCATTGGTATGCCCTTCCGGCCGAGAAGGTTCTGGATGAGCTTGAAGAACTGTACCGACGGTGGGGAAAGGAAGTCTTCTATTTCGTCGACCCCGAACTGTTCATCAACATGAACCGCGCCAAGGCGATCATGCAGGGTATTATCGATCGCCGGCTGCCCATCCTGTGGAAGGGGCAGGTGCGCTACGAGCACGTTGCGCGGATGGGGGTGGAGGGAATGAGGCTGGCGTACGAGAGCGGGTGCCGTCAGGTGGGGATGGGTTCGGAAACGGGCTCACCGGAGATGCTCGAGAAGATCGACAAGGGAAGCAATCCGAAGGATGCAGTGGAGGCGGCGAGGATTCTTAAAGAAGTCGGCATCGTCGGGCAGTTCAACCTGATTTTCGGATGGCCGTTCGAACAGCGGAAGCACGTGCAGGAGAATCTGCGGTTCGCTTCCGATCTCAAGCGGGCGAACTCGGATTGCCTGCTGCCAACCTACTTCTACGCTCCGCTGCCCGGGACCCCCATGACGGAGGATGCGATTGAGCGGGGCTTCCAGGCCCCCGGAACCATGCGGGAGTGGGCGGCGCGGGTCTTTCCGTTCTCCGAGCCTTCAACGCCTTGGATCCATGATCCCAAGGGGTTCAAGGACATGGTGTACCGGGTGATCATCTTCTACCTGCCCCTGGCATTTCCGGGCGAGATTACGCGTGGCACCCTGAAACACATCCGAAGCCGGATGCACAAGTTTCCGGATCTGTTGTGGATTCTGCCGGCGCATCTGCTGGCCCGGCTGAGGGCCTGTTTCGACTTCTGGAGCTTTCCATTCGAGTGGAAGCTCTTCAACCTCATGAGAAGTGTCTTCACATCCACCATCGGGACGACCAGCCGGGATTTCCAGAAGGCCTGATGATTCAGGATTTCACGGGGACGATGCGCTTTTACCTTCGATGATGTTTTCGATCGTTCGGAGGCAGTGGGACAGCGAGGACGTTGGCTGCCCGCCGAGGTAGCGACGCAGTCCTGCCTGAGTTGTGGCGACTTCCTGCTGATAGCGGTGTTGATCGGCGAATAGGGATTGGAGCGTCTCCTCCAGTTGTAGCACGGAGGAGACATGGGACCATCCCTGCATTTCTCTTTGCGCTGCCGAATACCAGGTCATGCACTGACTCATCATGAGAACGGGGAGAGGCCGGAAGGATGCTTCGATCAGGGCAGATGAGACGAGATTGAAGACGACGGCGACATCGGCCGCCTGGACGAGATCGTCCAACCCGTGATCTCGCACGACGCGCAGCCGGTGTTCCGCCGGAAGACGCTTGTTGACACGTTCGTACATCTCGGGCTGATCGAAACGAGGATGGGGCTTGATGATCCATCGCCAGTGAGGGCGTCGAGCGGCCAGATCGGCGATGCCGTCGAGGCATCGGACCGCATCGGCCCAGTCGGTGAGCGGGAGGCCATTCTCATGGGGCAGGGTGGCCAGACGGCTTATCAGTACGAGAATCATTCGCTGGTTCGAGGAAAGGGCGAGATCGGCTCGCAAGCGATCTCTCGCGGAGGGAGAGGCCAGACCGGGATCGGTCTTCAGCAGGTCGAGGATCTCATCGATTCGCGGGTCGCCCACGACATGGACGTGGTCGGAGGGCAACCCTGCGGCCACGAGTTTGTCTTTGTGGGGGGCGCTGATCGCACCAATGTGGAAGCCTGGGAAATCCTCGAACCATTCGTTGACCCCCATCAGCATCAGGGCGTGAGTGAGGGCGAGCCCCGGGATGCCCATGTGGGTTGCCACGTCATTGATGGGGGCGAAGTAGTTCGCCACGAGAAGGGCGGGACGGCATCGCTGGAAGAAGTGCTTCCAGGACAGGACATGTCCGGCCATGCTCCGGAGGTAAGGGCCGAAGATGAAATCGAAGTGGGGTCGAAGGTACGTGTTGTTGAAGATGCAGCAAAGATGGGGTGGCGCACCTTCTCCGGCAGCATGAAAGGAGCCTCTTGCGTCGTCCACGAACGTGCCGCTTTCGAGACGTGGGGCGCCATGGGTCACCTGTGAATCGTGCCAGCACGGGTGCCCACAGGCGGACAGGTCGCTGAGCTGCTGTGGCGTCGCGGTCTTGTAGAGCTGAACGGGCTGGTACTTGCCCTGTTCGCTCAGGCGACGGATCAGGGGGAGGTGACGGACGAGATCGACGCCACTGCCGGCGAGGAGAATGACGGGCTTCTGCCGGAAGAGGTCCGAGGGGTCGATGGGCTCGAGACGCGTGATGCCGCCGGGCGCCACCTGGTCCGTATACGGCGAGCGGCCCGGCTGGGACTCATGAGGGATCAGGTCGATCGGAATGGCCCGTTGTTCGGCAATTCCTCTGAGCAGCATGAAGAGAACGGGCATCTTCCGATAGGTGATCGGCTGTGCCAAGCCATGGCCCGTGGGTTCTTCGAAGACTATCACGCGGTCGGGTCGAAGGGAATCGATTGCCCGTTCGATGACATAGGCCGCAAAGGCCATGCGGGCCAGGCAAGTTCTGTGGCGGTATCTCGCCATGTTCAGCAGGTCTACCCCTTCGAAGGGCACGCGGGCGTGTGAGGCCCAGAACTGCCAGACGTCATCATTGAAGGCGAAGATCCGAACCCAATCATCGGGTTGGATGAGGTCGTAGGGGGTCAGGTGATCGATTCCGCGATCCAGGAGGACCAAGTGTAGATCGAGGTCAAAGACCAGGACACGGCCGTCGAGGGCCTGTGGCCGGACTGCCTCGATGCAGCACAGGTCGTCCGCATCGAGCAGGACCACCAGGGATCGGGATGGGATCAACCGTTGCACGAAGGTGATCCTCCGTCTCGGACGGCCCTCTTCAGGCATCCGCAGATGTGCTGAATCAATCGGCGTACCAGCGGTTCAGGACCGTGCCTGGCGAGACACCGCTGCCGCATGTAGGCGGCCACTTCCTTGCGGCGTTCGCTGTCACGGTGAAGAAAGCGATCGAGTCGGTCGGCCATTTCCTGGCGGGTCCAGAAAGCGACTTCGTTCCAGCAGTCGGGGAAGACTGCGGCAGGGATGATGCTCATAAGGAGGTCCACATGCTCCCAGAGGGCCGACAGGTCGTTGCGAAGATGGGGGGGGAGAGACTGTCCGGCAATGGGGCAGAGGTCCTTCAACAGGGCAGCGTTCTCCGGGGCTATGAATTCCTCAAAGGATGTGCAGTCTCGGCGGGACAACTCCATGAGTGCGTTGAGTCCGGCCAAGCGTCGATCGAGAAGGACCGGTTCCTCGTGCATCTCCGGATGCAGGTGGTCGAAGGCACCATAGTTGTAGCTCGTTTCGCGTGCGAGGAAGAACCCACCGGCGAAGAGGCCCGTGATCATCCGTTGGTGCATCGAGCCATAGGCACCGATCTGGAGGGCGATACGTGCGCTGGCATAGAGAGCGGAGATCTCTGCAGGATCGTTGATAGGGGGGCGGGCGGCGCGGGAGAATCTCGGATGTCGATCCCAGCCTTGACCGTGGAGGTGGAGGTCGATATCCATGTCGACGAGCCACTCCAGGGTTGCGTACCGCCACAGCCAATCGTTCAGGAGGTTGAACCTCAGATCGAAGCCCTTCATCAGGGCCGGGTCAATTCCCATGCTCGACGCCTGAGATTCGGCGAGTTTCTGAAGTTGGTTCAGAGAGGCGAGCTCGGTGCGACAGAGCAGTCCTCCGCCACTGCGATAACGGTCGCGGACGGTTTCGAACACGGCTTCGACCACTCTATGAGTCTGCGGCAGACACGCATCCAGCACTTCCGAGAGCCCCTGATCGAAGGGCTTTCCGCTGTTGCTCAGGAAGGTGACGTCGCAGCCGTAGCGGGCCGATTGGTCCGACGTGACTTCCACGGGATGATAGAGCTGCGGGTTGCCCGGGATGATGGGGTAGAACAGGTAGGTGTCCGCTGGGTAACCGTATTCCCTCGTCAGCTCCTGACGGAAGTAGCCGAAGGGATAGTCCGTGGGAGCTACAAGGTCCGGCTCTCCGGGTTCGGAGCAGGTTGTTCTGACGGACTGGCCGGCCTCCGGTGACAAGAGGTTGGGGAGTCGATCCTGCATCCAGGTGGCCGCGAGCAGTTGGGGCGGAAATGTCGCCCCATGTTCAGTTCGAAGATGGTCGGGGATCACAACGAGGTCGGGGAGGAAGTCTCTGAGCGTTCGGAGATATGCGGCGGCGGGCAGACAGGCGAAGTCGTATTCCTCGGTCAGTATTGACGTGTGATACCCGAGCGCGGCAAATCCTTGCGCCAAGTCTCGAATCGTATACTGCAGGACGGTGGTGTATCTGGAGGTCAGGAACAGCACGCGGATCGGATCGTCGGGATCGGCATGGCCAAACCGTTTGGCGAGAGATCGGGGGCCCTTCTGTTGGTAGTACTGCAGCACCTCTTGGCGTAATTCGTCGGCCTCCTTCTTTCGGTATTCGACGATTCCCTCGAGGACATCATTCAGGCGTTTGGCGAGCGATCGTTCATCATGAGTGTAGTGAATACGGTGGGCAGGGATGGGGGACTGTTCATGAGACAGCAGATAGGTCTGGAATCTCTGAATCGCATCAGGTCCCACAAACAGGAGGAATCGATCCTGTGAGAGGATTTCTCGCCAGTCGAGCAGGTGGAAGGCGGCCGCGACGTAGGACAGATCGGGTTCTACCACGTACACGGCGGGGCTGTAGTTGAGGTAGATGTGATACGTCTCGATGCAGATCTTATGAAGCAGATGATAGGCCCCCATTCCTGTGAAGAGGAACGGGGGTTGCAGCGACCCCTTGGTTTCGGGCAGGTGGACTTGAGACATCTCCGCCGAGTGATCGGTGATCTTCGGCCACCAGAGTGGCAGGTGTTGGCTGTCTCTCTGACAGATCTGCAGTGAGCCGTCGGTGCATCGGTAGAGTTCAAATCCGGTGGCTCCTCGTGCATTCCACTCGTTGCGGATGGCGGCTGCCTCCGGAATTCGAGTTGCCAGGGCCGCAAGGTTGAGATCGAACTGTCTGGCGAAGGCGGTCCAGGCCACCCTCGCACGGGGGAGTCTTCTGAGTTGGTCCACGGCCGATAGGAACTCCGGTTGACAGCGGGCGCCCTCGGGAAGCCCTTCGGCGGTCTGCACGGCGAGTTCAGAGAGACCCAATCTGGCATAGCAGGCCAAGAGAACATTTCGAATGTCGACATCATGAGGGGCACGGCGGAGGACATGACACCCCAGTTCGAGTGCGTCATATGTCCTTCGCTGGGCGTAGAGTTCCAGGACAGTGTGACGCGCCTTGTCGGTGGGAGAGGGAGACGATGTACTCATGAGGTTGTCCGCACCTGTGTCATGTACCCATTATCGGATGCCGAGAGTGATCGCCTGGAATCCCTTGAAATGGGAGCTGCAGGCATCGAGGAATCATTGTACCTCAGGTGGCGGCGGTTCGGAGGTGAGTGGATGCCGCTTCCATGTATCGAGGGATCGATGGTGGGTGGGTGCGGATTGTGCTGGCCGATGAGCGGGGGTGGCACTACTCTGTGTTCGGGAGGTAATTCAGGATGAGCGAACTGACGCTGTCGGTTTTGAGTGAGGCTGAACAGAGCCGTCTGACGGCAGAGGCCTTTCGGCTTGTGGAGGAGGTCGGTGTTGAGGTTGCATCGGACGGGTTGCGTGCGAGGCTTCGTCACGCCGGTGCAAGGTTGGACGAAGGGGCTGGCCGGGTGCGAATCCCCCGCGAAATGGCATCGGAGTATCTGAAGGGGATTCCCGGCGTCTGCCACCTGGAGACGATCGATGGTCGATCGTTGCGGATTGGGGGAGGGGATCGGCGACGGATGTCGCTTGTGCTGGATCCGGTAATCATCGACTATTCGAAAGGCCCTCGGCCGCCGGTATTGGCCGATGTGGCGCGACACACTCGAATCGGCGATGCATTGCCTTTGGTGAACAGCATCTACAAGATGGACCAGGGAGTCAGCGACGTACCGATCGAACAGAGCAACGCGAGAACACTCCTCGATTTTCTGTCGAACACGACCAAGCATGTGACGGGGAATCCGGCCGACATGGCGTCGATGCATCTATGGGTCGAGATGCTGGAGGCGATTCTGAGTGGCGACGATTTCCGGAAGCGACCGATCGCCACGTTCGGCAGCCACGTCACGAGCCCTCTGCGTCTTGGGCCACACGAGTGTGAGATGATGGAGTTTCTGTCGTCTCGCTGGATCCCGATGACAGGCGGGGCCTGTCCGATGGCCGGGGCGACCAGTCCGTTTACGCTGGCGGGCACTCTGCTTCAGTGCCTGGGCGAGACGATGTTTCACATGGTGGCGGCGCAAGTTCTTCAGCCGGGGCTGCCGATGATGGCAGGATCGTCGGTGTTCGGTTTCAACATGCGTGTGGGCGACGTGACGGCCGGAGGTGTGGAGACAACGTTGATGGATGCGGCCTATATCCAGCTTCTGCATGGATTGGGCATTCCGGTATGCGGCTGCATCGGCTTCACGGATTCACCGGGGATCGACGTCCAACTTGGCGCGGAGGCGGTTCTGGCGACGGCGGCGATGATTCTGGCGGGGGGGGATTCGATTCATGGGTTGGGCACGATCGCCAATGCAGCCGGGGTATCGGCTGAGAAGATTGTGATCGATCACGATCTGATCGAGATGTCGGAGCGGCTGCAACAAGGGATTCGCGTTGACGAGCAGACACTGGGCTTCGATGCGATTGCCGAGGTGGCATTGGGTGGGGATTTCCTGACCCACCCCCATACGCTGGCCCATTTGCGGAGCGGGGAGCATTACGGCGGGGGTTCGTTCGGAAGAGGCGGGCAGCCACACTTTGGCCTGCCGATGCTGGCAAGGGTTCACGATCGAGTGGAAGACATGTTGGCCAAGCATCAGCCGGCTGTATCGGAGGGGATTCGGCGCGAGCTGTTACGTGTAGCACGAAAACACGGGGCAAACGTGTAAACGAAAAGGGCATCGGGTCCGGAGTCCGATGCCCTTTCGGTTATGAGTGGAGACGACGGGGGTCGAACCCGCAACCTCCGCATTGCGAACGCGGCGCTCTCCCAACTGAGCTACGTCCCCTAGGATTTCAGGCCGCGGCGGGCAGACGGCGTCGCGCCGAACGCCTCACGGCGGCCAGGATCGAATGGCGCAGCATCCGACCTCACTACATTGTAGGTTATCGACTGTTTTCTGCCAAGTCCTTGATAGGGGATGTGGGAGAAGGATTTGCAGCTGTTGAGACAGGCAAGGGGTTGACGAGAATCGATTTGGTAAAGTAAGATCACAGGACTTCGGCAGTTGCGCTATCCTCCACAAGGGTTAGCGTTCGGCGGCGTAGCCAAGTGGACCAAGGCGAGGGTTTGCAAAACCCTTATTCGTGGGTTCGAATCCCACCGCCGCCTTTTGACGACCTCATCAGAATCTCCTCGTATTTTAGCGTCCGGACGATCGAATTTGGGGCGCCAAGTCGTCCCGCATGTGGTAGCATAGGCCTGTTCATCATGTCGGGGAGACGTCATGCAGAAGTCGGGTCTCGTTCTTGATGAGCGGTATGAGCTCCACCAGACCGGCCAGGGGCACCCGGAGCGTTCAGATCGCCTGGCAGCGATTTCCAAACGACTGGAACAGGACGGGCTTGTGGGCAAGACGGTTCGGATCGCCCCGAGATTTGCCGACGTGGATTCCATCGCGATGATTCATGATCGGCGGTACGTCGAGCGAGTTCGCGAGACGTGTCTGCGCGGCGAGCCGTTTATCGATACTCCAGACTCGGCGATCTGCAGCAAGTCTTACGAGATTGCGCTGCTGGCGGTCGGGGCTGTTCTGGAGCTTGCAGATGCCGTGGCCACCAAGCGTTGTGCGAATGGTTTTGCCGCCGTTCGTCCACCGGGGCACCATGCCGAGCACAACCGGTCGATGGGGTTCTGTCTCTTTAACAACATCGCCATAGCGGCCAGGCATCTCCAGCGGAAGCATTCGTACGAGAAGGTTCTGATTCTTGATTGGGACGTTCATCACGGGAACGGAACTCAGCACAGCTTCGACAGGGACCCGACGGTGTTCTTCTGTTCCCTCCATCAGCATCCCAGCACGTGCTATCCTGGTACCGGGTGGCCTCACGAAATCGGCGAGGGCCGTGCCAAGGGTACCAAGCTCAACCTGCCGATGAATCCGGGGTTGGGGGACGAGGCCTATCGCAGGGCATTTGAGGAGAGCTTTCTTCCGGCGGCCCGGAAGTTTCGTCCCGAATTCATTCTGATTTCCGCGGGCTTCGATGCGCACACGCGCGACCCTCTGGCCGGGATGAACCTGACGATTGACGGCTTCAACTATATGCACAAGGCGACGTTGGACCTGGCCGCCGACGTGTGCGAGGGGCGCGTACTCAGCATTCTGGAAGGGGGGTACAACCTTCAGGCGCTGGCCGAGTGCGTGTCGGATCATGTCGAGATCCTGATCGAATACGCAGCTCGGAAGACGGCCACGGCAACGACCAAGACCGCTGCCAGTCGGCCGACTCCCGTTGGGTCAGAGTAGCAGCTTCATCCAATCCTTAGGCGAGTGGTACGCTTCTGTGGTTCAGCCAGTTCAAGGAGAGTGAGAGTGTTCAGGACTCAGCGTACGCTGATGTGGGCTTCCGTTCTCGTAATGTTTGAGTGGACGATTGTGTTGGGTGGGGAGCCTCTGAGCGGCACTTGCGAGCTGACGGTTCAGGGGGATCTTGCTGCGGAGATGGTCACCGGGATCGACCGCTTTCTGACGAGCGAGATCGCCGGTTCGGTGGCCCGGCGCGATGATTTCTGGAAGCGAGATTACTCTTCGGTGGAGGCGTACCGGCGTTCGATCGAAGGGCACAGGCCTTCTCTCCGTCGCATCATCGGTGTGGTGGACCCAAGAACCTCGAATCCTGCCTTGGAGTATATATCGTCTCCTTCATCCGCGTTGTCAGTAGCTTGCGGCGATGGATACGAGGTTCGTGCAGTCCGTTGGCGAGTGATGGAGGGCATGGAGGGGGAGGGGCTGCTCCTGCTACCCAATCAGCCAGCTAGCGCCGGGATTCTTGCGTTGCCCGATGCCGATTGGACGCCCGAGATGCTCGTGGGGTTGGCTCCCGGGGTATCGCCGGAGGCTCAGTTCGCGCGGAGGCTGGCGGAGAACGGGTGCATGGTTCTGGTGCCGATGCTGCTCGATCGCACCGACACGTTCTCTGGCAGCCCCCATGTTCGCATGGTCAACCAGCCGCATCGCGAGTTCATCTATCGGATGGCATATGAAGTGGGGCGTCACGTGATCGGCTACGAGGTTCAGAAGGTACTGGCCGGGATTGATGTTCTTCTATTGATGGCCGAGGGCAGACGGATGCCCGTGGGGATCATCGGTTATGGAGAAGGGGGACTTCTGGCCCTGTACAGTGCGGCGCTGGATACCCGTATCGAGGCGACGGTGGTGTCGGGATACTTCGGTGCGAGAGAGGGTGTCTGGTCGGAGCCGATCTATCGGAATGTCTGGTCGTTGCTGAGAGAATTCGGTGATGCCGAACTGGCCGGAATGGTTGCGCCTCGTATGCTCATCATTGGTGCTTCTCAGGGGCCGTGGGTCGATGGACCCCCAAAGGCCCGCGAGGGGCGGAGCGGGGCCGCACCCGGGCGACTGGCCGGAACCGATATCAAGAGCGTTGAGGCCGAGTTCCAGCGGGCGAAGGTGATCTACGATCGCATTGGTGCTATCAACAAGCTTGAGTTGACGATTGGTGGCACCGGTCAACCGGGGACGGAACCAACGATTGCGTCGTTCCTCTCCGCACTGAACGGTGGCGCGATCACAAGGACGATCAAGCCGAATGGTGTTCCGCCGACAGATTCTCGAAAGGGTTATAAGCCTCAAGGACGTTTGCAGAGACAGTTTAATCAGATGATTGAGTTCACTCAGCGGCTCGTGCGTCAGTCGCACTTCCGACGGGAGGAATTCTGGAGCAAAGCGGATGCGTCCAGCATTGAGAAGTGGCAGACGTCCTGCCGATTCTATCGGCAGTACTTGTGGGAGGAGGTCATCGGGCGGCTGCCATCGCCGACCATGCCCGCGAATCCAAGGACTCGCTTGATTCTTGACCAACCGCGATGGCGCGGCTACGAGGTCATGCTTGATGTCTGGCCAGGGGTCTTTGCCTACGGTGTGCTGCTCGTACCGAAGGACCTGAAGGCAGGTGAGCGTCGGCCTGTTGTGGTCTGCCAGCATGGTTTGGAGGGGCGACCGACGGATGTGGTCGATCCCAAGATTGAGAATTGCTATCACACCTTTGGGGCCAAACTGGCCGATCGTGGGTTCATCGTCTACGCTCCCCAGAATCCCTACATCGGTGAAGACCGATTCCGCATGATCCAGCGAAAGGCCAATCCGCTGAAGCTGTCGCTGTTCTCGTTCATCATCGGTCAGCATGAGCGGACGCTGGAGTGGTTGGCGAGCCTGCCGTTTGTCGATGGCGGTCGGATGGCGTTTTACGGGCTTTCCTATGGTGGTAAGACGGCGGTTCGTGTACCGCCGATTCTGGAGCGGTACTGCCTATCGATCTGTTCCGGCGACTTCAACGAGTGGATCTACAAGAACACGAACATGGACCACGCGATGAGCTATATGTTTACGGGTGAGTGGGAGATGCCGGAATTCGATTTGGGGAACACGTTCAACTATGCTGAGATGGCCAGCCTTATGGTTCCGCGACCGTTCATGGTGGAGCGTGGCCATGACGACGGGGTTGCTCTGGACGAATGGGTGGCATGGGAATATGCAAAGGTGCGGCGTTTGTACGATCGGCTGGGAATTGGGGATCGGACGGCGATAGAGTTTTTCAATGGTGTCCACCAGATCAGCGGGAAGGGGACTTTCGAGTTCTTGGAACACCATCTCAGGCCAGGGAAGTGACACAAAACGACACTACGATTGTGAGGGAGAGGAGATGGGTGAGGACCTAGAAAGAAACTTTCGACAACACTAAGATCAAGGGACCGATAAAAGTAGCTATTGAGGCACCAGGGAAAAGGAAGCGCGCTGTTGGGAATTTATCGGAGATTTGATTGCATAGGCCAACTAGTGTAAGATGTTGTAAGACAATGGGATATCGATGAGAGAATGTCATGTAAAAAGCCTAAAGTCGCCTGGGTTCTCGCTCCGATACTCCAGAGTAGATGAGCGCGAGAGCGGGTACTCTCGGGCTGAAGGACCAGCCCCACGGACCTGTAAGGTTACGGACAACCCCATCCCGTCCTATCAACCTGCGTTCAAGGAGGAATGCGTGAGTTGACAGTGCGGTAGTGCCGCGCGCCGGCGAGGGCGCAGCCAGGGAGATGTACAGATGGTCGATCCGGTGAAGTCTTCGAGCGGACCGGCACAGATGGGTAGAGGTGAGAGTGTTATGTCTGACATCGGGAACATTGGCGGACCGTTAGGGCTGCAGTCAGTTCAGGCGATCACGAACCAAAGGAGCGTGGAAGCATCGGTTCCTGACAATGCTGAAGGTGAGTTCGACACGGTGGAAATCAGCTTCCTGTCGGAGATGTTGGGCAGGCTAAGAGACCTGCCGGATATCCGTACAGATAAGGTGGCTTCCATTCGTGAAGCGATTCAGAACGGAACGTATGACGTAGAAGGCAAGTTGGATGTTGCTGTAGAGCGAATGCTTCAGGACCTGGAGTCCTGACGCGCATCGAGAGGCGTATTCGTACTACAGAGACGTCGTTCAACCCCGCAGAACGCCGAAACGAGCACCGCAATACGGGTCTCGTTTCGGCGTTTCGTTTATGGGATAGTGTGAGGTGTGATCGGTCGATATAATCGACACTGGGAGGAGCCGAGAGGACCTCTTGGGGAGGTGCACATCATGGTGGAAGGTTCTCGATGGCTGCGGAGAGCGGCAGTTCTGGCAGTACTGGCGCTCGTGAGTCTGCCAGGGCCTTCGAGGGTGTCCGGTCAAGACTCGGACCTGCAACTGCCGGGGCACGGAATACCTCCGAAGGCGGCTCCTCAGCGGCGCAGTGGGGGAGAATCGGTGCCGCCTCTGCCGTTACCAGCCACGCCGTTGCGCCGTAGCGAGCGAAAACGAGAACCGACACCGCCTGCACTGATCGCCAAGCTTGCCTACGGCCAGGCGAGCTATGCCGTGCAGGACGGTCAACGGGTGAACAAGGCGCGATGGCTCAATGTTACAGACGACGCTCGCAACCTGCTCCAGTGGACCAACAGCCAATTGGGGATCCGATACCGTCATTTCGAGACGAATTGGCGGAGTTTCAGCTACGACCCGACGGAGATTCCCATCCTGTATCTGACGGGACATGAACCGTTCCCCTCACTGTCGGATGAGCAGCGCAGCAAGCTGCGACGATATGTCTATGACGGAGGCACGATCTTCGCGAACGCGTGCTGTGGATCGAAGGAGTTTGCCGATTCGTTCAAGCGTGAGATGGCCGCCGTCTTTCCCCAGCGAGAGCTGGCCCCGTTAGCGTCAGACGATCCGGTGTTCAGTGCTTACTATGACATCAAGAAGGTGGAGTATCAGGAGGGGGTGTCGAAGCGATTCGTGAACGTTCCATATCTTGAAGGGCTCAACATCGGATGTCGGACGGCGGTGTTTTTCTCGCGAATTGACCTGGCGAACGGTTGGTTCGGTCAGGATCCACCGAAGAATTTCGCTCAGGGCGTGTGGATCGTCGGGGGGGATGCCCGCAAGCTCGGCAGTAACATGGTGACGTACGCGATCGCGTGCTACGAGTACGGACGGATGCGGGCGGTGGAGAAGGTCTTTCATGAGAAGGGCAGCGCGACCCGCGATGAGTTTGTCCTGGCTCAGGTGGTTCACGACGGCGACTGGGACCCAACACCATCGGCGCTTCCCAGCCTACTGAAGTTCATGCAGGACAACACGACCCTTCAAACGCAGTTCAAGCGTGAGGTGGTTTCGCTGGGTCAGCTTGATGTATTCAAGCATCCCATTCTGTACATCACCGGGCTGCGAGACTTCAAGCTGAACGATCAGGAAATCGCCCGCCTTCGCAGTTATCTGGAGAGTGGTGGGGTGATCGTCGCGGATGCCGCGGCGGGACGTACGACGTTTGACGTGGCCTTTCGTCGTGAGATCAAGCGCGTGTTGCCGAGCAGTGATCTGAGCGTGTTGCCTTCGGACCATCCGCTCTATTCGAGCGTCTACAAGGTCCAAGGGGTGAGCTACACCCCGTTGGTCAGACACGAGCAGGGCGACGTGCATCGTCCTGCAATCGAGGGGATTACACGTGATGGATCGCTTTGCGTGATCTACTCACGCTACAGCCTGAGTAACGGCTGGGAACAGATTGCATTTCCCTACAACCGGGGGTACGCCGAAGCCGATGCCCTCAAACTGGGTGTGAACATCTTCGTCTATGGGATGACCCACTAAGAGGAGCGTTGCTACCCCGGGCAGTTCAGGGCCTATCGTTTTTCTTTGCGTTCGGCGAGGACCTTCGCGAGCAGATCGGGACGATCCGTGAGGAGGCTGTCCATCCCCAGGTCGATCATCTTTTCCATTTGTCGGGGAGTGTTGATGGTATGGACCTGAACGCGAATTCCCTTGGCCTTCAGAGAGCGGATCTCGCTGTCGGTGAACCGATAGGCAGACAGTAGCTGGGTGGTCAGCGACAGCACTTCAGCGGTCGGACGATACTGAGGCCATCGATCGGAACGGAGTTCCTTGAGCATGAGACTGCCCTGAAGGAACTCATAGCAGTAGGCGATTTCCGGGGCGAGCTTCCGGGCTCGCAGGGTCAATCTGGGATCAAACGAGGCGAGCAGGACACGGTTCTCGGCCTTGAGCTTCTTGATGATCTCTACGACTGCGTCGGCCACACCCTCAACGGGCTTTAACTCGATCTCAAAGCGGGCGTGTGGGCAGGCCTTCAGAACTTCCTCCAATGTCGGGATGGTCACCCCCTTGTCTCGGTAGGGGTAGGTCTTTCCACCGTCGGGGGTGAAGCGATAGCCGGCATCCAGTTTCCTCGCCTCCTCAAAGGTCTTGAGGCCGATAGTCCCCTTGCCGTTGGTCGTACGATCTACGGAATCGTCGTGCAGGAGGACGACAATCCCATCGGCGGTGAGGTGGGCATCGGTTTCGAGGATGGCCTCGGGCCATCGCTGGTTGGTCGAGGTGAAGGCAATCAGGGTGTTCTCCGGCCAGAGGGCTCTTCCACCGCGATGCGCCCCAAGCAGCATCGGCCGGGCGAAAAAGGGCTTGGACGGCTGGGTTGCCGCAGAGGCGGGGGCCGACGTCTGCGCGGCGACTGCGAGGCATGACGAACACAGAAGGTGAAGGGCCAACAAGGTTGGATTGCACATCGTCATGGAGCACCTCTTGATCGCATTGGTCTGCTGTGGAGATGGCCTCCAGGCCTCTGATGCGGTCAGGAGACAGAGCCATCTCCTGAGGGGCGAAACCGCGAGTCTGAGGCTGAGAACGTCTACTGTCGTTGATCCATGGGTACGTACTTCAGGTCTTCGGGACCGATGTAGTCGGCTCTTGGCCGGATGATCCGGTTGTTGGTCCACTGCTCCAGGATGTGGGCGGTCCACCCCACGATTCGGCTGCAGGAAAACATCGGGGTGAAGAGCTCTGTGGGGATACCCATCAGCCGATAACAGATACCGGAGTAGAAGTCCACATTGGGGTAAAGCTGCTTCTGAGCCTCCACGGCCGTGCGCACGGCCTCGGCAATATCCAGGTGTCGATGGTCATTGAAGTGGTCACCAAGTTGCTTGGCCCAGTGGCGGAGGATCCGCGACCTGGGGTCTTCACACTTGTAAACGCGGTGGCCGAAGCCAGGGATCTTCATCTTGCGGGCGAAGGCGTCCTTGACCCACGCCTCGGCTCGTTCCGGAGTCCCGATTTGTTCGATCATGTGCATCACTTGCTCGTTGGCACCGCCGTGCAGCGGCCCCTTCAGGGCGCCTATGGCGCTGACGACGGAGCTGTAGATGTCACTCATGGTCGAAGCGGTCACCCTGGCGGCGAAGGTTGAGGCGTTCAGCTCGTGATCGGCATGGCAGATGAGCGCGACGTCCATCGCCTTGACGGTAACTTCCTCGATTTCCCGATCGTGGAGCGTGTAGAGGATGTTGTAGGCGATGGTCTGACCTCGAATTGGTTTGACCGGCTCGAGGCCGTTTCGCAAACGCTGGTGTGCGGTGATCAACAGAGGCAGTCGCGTCGTCAGGCGGATTGCCTTACGCAGACACGCGTCGAGATTGGTGTTGCCACTGTCCGGATCCCAGTGTCCCAGTGATGAGACAGCGGTGCGCAGCATCTCCATTGGGGTAGCGTGGCGAGGGAACATCCGCAAGATCATCGTGGTTTCTGCCGGCAGATCGATCGAACCGATGAAGGTGTCGCGAAAGGCTCGAAACTCCATGGCACCGGGCAGACGTCCGTACCACAAGAGATAGGCGACTTCCGTGAACCTTGCGTGTTCGGCGAGATCTACGACGTCGTATCCGTGATACAGGAGTTTGCCCTTCCGGCCATCCACCTGGCATATGGCGGATTTACAGACGGGGACATCCTCAAGACCAGCCTGAGTAGCGCTCGCACTGTCGGGTATTGCTGCTGCGGATGCGTCGGGCATCATGGTTCTCCGGTGATAAGTCACGTCCTCACGCCGAGCCTCCCGGCGCATATTGCTCCGCCAACAATGATACACAGGTGGGTCCGGCCAACCAAGAGCAGAGGGTGGGCCGGGCGATCGGTAGATGAGTCAAGGGAATTCCTCGGCGCGGCTGGTCACTGAGCCAAGGTCTCACGGTTTCGGTCGACAACCATTCCGATGGGGCGACACCAATCGGATCAAGCGTCCATCACTCGAGCGTCACCTCGTTGATGATGATGGCTACCACGGGGATATCGTAGAAGATCACCTGTGGGTTCCAGGGTGCGGTCCTCTGGGTGGTGGCTACCTCGGACATGGCCTCGATGACGTCCATACCCTCAATCACTTCGCCAAATACGGCAAAGCCGGGTGAGTTGGCGTCCCTGTAGTCCAAATCGGTGTTGTCATCAACGTTGAAGTAGAACTCCGACGTGGCGGAGTCGGGAGTACTGCCGAGTCGAGCCATCGCGATAGTGCCTCGCAGGTTGCTGAGGCCGTTGTTGGACTCGAGTTTGATCGGATCGTGTCTCTGAGGAGAGTTGAGATTCGGGTCCCAGCCGCCGCCCTGGACGATACCACCAAAGTCGTTGGGGTCGGTTTCGACCGGCAGGACGCGGTGGAAAATCAGCCCCACATAGAAGCCCTCATTGACGTATGTGAGGAAATTCGCGACGGTGATCGGTGCCTTCACTGTGTTAAGACGGATGAGGAATTCGCCCATGGTCGTCTTGAATCGAACTCGAGGAGTCGCCATGACGTCCACAGAGTCGGTGGAACTCTGTCCGGTCTCATCTGTGACGGTGAACTCGAAGGTGAACACCGTGACACCGGCAACCTGCGGGAGAGTGAAGCTGGTTGTGGCCGAATTGGGATCGGACAAGGTTACCTCAGGACCGGCGATCTGCTTCCAGCCATACGTTACGGTGACAGGGGGTCCAAAGTTGTAGCCTGTGAGTGTAACCTGAGTTCCAGGATCAGCGACTACATCACTGCCGGCGACGGCTTGCGGCTTTGGAAGCATCGAGATGTTGATGTAGACAATGACAGCTCGGGTATTGCCATGGTCGTCGCTAACGGCCACTTGAAAAGCGGCTTGGGTGAGCACCGTGACCTCAGGGGTCTGGAAGCTTGCGACGGCCGTGTCCGCCCCGACCAGAACGATATTGGGGCCCGACACTTTGGTCCAGGTAAAGGTCAGTGGATCGCCATCGGGGTCATAAGACGCTGAAGCGTCGAGCTGAACGGTGACGTTGTCGTACACGGATTGGTTGCCGTTGGTCACCACTTGAGGCGGTTGATTCTCGGCTGGCACAAAGTCGTTGCTGTCGGGCAGGACGATACAGGCCGGAAGGACAACCAAGGCCATCAGACCCGCTAGCAAGCCTCCACTGCGATAGTTCATCATGAGTACATGCTCTCTTCAAGCCACAAGAAGTTGATCTGAAACGATGAGTCCACGCCGACCATGAGAATTCTATCCTTCACCCCCTGGACAGTCCATCGGAGGTGAAGACAAAGGGGGTGAGCATGTCGATATTTCAGGCCGGCGGCATCATGAGGTTATCGGAAGGCGGGGTGGTGGGCCTTTAATGCTTCCAGGACCTTCTGATTTGCCCTGGGGAAGGCATAGTGGTCGAGTTCCGCCAGGGGTACCCATCGGCACTCTGTGCAGCCTCTGGGCACGGGGCGTCCTCGACGGTGGTGGCATTCGAAGACATGCAGGGTGATCCGGAAATGGCTGTAGGCGTGGCGCACGGTGATCAGGGGGGTGGCACGATGGATTTCTATGCCCACTTCCTCTCGAATCTCTCGAGCGAGGGTGTCCTCAATCTTCTCACGAGGTTCCCGTTTCCCGCCGGGGAGTTCCCAGAGGCCGCCCAGCAGGCCCTCTTCTCGTCGGCGGCTGATGAGAATCCGTCTGTTCTTCCAGATGACACCGGCTGCGATGTCGTAATGGGGAATGGGTTTTCGGGTCACCTTGACCGGAAGGGCCTGTTGCTGGCCTCTCAGCCTGGCCAGGCAGAGATCGTGAAGGGGACAGGCATGGCAGAGTGGGTCTTGCGGTGTACAGAGGGTCGCGCCGAGGTCCATGAGGGCCTGATTGAACGCGGCGGCCTTGCCGGCCGGAAGAAGACGTTGTGCCAGTGACCAGAGCTTCTTCTGGGTCGAGGCATCTTTGGGGGGGGTACGTATTCGGAAGAGGCGGCAGAAGACGCGAGTCACATTTCCGTCGAGGACGGGTTCATCCTGATCGAAGGCGATGCTGGCGATGGCCCCCGCGGTATAACGTCCGATTCCGGGCAGGGACATCAGGTCTGATGTGGAGTCAGGGATTCTGGCATTGAAGCGAACGACGATCTGTCGGGCGGCCTTGTGAAGGTTCCGAGCCCGGCTGTAGTAGCCGAGGCCCTCCCAGAGCTTGAGCACGTCGTCGAGGGGGGCCTCTGCCAATGATCGACAGTCGGGGAATCGTGCGAGAAACCGACGGTAATACGGTGTAACGGTGGCGACCTGCGTCTGCTGAAGCATGATCTCAGAGACCCAGATGGCGTAGGGGTTCCGCGTCCGCCGCCAAGGCATGCCACGTGCCTCAGGGGAGAACCACGCCAGAAGAGCGCGGCGGATATCCAGGACCGTTTGTTCAGAGATGCGCATAGACGTCGGCGGTTACTCCACGTGTCCGAACACGTCCAGGTGGCGATCGGTGATCATGGCGACCTGAAGCATGCCTAGGTGACTCTCCGTGAGCTGTGACCGGATCTCGTCGGGCGTATAGGCGGCCAACAGGGATCGGTAGTAGTCTTCCTGGAGGATGGGAGATTCTGTGGCCGCATACTGCTGGACGATGTTTCGGGCGATCTCCGAGGTTGCGGGGCGGGCGAGATCACGCATGAGGACGATCGCGCCGGGGCGGGCCAGTCGACGGACCTCACGCCAGAATGCGAGTGGATCGGTCAGATGGTGCAGGATGCTGTTGGAGAATACGACGTCGAAGGCCTGCGATGGCAGTGGAATGGTCTTGGCATCTGCCAGGACGAGTTCAATGTTCGGGCGGGGCATGATGGCGTCGATGTCTCGCCTCGCCCGGGTGAGCATATTGGGTGCGGCATCCACGGCGACGATTCGCCAAGTGGGGCGCGCCGCTGCGAGCCGAATCGGGATATCGGCGGGGCCCGTGCCGAGATCGATGGCGACGGCGGCCTCGCGCAGTCCGACCCGTGTGAGCAGGCAGTCGACAAACGCCTGGTTGACCTGGGAGAAGTCGGCGGCGGCGTAGGCCTCGACATTCGCGGGGGTGTCCATCACTTCCGGTTCGGGTTGGCGGGTCTTCAGTTCAGACATCGTGTCGTGCCCCTGCGTACGCTTTCGCTCATCGAACTTGAGCCGACCGCCGGCTGTTGCCATGCAGCGCTCTCAGCGGACGGACAAGGCATACACGGAAACGCTCAGGGGCGGCGTCTCGAGCCGTCCTGGGTCTGCGGTGAGCGAACTCTCCTCGATCCGGACTCGCTGGGGTTTACCGGGCTCGTTATAGGCCATGGGGTCGGCTCCCGTAATGCGCCAGAGGCGAGACGGCCCGGCGACGGAACATCCTTTCAGATCGATCATCAGGGAGCGTTTCTCGGTCGTCGGATTGACCACGGAAACGGTAAGCGTTTTGCTATCGGTTGTGAGGGCGGCCATGACGTCCAAAGGAGCGGCCTCTGTAACACAACTGACCGGAATCGAGCCGAACTGTTGCCGGTAGAGTTTGAGGACCAAGCCGGTGGTATCAAATTCCGCGGCGGTCTTGCTCGTTTTGATGGCGCCGATGACGTTGACGGTTTGTGCGTAGTTGGCCATGAAGATGATGTCGGTGTTGCGGTAGTACTCATTGAGGCCCATGGCGATGCCAAGGGCATCCTTGAGGAAGTATCGTGTGCCGATTTCGCCGTAGAGGTCGGGGCCGTACCAGTAGTTCCATTCGTCCATGGCGATTCGGATGTCTTTGCCCTTGAGGGTATCGATCTTCTTGCGGTACTCGCGATGGGCATGGGCGATGCGGCGAACGTTGTCTGGGATCTGGCGAACATGCTCGATGAGGTCCTTCTTCTCATGGCAATAGAAGTGCTCGCTCATCAGGTCCATATGATTTGCGCAGTGTCTGAGGGTGGTTTCGCTCCAGGGACCGACGGCTCCGACGGCCACGCACTTGATCGAGGGGTCGATGGTCCGCATCGCGTCGACGAAGGTGTTGTGTTTCTGGACGTATTTTTCGAGCGGCATGTGTCCGAGTTGCCAGTTGCCATACATCTCGTTTCCGATGCCCCAGTAGCGGACTTTGTAGGGTTCGGTGTGGCCGTTCTTGGCACGCAGGGATCCCATGGGCGTGTCGGAAGGTCCGTTGGCGTACTGAACCATCTCCGTGGCGAGTGTGACATTGCCCAAGCCCGTATTGACGACCACAAGCGGTTCGGTGGCGATCTCGCGGCAGAAGAGCATATATTCGTCGATGCCGAAATCGTTGTGCTCGACACCCTTCCAGGCCGGATTTTTCCGTGGCGGACGTCGATCGGGATCACCGATGCCGTCCTTCCAGTTGTATCCGCTGACGAAGTTCCCGCCCGGCCAGCGGTAGATCGGGGCGTTGAGTTCCTTGAGGAGCTTGAGGGTGTCGGCCCTCATGCCGTGGATGTTGTCGGCTGGCATGAGGGAGACGGTTCCGACACGGAAGTTCCCCTTTCCGCGACCGACGATTTCGATGCGGGCGTTGTTGCAGTCAGAACCGGCCGTGAAGTTGAGGGGGGGCTTGGCGAATTCCGGGGTCAGCGTATCGATGGTGATGGTCTGACGGTCGGAGGAGTCGCTCCCCCAGATCAAACTGACAAGAACCGGTGCGGCGGCCGGATCGCCCGCCAGCACGATGCGGCCCACGTATCGGCGGTCCTTAAGCAGCGCCAGGGAGCCCTGGGTGATGCCTGCCTGCGAGCCTTCGCTCGATAGTGTGATTTGCGGGGTGTGGGCACCGACGTAGGCATTGTCTTTGACCATGCTGACGGCGGCGTTGCCGCCGAGGGTCTTCCAGGGTGATTCCTTTGCCGCGACGGCGTAGAAGAATTTGCGGTCTTCGAGCATTTCAGCCCAGATGCCGCCGTAGATACACCAGCCGAGGTGTTCGATGAACTGGCCGTAGATGTAGGGTGAAATGGGCTCGGCGGTCTTGGCCGTGTTGATCTGGACCGTGACTGGGCCCGCTTGCTGGGCTAGGGCATTCACCGTGCAGAGTGAGACGAGGCAAAGGACGGACGTGCAGAGGATTCCAGTGTGAAGGGCCATGGCGAGCGTGCCTCCTGTCGGGTTCTGGCTGCGTCGGATCTGATGAACGCGGCATGAGGATACCCTCGACGGTCGGAGCGGTCCAGATCGAACTGACGGTGGCGTGGAGGCGAGGGATAACGTATTATAGACCGACAGGTCGAACCACGGCGCCGATATCTGTCGTGATAGGGCTGGACTTATCCTGGCATTGGCGACATGATGGTAGCACTTGGGTCGAACGAGGTATCCGTATCACAGGAGGATGTCTACGTGAGCGAACCGGTCATGAAGTTGGAATATGAGCATGGAATGGATGCCGATGCGAGCAGGAAGCACCTTGCCGAGAAGGCGGCATCACAGGAATACAGCCTTGCGGGGAATAAGGTGAACCTGGGGTGGGATGGTGACAAGGCCACGGTTTCGGTGGCGGGGGCGAAGGGGTACATCGAGTTCCTCGACAAGAAGGCCGTACTGACGGTTACGGACCTTCCGCTGTTGTTCCGACCGATGAAGGCCATGATCGAAGGCCAGATTCGCGCCCTGATGAAGAAGATCTACACGTCCTGACGACGTGCGTGATCACAGACGGGTGGAATTTCCTAGAGCCCGATCCAGAGGCGAGAGGCCGTTGTGGACTGTTATGTACAAGTCCGACGGGCTCAGGCCTGAGGTTCGGGCTCTGGCTTTGTGTCTTGCCGTTCAGTTCTGCCGATACCCGGACGCGGCCGAGCAGAAGCGACTCTACTCCGTCAGGCCCAGCTTTGCGGGCTGTGCCTTGCCGATGGGGAAAGGACAGCCGGTCCATTGCGGTGTGATGGTCACGGTGCCTTTAACGCTCTTGGGTACTCGCCACGAGTACGAGCAGGTCAGGCCTCAGCCGTACTCGAAGGTGCCGCTCGCGACGGTTTTTCCGGTGGAATCCGTCACCTTGAACTTGGGGGCAGGCGGCCTGCTACTGCCCGTGGTGTCGGTGATGAGGGAGATCTCGCGACCGGCGCAGTCGAAGACTTCCAGGGAGAGTCTTGCCTCGGGTTGGGGTTCGGATCGCCAGGGCCAATTGGAGCTCTTGGCCTCGGGCCTTTTCAGCTCGGCGCTCGTGCGAATCTCCAAGGGCGGTCCTGCCTTCAGCGCCGTTGTCTGATCGGCTTTGATTTCGAACGGTTCTCCGCCGAAGCCGTCGTTGATAACCATCAGTGATTTCTGCTCTTGCCAGGTGTAGGAGAATAGGCCGTAGCGGCCCATCGGTACCTCAGAAGGTTCCCCTGAATCCGACAGGCGTAGCGCGATTTCGGGGCCGAAGATTTTGCCACCCTTGAACCCTCTGGGGGAGGTGAGCTTGCCGACCTTCGGGGAGACCGGGGTGACGCGGATAGAGTTGCCGTCGGGCGCGACGTTCAATTCGTAGAAGGCGGTTCCCCGGCGTATCAGGGGGGTGAGCCAGCGGTTTTCCGATCCCATTTCACCGTACGCGTCGAGCCGGAAGTGTCCGTCGCCGTTGACGTCGATCCAGAGTTGGCATGATGGTACGTGGAATTGGACGTTTTGGGAGCCCGGCTCCCTGGGGTGCAGGGTGAAGCATCGGTCGAACCTTCCTGTCAGACCCAGATCGTGGACAGCCAGGAGGTTGGTTGTGTCACCCAATGTGACCTTGCCGACGGCCCATGTGTGGCTCATGTATCGGAGGTAGGGCTGGTTTCCCGGGAAGGACATTAGATGGATCGAGATCCAATAGTCAGACTGCTTCTGGCCCGACTTCAGGATGAGTTTGATGGGGCGGATGTACGCGGAGAGCATGTTCTGCTGGCGGGGTTCGAGTTGGACGGCCCCATCGGAACGAGAGAGGTCAAATCGCTCGGAGTCGGCGAACCGACCGTCGCCATCAGAATCGACGAACAGACGATCCCACTGAGCGCCATCCTTGGCAGACTTGGCAACAATGATCTGAAACGATGCCGGGGGGTCGGTGTTCATCCGAAGCTTTTCCGTCCGAGCGACTGCGGCGGTGACACCGGGGGGAAGTGTCTTGATCTCTTCGAAACTGCCGGGGCTCCGGGAGTAGGGAGGCCGTCCGACCATGTCTGTCGGCAGCGGCTCTCGTTTGAGCTCGAAGACCCTGGCGGGCTGCGATTGGGCATCGGCGGTGGCGGAGCAGGCGGCCAGTGAGGCGAGGATCAAGGCTTTGAGGAGCACCACGGTACGTCCTCCTGTCTGAGGCTGCGGGTTGCCGACGAGCGCGACCCGATGGTCGTGGTCGGTGACCGCTGCCAGGGGGCTATTGTACGGTATAGCGCCAGCGAAAGGGAACAGGGCCCGCCGCCCGCGTCATGGGGGAACGACCAGCGTGGCCTCTCGATCGATGGGGATCACCTCGTCCTTGGATGGGATCCGTTTGTTGTGATGCAGTTGAATGGGGCAGGGGGGCTGGATCGTGTATTGGAGGCCCTGGCCCGTTCGGGTCCAGCTTATGCGGATGGAACCGGAGCCGTCGGGCAGGGGTATGGCACCTTCGGCACGGTCGAGCGAGCCGGGGAGAAGGGACAGGGCATAGTGCCTGGGGCCGAGGTCGTATCGCGGCGTCAGGCCGAGCACGTATCGGGTGAGTTGCCAGGTGGGGCACCCGGCCCACTGATGGCAGTGCGTCCATCGGGTGTCAAAGACTTCAACCCAGGTGGTTCGATCGTCCTGGAGGGCCCAGCCCCAACACTTGCGGTATTGATCGAGGACGAAGTCCATCATGCCTCTCTCGATCAGGAGGGGCATGGCGTAGTGGGCGAAGTAGGGGGTGATCAGGCGGCTCTGGTTGCGGCCGGGATCGCTCAGGCGTGGGGCGTCGCTGTCGTTGGGGAAGCACCGCAGTATGTGGGCTTTCATGAAGGCGATGCATTCCTGCTCGGCAGCGGCCTGGAAGAACCCCAGCTTCAGGCCCAGGGCGGCGCGGTGATAGCCGATCTTGTCCCAGTCGAATGTCTGGCCCTTCTTCTGCGAATCGAAGTATCTGCGGACGATGGCGGCGATGCGGTCGGCCGCCTGCTGGTAGTGGGAGGCCCCTTCGGGCTTGTTGAGTTCGCGGCACCAGCGGACCATGTCTCGGAGGCCGCCGAAGTAGTGGAGATTTGTGCCGATGTCGACGGGGCCTTCATTGCGGACGTATCCCCAGTCGACGAAGGCCCAGCCAAGATCGTCCTTGACGCCATCGGCGGTGACGGCCTTTTCGAAGGCAGCGATGTTCCGTTCGGCGGCATCGAAGAGTTCCTCGAGCAGGGTTCGGTCGCCGGTGAGTTCCCAGTAGTGCACGCAGGCGGTGATCCACTGCGCCGAGTAGGTGGAGAGGAAGGCCGGTCCGCCGGGGCAGAGTCCGGCGATGAGGCCGTCTTCACGGGCGCACTGGGCACATTGAACGAGCCCTCGGCGGCAGAGACGGACATCGGAGTAGCCGGCGGCGGCGATGTCCATACCGACGGTTACGACATCGCCGGCCCATTGCCCGCGTTCACGAGTGGGGTTGTCGATCAGGGCATCCTCGGCACAGGCGCGGTGGGTTTCGATGCCGACGCTCCAGATCCGGTTGAGCAGATCATCGGCACATGTGAAGGCGCCTTGCGGCCGGTCGTAGTAACAGCGTTCGATGAATTCTTCCTTGAGGAAGCGGATCTGATCGGTGGGGGCGAGGACGTGGATCTCGACGAAGCGTCCGCCTCGCGGTGTCAGGGGGAAGAACTCCTGGGGACCCCCACGGGCGACGTAGTGGTCGAGGTTGCAAGAGTCGCCGGCGGACAGGGTGATCCAAGGAGAGACGCGGTCGTGAGCCATGGCCTCGGAGTAGGCGAACTCGACGACCGATCCGGCGGGCAGGTCCAGGACGAAGCGTGGCCGCATGAGGCGAACACGACCGAGGTCATACCGGCGCCAGAGGCCTTGGGGTGGGAGCTTCTGACAGCTCAGGTCGCGAAGGAAGAATCTGGCGGCCTGGTTGTCGAGTTCGTAACCGAAGGACTCGGCCAAGGGTCCCTGGGCAATGATCTTTCCGGGGTGGGTGAAGCTGTGCACCGGGGCGATGGTGACCGGTTTGAGGGGCCCGATGCGGGTCTTGGCGGGCACGGAGTCGGCCCAGGCGGTGTCGTCAAAGGCAGCCTCTCGCCAGCGGGCGGGGACGTGCCGCGTATCGCACCATTCGATCCAGCCGAACTGGGGGTTAAGACGCTTGACCTGAGGTGCGTAACCGCCCAGACGGGCACATTTCCACCGGATGGGGATGTCGCGATCTCCTGCGCGGACGACGGCATAGAGGCACGGCGGCATGTTGTCGAGCATACGAGTGACGACGCCGATGTGATGGACCTGGACGGCCAGCACGTGTTTGCCCGCGGGCAGGTTGAGGGAGTGGACCTGATACTCGGGGTGGCGAATGTGGAATCTGGCCGGACCTTCGGTTGCGTACTGGCCATTCAGCCAGACGACGAACCAGGAGGCACCGTGCGTGCGGAGTTCGATGCGAGTGTCGGCCGGGAGCTCGAAGTGGCCGCGAAATGCGACGTAGTAGTCGGCGTCGGCATCCTTGACGCCGGGACACCACATGAGAGAAGGCTCCTGGGCCATGGCAGAGACTCCACAGGCCGCCAGCAACGGGACGCAGAGCATGAGACACCTGTCCATCGGGCATCCTTTCATGGTTTGGGGGCATCGGCTGGAGGATGGAATTCGAGCTGCTTGTCCATCCAGTCGTAGATCTGCTGCCTGACGGCGTCCGGGAAGTCGTGGGGGCAGTCGGGATGGACGACGGTGATTCCGTCGCCGGCACCCAGGAGGCGATAGACCGGCAGGGCGGCCTCGATCGCTTCGTTGACACCTCGGACGTCGAAGTTGTCGTCCTTGAGGGGGGCGTTGACGAAGAAGGGTCTGGGGGCGAGTGCGGCGACGACCTCGTGGAAGTCGAAGGGCATGTTCTGCCAGCCCCGGTAGGACGGGATCTTGGGCATGTAGCCGTTGTGGGACCAGCCCTTGAGATCGCCTCCCCGGTATCTGTGAAAGGCGTTGAAGCCACAACTGCTGACGATGACCTTGATGCGCGGATCAAACGTTGCGACGAACATGGCGTTGTGTCCGCCGAGGGAGTGGCCGATAGCGGCGATGCGGTTGGGGTCGGCCTCTTTCAGCGACAACAGGACATCGATGGCCCGCATGTGGTCCCAGATGCCCTTCATCGATGCGCTGATGTAGCCATGGGAATAGGGGTCCCACTTGTGCTCGCCAAAGGTGACGTAGTCCGGGGCAATGGTGATGTACCCGCGTTCTGCCAGCTCGAAGGCATATTGTCTGGATCGCGGGCCTTGCTCGACGGCGGCGACCCGGTCTTTTCCCCTCTGAGCCGTGGAGTGGCAGCAGAGAACGGCGGGGACGCGTGACGCGGCCTGCCTGGGGAGGAAGAGGTAGGCCGAGACGCGGCAGCCCGGCTCGGTGGCATAGCTGATCTTCTTTCTGATGAAACGGGGCATCTCGGTGGAGTCGAGCGTCTGAATGTCGGGTGGGACTCTTCGAGAGGGCAGCGGGAAGGGGCCCATGACGTCCTGCATGCCGAGGAGGATGTGGGCTCGGCGTTTGGCCCAGTCGTCAGGCGTTCGGACCGGGTGCTCGGTGCCGGAGGCGTCGCGCCAGATCATGAGCTTTGAATGATCCGGGTAGCGGGGCCCTCCCGAACGTGTTAAGGGGGTCGATGTATCGCCCTCAGCGGCGGTCAGAAAGGGCAGGACGAGAAGCAGGGTGTTTGTCACAGGAATGAGCATCGTGTGGTCTCCCTGGGCCTGTTGTTCGGTGATCTCGCCCCATTGGAGCTGTTCGGAGACGCGTTTGGGGCGTCGGGCAGACAGTCTAGCGGCTGGGGGCGGGCGGGACCACTGTGTGGGCGAGCCGAAAAGGGCACTGGTTGACGGGCCGCCAGGGGTAGCCGGCAATCTTCGTCCGGGAACGAGTCCTCAAGGGGACTGGTCGTTGCGCACAGCACCGGAGCGGCGGGGGGCGTCTCCGGGGGTGACGGGTGTTGGGCTCAGAGGGGTCGGCCTATTGTGACCATTTCTGCGGCACGGTGAAGTTGGCGATATCGTCACATTTGCCTTCCTGCCCCTGGAATCCGAAGACGCCGTCAGGTCCGGCCGAGATCAAGAGGAATTCCTCGGAGTTCTGCACTCGGGCAGAGAGACAGTTTTCGGGAACGGTTCGCGTTCCCTTGATCTCGATGAGGTCGGCAAAGGAGCCGTTTGCCGTCTGGCCTTGCGTGAAGGTGGCTTTTCCGCAACCGTTCCAACCAAAAGGGGCACGGGGCGAGGGACCGGTGATCAGGTAATTGTCGGCGAAGTAGTAGGCGGCCTGAAAGGTATAGCTACTCTTCCTCTCGTCGGCCACGGCAAGATATGCAGTAAGGTCTGCCTGGAATTTGGCCCTTCGATTGGCCTTGTAGTAAAGGATGGGCGACTTGAAGGCGTGGTCCATGAGGATGTAGTTGCCCCGTCCGCCGTAGGGGGCAACGGTAATATCTGCGAAGGCCCCCCAGTTCTCTACGCGGTCGTAGTCGGGCACGGCTCCGGCCTTGTCGGCGCCGAGGTATGGTTTCTTGTTACCCAAGGGGTTGTTACCGGAAGGCGTACCGACGAGAGCCACGGCCAGGAGGTGTGCTCCCGTGGGAACGTAGCAGGGGTCGACCGTTCCGTCATTGCTGAAGGGGTCGCTGGTGGGGAAGTCGCCCTGGTCGTTGGAGAAGGCGTGAAGGGCGGTGGCTATGAGCTGGATCTGCGAGGCGACCTGGGCCTTCTTGGCCTGCGTCCTGGCTCGATGCAGGGTGGGTACGAGGATCGCCAACAAGAGTGCGATGATGGCCACGACGACAAGCAGCTCCACGAGTGTGAAGGCTCGTTTGATTGCCGAATTCATGATTACACCTCCCGAGTCGTTTTTCGTCTTCCCTGATCCATTGTCTGTCATCGATTGAGCGCACCCTGTCGTAAGCCGATCGCTGATGACGGACAGAATGACTCCACCCGGATCAGCGGGTGTCGTCGTAATAGTTCGATTCCACTCGCCCAAAGATCGACGGCAGCTCGCGGATGTCGCGGAAGCAGTTCGAACGATCCAGGGTGAACTGGCAGCGACGGAGGTACCGCCAGGTTCCATCCGGATTGGGCTCGGAGTCGATCAGGGCGATGTATACCGTGTACGTATCCGACCGCACGGTCAACAGGTTCGCGACTCGGGACAGTATGATGTCGCGTTCGCGGACGTCGTCTTTCACATTGTTGCGCTCGTTGGGGTCGTTCTTGTTCCTGGCGTCGTAGTCGGGCATATCGATCAGATCGGCGTTGTCCTTGGCGTAGTAGTCGAGGGCGTAGCCGAGGTTCGGGTCGGTCAGGGCCTGGGCACGGGTGCTCTGGAGCTTCCGGAGGTCTCCGACGGAACGGAACCAGCGGATGGCGCGGCCTGGGGGCTCCTGCGTAAGCAGTTTGGGGGAAGCGGCGAGGGCGCATGGAGAGATAACGGGACGGCTCTCTCGCCATGTGACGATGCGCGCGGCGGGGTCCCTGAAGACCGTGTTGCGATCGTCATAGAAGAACGGGACCGATCGCAACACGAACTCGGGGGCGGTATTGATATTGATCCGCCCGGCGATGCGGTAGCCGGTCTTGAAGGCCTCGGTGGGTTCGTCGATAACGCCGTCCCCGTCGTTGTCGATGCCATCGGTATCGATGCCCAAGGCGGTCAGGTAGTTGAAGGCATTGCCCGGGGCATAACAGGGATCGTTGGAGTCCGGGGGGTAGTTCCGGTAGTTGGGATCCACATTGGGGTCCTGGAGGAAGAAGTCGAGCCTGCCCACTCCGGCGAGCCGGTCGGTCTCGGTAAGTCCTCTCAGACGATAGTCTCGTTCGGCCGTGAAGAGCCTCCAGGTTGTGGTGAAATTGGCGTCACAGGGGTCGTTGCCGACGAGGAGGACCCTGGAGAGGTCGGCCGGTGAGTCGAAGGCCCAGTGGTTGGGGTCGGCCAGGTCATTGGGATGCGATGGGAGATTCTTGAACCACCAGTAGCATTCGGTGACGTTGGGGTCGTTGGCGGGTTGTAGCGCAATCTGATTGATGGCACCGAGTGACGGCAGTTGGGTGGGGTCGCCCAGGACCTTCTTTTCAGAGGTGCGGGCCCAATAGGCCGCCGAGGTGAATCGCCAGCCATTGGTGTTTCTCTGGAGGGTGCGATACTGCCAGTCTCCGTCGGAGAAACCGCTGGCAGCGGGCATGCTCCAGAAGAGGTCGTTGGGGTTGTCGACTCGATCGACGGGGTAGGGCTGGACAGTGCCACCGGTGTCGGGTCTGTGTACGAGTTCCAGGCCGTTGGCGCCCATCACGAAGGTGGCATTGATGTGTGCCGTGGACGGGATCAGGCCTGGGCCAGCCGGGGGTACGTCTCTGACGTTGCAGAAGACATGGTAGTCGCCGTTGGCGCTACCAACGATGGTCGAAGGCGTGCCTGGGAAGGTGTTGAGATACCAGAGGGTTGAACCGCTTCGGAGCGCGTAGCGTGTGGTATCGATGGTCCAACCGGGCGGCACGAACATCTCGACGGCGTAGGCGGGGGTGAGGACGACCGTGCCGCTACCATCGTCGGCGGCCATCCAGACGACATAGGCTTCGGTGAGGAAAGGCTGTCGTTTGACGCCGGCGACGAGGACGGTGCTGGGGGACCCCTGGGGCGTCAGGAATGTGACGTTGGGATCGGCGTTGGCATAGTCCCAGATGTTCAGTGCGAGTTGCCAGGCATTGAGTTCCCGTTGAATAGCGCGCGTGGCCGGGATGGGCCATCCGGTCGAGGGGACGATGTAGCCGCCGTAGAGATAGGTGGCGAGCGTGGCAAGCCACTGACGAACCTGGGGTTCGTTCTTGGCGGGTGGCATCGAGTTGAGGTCGAACTTCTCCCAGTCAAGGAGGGCTGCCTCGCTGGCTTTGGCGATTCGGATGGGGTCCCCCTTGCCCTTGAGGAGGAACTCCTGAGGGACGGCGGGGAGGGTGAGCTTGCCTCGGCGTTGTGTGTCGTAGCTGCGGGTGGTGAAGAGGCAACGTCGGAACATGCCCTCGGGCATGATGACACTGGGATTCATGAAGGAGGACATGTAGTCGGCCGAGTAGAGCATCCGATTCCATCGGGCCAGGAGAGGCTCGGAGACGGTTCTATAGAGGGCGCGTTCGAGCAGAGACAAGCCGTCCGGGGACATCCAGCCCTGCCGCGAGAGCAGGGAGTTCCGTCGGGTGAGTCCGCACTCCTCGTCTGAGGCGTAGAGGCCGGAGAGTGTGCCGGCGAAGAGGGGACTGCGACAGAGCTTCATGTAGAGATTCGGGTCTCGTACGACCTGGAGTGCATTGGAGACACCCAGGGCGGCGAGCCGGTCGGCTCGGTAGCCCAGGATGGAGTTTGGGTCGCTGTCGTTGGCCAACCACTTATGGGCATCGAGGGTGGCCATCAGGAGGTTGGTGGCGCTCATATGGTTGGGGTCGAGGACGATGTCGTTGACGAACCGGCCGCGATGCTCATGGACAGGGTCGTGGACCCCGGCGGTATTGACGTTGATCTTGGAGCAGTTGTCGACGATGCGAATGGTCACGTGGACGCGGCGCGGGGTCGTCGTCGGAGTCGTGGTATCGACGGGGAAGGTGAAGCTGACGGGTGCATCGGGCATTCCGTCGCCGTCGGCGTCGAAGAGCATGAGACGGAAGAGGTTGGGGTCTCCCGGGAGGATGAAGCCCGTGAAGAGGTTGGGCTCGGCCTCAACCGTGAGGCGGTTGGTGAGGGCATCATCACCTGCGATCCGCATGTGCGTTTCGGACAGGTACAGCTTGAGGCGCTGGACCAGGAGGGCCCAGTTGGGGTCTTGGGGAGGCGGCCCCAGATAGCTGACTCTGGGCCAGACGAAGACGTTGCCGGGTGCAGGAATCTTGGCGGCCGTGAGCCGCTGCTGGATGAAGGCCATGTCTCCGAAGTTTGGCTCATGCCCCAAGGGCCAGGGGATGGTGGAGGCGAGCCATGGGTCGAGGGGACCCGGGGCATCGATGGGTGCACCGTTACCGTTGGGATCATTGGGGTCGGCACCCAGGAGTTCATTGGGGTCGAGCCAGTTGGGATCGGCGAGGATGTTGGGGTCGTGGACTCTGTTCGGGTCTCGCAGGAGGTCTTCGCGGAGGCGTTGCCGAACGAGCTGAACGGCACGGTCCATGACGGCGTCGAGGGCGAGGGCCTCACGCTGCGGGGGGATCCTGAGGCGTTCGGCTCGAGTGGAGACCATCATGCCGAGGCCGATGAGGGCCAGGAGCACGAGTACGCCCATGACGAATACGAGGACGCTACCACGACGTCGGTGTGGAGGCATGGGGCCTATTTCAGGATCGGTGTTCGTGGGGGGCAGGGGCGTGGGGGTCCCTCGCCTCCCGACAGCAACCCATCGAAGATGTTGATCCCTTGCTTGCATCATGGCACCCGCAGTACGAACGAAAATTCCTTGCCGAGCCGGTCGTTGTCGTCTCGGAATCTCTTGTTGACATCGTAGAGGCGAACCGTCATGCGAATCGCCTTGGGACGGTAGGCCCAAGATTGTTCGGTCCATGCGGCCATGTATACACCTAGTGGAGAGGAAGCCCCCTTTTCGGGCGGTGTTCCATCCGTAGTTGGGGCCAGGGCGTTCTCAGCGAAAGGACGCACCTTGCCGGGTTGTTGCGCGATCCAGGCAGTGTAGGAAACGACGTCAGTAGAGCCTTCCAGTTGAATCGCGGTTCGGATCAGACCGTTCCCATCGACATCCCGACCCCGGCCGAACCATTGGAGTCGCAGCCGATCGGGATGATTGGCAGCGGCGAGGGGGTTGGCCATGCTTCCATCGGTCCACTCGACGATTACGTCGCCGACGTGATGGAGGAGGTTGAAGCAGTGGAGCCCGCGCTCAGAGACGTAGTTGGGGTCTGTCGGAGGTTCCGCGGGGGCGAGATTCCTCGCGATGAGGGCGCGATAGGGTTCACCGTTCTTGACAAGATCTCGCATCCGTATGGCCAGGTCGGTTGCGGTATGCTGTTGAATGACATCGACGCGGGACCACTGGATGTTGGTGTTGAGGAAATTGAAGGCATTGGCGGAATCCCAGAGAGTGGTTCCGTAGCTCATGGGTGGAAGGTAGTTGGGGTCCGTCCTTCCCATGCCGTGTCCCCAACTGGGGTCCTTGGCGGGAAATAGGTTCGGAACGAGAAGGACAGCGCGTCGGCAGTAGACCCGATCGAAGAGGTTTGGGGAATCTCTGAGGGTCTTGTTGTACAGTTCCATGCCGTGGCCGTAGAAGAGGATGGCGTCAGGGCTGTAGACGGCCGGGTTCCAGTAGGACTGGAACAACCGAGGCGGTCCTGAAGAGACACAGGTGAATGCGTCAGACCTGTTCTGAGTGAGCAGGGGTTCTCCGGTGAAGTCTCTGGCCGATCGGTTCTCGGGTTCGGGCGAGTGGATGAGGAACACGACGGGTGCGAGGGTCTGAAGGTCGGCCTGCATCGTCTGCTGAATGACGGCGAGGGCATCGTTGAGTTCGATGTTGGCCATAGTGAGGCTGCTGGTCTTGCTGACGCCGGAGAAGATATAGCCGACAGCGAGCATCGCGACGAGGAGGATGGCAACGGAGACCATCAGCTCGGCCAGCGTGAAGGCTGAGCGGCGTGCGTGTCTGCGTTGTCTGGGTTGGTTCGTCACGTGCGTTTGTCCTTGTCTTCGTAAGCCTTTCTAGAAGAACAGACCCGCCACATAGGGACTGGCCGTCCCTGTGGTGGCCGGCGGAAACCAGAGAAAGTAGATTGGCCCTTTGGCGTTGCCGTTCGGCCAGGGCTGTGTCCTGTCGTCGTCCGGCAGAAGGGGCTCTCGGAGCGTTACGACGTTGGCCGCGCTGACATCAAGGACGGTGTAGAGATTGCCGGTGACAGTGCTCATGATCGGGGTTCCGCCAGGTAACATCAGTGTGAGGGATGAACCTGCCGGAGGCCCCCAGGATGGGGATGCAGCCGTATCAATCTGGAGCCGTTGTGCACCCGTCGGCTTGAGGGCCATGAGCCATGGCTGAGGAAGCGGGCTCAGTTTCCCACCGCCGGGATGGGGCTGGTATTTGTGGCCGGGGAGGGTGCGTGTGACGGCCACGAAGTGTTGTCGGAAGCCGTCCCGCTCGGAGGCGAAGAGGTACCAGACATAGCGGGCTTCAGTTCCGAAGATCGGGTCATTGGGAAACGCGGGGCTGGTGATCATATATCGCCAGCACGGCTCATTTCCCGGGAGGAACTCGTTCGTGGGGAGCCAAGCGACCGTGCCCGTCGGCCAGATGACGGCCGGTGGCAATGCAGTGATGTTGAGAGTGGTGGGGAGCGGGGAATTCTCGACGAGGTTTTTGGCCTCGCGGGCGATCTGCATTGCCTTGTGCTGGGCGCTGCTTTCGAGGTGTTGGGACATCGCGACGGGGAAGAAGCAAGCGACCATGGTGAGGCCGATGCCCAGAACACCGATGGCGACCATCATCTCGGCCAGGCTGAAGGCTCGGCGGTTCATCACTTGCCCTCCCGGACGAGTTGTCCCGTATAGGGATTCAGGAGGAAGGGCCGGATATTGAGCGCCTTCTGCATGATCCGTCGGTCGCGAGGGTCTGCCGCACCCCCTGGCGTATCCAAGCCTTCCGGGGGCTCGTAGAGCATGCCCCCGAGACTCGTGGTGATATGGTGCCAGTCAAGGTTTCCGTCCCTGGGTGGGGGGGGGACGGTCAGGAAGCCTGGCATGAGACCGACGATCCTACCGCCATACGGTCGAGCTCTGAGGGGGTAGGGGGCGTAAACGGCGGTGAGGTCTCGGACGACGAGCTTGCCTTTGGGGTCGAAGCACACGGCGAATCGAGCGAACGCTTCCAGGTCGACGCTGGTTTCAAAGCAGTCGATCGGTGCGATGCGAACGGCCAGGCCCTTGCCTCTCTTGGGGAGGCGGGCGGTTTCGTCAACGAGGGGAACGTAGGCATACCACCAGTTGGGCTGGATGAGGTCTCCCTCGCGATTGGGGTCGTTGGTCGGCCAGCCGGCCCATGCGAAGATTTCGATCTGACCCTCGTTGGGCTCGACGGTCAGGACGGTCTCGATCTGATTGGCCATGGCATAGGAGCGGGCGACGGAGAGATAGCTGCCGAGGAGATTGAGGGCCTTGGCCTCGACGTTGGTGTCCATGATCGAGCGCCAGGACATGCCCACCATAACCATCAGGATAAGAATGATCGAGACGACGACGAGGAGTTCAATGAGGGTGAAGGCCCGTCGCCGGACGGCGGTGGCAGAGACGATACCGGCACGGTCGTGCCTGGCGGGCTCTGATTCGGAGTCCGGTCGTCTGGGGTCTGCGGGTTGTGTTGTTTGCCACGTCATCGTATCACGCTATGGTCGGCCGCCCGACGCAGTTGGCGATCACCGTCCCAGGACAATATCGTCGCCTTCCCATGTTTTGACCTTGGAACCGAGTATCAGGTTCTCATTGGTGCCCGGCAGATGGTCCAGGAAGTCGAATCTCTTGTTGGGTCCGGCCGAGATGAGGACGGCCGTGTGCCCCTTGTGGTGGCCCAATTCTTCGGCCACGAAGTGGTTGGTCTTGAAGTCCTTGTGAAGAGCGTAGAAGTTCTCGAGGACGAGCCACATGCCGTCTTCGGACGCCCAGCAGTAAAAGTAGGGGGTGCCCCAGGGGTCGAGCAGACGGACGCGCTGCACGTGCGGGGTCATGGACTCCGTGCCGGGGTAGTACGTGTTAGGGTCTGCCGTGAGGGGAACGTATTCGACAAGGCCCCCAGGCGACTTCTTGATGAAGGGCCCTTTGCCGATCTTGGCGGTCAGGCTGTAGGCTAGACATTCGTTTGCCAGCAGGAGCCCGGGATTGTCGATGAGACTGATCGCGGAGTTCCTGAGCTTCAGATCGTTGTCGGCTGAGGGCCACAATTCAAAGGGTCGCCACGGTGGCAGACCTTTTGAACAGATCGGTAGTCCAGGTTCGAGGCCACTCTTGGGGTTTCCACTCCTGTCTGTGCCGGTAGTCCAGGGAGGCCAGAATGCGGCGAATTCGTCGATGGCGCCGGCGATCATCTGCATCTGGGCCTTGGCGGCGTTTCCCTTGGCGGATTCGCGGACAGCGCTGATGGCTGGGATAAGGATGGCCAGGAGGATCACGAGGATTCCGACGGCCACCATCAGTTCGACGAGTGTGAAGGCCCGTGGGGTTGAGGCGTGGGCGCGGGGGTATCGCATTCGAGACTCCTTGCGGGTCGTGGAGGTCGTTCGTGATGGATCGATTATCGTGAACCGCATCGTTGATTCCCCTGAAGGCGGACCCTGATCCGGGTCCGCCACGGTCGGGCGTGACGGGAGGCTATTCGCCGCCGCCGCGACCACCGCCGCCCTTGCTCTTTCCGCCGCCGCCGCCACCTTCGCTGACGGCGTTGATCAGCGAGACCATGGGCATGAACAAAGCGATGACAATGAAGCCGACCACGGTGCCCAGGAAGATGACCATCACAGGTTCGAGCAGACTGACGAGGCCTGCGACGAGGGTTTCAACCTCTTCGTCGTAGTTGTCGGCCACCTTGATGAGCATTTTGTCGAGATCGCCGGTTTCCTCGCCGACGTCGATCATGTTGACGACGAGCGAGTCGCAGACCTTTGCCTGTCGGAGGGGTCCTGCGAAGCTTTCGCCCTGGCGGATGCTGTCGTGGACCTGGCCGAGGGCGTGGGCGTAAACGCGATTACCGCTGGTTTCGCGTGTGATGTTGAGTGCTTCGAGGATCGGTACGCCGGCACTGATGAGGGTGCCGAGGGTTCGGGCGAAGCGTGCGACGCTGGTTTTCGAGAGGATCGCCCCGATGATGGGGATCATCAGGAGCATCTTGTCGATGCCGAAGCCGACGCCCCCCTTGCCGACGCCGATGACGGCGGCGATGCCGGTCATGGGTACCACGACGCAGAGGGCATAGAGCTGTGCGGAGCCCCAGGTCGTGATGATGCTGGCGCCGACGGAGCTGAAGGAGGCCTCGAACATTCCCATGTAGAGGAGGATCGCGGCGCCGACGACGAAGACGGCACCGACGGCCATGACCATGATGATGTATTTGAGGACCTGTAACGCGCCGGCGGTTACGGTGTCGGCACGTCGTAACATACGTATCATCATGATGACCGACGGGGGCGTGATGAGGACAACGACCCAACCGCCGCCGAGGAACCAGTTGCTGATGGCGATGAGGAGCATGGTGGGCCCGGGCAGGTCGGTTCCGAAGTCGGTGAAGATCTGCTGGAACTTCGGGACGACGACGATCATGATGCCCGATACGATGCCCACGGAAAAGGTGATGACGGCTGCCGGATAAATCATGGCGCCGACGACGCGCCTCTTCAGTCGCTGGGCCTTCTCCATGAAGTCGGCGAGGCGCTGGAGGATGACGTCGAGCACACCGCCGGCCTCACCGGCGGCGACCATGTTGACGTACAAGCGGTCGAAGGCCTTGGGGTGTCTGGCCATGGCCTCGGAGAGTGTGGCACCGGATTCGACATCTTCGGCCACATTCCGGATGGTGACACGAAGGAGGCCGGGCTTCTGCTGCTGTTCGAGGATTCGGAGGCTGCGGAGGATGGGGAGGCCGGCGTCCTGCAGGGTGGAGAGCTGTCGCGTGAACTGGGTGACCTGCTTGACGCTGACGCGTCCCATGAAGCCGGCGCCGCTACCCTTCTTGCGGGTGGCCTGGGTGGCCTTGTTGTCCTTCTTGCCCTTTTCTTTCTTTTCCTTCTTGCCGCCGCCGCTTTTCTCACGGATTTTGAGGAGGAAGAGCCCCTTGGCTCGGACTTTGGCGACCGCCTCATCGGCATTGGCGGCTTCGACCTCGTCCTTGAGCTCCTGCCCGGCGGCATTCATCGCTTGGAACTGGTAGAACGGCATGGCATAGACCTCGAATCGATCCGGCCGGATCCCCGCGATCCGGCGCTTACCCGTTTGTTGTCCCTTTCCCTGCTCCGACGTTGGGGGGGCCCGTGGTCACCCCGGAAATTACTCCTCGACGATGGTCTCTCGAACCACCTCTTCAATCGTGGTGACGCCGTCGAAGATGGCGAGCATTCCGCTCTCGCGGAGGGTTCGCATGCCGCGGCGTCTGGCTTCGGCCCGCAGGACGTTGGTGGAGGCATGCTGCATGATGAGATCGCGCAGGGCGTCGTCCATGAGCATGAACTCGAAGATCGCCAATCGGCCGCGATAGCCGGTATTGTTGCAGTTGTCGCATCCCTTACCCGCGAAGAAGACCCGACCTTCCACATCTTCGGGTTTCAGGTCGAGTTCCATCAACATTTCTTCGGTCGGGTGGTACTCGGCCTTGCAGTGTGTACAGATTCGGCGGACGAGCCGCTGACCTACGATGGCTTCGAGCGTTGCGGTGACGAGGAACGGCTCGAGCCCGAGGTCGAGGAGACGGGCGATGGCCGAGGGGGCGTCGTTGGTGTGGAGCGTGGTGAAGACCAGGTGTCCGGTGAGGGAGGCCTGGACGGCGATCTGGGCCGTTTCGTTGTCTCGAACCTCGCCGACGAGGATGATGTCGGGGTCTTGACGCAGGAAGCTTCGGAGACAGCGACCGAAGGTCAGGCCGACACGTTCGTCAATCTGGCATTGAATGAGCCCGTCGATGTCGTATTCGACGGGGTCTTCGGTGGTGAGGATCTTGACGTCCGGGCTGTTGAGTTCTCTGAGGGCGGAGTAGAGCGTGGTGGTCTTTCCGCAGCCCGTGGGACCGGTGTTGACGATGATGCCGTTGGGCTTCGAGATCAGGCGGCGGAAGGTCTGGAGCTCGTCGTCTCGCATGCCGATTTTGTCGAGGTCGAGGCTGACCTGGGCGCGGTCGAGAACACGCATGACGACGCTTTCGCCGAACATGGTGGGAAGGACGCTGATACGGAGGTCGACGGCCCGGCCCTGAATGGTGAGGGCGATACGACCGTCCTGCGGCATTCGGCGTTCGGCGATGTCGAGGTTCGCCATGACCTTGATACGGGATGCGAGTGCCATGGCGATGTGGCGAGGCGGAGGCACCATTTCGTAGAGGACGCCGTCAATACGATATCTGAGCTTGAATTCATCTTCGAAGGGTTCGAAGTGGATATCCGAGCTTTTTTCGCGGATAGCCTGGTGAAGAATAAGGTTGAGCAGCTTTTTGACCGGGTTCGACTCAATCATCTCCTTGAGTTCGTCGAGGTCGATACTTTCTCCGCGGCCTTCGTACTGCGAGAGGGTGTCGTCGGCGGAGAGTTCGTCGAGGACTTGGCCGATGCTCACGGACTTCTCATCGGGGTAGTATTTTCGTAGCGCGACATTGATCTGTTCGAGTCCCGCTACCTTAGGCTCGACGCGGAAGCCCATGATCTTGAGATCGTCAGTGGCCTGGAAGTTGTCAGGATTTGCCATGGCGACTTCAAGGGTATTACTATCTGGGCTATAGGCGATCGGGATGAGTTTGTGCATATTCGCCATATGGGGCGGAACCTTGGAAATGACATCTGGAGGGATCTCCATTTTGTCGATTTCGACGGGTTCCATGCCCATCTGGGCGGCGAGGGCGAGGTTGAGGTCGCTTTCGGTGATATGGCCGAGTTCGACGAGGATCTGGCCGATGGGGCCGCGTTTCTGCTCTTGAATCCGCAGGGCTTCGTGAACCTGTTCACGGGTACACTTTCGCATCCGGATAAGGATGCGGCCCAAGCGGAGGCCTTTGTAGCGTTCACCCGGTAATCGGCCTGGTCTGTCGGCCATATGGCACAACTCCTTCCAGAGACATTTTTCGCGGTCCCCAAGTGACCGGAAATAGGTCGCAACAGGATAGTGTTGTTGGGGATACAACGCCAGAGGGCTTTTGGGGGGGACCGGAGGGCGGTTGCCTGCCCTCTCGAAGCGCTGTCGAGGGTCGCGATGCGTTGTGTGGGATTGTCATGAATCAGCGGTCCTTGGGACGGTGGAAGGCTCCCGCGGGTGTGCCGAGGTAGAGGTCTCCCGTCTTGGGGTGGACTTCCAGGCAGTAGTATTGGCTGACTACGCTGGCGATGGAGTAGTCAGGGTGCATGGGATCATCGCAGGCTGGGTCTCCGAGCATCTGGGGTTCGGCTTTTCCTCGTTTTAGATAGACACCGGGGCGAGGGACTTTTCGGGGATCGAGCACGAACTGTTCGCTGACGGTCCAGTAGATGTTGTTGGGATTGGTGCCGTCGAAGGAGACGGAGGTGCAGTTGGCGGCGAGGTAGGGGGATCGATCGGTAGGGAACAGCTTGGTCCAGGAGTCGCCGCCGTCTCGGGAGAGCCATACGCCGCTTCGGGAGGGTGCAGGAGCCTCGTTGGAGGCGAGGTTCTCGACAGCGACGGCAACCCATCGCGGGTCGATGGGATGAACGACGAGCTTCTTGATGCGGTCGGCGTGATGGAATGCACTGTTCTGAGGACTCGCGCCGTCCAGGGCGCTGGCTCGGGTCCATGTTCGGCCGGCGTCTCGAGATCGATAGACATATCCGCAGGTGTTGAAGTTCCGGGCATAGAACCAGCCCGCGGTACCTGTCGCGGCATAGATGACATTGGGGTCCGTCGGTGCGACACCGATCGTGAGGAAGTGCGGAGACCTTGGAAAGTTGGGGTCCTGGCTCCTTGAGGGGTCCGGCCAGCCGAAGGCCTGGGGATCGTAGTCGAGGCGGTTCAGAATATTGGGGTCTTGCGCGTTCAGGCAGACGGACCAGGAGTCGCCGGCGTCGGTGGACTTCAGGACTCCCTCGGCACCGGCAGCCAGGTAGAGCGTCTTGCGGTCAAGATCGGCTGCCATCTGGTAGAAGTATCTGCGGACTCTCGGTAGAGGGCACGTGTTGGGGTCGTTGGGGTCTACACCGCCCGGCTGGCGGGGGTTCCAAGGCCAGTACGCGTTGTCGGGCTGGACGATGGTCAGGCTTCGGCCTCCATCGGTTGTCTTGAGGACAAGACTGCACATCTGGGGAAGTTTGAGGGTGACAAACCAGGCGTGGTTCGGGTCGTGAGGGTGGACGATTCCGGAGACGACCTCTGATTGCTGGGTCGTTGTCCAGAAGTTGTTGGGCGAGGCGTTGGGGTCGGCCGGGTCTTTGGCCATTTGGGAGCTGCCTGCGAGTGCGAACCATGTTGTCCACTGGGTGTTGACACGATTCGCCGTCTTGTAGGTCAGGACACTGGGCGAGCAGCGAGACAGAGGCCAGCTCAGGGCGAGGAACTTTCGGAAAGACCTGCCTCCATCTTCGGTCTTCCAACTGCCCAAGTAGTCGTTCATACCCATGTAGAAGGTGTTGGGATCACGTGGGGCAAGTATCACCGAGAAGACGTGGCAGGCCATCATGCCGCGGTGCGACCAGGTATCTTCCGTGGAAGAGCCTCGCTGGGTATCGAGTATGGTCCAGGACGGCCTTGGGGATCGCACATTGTTGGACTTGATGACTCCGATGCTGTCAAAGGAGGCGTAGAGGGTGTTGGGATCGGAACGGGCGAGATCGAGGCACCACCCATCTATGACCAGCGATCCGGTGAGGGAGTGGCCCAATCGGATGCAATCGGGGTTACAGGGGTCGAGGGGGGCGTCGAAACAGGACTGATTAGGGTTGTCGGCGAAGAGGTTGAATCCCCGATAGACGCCAGCTCTGAAATGCCAACCGTGTTGGGGACCTATGAGATAGGCGAGGTTGGGATCCGAGGGATCGACGACGAGAGACGTAGGGGTATACCGCTTGACGTCGAAGAAGGCTCTGCCTTTGGCGTCAAGGAACCGGAGGACCCAAGGGGCATCTGCCAGGTTCGCTCTGGTGTAGATACCGCCCAGTTTCTCTCGCGAGTTGTCAGCGGCCAGCACGGCACGACATGTGTCCGGTGCGCCACCGTCGATGAGAACAATGCCGTTGGCCCCCGGGTTGTTCGGGTCGAGTCCGGATGTCATGGGTCCTGGGTTGTGCGGGGCATCCCATTTCCAGAAGGCCCTGGGCTCTACGGGGCGGTTGGCGGGGTCGTCGGGGCGCGTCTGGTTGTGTATTCCCCAGGCGATCCACGTTTCTGCCGGACAGGCCGCCAGGAGCCTCCTGGCATTGCGAGGACTATAGGGATCGACGGCGAGAATCGGGTTCTGTAACCCGCGGAAGGATGCCTTGTCGGAGAATGGGATGCGTGCGACTCCGGTCAGGGTATGGCCTCCGTCATGGGTGAAGGCTACCCGCCCGCTTCCATCGACCAGGTAGAAGAGCTTCGCCTCGCCGGTGTTCGCGGGGTCTGGGGCGGGATCAAAACAGATGTCCAGGACGTAGGCTGAGAACGTCGGCGGGAGATTGCCCCTGATTTCCCAGGAGATTCCGGGTGGCGAACCCGGCTTGAGGCGTCCCCGGACGAGATGAGCCCAACAGGTGGAGAGGACATAGTTGGGATCGATGGGGTCCCATTTGACGGCGGCATTGGGTCGCCCGGCGCAGTAATAGACGTCACCGGTTCGATTGGCAGGGCGTGCATAAGCGCCTCCTCCCACGAGCCCCCTGTTGGCCATTACCCAACTTCTGCCTGCGTCACACGTCAGATTCACTCCTGAAGCGTCACTGGTACAAATGACGGTGTTCGGATCTGTCGGGTGAACGGCCATGAACTGCACATTGATGCCTACTCCCGGGCCCATGGGGACCCATCGGCCGTAGTGATAGACGGCAGGGTTGTCGGCGTGTGTGTACTGAAGGAGTCCTAGGAAGACGGCGAGTGAGAATGTCCTCGCGTGTCGCGGCAGAGTGGCGAAGCAGGGAGCCATTTGGGCCAGGAGGTCGGCAGCTTGGTTGAGCATTTTCATTAAATAATTATCGTCAGATCGACGTGTTTGCCCGAAGACCTCTGGCGGAAAACGGCGACCGGTAATGGGTGACGCCGGAGGACTGCTGGGATGTTGGAGGGAGGTTCGTCGACGCCCGGTCGGTGGGGAGCATGATGAGCGGGGGCGGAGCGCCAGGAGGTCTGCTTTCCTTGCTTCTCAGGATTGGGCAGGAGGGGGAAGTGCAAAAAACCGCTTGGCGCGACGCAGCGTAGTTGTAGAATAAGGGGTCTTGACAATGGGTCGAGTGACGGCCTTCGGTGTGTAGAACGACTCGGTGGGAGATGATCATGCCTGGTTACGGCACTGCGGACATTCGGAACATCGCACTGGTGGGACATGGCGGCTCGGGGAAGACTTCGCTGGGGGAAGCCGTTTTGCACACGTGCGGAATCAGCAACCGTTTGGGGAGCGTTGCCGACGGCACGTCGGTGTTGGACTATCTGGAAGAGGAAAAGGAACGAGCGTGCAGTGTCGATTCTCATCTTCTTCACGTTCAGCATGCGGGCAAAGAAATCAACATTGTGGTAACCCCGGGAGCGCCCTCGTTCGTGGGGCCGGCGATTTCATCGCTGATAGGCGTTGAGACGGCGGTGTGTGTGGTGTCGGCCACGTCGGGGATCGAGGTGAACACGCGTCGGATGATGGACAAGGCCAAGGAGTTCGGTCTGGCGAGGGCGATTGTGATCAACAAGATTCATGCCGAGAACGTGAATCTTCCCGAGCTGATCAAGCAGGTGCAAGAGTGCTTCGGGCGTGAGTGTATTCCGATGAACCTGCCGACGCAGGGCGGTCAGGCGGTCATCGATGTGTTCTCGAATGAATCGGGGGAGGCCGACTTCGGAGACGTGGGCGAGGCGCACACAGCGGCCGTCGAGGGGGTCGTGGGTGCCGACGAGGCCTTGATGGAGAAGTATTTCGGCGGGGAGCTCTCGCCGGAGGAGCTGACGGGGGCGGTGAGCAAGGCCATCGCGGGCGGGACGCTGGTGCCGATTCTGTTCACGGATGCTCGAGATGAGGTTGGCATCAAGGAATTGCTCGATGTGATAGCGAGCTACATGCCCTCTCCCTTGGAAGGCAAGCAGCGTATTCTGAAGTCCGGCGAAGGGGACAGCGTTGAGGAGACGGTGCTGAAGCCGGATCCCTCCGGTCCGACGGTTTGCCAGGTCTTCAAGATCAGCGTAGATCCGAAGAGCAACATCAAGTATTCGGTGTTCCGTGTGTTCTCGGGCAAGCTGGCCGGTGACAGCTCCCTTCAGGTGGGGGATGATCGGCGCGGGCAGCGGATGGGGGCTCTGCACAAGTTTCAAGGGGCGGAGCACAGCGAGATCGATACGGCGATAGCGGGCGACATTGTGGCCGCTGCGAAGCTCGATCTGAAGATCGGCGACATGCTGCATGCCGGCATGCCGGGACGAGTCGATATTCCGTCGGTACCGACACCGATGTTTGCCCTGGCAATCGAGCCGAAGACCCGCAGCGACGCGGACAAAGTGAGCGGGGCGTTGGCACGGTTCTGCGATGAGGACCCCTGTTTCGTTGCAGAGCGTGACCCGAACACGAACGAGCTGGTGATCAAGGGGATGCAGGACCTTCAGCTTCAGTCGATCCTGTCGCGGATGAAGCGGTATTTCAAACTGGAGGTGGAGACGAAGGCCCCGAAGATTCCGTACAAGGAAACCGTGACGGTAGCGGTGAAGGATGTCGAGTATACGCACAAGAAGCAGACGGGCGGCGCGGGTCAGTACGCGAAGGTTGTGATCAGCATCGAGCCGACGAACGATCCGAACATCCAGTACGAGTTTGTCGATGAGATTTTCGGCGGTGCGATCGACCAGCCTTTCCGTCCGAGCGTGAACAAGGGTGTTCAGTCGGTTATGAAGGAAGGTGTTATTGCCGGGTGTCCGGTGACGCAGGTTCGGGTGCGGTTGATCGACGGCAAGACTCACCCGGTCGACAGCAAGGACATTGCGTTCCAGGTGGCGGGGCGTGAGGCCTTCAAGGAGGCCTTCGCTCGTGCGAAGCCCGTTCTGCTGGAACCGATCGTCAACATGGAGGTGACGATTCCGACACAGTTTGTGGGTGACGTTCAGGGCGAGTTGGCCAGCCGACGAGGTCGGCCGCAGGGGCAAGATTCGTTGCCGGGGAACATGGCCGTGATCCGGGCTCAAGCGCCGCTGTCTGAGGTTGCGGACTTCAACAGCCGCTTGTCTTCGCTGAGTCAGGGGCAGGGGAGCTACTCTATGGAACTGAGCCACTACGAACAGGTTCCGGGCAACGTCCAGCAACAGGTGGTGGCTGCCGCTCAGAAGGCGAAGGAAAACAAATAGCGGTTCACCCATTCAGGTCGTGAGAGTGTCGAATTCGACCGCTGCCCGGTGTTCGCGTGCGATCGCCGTCCGGCGGTCTTTTTTCTGGGGTACGAGCATGAATTCGTGGGAATCCGGTGACGGCATACCGCGTGGATATCCCCCGCCGTACGGTGTGACACCGAGGGGGCCCAGCCTGCGGTTGGTGATTCTCTTGCTGCTGGTGGTCGTGATGGCGATGGTGTACTCGTGGCAGCAGTATCGCAGGACCGGAGTTCTGCGCGATCGAGATGCCGAGTCACGACCTGTGACGCCTCGGGGGAACCTGACGGATGAGGAGAAGAGCAACATCGATTTGTTCCGGGTCGCGTCCGGGAGCGTGGTGTACGTGACCACGGGCGTGCGCCGGCGCGATGCGTTCAGTCTGAACATGATGGAGATCCCCCGCGGGACGGGATCGGGCTTCATCTGGGACGATCAGGGACACATCGTCACGAACTTCCATGTGATCGAGGGAAGCAATGTCGTGACGGTCACGCTGGCGAATCGCAGCCAGTATTCGGCGAAGTTCGTGGGTGCCTCTCCGGACGACGATCTGGCAGTTCTGACGATCGACGCACCTCGCGAGCAGCTCAAGCCGATTCTGATCGGCGTATCGAAGGACCTTCAGGTAGGTCAGCGGGTGTTCGCGATCGGCAACCCGTTTGGGCTGGACCAGACGCTGACGACGGGAATCGTCAGCGCCCTCGGGCGGCAGATTCAGGCGATGACGGGGCGGGTGATCGAGGATGTGGTTCAGACCGATGCGGCGATCAATCCGGGGAACAGCGGTGGTCCGCTTCTGGACAGCGCGGGGCGTCTGATTGGTGTGAACACGGCGATCGCCAGCCCGTCCGGGGTCAGCGCGGGGGTGGGCTTCGCAGTTCCGGTCGACACAGTAAACCGTGTGGTACCGGAGATCATCCGAAACGGGCGTATCGTCCGTCCGGTAATGGGCGTCTCGCTCGTGCGAGACAACGTGACGCATGGGCAATTGAAGCTCAAGGGGGTTCTGATCGCCAAGGTTCTGCCCGGGGGACCGGCGGCCAAGGCGGGGATGCGAGGTATCAGCCAGGATGAGGCCGGAGAGATGGTTCTGGGTGATCTCATCGTGGCAATCGACGGCAAGGCGGTCCAGAGTATCGATGATCTCCAGCGGATCCTGGCCTCTCACAAGGTGGGGGATGTCGTGGTGGTGACGGCGGTTCGCGACGATCAGCGAAAGGAGTACCGCGTTCAACTGAAGGCGGAGGGATAGCGGCAGCGACGCCCGGGGAACCGTGTGGGATGACCTTGTCATCGACGGCGGCTGCGGTTGTGTGGATCGGTGCGGCTTTCGGCGCCGCTCCATCGACGGCGCCGAGTGTCGCGACGATGCGTATCACGAGAATCGCGGTTCTCCAGGTGGCCGCGGGCCGGAGCGACCGGATTGCGGCGCTGCTAGCGGGCGCCGGCTTCTCGGTGCGCATGGTTTCATGCGATGATCTGATCGACGAATCCCAATTCAATCGTGATCTGTTTGACCTTCTTGTGATTCCTCACAGTCGCTGCTATCCGGCTGCGGGAGGGTCAATGCTTCTCCGGTTCGTCCAGAAGGGTGGGCACCTTGTCTTGTTGGAGGGGCCATCGCTGAGCGAGCCACTGTGGAAGTACCATGGACGATGGTCTTCGTGGCGAGAGATTGAACAGGCCATCGGTTCGGCAGATGGCGGTCCGGTACGATTCAACTTCGAAGACGGGGTGGCCGGCTGGTGGCGAAACACCTCCTTCGCATCGCGTACGGCGGGGGTCGATACGGATGCGGGCCGCATCGGCCGTTGCATGCGAATGTCGTTGAAGGGCTTTTCGGAGGGGTGGGAGACGCGAACCGCTGAGTGGGGGGTGCGCCCGGAAGCCGGCGCGAACATCCTTCGGTTCTGGGCCCGGTCGACGCCGAACACGCCGGAGATGGAGGTTGAGCTTCAGGAGCAGGATGGGACCCGATGGGTTCATGTCGTGAGGATGGGCCAGGAGTGGAGAGCGTACGTCATTCCGGCAGCACGTTTCAGATTCTGGAAGGACGGGTCGCCTGCGAATCGGGGCGGTGCCGGCGACCGGCTGGACATGTCGAGGGTGGCCCGGATTTCCTTCGGCCTGGCGTATTGGCTGACGGGGCAGGCGGCGGGGGATCACACGCTCTGGGTCGATGAGGTGGGGATGTGTCACGCCGATGTGCCCGAAGGACTGGGGGCAGCGGGTGAATGCATGCTGGACACACTGGTCAGGGATGAGACCGATGCGTTTCGTGGTGTCACCCGAATTCAGACCGCCGCGGGACAGGACCTCGTGGAGCCCCTGGGATCGGAGGTCTCGGGATTGGAGGGCCATTCGGCGCTGGCCGTCGCCCTGCCTGCGCAGTCGGTATTTGTGCCGCTACTGGAGGCGATTGACGGACACGGTCGTCGTTGTGGATGGGCTTCCGGCCTCGTGATTCACTATGCAGGGGGGTGTGCGGGGTCTGCCTGGCTTCTGTTCGGGCCCTGGTCGGAATCGTTCTATGCGAGTCCGCTCTTCGACCGTGTGCTGATTGCGGCGATGAGGCGAATGGCGCAAGGTGGGCTGGCAACCCGGGCGCAATCGATCGATCGGCAGTCTCGCTCGGACCGTCTGTCGCTGACGACGGCGGCACCCTCAGGCATGCTGCGTCTGAGTGCGGATCGTCGACACATCCTGCACGCGGACGGCCGGCGGTTCTTCATGGTGGGTGGCAATTACATCGGTCCGTTCGACCGCAAGTGCTACCTGGGTGGGGATCTGTTCGATGTCCACCTCATGGAGGATGATTTCCGAAAGGCCCGCGATGCAGGCATCAACATCCTGCGATTCTGGCTGTTCGGCGTCGAGAACGATCCGACCCGAGTCGCCAGCGTACGGGAGCTGGCTCGGCGATACGGGATCTATCTGCTTCTTCACCTGGGTCCGGACGTATACACGAGGAAGGAGGTTCTGGCCCGAATCATGAAGGCCGTTCGAGTGTTCAAGGATGAACCTATGGTCATGGGCTACGACCTGATGAACGAGCCGCACATCGGGACGGTCGGCGGCATCACAATCGACGGACGCAAGGCTGCGATTCTCGATCGTAGACCCTTTGAGACGTTTGCCGGCCAGTACGATACCGCATGGGTCGAGACGTGCGTACGCAATCGTCCGCCCTGGCCACAGATGCACAAATGGCTCAACGAGTCGGACGCTCGGCAGCTCTATGCGGCGTATTCGATGTGGGACCGCTATCGGGAGCGGTTTCGTCTGGGAGGCTACACGAGTTTCGAGGGGCTGGTCGATGCCCTTCCGAGCGATGCCGGGGCCCGGGAGTTCATAGGAGTCGTGAACGATACGTTCGATGCATGGATCCGGTTTCAGGTGGATGCGATTCGTGCGGAGGACCCTCAGCGTTTGATCACGGTGGGATACAACACGGCGTTGTCATGCCTGCCGGCGAATCGGCGTCTGGATTTCGTCTCTCAACACGTCTATGAGGTACCAGGTTCGCGCGAGGGGGTACTGCGCGATCTGACGACACTGGACCGGCTGGCACGTGTGTGGCCCGGGCAGCCGATCACACTGGGTGAGTTCGGGTGCTCGAATGGGATGCGGGTGGCGCAGGGATATCTGGATGAGGATGCGTCCAGTGTGGGTGAGATGATGCATTATCTGTATGCCCTTTCCCAGGGCTACGACGGCTGCATGAAGTGGTGCCTGACAGATTGGCCTGTGGCGATAATGAGATTCAACGTTCCCTGGATCCCGGAGGCGGAGCGGTTGTATCAGTCGGGGCAGGGGCTGTACGCGTACGATGGTTCGGTTGGAGGCCGTCCGAAGTCCATCGCGCACGGGTTACGGTTTCTTCGTCAGTACATCGACCGGGAGGGCCTGGTCGGTCGTCTGGAAGTTCGTCCATCCGACAGCCCGATCGGGGTGTCGTATGTGTTCAGGGGGCCGCGATCGTTGTTCATCGGCGATGCGGCATGGAATTCACCGGAGCTTGTATATCGCACAGATCGTCCGACGAATATGATGCTCGCCTGGGATGATGGGAGCGTGCATCTGATGTCGACGCGCGATGTCGCGGCCGCTCTGAATCCGGGGCACTGGGTCCGAGGGCTTCGGGCCGAATCGGTGGGGGTTGAGGGGCGGGTCGGATCGACTGCGGTTTCCGGAGGGATGTTGAGGCTGGAACTGCTGGGCGGGGAGTGCGTGTTGTTGAAAGCTCGCGTGGAGTAGGACGCTGTGGGGGTTGGGGAACGTTTGGTGGCCGGGTCGGTCTAGAGACGGTCGGCCAGGCGATACGATTTCGGGGGATGGGAGGACAGCCGTGATTCATCCCGCTCTGGGGGTCGTCGTTGTTGGGTGCCTCTGTGTTTCGGGGTTCGCTCAGCAAGGTCAACCGATATTCCAGGCCTCTTTCGATACGTGGGCGATCGCCGACACGGCTACGGGCAATCGGGTGCCGGTTCGCGTGATCGGCTCGCCGACGCTGGGGCCCGGACGAATAGGTCGGGGGCTTCAATGTGATGGGGCGTCGTACGTGGAGTTTTCGCCGAGCGGCAATATCCGTGACAAGGCGGGGACTCTGTGCTTTTGGGTTCGACTGAATCGATGGGGCGCCAAGACGTACGATAACATCGTGGCATTCAGCGATTCGGACCGCAATTCATTTAACCTCGAGCGTGCAGACCCCGACGGCAGGCTTCGCCTGATCGTGGGGGGGCCCGACAGCACGGACGGCAGCAAGACGCGCAACTTCTTCTCCAAGGCCCCGCTGACTAATGATCGTTGGTATCACATCGCGGTAACGTGGGATACGGCGGCACCGGCCGTGGAACTCTATCTGGATGGGGAACTGCAATGCCAGGACCTGAAGCCCGGCCGCTTTCCGGCCTCACCGCCGTCGCTGATCGTGGGCGCGGGATTCGGCAGGCTGGCGCGGGCCGTGTGCGGTACGATCGACGACCTGAAAGTCTACGACCGCCGTCTGAGTGCGGAGCAGATTGCAGGGGTGATGAACCAAGGGGCCGACCAGGTCGCTCGCAGCGTCCTGACGGGAAAAGGCTTGCTGGTCGATCTGCGACCCGGGGACGGATCGGTGACGGTGGGCGAACAGCCGGAAGCGGGCGGACGATGGATTGTCGGACCGCTGTGCTGGTCGGTGAAGTGGGGTTCTAAGTCGGCTGTCTTGCAGCGATGGCAGGAGGTGGGGGCTCCTGTATCGGTGGATACTCCGCTTGGGAAGGGCAGTAGGATCTCCTGCGTCGGCGTCCCTGTTGAGGCGGGGAAGTCGGAGACGGCGTGTGCGTTGCGACTGCAAGGTCACGTTCAGACCTTCGCGGAGGTTCCCGTAGCAGTCGTATGGCTCGACGTGACCAACACGGGATCCGAGGCGATTCGGGTCGGACAGGTGCTGTTGAGTCCGAGGGGTGATGAGTCGAATGTGGCACTGCTGATGCCGACCGAGGGGGCACGGATCTTCACCGATTCGGCGGGGCTGACCGGTTCCGGGGTCCACCTGTTGTGCGGCGGCGGGGCCGTGAGCCACGTGTCCCATGGTGCCACGATCATCGCGGACTCAATGAATGATACGGCATTTGGTTTATCGGGGGTGTCCTTTCAAACGACACATCCGCGGGTTTCGATTCAGACGGTGCCGGGGGGTGGGCCGCGTCGTGCGGAGGTATCGTTCGGCTACGACGGTGGCTATAAGCTGGCTCCGGGCCAGACGATGAGCTCAGAGCGTGTGGCGGTTCACCTGTCGCCGGCCCGTCCGTCGTCAGGTCTGGCCGGACATGCCGCGTTGGAGCAGTGGGCCGATGTGGTGATGGCGGTGAGCGACTTGAAACCGCCACGACACTGTCCGTCGGGCTACAACAGTTGGTACTCCTATCGCCTGACGATCTCCGAGGAGCTTGTTCTGGCGAATGCCCGGATCATCCAGAAGCGATTTGCGCCGCTGGGTGCGACGAACTTCCAGATCGATCACGGATGGCAGTACAAGGACATCTGCGGTCACTGGGTTCCGAACGATCGTTTTCCGCACGGCTTCCCCTGGCTGGCGGACGAGCTGAAGAAGATGGGCCTGTCGTTTGGTGTGTGGACGGCGGTCAGCCAGATGTCGGAATTCGCCCCGTTCTACAAGGAGCATCCGGAGGCGCTTGCGCGGGACGGTCAGGGCAAGCCGCTGGTGACGGACCACCACTGGTTCTGGGTTCCGCACGGAAAGTGTTTCCTGGTGGATCCGACCCATCCGATGGGTGAGGCCTTCTACGAGCAGGCGGGCAAGCTGGCGAGGCAGCACGGATCGGCGTATCTGAAGAATGACTTCCAGGGCAATCTGCTGATGGGGGGGCTGATGCTGCACGACGCCGATGTGGTTCGAGGGATTCCGGTGTGGCGACGTGCGATGGCGGCGTTTCGCCGGGGCATGGGCGAAGAGATGGCCTACCACGCGTGCAACGCGCCGCTGAACGCCGTCGCGGGATTGTGCGACGTGGCGTGGGTTCACGTGGACCTCGGCAACCCGAGGGGGGCATGGGATTGGCTGGCGGACTTCACGAACCACGTCGCGACACGGTATCACGTCAGCGGGAAGTTTTACTGGAGCGACCCGGATTATCTGCAGGTAGGCCAGGGTGATCTGGCGGAGACTCAATGGCGTGTGGCATTCACGGCGTTGGGCGGCGGTCCGACATTCCTTTGCGATCGTCTTCCGGAGTTGCCGGAAGATCGGTTGGCGATGATTCCCTGGGTGCTTCCGGGTTATCAGAAGGTCGCTCGACCGATCGACCTGTTCGACCACGAGGGGTACGCCCGGCAGTGGCATCTTCCGGTGAAGACGGCGTGGGGATCGTGGGATGTGCTGGGGCTGTTCAATCTGGGTGAGACGTCGATCCGGCTGCCGGTTCGCCTGGAGCGGCTGGGACTGGACGCACGTCGTCCGCTCATGATCACGGAGTTCTTCTCAGGCAAGCCGCTGGGGTTGTTGCAGGCACCCACGGGACTGGGAGTTTCCCTTGACGTGGAGTTACAGCGTCATCAGACACTGCTGCTACGGTTGACGCCCATCGGAGAGACTCCCACGGTGGTCGGGACGGATATGCACGTGACGCAGGGTGGGGTGGAGCTCAGTGATGTATCTTGGGACGAGGGTCAGTTGACACTTCGCGGCAAGGCGAAACGGGTTCCGGGTATGAAAGGACGCGTGTTCGTCTATGTTCCGCCAGCTTATGCGATCAAGGGATCGGCAGTGTCGCTGGGGTCGGGGGTCTTCGCGGTGGATCTGGCCTTTGAGGGGTCCATTGTCGATTGGTCTCTGGCGTGCGTCCGGAAGTAGGGCCTGAGCCGGGACATCCGGGATGGAGGGACAGGGCGTTCAGGCGATCGGTCGAGCCGTCAGCCAAGGAGCTTCTGAGCAACCTCTTCTTTGCTCAAGCCGTGAGCCCGAGCGACAGCTCGGAGGATGGCATTGAGCGTTCCGAGTCTGAGGGCTTTGTGATCCGGGACTGGAATACGGTGGTGAGGCACCGCTCCAGTCTGGAGAATGATGTGGCTGCCCTCTTGATGAACCTGTTGGTATCCAAAGGCTCTCTCGAGATGGCGGGCCAGATCACGCCCCGGCAGGTTACGAGGTAGTTTCATGTCGGAACCACCACCTCGTCACGAACGAGGCGCAGCCGAATCCGATGAGGGCGCGATGGTGAATCGAAGAAGAAGCCCTTGACGGCCTCCAGGACATTCTGCCTCAACTCATCCCAGGTATCGCCCTGGGTGAAGATGTCTTCACCGAGACATTCGGCAACGTAGCCACCATCCGGTTCCTGTGCCACTTCGAAAACCAGTTCTTCCATCGGTGTGCTCCCTGGCCAATCCGGAATGCTGTGGTCCTGTATTCTCAGGTCAGAAGCCCTACAGCACATTGTAGCGGACTATACGATCAGTCAGAAGTGAGAGTGGCTTCGTTCATGGCACGGTCGCACTGCGAGGCCTTAGCAACTTCGGCAATCGCCCGGGTCTATCGATAGGCCCAGGCGCAGATTGGAGCGTTTATGCCCTTCAGGCAGTTGACTAGGTCGCCCGTTGCGTGTACTTGAAGAGACTTGGAATGTGAGGTTGACGCCTGCAGGGACCGCTTGGAGGCGGATCCGAATGCGTCGCCTTCTCTGAGAGATGGAAGGTGAATTGTGAGGACGAGCAGACTTGTCTGGTTGATGGCGGTGTGTGTGTTCGCAGGGTATAGCGGTGTGGTCGATGCAGAACAGGCGTCGACTCAGCCTAAGCCGGAGGGCGCCAAGGCGGAGAAGCGCAAGAACGCGGCGGCGAAGGCGGCCGATGCCGGGGCGGCCCAGCCGGGCAAGGGCGGGGGCAAGTCCAATCCCCTCGACGCCATCATGAAGAAGGGCAAGGACAAGGCGACCGCGACGGGGCCGATCAAGGTCTCGCTGCCGATCTGGTGCGAGAAGGGCGGGTTCGGTCTGCCCGTGCCACCGGATTGGACCGGCAAGGTAGAGGGGAACAAGGTCAAGTTGGTTTCTCCGGGGCCGGAAGCCGATCAGACGACGATTACGATGGGGCCGGAGCCGAGCGATCTGGATGCCATCGAGTACCTGGGTGCGTTGCAGAAGGAGCTGGCGGAGAAGGAGAAGCTGCTGACGATTCCGGCTCCTCCGATTGATGTGATGGAGCGGACGATTTACGCGTGCGGGTATTTGGATACGCGCGTTTCACCGCAGGGTTTCGGCGGGATACTGGTGATGGATCGCCCGGCCGGTCAGGTCTTTGTGATCAAGATCTTCACACATGACCAGAACATCATGACGAACTATTCGGTGCTGGGGTGTCTGGCGATGATTCGGTTCAAGGGCGAACCGGCTCCAGACATTACGCAAATCAGCAAGATCGGTAAGAGCAAGCCGCGACCGCCGCTGGATCAGGTTGCATTCAAGAAGGGTGAGGCGGCCCGGTCGGAGATGCGTCTGTCTCGTGTTCTCCGCGAGATCGGCAAGAAGACTGGCGTGAACGGTGCCTTCACACGATATCTGATGGCGATCGCGACGCCGAAATCGTACACGCTTGAGAAGTCATGGCCGATTCTGTTCGTCGAAGGGCCGGCTGATGAGCAAGGTGTGTCGCGGTTCCAGGGATTGGCCGACGACAAGGGGATTATTGTCGTGGCCCTTCAACCCCAGGCGAAGGACCAAGTCTGGTCTGTGGAGGCCTACACGGCGATCTGCTTCTCGGCGGTGAACAGCATCAGCAGGCAGATGGCGATAGACAGGACGCGCGTGTATCTGCTGGCCAGTGGAGGTAATTCCAAGCTGGTGCAGGCTGTTGCTGCCGGACTTCCTCTGGCTCGGGGCGTGGTGGTTCATGAATCCAAGGAAGATGGATTGAGCGGCGTTGTGGGCCAGAAGGAAGAAGCGAAGTCACGGCTGGCCGTTGCACTGGCATCGGTGGCCACGAGCAAGCAGTTGCCGGAGGCCCAGGCGCGAGGACTGGCCGAGGCCCTGAAGAAGGCCGGACTGACGACGCAGGTGGTCGCCGGCAAGGACGATCGCGGTGCGGTTCGTGATGCGGTCGGTTGGCTGCTGGATCGCGATGCTGCTTTGGTGGAGGCCGAGGCGTCCAAACTCATCGCCAAGGCCGAGTCGCTTGCGAAGGAGCAGCCGGGTGAGGCCCTGACTCTATGCAGGCGAATCATGGGCGGTGGCGCGAAGGGTGCCGCGGTCGAACAGGCATCGAAGATCTACAAGAGGGCGCATGAAGAATTTGACCAGACGATCAAGAACGTCACGACGCAGGGAACGGATTCAGATCCGTCGCGTGTGGCAGACCAGTTCCAGGTGGCTCTGAGGTATCTCGGATCGCCGGAAGGCAGCTACCTACTTCAGTCGCTGGCGGGGTCCCTGAGGTCTCAGTAGCCCTCGGTCACGAGGAGACGTGAACAGATCCTCAACAACACAGGGAGCGGTGACACCGGAAGGGTCTGCGCGTCCTGTTCGAACCACGGGTGCACTCGCCGCCGGGATGATGGTGGGCGCGGGGTCTGGGAGTCTGGCGTTTTTTGCCGCGTCGGTTCTGTGCCCATCCACCAGCGTGCAATGGCTGTTGGCATCACCGGCTCTGGCGGTTTCATCCGTCTTCTATCTTCTGCTTGCGAAATGGCGGCGCACGGGTGTGTTTGCGGTGGTTGGGGTGCTCTGGTTAGGGGGCATCCTGGGCACGTTGTGTTCACTGGGACCCGAACTCGCCTTCTATCAGAAGACCGGATGGTGGTGCGGGGGAATCGAGCCGGGGGCACACCTCAGTGATCGGGTCTTGCTTCGAGAGGCCGTCGCCCGCGGGCTTCCGCATATCGCGGCGATCCTGGTGGCAGGACTCTTCCTGGCTCGGAGGGGGCCGCTGGTGCTCCTGCCCCTGGTCGGCGTAGTGGCGGGGGTGTTGGGTGCCGTATCGCGGGATGCCCTCTTCTTCGGCACGGGTTCGATCCGCTGGACGTCTGTCGGGGTGCTGGGTTACGGCACGATGTACGCGGTATTCGTACCACTGGCGGCTTGGCTGGCGGAGAGGATGAGTGAAGGCCGCGGACCGGTGTCAGGGGGGATCTGGCCGGCAAAGGTGTGTGCCTGGTTCTTTCCCCCACTCGTTCTGCTGATCCAGGGGGCGATCCTTCCGAGCGTCTTCTTGAATGATCCGGTGCAGTCGTGGCTGTTGCCGGTGATTCCAATTGCGAATTTCGTTCGCAGCTATGAATATGGGCTATCGCCTGTGAATGTGCTTCAATACGCCGGGCTGTGCATGGTTGCGCTGGGTGTGGGGGGATGTCTATGTTACCCCCGTCCGTGGGGGTGGCTGCCGTGGTTGCTGTGGCTGCTTCATGACCTGGCCTTCTGTGGTGCGTCGGGCTGGGCGGCCTGGCACCTGCTCCAGAACGTATCGATAGGAGCAACTCAGAAGGCGGAGAGTTCGTGGGTACTCAGCACGTGGCCCACGTTCATCTTCCTGACAGCCCTGGGGTGGACATTTACCATGCGGTGGGTTGGGCTGATCGGGCGAGGTGGTCGGCCGGGTCGATAGGACAGGATAGATTGCGGACATGGCGGATGATCCAGGAACTCCGGTTCGGCGTAGGTATCGGAAGCCACTGGTTTGGGGCACCGTCTGCGTCCTTATCCTGGGAATCGTGACGGTTACGGTTCAAAGGCGCCGCAGGGGTCCGAGGGTTGCAGATCGGATACCAGTGGCGCGCGGGGCATGCCGGGATTTCAACGTTCTCCTCGTAAGCATCGACACGCTTCGAGCCGACCGGGTCGGGTGCTATGGGTATGACGCCGCAGAGACACCAACGCTGGATCGCCTCGCGCGTCAGGGGGTTCGGTGCAGCAATGCAATCACCCCGACGCCGCTGACACTTCCCGGTCATGCGTCGCTGCTCACGGGCCTCAATCCGTTTCGTCACGGGGCCAGAGACAACGCCGTCTACTCCCTATCGCCAACGGTTCGGACACTGGCGGAGGTACTGAAGGGGCAGGGGTATCGTACGGGGGCAGTGCTCAGCGCTTTCGTACTGGATCGACGATTCGGACTGGCCAGGGGCTTCGACGACTACGACGACGATCTGACCTCGGACGGGCAGTCTCAGGCGTTTGGACACCGTGAGCGGCCGGCAGAGGCGGCGAGCGATCGTGCACTGGCATGGCTCGAGAGGCACGGCAAGGAGCGGTTCTTCCTGTGGGCTCACTACTTCGATCCGCATTTCCCATATGCACCGCCAGAGCCGTTCAAGAGCAAGCACGCGGGACGGCCCTACGATGGGGAGATCGCCTATGCAGACGCGCAGGTCGGACGACTCATCGAGGCGATCGATCGGATGAAGCTTCGAGATCGGACGCTGATCGTGGTGGTCAGCGATCATGGTGAGGCGTTCGGCGAACACGGTGAGATTACCCATGGCCTGTTGATCTACGACACCACGCTTCGTGTTCCGGTGATCTTCAACGTTCCGTCGTGCATGTCGGAAGCCATGACTCTGCCGCGACAGGTGGGGCTGATCGACGTCATGCCCACGGTGCTGGACATGCTAGGGCAGGAGCCCCCGAAGGGAACGGACGGGGTGAGCCTGCTAAGTCCGCCGGCCGAACAGCCGCGGTCGCTGTATGTGGAAACGCTTCATCCGAGAGTGATGCATCACTGGTCGGCGTTGGTGGGTGTGAGGCGGGAGGATGCCAAGTTCATCATGGCACCGCGTCCCGAGATATACGATCTTCAGGGCGACCCCAATGAGATGAGGAATCTCTACGGTGAGCGAAGCGAGTTGGCCAGGGCCCTGTTCTCGCGGCTTCGGGAGCTTGCGGGGGGTGACCCGCAGGCGTTGACAGTCGTTTCGCAGAACCTGCCATTGGATGAGGAGTCGCGTCAGCGATTGGCCGGGCTCGGATATGTTGTGGCGAGTTCGGCGCCTGCATCGGCGGCGGTTCTGCCGGACCCGAAAGACATGATGGACGCGTGGGCGAGCATCCAGAGAGCGGAATCGCTGGCCAATGCGGGGCGTTACACGGACGTGCTGGCGATCCTGGAGCCCTTCGTTCATCATCATCCTGACGATCCCCGTGCGGTCGGTATGTTGGCGGATGCGTACATCAATCTCGGTCGATACCCGGCGGCGGCGGAGCAGTTCAAGCGTCAAGCGGCACTGATTCCTCGCAGGGCGGAGGCGCTTTCCGGGTTTGGGCTGGCAAGGTTTCACGAGGGGCGTGTGGAGGAGGCCGAGCAGGCATTCGTCGCTGCCCTGAAGGAAGATCCGCAGACACCGGCAGCCCTCTTTGGGCAGGGTCTGATTGCCAGCCGAAAGGGCCGGGACGCGGAGGCGTTGGCGCTTTTTGAGAAGTGCGCCGAGGCCGGGCGGGGGTCGCAGACCGGACCTGCCTATCACAATATCGGTGTACTGAGGGAGCGGATGGGGAAGGCCGTTGAAGCCCGGAAGGCCTACGAACAGGCCCTGGCCCTGGATCCGTATCATGTTCAGGCCGCATTGGCGCTCAGCCGAATGCTGCAGGCCGAGCATAAGAACGACGAGGCGATCGCGGTGCTGCGTCGGAGCACGAGCAGGCGCAACATTCCGGAGCTGAAGCTCGAACTGGCGAGGCTGCTCTCGGTGGAGGGACGCAGTGAAGAGGCGATCGAGCAGATCCGAGGGGTTTTGACGGTGCACCCGAAGGATTCGGTTGCCCACATGGAAATGGGGCTGGCTCTTCGTCGAATGAATCGAAACGCAGAGGCGGCAGAGTCCCTGCGACATGCCTTGGTGGCCGACGCCGGCAATGTGAACGCCCGACTGCATCTGGGGATTCTGCTGGGGCAGATGTCGAGGCTGGATGAGGCGTGCAAGGAGCTGGAAGAGGTGGTGCGGGTGGCTCCGGGTGTGGCCATGGTACAATACAACTATGGTGTGGTCCTGGCGCTTCAAAACCGATTGATGGAAGCTTCGAAGGCGTTTGGCGAGGCGGCACGATTGGAGCCGGACAACGCCGCGACGCGGAGTACGCTGGGTCAGGTGCTCCTTCAGATGGGCCGCCGCGACGAGGCGATCGTGCAGTTCAGGGAAGCCCTGAGAGTCGATCCGAACTCGAAGGCGGCCCTGGCGGGGCTTCGCAGGTCGACTACTCAACCGACGACAACGCATGCAACAGACAAGTGAAGGGAATCCGATACGGAGCGACCTGGCGATCATCGGGGGCCTGCCGCCGCCCTATGGGGGCGTGTCGATTCATCTGAAGCGACTTCTGCCGCATCTGGATCAGGCCGGCATTCGATATCACGTGTATGACACGTCGGGTGAATCTGTACCCGGCGAGAAGGCGACGCGGGTCGGACGTAACGGGGGGCTCTGGTTCGCCAAGTACCTGCTTTGCGGGCGCGAGCCTGTGGTCTATCTCCATACGAGCCAGTGGGGTATCTGGGCAGCGACGTGGTGGCTGTCTCGCGTGCGTGGGAAATCGGTGATCATCACGGTTCATACAGATTCACTTCGGCGACTCTGGGGCAGTCGAGGCAGACTGGCTCGGTGGAGCGTTGTGCGTGCCTTTCGTGCAGCGAAGGCGATCGTGGCTGTGAACACGCATATCCGCGATTTCCTAAATGAGGTGGCCGGTGTGGGAACCCGAACCGTTGTGGTTCCGGCGTTTGTGCCGCCTCTGGTTGATGCCGAGGACGAGAAGGCGATTGCTCCGACAGTGCGAGATTTCTGTCGCACGCATCATCCGCTGATATTGGCGAACGGGGCGCCGATCGTGTACCAGGACGGCCGCGATCTGTACGGCATCGACATGACGATCGAGCTGGCCGACCGGCTGCGAGAGAGATGGCCGAAGATCGGTGTGGTCTGGTATGTGTTGAAGTTCCCGGGTTGGAGTCCGTCGTATCTGGAGCGGATGTCGGCGGAGGTAGGTCGTCGGGGGTTGGGGGCTCATTGGCTCTTCGCCGAACCGACGGGGGAGATGTATCCGGTGTTCCGGGATTCGCAGGTGTTCGTTCGTCCGACGTGCAGCGACGGCGACGCGGTCAGCATTCGCGAGGCGCTGCATTTCGGTGTTCCGACGGTGGCGAGCGATGCCGCTCCGAGGCCGGAGGGCACGATTGTCTTTCGGAGTCGTGACACCGGCGATTTCAAGACCAAGGTCGAGGGAGTGCTCGATCGCATGGGCGTCGAACGTGAGCGACGGGTCGGCCCGTCCATGAGCGACGCCGTTGCCGATGAGATTGCCCTTCTCAAGAGAGCCATTTCGGAGTCTGCGGGCTGACGGGGATTCGTATCGAGAATGGGGGGGCACCTGGCGAACGGGCCGGCTACAGCCACTTCGAGAAGAAATCCAACTGTGCGGGTTCCGGTGAGATGTTGGCGACGGATCGCGTGTCGAGGATGAATCGTTCTTCGGCGTCACAGAGGCGATAGAGGGCGCTGAGACGATCGATGGCCATTTGACTTTCATCGGAGGCATGGGGTTTGTCCGCACGGGCTGCCTGGAGGTAGAGGGGGCGAGGGACATAGCCCGCAAGGATGGACAGAGGTTCGATCACACCGAAAGCGTCGATGAGCGACGGTGGGCTGAGCTGCGGCTTGAAGATGGCTTCCTGGTCTGATCGCGTCACGAGGGCGGTCAGGCCGGCGGCAAGGCGGTCGTCCACTCCGGCCAGCCAGGACATCGCACGAGCACCCTGACCGATTCCGGCGATTCCGACACGATCAGCGTCGACCTCGTCTCGCGACTCGATGTAATCCAAGAGACGGATCAGGTCGGTCACGCAGCAACCCGCATAGGTCAGTCCGAGGCGTAGATAAATGATCTTGAGACGATTGGTGGAGTCAGAGGGGCATCCCTTTTCGGCTTGTGTGGGGTCGGCGGATCGATCGTCTCGAAGCGAAAGTCGTCCATAACCCCGAAGTTCGGGAACGACCACGACGAATCCGGCTCGCGCCCATGCCGCCGCATATCCGGTGATGTCGGAAGGTGAGTCGGGAGCCACGGCGTCGATTGCCCCTCGTCCCAGGCCGTGCAGGATGATCAAGGTTCGCCCCTCACCTCGGAACCGAGGTCGGATCAGATAGAGGGGCAGGCTAAAGTCCACCTGGGTTTGCAGTGTCAGAAAGTCGAGGGAGAGATCACCGTGGTGGGAGGACTCGATCGATTCGGCCCGAGGGGGTGAATAGACGGTAGGGAGGGTCAGTCGCATCGCATGTCGAAGTCTATGCCGATGATCGACTTGCCACCGCCACAATTGCTCAGGTCGGTGTCCTTCGAAACAATGACTCTCTCGACACTCCTGGACACGTCTAGAGATTTGATGTTCGAGCGAAAAATCGGGGTGGTTGGCCATGACATGCGGCTTCCGTTCCCTGTTCTATCCCCGATACGTACATATTATCACTTTGTGCGGCAAGGGCAAGGGATCATCTGAGTTTTCTGAAAAAGCCTTCCTGGGGGGCTTCGGATACGGGAATCCGGGGGGTGCCGCAATTTCAGGCCCACACTGCAACCGGCGTTGTCGTGGTCATGTAGTCCTTGATGAAGGTCGTCTAGTATGCTGTTGAGGGGCATCGTATGATGGTCTAAGGTTCTCCGAGGCCGTGAGGCAGTTGGTGTCTCTCGACCTCAGGTTAGTGGCAGCCCAAGCCAGTGGAGAGTCCGGCCGACCCCATCAGAGGCCTTCGGTTTGGGGCCTGCAGTGTGGCAGCGGGAGACTGTAAGGCTGGGCGACTCAGGATTGTGCGGACCGGGGTGTCGTGGGAAGCGGTCAGTCAAGAGACAAGTCGAGGGTGAATCCAGCCCACTCAGGAGGCACGGGCTTGTGGTGGGAATGGGTGATTCCCTGCGGTGTCGCTTTTGTCAGCAGCTTCTGCCTGATGGTGATGGAACTTGTGGCCGGACGCCTGGTGGCCAGGCACCTCGGCGCATCGCTCTACACCTGGACATCGGTCATCGGGGTGGTGCTGACGGGATTGGCGGTTGGGCAATATGTCGGCGGCCGACTGTCCGATCGGTATCGTCCCGTCCGTGTGCTGTCGGTGCTGTTGATCCTGGCGTCGGGGTGCTGTCTGTTGAGTCTGCCGCTGAATCGGTGGGTGGGCCAGTGGGGGGCCCTGACGGAGCTGAGCTGGCCGAGACATGTTGCTGTCCATGTGATGTTGATCTTCATCTGGCCCGCGGCGCTTCTGGGTACGATCGCGCCGGTGGTCGCCAAGATGGCGCTGGACATGGGCCGGCAGACGGGTCGAACGGTGGGCAACGTCTATGCGTGGGGATCGATTGGGAGCATCCTGGGGACATTCCTGACGGGTTACTGGTTCATCTCCTCAATGGGCTCGACGTCCACGATCGGGATGGTTGGTGTCCTCCTGGCAATCCTTGGAGTCGGGTTGGCGGTTCGATCGTGGCTGAGCCGGGTGTGGGCAGGCACGATGATGTTGATCGTGGTCCTGCTGCTGATTCCGACGGAGTGGGCCCGAGCCGCAACGGTCGGGTTGGGCTTGCGTGAACGTCGTTCGGCGAACGTTCTCTACCAGTCGGAGAGTGCCTACAGCTTCATCAAGGTGGCTCAGGTTCCGGATGAGAAGGAGTGGCTGTCGCTGACACTGGATCAACTGATTCACAGCTACGTGTCGACGTCGGATGCGACACGCTTGCATTATGACTATGAGCGATTGTATGCGGTGCTGACTCGCCGATTCAGCGGAGGGCGCTCAACGCAGCGGACGCTGTTTCTGGGTGGGGGGGGATATGTCTTCCCGCGTTATGTAGAGCGGTTTTGGCCCGGCAGCCGGATCGAGGTGGCCGAGATCGATCCGGAGGTGACGAACACGGCGCGTCGCTGGTTGGGCCTGGCCGGTGAGAGCCGGATACACATCCGGCATCTCGATGCGAGGAATTGCGTCGAGGACCTGCTGAGGATGACGCCGCGAGGGGGGTCGGAGGATCGCTTCGATTTCATCTACGGTGACGCATTCAATGACTATGTCATCCCCTTTCATCTGGTGACCGTGGAGTTCAACGAGCGACTCAAGCGTTTGCTGAGCCCCGACGGCGTGTACATGCTGAACGTCATCGACATCCTTGCCTCTGGGCGATTCCTTGGAGCCGTGGTGAATACGCTGAGGAGGACTTTCAAGGACGTGCAGGTGTACCGAAGCCGTGTCGGATTGCTGACGGCGGATCCGTATTCGCGAGAGACCTTTGTGGTGGTGGCGGGGATGGGGCTGGGGCAGCCTCTGACCCCGACGTCCGAGGCATCGATTGATTCGCTTCCGGGTGTGCCCTTGACCGTCGACCAGATGGCAATGCTCGATCGGCGAAACGGAGGGCGGGTTCTGACGGACGACTATGCCCCTGTGGAAGAATTGCTGGCGCCGGTGTTCGGCGAGACGGTGCTGACGATGCCTCAGAAACTGAACGACATCGGACTGGCGCTGGCGACGAAGGGGCAATACGACCAGGCGATCGATTTCTACCACCGAGCCTTGCGACTCAGGCCGGACTTCTCTGAGGCACGGAGCAACCTGGGATGGGCGCTGTACCAAAGAGGGGATCGAGAGGGGGCGATCGAGGTGTTGCGCCGGTCGGTTCAGGAGGCCCCCAATCTTGCGTCGGCGCAGAACAATCTGGGGTGGGCCTTGTATGGACTCGGCAGGCACACCGAGGCGATCGTGGCACTGAGACAGGCGTTGCGGTGCAAGCCGAATTTTGCGCTGGCACACAACAATCTTGGAATGGCCCTGGCGGGTATTGGGCAGATCGAAGAAGCCCTGGGTGAGTATCGACAGGCCACGCGGCTTCAGCCTGCCTTCGCGGAGGCCCACTACAATCTGGCCATCGCGTTGAGTCAGCTCACACGTGAGGACGAGGCGATCGTGGCCTACAAGCACGTGCTGAGTCTGAATCCACAACATCAGCGGGCGCACAATAATCTGGGGTGGCTGTTGTATCAGAAGGGCCGCCATTCGGAGGCCGAAGCGGAACTCCGTCAGGCGCTGGCTGCGAATCCGCTGTTTATTCGGGCGATGAACAACCTGGGGCAGGTTCTGACGGCACAGGGCAGGTTCGACGAGGCCGTTGCGATGTATGCCCGGTTGCTTCAGCAGGAGCCCGGGCATGTAGAGGCGTGCAACAATCTCGGAATCGCCCTGGCCAAGCAGGGCAAGGGCGATAAGGCGGTTCAGTGGTTCAAGGAGGCGCTGAAGTTCCGTCCCGGCTTCGGACCGGCGTTGGACAACCTGATGGCATACCATCTTCGTAAGGGTGAATATCCTGAGGCAATCGGTCTGCTGCGTTCGTCGATTCCGCATGCCGGTGACCGTCCGGGTGTTTACAGCAATCTGGCGCTGCTGTTGGCAGCGTGCCCCGTGGACGGGCTTCGCAACGGTGAGGAGGCGGTACGTCTGGCGAAAGAGGCCAATGAATTGAGCGGGGGGCGAAGCGCTCGCGTGCTGGATTCATTGGCGGCGGCACAGGCTGAGACGGGGCAGTTCGACAAAGCCGTGAGCAATGCCCGTGGGGCGCTGGAGTTGGCCAAGTCTCTGGGGAACAGAGAACTGGAAGCCGAGATCGCTGCGAGACTCAAGCTCTACGAGTCGCGTCGTCCGTATCGGATCACGTCGGTTGGGCATCCGAAGTAGGGCGCCGATCGAGTAACCGGGACCTGGCTTTCGGGGACCGCTGGGCGAATCAGCAGACGGGGGTTATCCGTTCAGGCGAGCGGCTGCTATACTCAGGTAAAGGCAGGGGCGTGGATTGCTTCCGGAGAGGATGCGCACCCACCGTCTCAGGTTGGTCCATGAGCGTGTCTGCCTGCGGGGTTGTCACATCTTCGGAAGCGGAGGGCAATTCGGATGGCGGCTTCGTTTCATTCGGCGTTTCTCGTGGCCACATGGGTGCTGGGCAGTGCTGGATGGGCGAGCACGCTGAGCCGCCCGAGCGATCCGGTGGTCATGACCGGATCGACACTTCCAACCCTCGTTGGGAGGCTACCGGGCAGAATCGTGGCCTTTCGATACTCCGAGGGGTGGCACCAGATTCCGGTCCAGATCGATGAGCGGAAGCAGGTGGATTTCGGCCTGGTCTACAACTCGTCGGCGACGGGGATCCTGACGCTGACATATACGGATCCGAACACCTATTGTGGTTCGGACAGCGACCCGAATTTCGATTCGGATGATGAGCTGGTGTTCATGGCCAGGGATGCCGGCGATAGGGCGGGACCTGGTGCCGGCGAACCTGCGAGCGTGATAAGCAGCGGAAGCATCGAAGTTCGAGTGGAGGATCCGCTGACCGGGGGTGTGGGGTACGTCTATCTTTTCGTCAGCGATGGTTCTCTTCTGCCGGGCGCCGGCGTGGACTACATCAGCTATGGATTCAACCTGCTTTCGGGCACTTACATACCGAACTACCGCACTCAGAGTGGGCCGAACCCTGAGGACTCGGCGATTGTGTCGCCGTACTATCGCACGCACTTTTCAGACCGCTGGGTCTGCAACGAGCTGAATCTGTACGCGGGTGGGGCCAGCGGTGCGGATATCCTGGACCGACACAAGAGCCTGTTCGGGCCTGGGGTCTGCCAGCGAACCGAGACGACGTTCAGCAACGGCGAGGGGGCGTTCTTTGTGAACAAGGACGGCCCGGTGCGAGCGCTGCGGTCGTACATGGGCGCTAACAGCGGACCGTTGACGCAACGCACACACGTGTTCTACGACCGGCGACAGGATGTTCTGACGAACCTCCGCGTTCACGCCATTCCCGGAATCATGGATCTGTACGACTACAGTGCCCAGGCGACGGGCATGTACTATTACAACAACCTCAACACGCAGGGGGTGTTGGTCAACGGCGTGCCGGACACGGTGACGGCCGGGTCGATCACGTGGGAGATGGCTACCGGATCGCAGGGATCACTGGTGATATCGCATCAGATTCAGACGAACGTCAGCCCATTCTCATATACGACCTACTATTCGGATGACAGCACGCCGTCGGCAACGCAATGCACCGGCGACGCCTGGGAGTATGCTACGAGCGGCGTGTGGATCAACGTGGCCATACCGAATACAGATCCGAGCACCTCGCCTTACAAGAATCTGCTTCATGCCCGAATCGTTCATTACGATGGGCCGGGGCTGACGGCCGCGGATGCCGCGCTGCGTAATTCACAGGCGAACACACCGTTGACCCTGGCGACCGCTGCCTATACGGGGACCTGTACGCTCCATCTGACAGTGGTCAACGGGACGATGGGTGTTGTATCGTGGGATCCAGCGCCCGCCGATCCGAACACGCCTGCGTATGCGGTTGGAACCCTTGTGACACTTTCAGCGATTCCGAACGACGGCAGGGCCTTCAACCGCTGGCTGGTGTATGACCCGAACCATCCGGGTGACGCCAACCATGCGGTGGAGGACGCCAACACGGTGCTTCACCTGACATTCGATGCGAATTGGGAGGTTGAGGCGGCGTTCAAGTGCGGCGGCAGTGGGCTTCTGTTTCCATTGGGGCTGATGCTGTGTGGCTCGGTCGCGCTGAGTGTGATTCGTCGCAACCGGCGCTGATTGGAAACGGGGAGGCCATCGGCGAGGCGGGTGGGGTCTGGAGTTCAACGGATAGCGGCGGGTGGTGTCATGAGGCGAAGAAAGTGTGCCGGATCGTTGAGCAGGTGGTTGGCACGGGCATGTGGAATGTCGGTTCTGATCGGATGCGGGACGCTGTACGGCGTTCAGGACCCCAACGGATCGGAACCGTATCCTGTGGGCGGACATGCCCTGATCATCTGCGGCAACTCTCACTATGGCTGGCCGGAGTATGACGCGGTGGCGGAGGAGCTGCTTCGCCAGAGCTATCTGATCCTGACACAGGCGTATGGTTTCGATCCGAACCATGTGCAGGTATTGGCCAATAACGGCGAGGACGATTGGACGCAAGGGCTTTTCGACGCGCAACCCGCCGACCGGGCGACGGTGACGGCGGCGTTCCGCACGGTGGGTCAGCGACTGTGGACGGATTCGTCCGTACCGCGGAACCTATGGGTGATCCTGGCCGGACACGGTGGCCGATCGCGGTTCGAGCCGGCAATGGAGGTCCAGGTGAAGCTGGCCGATGGGCCGGTGTACGACCACGTCTTCGTCAATGAGATCTTCAATCAGCTCCAGAACAACGATCACAACGCATGTCCGGTCGAGCGGATCGACCTGATCATGACCCCGTGTTATGTTTCGGGGCTGGTGGATGATCTTCGCGACAACTTCCGCCATCTGCGCGGCACGACATGGCCGAACGTGCGGCATATCTCGATGATCACATCGGGCGACTGTTACGATATGACGGCGATGTTCTTTGCGATTCCCATGCTGACGGGATTGTGGAATACTACCGGAGAGGTGGACGACCTGAACGGTGATGGAATTCTGAGCGTCTATGAGCGATTCTCGTTCGCGGCTCGGCACGATTTGACGAACCCGTCGTCGCCCTATACACCCTGGGCGCCGGACATGATCTATCTGCCCGGTGAGAACTACATGATCAAGGACTACGACGAGCATCCTTTGTACTACGAGTGGAACGGCCTGTCCCTTCGCCAGACAACTACCAATGATTTGTGGGGCGATGTCGTCATCGATCCGGCCCCCGAAGACGTCAACGCACCGGCATATCGAATGGGAACCCGCGTGACGCTGACCGCCGAGCCGACCACTGGCCGAATCTTCGGCTATTGGCTGATCTACGATCCGAACCATCCTGAGGATTCGAACTGGGCCAGTCGAGATACTAGCAACCCACTCGAGACGGTGATGGATGTCAATCGGAGGGTGGAGGCTGTCTTTCAATGCGGGCCGCACGAACCAGTGGGGATTCTGTTCCCGCTTTCGATGATTCTGGTGACGCTGATCGTACGTCGGGGCAATGCCAGGGCTTGAAAGCCGTTCACGCATCTATCATCCTATCGCGGCTTGTCAGATCATTCAGAAAGCACTACGAATGTGTTGTGGGCTCTGTGCGCAGCAAACGCATCCGAATCCCGTAGGAGGCTTCTCGCATGACGTACGAATATGTGTGTGGGTCCGATCAGAGTATGTTACGGACGGCGCTGGAGGCTCTGGGCGAGGAGTATCCGCTGGTGGCAAAGGGGGGCGATGTCCGTCTTGTTTTCCGAGCGTCGGGGAAGGCGGCTCGAACGTACCGGGTTCAGCAGGCCGGTGACGAATGGATGATAGAGTACGGCGATCTGACCAGCGGACTTCGGGCAGTGGGCAGTGTTCTATCGCTGGGCGGCAGGGCAGCCGGACTGAAGGAGACGAACGGGTTCGAGACGTTCGGCATCATGCTGGACTGTTCGCGGAACGCGGTGATGAAGGTATCGCATTTCAAGGGGTGGCTTCGGAAGCTGTCCCTGATGGGCTACAACATGGCCATGCTGTACACGGAGGATACGTATCAGTTGGAAGGTGAGCCGTACTTCGGTTACCAGCGGGGGGCGTATAGCACAGCGGAGTTGCGTGAGATCGATGCGTATGCGAGGCGGCTGGGCATCGAGATGATTCCATGCGTTCAGACGCTGGGGCATATGAGTCAGGTTCTCAAGTGGTCGGCGTATCAGTCCGTCATGGACACTCGGAGCGTGCTTCTGGCGGGGGAAGAGAAGACGTACAAGCTTCTAGAGAAGATGCTGGCACACTGGTCAGAGGTCTTTACCACACGTCGGATCCATGTCGGGATGGACGAGGCACACGACCTGGGGCGGGGACACTACATGGATCGTGTGGGATACCGCAACGGGTTTGACATCTTCAACGAGCACCTCGATCGGGTTGTCAGGCTGTGCCAAGAGCACGGGTACACACCGATGATCTGGTCCGACATGTACTTTCGACTGGGCAGCAGGACCGGCGACTACTATGACCGCGGCACGGTGATTCCGCCGGAGGTGTCGAGCCGGATTCCGAAACAGGCGCAACTGGTGTACTGGGACTACTATCACGTCGACAAGGGGTTTTACGCCGATTGGATCGCCCGGCACCGGGCCATGGGTTTTGAGCCTATCATGGCCTCCGGCGTGTGGACGTGGGCAGCACTGTGGCATGCGACGAACTACACGGAGGCCAAGGCCGGGGCATGCGTGGAGGCCTGCCGCGAGTCGGGACTTCGCGAGGTGCTCTTTACGCTCTGGGGGGACGACGGCGCGATCTGCGATTTCGATTCGGCGCTGGCAGGGCTGACCTACGCGGCCGACCTTGCGTGGTCTTCCAAGACCGAGCCAACACCGACCGCCGCGCGGTTTGCGGCGATCTGTGGGGGCGACTATGAGGCGAACCGACTGGCCGGCGGGTTGAGCTTCTTCGAACCCGTTCCGGTGGCCGATGGCGACCAGCACACAGGCATCTGGGCGCATCCGACGCTGTGGGACGACCCTCTGTTGGGGATCTACTGGAATGACAAGGCGGTATCGATCAAGGACGGGTGGGCGAGGGCCTTGGAGCACTATCGGGCTCTGAGCGGGAAGCTGGATGCGGCGTCGCATCGTTGCAGGGACACTCGCGGAGGTGATTTACGTCATGCCGCGATACTGGCCAAGGTTCTAGCCGCACGCGTTGGGCTTCGCGGTGAACTGGTCAAGGCGTATGCCGGGAGGGATCGGGGGGCACTGCGACGCGTGGCAGCAGCAGTACCCGATGTGGTGGCTCTGCTGGAGGAGCTGGACGGGTCGTATCGGGCGCAATGGCTGCGTCGGAACAAACCGTTTGGGCTGGAGGTGCTTCAAGGGCGGCTGGCGGGCCTCATCCGGCGTTACCGAGAACTCGTCGAGCGGATCGGCGAGTTCGTCGACGCCAGGATAGACCGGATTGCCGAATTGGACGACGCACCAAAGGTGCCGGTGGCGGTACCTCCGTACCACCGGTCGGTGTCCTCGGCGTGCGGTCACTGGGAGTAGACTTGTCGCGGTGCCTCCGGGGACCTCACGGGTCCTTGGTGAGGGTCACCGTCTGGCCGGGTTGCATCTCCAGATCGATTGGTTTCTCGGTGAACGGAGAGATCAAGCGGCAGGTTCCACCCCTCTCGGAGGTGATGTCGACGCGGCGGGTCGCCCCGTTTTCGCGTACCGCCGAGATGAGGAATGCCCCCTGGGCTCGGAGCGTGGTGAAGGCGGCGTCCTTCCATGCGTCGGGGATGGCGGGGAAGACCCGGATGCGGCCGGCGTGGCTCTGGAGCAGCATCTCCTGGACGCCGGCGGCGGCGGCGAAGTTGCCCTCAAGCGTGAAGGGGCGATACGTCATTTTGGACCAGCCCTTGCCGGATTGATCCCCATTACAGTGGAAGCTGTTCCGCAGGCAGAAGGCCTTGGCGAAGATGTCGATGGCCCGTTCGGCCCGACGACCGTCGCGGGCGCGGGCAGCCAGGTTCGCAAGCCATGCGTAGCTATAGCCACACCACCAGTCGGGTCCGAGGCGATCCAGTTCAGCCAGGGCGGCCGCAATCGTCTTGCGGGATGCCTCTCCCTGTTCCCAGTCGATCAGACCCAGCGGATGAATGGCCATCAGGTGGGAGAAGTGCCGGTGCGAGTCGGGCAGGGGATAGTTCTTGGCTACGAGCAGTCGGCCGTCGTCGGCCAGCGAGAATTCCGGCAGCTCAGAGAGCACCTGTCGCCAGTGGGTCGCATCATCGGTCTGCTTGAGTTCGTCGGCCAGCTCTGCCGTTGCCGTCAGAAGCCAGCGGGTCAGAGCGAGGTCGTAGTTGGTCCAGACGAGGAACCATGCCGTGGGGCGGTTGTCGTTGATCTCGGGCGACGCGCTGAGCGCCAGGGTTCGCTTGTTGTCTGAACCCTTCCTGGCGGTGACGGCGTCGATGAAGACGGAGGCGTCTCTGAGATACGGGTAGGCCCGGTCGCGGAGAAACTCGCGATCGGCGCTGTATCGCCAGTGCATGTAGAAGTGTTGGGCGAGCCAGGCGGCGGTGGTGGCCGAGTGGGTGTACTGGCGCCAGCCACCAATCTGATTGTTGTTGAGGTCGGCGGTCATGGGTACGTTCATGCCGGACATGTCGAAGAAGCGTTTCGTCCAGTCGACGCAATTGTCCTTCGTCTTCCAGAGCCAGTCGAGATAGCTGAGGCCCTCATCGAGTCGGTTGGCGCTGTAGCAGGGCCAGTAGCTGAGCTGCGTGTTGAGGTCGTGATGGTAGTCGCCCTTCCATGGGGGAAGCTCGCTGTTGTCGGCGGTCCAGGGGCCCTGGAGGGTGATGGGCGGTGAGCCGCGACGGCTGGCGGATCCAAATTTGTATTGCTCCAGGAACCACTGACGTTCGACCGTCGGGTTGGGCAGGCGGACGGTGGACTTGCGCCAATAGCCGTCCCACCATTGGGTGTGCGTGGTGAAGGCGCTGTCAAACCCCGCCTGGATGGCGCCGTCGACACGGGTGCGAGCGATGGCAAGCGGGTCGTTTCCCTCGAAGCTGGAGGCCACGGACCATGCACCGAGCCATCGTCCCTGTTCCTTCTTCCAGGCGAAGTAGACGGCGAAGTGAAAACCTTGGGAGCCCTTCTGGGCGAAGGCCTGCCAGTTGTCGCCCGAGGATTCCTGGGGCGCGGGATAGCCCAGCTTGGCGAGGCTGCCCTGTCCGGTTTTGCCGCCCTTTCCGCCGAAGGGGGGGGCGATGAGTCGGGGGGATACCTCGGCTGAGGTGCGGGCGAGGATCATACCGACCGGTTGGGTGGCATGGACGAAGACATCAAGACCGGTATCGCCATCCCATTGAACCGTGGCCTCCGCCTTTCGAACGCTCAGGCGGGCCGAGGCGAACTTGGGGGTATTGCCGAAGGTCAGCTCGATGCGACCGGCGGGGATCTTGGTGGGGGCTTCGGGTCGGTCGTAGGGGGCCTCATAAACGCGGATGAGGTCCTTTTCCTTGCCATCGTGATGCCATTGGACCATCTGCTTGTAGGTGTACTCGGGGCTGTGGAACTCGGGAACAGGCCGGAGGTCCCAGAGGTCGGTTCTGTCGAGGGAAATTCGAACGGGCTTGCCGTCGCCCCAGACCAACGCACCGAGGATGCCGTTGCCGAGGGGCAGGGCTTCGTCCCAGGTGGTGGCGGGCTGCTTGTACTGGATGTCGTGCTCAGGCGGCGGAAAGTGGACGTCGATGCCCGATGCGTCTGTGCCCCAGGCCGGGAGGGTGAACAACAGGGTGACGCAGATCGGCAGGATGTGGAAGGGTTGTCGGATCATGTGCGTGTTCTCCAGTACGTCTCACGGCTGTGTTGCCGGTATTCGGATATTCTTTTTCAGAGACGCTACGTCAATTGGGGCACGTCGACCCATCGACGGGCCTGCCACGACTCGGCTGCCTTCTCGGCCAACAGGACGTTGCGGGCCCCTGCCTGAAGGTTCCAGGGGAAGGGCTCGTCCAGTTCGAGGTGTCTCAGGAAGAGTTCCCATTGTGCCCGGAAGGCGTTGTCATACTCCCATGAGGCGGGGACCTCGGTCCACGAGGCGATGTGGTCGATTGGGCTGTCGATGTCGGGATTCCAGACGCACTTCGGTGTGACGCCGGCGTGCTGGGCCCAGCAGCGTCTCAGGCCGGCAACGGCGGAGCCCTTCGTGCCGTCGATCTGAATCGTCAGAAGATCGTCGCGTCGGACCCGCACGCACCAGGATGCGTTGAAGTGGGCGATGGCACCGCCCTCGAGGGTCATCGTGGCGTACGCGGCATCTTCAGCCGTGGTGGTGTAGGGCTTGCCCGACTCGTCGAACCGCTCCGGGTTATGAATCGTGGCCATGCAGGAGATGCCCTTAACCGCACCGACGAGGTTTTCGAGCACATAACTGAAATGGCAGAACATGTCGAGGATGATTCCGCCGCCCTCTTCTTTGCGATAATTCCACGACGGGCGTTGAGCGGGAACGTCCTCACCGGTGAAGACCCAGTAGCCGAACTCGCCGCGGACCGAGAGGATCCGTCCGAAGAAGCCGGTTTCTATGAGTCGCTTGAGCTTGAGGAGACCGGGCAGCCAGAGCTTATCTTGAACCACGCCGTTCTTGAGGCGGGCACGGGTGGCCATCTGATAGAGTTCCATCGCCTGAGAGGATGTTTCAGCGGCCGGCTTCTCGCAATAGATGTGCTTGCCGGCGGCGATGGCCTGTTTGACGGCCGCATGCCTTCGGAGGGTGGTTTGGGCGTCGAAGTAGACCGGGTACTGGGCATCAGAGAGTGTGGAGTCCAGATCGGTGGACCATTTCTCGATGCGCGTTCGAGCCGCGAGGGCTTTGAGCTTCTCGGCGTTTCGCCCGACGAGGATGGGGTCGGGAAATATCGTTCGGCCTGGTGCGACCTGAAGGCCGCCCTGATCGCGAATCGCACAGAGGGATCGGATCAGGTGCTGGTTGGTACCCATGCGTCCGGTGACGCCATTCATGATGATGCCAACGCGTTGAGTGCTCATCGTATGCTCCGTAATAGCTCTCTCTCGGATTCCGTCCTGTGTCCGGGGTCTCAGGGCTTCTCGGTACACTGCGGGCACGCTCCCTCGGGCAACGTGGGGGCGTCCACGCCAGCTTTGGGGAGCGTACCGGCCAGTTCCTGTCGCCAGTGGGCGACGTTGCCGGCCGGCGAGTAACAGTAGATCATGGCGGCCGGCTTCTCGCCAATGTTTGTCATCTGGTGGAACAGGCCGGGGGGGACGTACACCGCCTGAAGCGAGTGAAGGGTCCGCCGTTCCTGGCCGACGCAGATTTCACAGGTGCCGTCGAGCAGGACGTAGACTTCCTCCTGGTCGTGGTTGTGCCAGGGGACCTGGCCACCCTTGGGTTCGAGTACGACATAACCCATGCAGAAGTTGGAGGCCTGGATGGGAAGTCCCTCTCCGACAAAGCCTCGCGTCCAGCGTCGGGCGGGGTAGTGGCGTCCCGGCATTGAGTTCAGATCGGCAATGTGCATCAGACATCTCCGTTGGGGGCATCAGGACGACGACCCCGTTCATTCATAGAACCTGTAGGGTTTCTGATTGCGAGCCAGCCGGAGGATCTGCACGGCCAGCTCGACCATATGATAATCGCCCCAGAGCGCGGATTCGCCACAGGGCACGCGGCGCCCCGGGGGCACGTGGTCCCAGCCATTCGGACGATGATATACACAGTGAAGCAGGAGCCCCTGATGCCGCGGATCGGCAGACAGATAGGGATCGGCGAACAGAGTTCGAGCGACGGTGAGACCGGCCTGAAGATAGCGGGGCTCGTTCAGATGGAGGCCGAGTCGGATGAGCCCTTGGGCCGCGATGGCCGAGGCACTGGCGTCGACCGGCTCATGATCGTTGAATGGGTCGGCGGGCCGGTCGCGCCAGTCGCGCATTCGGCTGAGACCGGGTGCCCCATCGTCCCAGTAAGTGATGCCATCGGCGGAGGTCAGGCCGTCGAGGTAGAAGTCGGCGGTAACGCCGGCCATTCGTCGCAGGACGGTCTGGATATCGGACTTGCCGCCGAAGGGTTGAAACTCCGCGTCGGGCCGCCCGGAAACCCACTCAAGCAGCTCCGCGGACCCGCAGAGGACCCATGCGTGGCCGCGCGTCCATGTGGAGAAGGGTGAGTAGCCCTGTTGCGAGGACGGGCAGCGATAGAACCCATCAACCGTGTTGAAGACGGATTCGTGAACGACACGGCCGGGGCGATCGTAGGCGTCGCGGCCCTCGCCGTAATAGACATTGAACTTCGCCGTCGAGCGTGTGTGCTGGATCAGCCGGTCGAGCAGGGATATCCGTTCGTCATGTTCGGATTGAAGCACGTGCCCCAGCTCGTGTCCCAGAGCCAGGACCCGCATCGAGCGTAGCGTGTCGGAGAAGAGCGAGTGCGGTCCGTTGAAGGAGTGGACGAATCCATGGCCGTAGGTGGTGGAGGTCCATCGCATGGCCTGCACGGAGGCCGAGCACTTCAGGGCAAGCTCATAGGTATTCAGCTCCCATTCGTTGTGAGGCAGACCGCCGGATCGCATGAGCCTCCGCAGGGTGCCGTAAGTGGAGACATTGTTGAAGCCGTGGTCGTGCACACCACGATGGGTGATGTGCGGGGCCATCCGTTCGAGGGTTCGGCGACGGCCGAGGTTGAGAGAGTCGGCATCGTTGGTTGCATCGTAGATCAGCAATGGGATACCGAACTGGAAGCCCTGGGTCCATTCCGTCCAGCCGCGCGTCGTGTATTGGCCCTGTACGGTAAAGACCGGTGCACCGCGATCCGGTGCCCAGGATCGGTCGAGGTCGCGGGCCTTCTGAGATGCCAGCTCGATGACGCGCTGGGCGGCCGGCAGCAGGCTGACAGGTGTGAGCGTCGTGTCGGTCTTCATCGGTGAGGGCTCCATGAACCGTCGATACGCCAGATGATAATCCAATGTTGGGCTGTCGGCAAAACGGTCGAGGCTTGTCGGACGCTTGTCGGCAACATAGTATCCTGGGCGTCCATTTCAGGAGAGATGAAGGATATGGCGACCGTACTGGGTGTCATGATGATGATCGGGATGAGAGGCGAAGTCATGGGCGCGGCAGGCACCGGCATTCTGAAGGTGCAGGCGGGACCGCACGATCGGACGGACACGCCGATGGTTGTGGCTGCGTCGAGCAAGGAGCTGCTGGGCGAAGACATCCCTCCAGAGCGTCTGGCGCGGATGCGCCTGGAGCTTGTGGAGGTGGGCGGATCCGGTGCCGGCAAGACGATTCCCGCTCAATGGCAGTTGCCGGCGGACCCTCCGATGACCGGGCAATCATCGGGGGCGCTGGCGTTCATACTGACGGGCAAGACGCCCGCAGGGACCGAGCGACGCTTCCGGCTTCAGCCGGTTCAGGGTGGCACCGCAACGGCAACGACGGCGATAGAGGATGAGAAGGGCAAGTGGCTGATGATCACGTGCGGGGGGAAGCCGGTCGCACGATATAACTACGGCGTGGTTCAGAAGGATATCGGGAAACCAAGCCTGTTCGATCGACCGGCGTATTTCCATCCGGTATGGTCCCCTTCGGGAAAGGTGATCAGCGACGATTTTCCCAGGTCGCATCCGCACCAGCGGGGGCTGTTCTTTGCCTGGACGCGGGCGACGATCGGCGGGTATCAGGCGGACTTCTGGAACCTGGGCGCTGGCAAGGGCAAGACCATCCATAAGCGGTTGTCGAACGTCGATGCGGGTTCCGTGTTCGCGGGGTTTGTTGCGGAGAACGTCCTGGAGGCCGATCGGCGCGTGGTCATCCATGAGACGTTCTGCACACGAGTCTATGGTCAGGGCGACGGTCCGTGGATTTTGGATGTGCATCTCCGTCACACGGCTACGGATCGGCCGGTGGTATTGGACAAGTATCATTACGGCGGTATGGCGTTTCGGGGGCGCCCGGACTGGTTTGGCGATCGGCGGCCGGAAATTGTTGCCAGCGATGCCTATGACGCCAAGCAGGGTGCGGGAGATCACGCACGATGGGTCGATATGGTCGGCATGGTGCCCGGAGGAGGGTTGGGCGGGTTGGCGATGTTCGATTGCCCGTCGAATCCACCTTATCCCACGGCGATTCGAGCCCATCCTCAGGTGCCGTACTTCTGCTTCGCGTTTGCCGTTCATCAGCCGTATACGATCGAGGCGGGCAGGTCGCTCGAGCTTCGGTATCGTTGCGTGATTCACGATGGTGCGCCGAATCGTACGGCGAACGATCGATGGGCCACGGACTTCGCTCATCCGCCCAAGGCCACCATCGAATCGGGGAACTGAGGCACTGCACGGTGAGGAAAGCCATTCGCCGAGAGCGGTTGCTTCGGCTCCGTGGGGAAAGGCTCCGCACATCACGACTTGGCGGCTGTCGACACTCGGACTTCGGCCGGCCGATAGCGGTTGGCGAAGAGGGCTTCGGCTGTCGCCATGACCAGCACGAGGATCAAGAAGTAATCCCAGATCGGCGTGCCACGAGAGGCCTCTTGGATCGAGGCTCGGAGTTCGTCCAGATTGGATGCCACGCAGAGGGGCTGGTCGGGAAGCGATTCGGTAATCTGCAAAGCGGGTATCGTACGGAGATCGGATTCTTCCGGATCCGGTGCCACGAGGAACTGCCCCGTAGGCCGATTCTGCACGGTGGTTTGCCAACTGTACACGCCGCGAGTGAATGTCTCGGCAAACGTGGCCTGGTTGCCCGACGGATCGGGTTTCGACTGTAGGCGGACCGTTGCACTTCGACCGGCCTCGTCAGCAGGCAGCAGGACGTCCAGATCAGCGGGCTGCTGGCCGGGGACGGCCAAGACGACCTGGGAACCTTCTCGGACCCACCCGGGCCGACCGGCGTCGCCCACAGCGCCCAGGCACATCCGAACCAAAATGGGCAGGAAGACCGGCTTGGTTGGGAGGTTCGTCCAGACGGTATTGGCGGAGGTGGTCCAGAGCAGGCAGCGACCTCGGCCGATCCGACGTTCAAGCAGAAGAGGACGGTCTCGATCCAACCATGCCAGTGCCGCGCCGGGGTGTTGGGGCTGCAAGGCGGTGGATAGATGGCAGAATACCAGGATCGAGGGGTACTTGTCCTGGCTGTCGTATAGGTCTGCGAAGAGGGGATTCTCCATGTCGACCCGGAGGAGTTTACTGGGATCGCGTCGAGAGAGGGGGTCTCCGACGGGTTGGCCGAGGGTCGCGGGGAGAAGCGGCGGATCGCCAGCTCCGAGTGATGCGTTGTAAGCGGCCGGATCGACATTGGGGCCCACAAACAGGATGAGCGTTCGGCCGTCCAGAACCGTCTGGCGGAGGGCGGCGGCGAGTGTCTCGTCGAATTTCGGCACGTCGCACGCAATGACAACATCATTGCGGGGGATGTCCTCGACCCGGACCTCACCCAAGGGGTGAAACACCGGTGTGATGGCCTGGGGAACCTTGAGGGCCTGCATCACGTAGTAGCCGGGTCCCGTTGGATCGGCTGCACCCCCCGGACCTGTGATCACCAACACGGGGATCCGATCGGCGATCTGGATGATGAAGTCACGGGAGTCATCGGCCGGAAGGATGTCGTTGGCTCCCTCGATGAAGATCCGCCCCGAGTGGAATCCCGGCTGCGTAAAGACGTGCTCGAAGGAGACCTTCTGGCGGGATTGCGGTGTGCCTCCAGGTGTCAGGAGAATGGTCTGGTTGAGATGGTCCTGACGGCGGCCATCGATCTCGATGCCGACCTTGGCCCGTCGTGACTCCGTGGTGCAATTTAGGACGGTGGCATCGAGGATGATGGTCGCTCCGGCGACACGCCCAAGGCCCTTGATCTGGATATCGGTCACAGCAAGGTTCGAGGAGTCGGCCCCGCCGCAGTTCAGCAGATAGAGGGGGACGCCGGGGTTCTCACGGAGGGCTTTGCAGGCGGCGAGGTTTGCGAAGGTGGAGGCCTGCATATCTGAGACGACGTATACGGCCCGATTGGGCAGCGAGGAGGCTTTCAGTGTATGAAACGCCGGGCCGAGCACGGCGGAGATCGATGCGGCACCGAGCCCGAGTTCGGCAGCGTCCATCCTTCGAAGAGCGGCGGACAGGTCATGGGTCAGGGCGGGTGTGACCCGGCCTTCTCTCCCGTTGGTATAGAGGATCGAGAGTTCCGCGGGCTTGCCCGCCCCACGCAGCAGGTCCTTGACGAGGTTTCGTGCGGTGTCGAATCTCCGTCGGGTGCCGTCGGTGGCGCCCATGGAGAGGGAGTTGTCGATGATGATAGCGGCGGCAGTATCGCTGGTGCCTGACAACATGCCCCGACGGGGCTTGTAGAGTGGCTGGGTAATCGCCAGGAGCAACAGGCAGATCAGGATGGTTCGAAGGACCAGGAGAAGCCAGTGCTGAAGCCTGCGGCGGCGGGCGGTCTTCTCCATCGAAAGCTTGAGGAACCGTAAGGTGGAGAAGTGAATCTGCGGAGCCCGCACGCTGGATTGAAGGTGAATAATCAGGGGAATCAGGACTGAGACGAACAGGATCGGCACGAGGGCCCAGAGCGACAGCGTGAGCGGTCCGAGGGTGAGTTGGGCCAGTGGGCTCACGTTCGGGTCCCCAGTCTCTGGCGAGTGGCCAGATAGCTCCGCAATGTCACGTCGTACGGGGTGGCGGTGGACGTCATGATGTATTCGATGGCGCTATCGCTGCACTCACGCCGGTATTGGGCGATGGATTCCTGGACCAGCCGCTGGTATTCGTCGCGGATCAGCTTCGGATCGATCTGGAGCTTCTCCTGTGTCTCGAGATCGACGAAGGTGACGAGCTGGTTGAAGGGCAGGTCGAGTTCAGCCTGGTCGAGGACATGAAAGACGATGACCTGGTGCTTCTTGTGTCGAAAATGGCGCAAGGCCTTCATGATGTCGGCGGGTTCGTCGTAGAGGTCGCTGATGATCACGATCAGCCCGCGGCGGGCGATCTTCTCGGCGAGGTCGTGAAATGTCCTGCTGATGGCCGTCAGTTCGCCCGGGGCGATGTCCTCGAGGCTGGTAAAGAGGCGGTCGAGGTGGGTGGCCGTGCTGCCGGGCGGGATGTGCGATCGGATGGCCCTGTCGAAGGTGACCAGCCCCACGGTATCCTGCTGTCGGACCATCAGGTAGCCGATCATACAGGCCAGACGGCAGCCGTAGTCGAACTTGGTCTGTTTGGCGCTGCCATAGGCCATGCTGCCGGAGACGTCCAGCAGGATATGCGCGCGGAGGTTCGTCTCCTGTTCGTACTGCTTGATGTAGTAGCGATCGGTGCGTGCCAGGGCGACCCAATCCAGATGTCGCAGATCGTCTCCGGAGACATACTCGCGATGCTCGCTGAACTCTACGCTGAAGCCATGGTGCGGGCTGCGGTGCAGACCGGTAACGAAGCCTTCCATAGCGGTTCGCGCAATGAGATTGAGCTTGCCCAGGCGAGCGGCCATGTCGGGTTCGAAGTATTTGTAGGGCTGCTTGGCGCTCATCACGCCTCCGGATCAGGGCGAGCCGTTGGCCAAGTACGTCACGGTCATGTCGCCGTAGCGTCGCACATCAAACGCCTGAAGGCGGCCGAAGCTCGTTTGATCGTATGACGCCTTGGCCTCATGCCGCAACACCACACAGACATTGTCGGCCAAGAGCGTGCTTCCGGCCAGACTACTCAGCAGGTGAATGATACGACTGTCGGGAGTCGGCGTACGGGTGTCTCGGTACGGGGGGTCGATGAAGACGATCTCGCAGGGTGCCTGATGAAGCCGCCGTGTCCAGGTCGCCGGCTCGAAGGCGTTGGCGTCGACCACGCGGGTCATCTCGGCGGCCTGATCAACGAGCACCTCAGAGATGTTGCGCCTGAGCGTGGTGAGAGCGAGGCGGTCGTTCTCGACGAAGCCGCACCAGGTTGCCCCGCGTGACAGAGCCTCAAGGCCGACGGAGCCGCTTCCGGCAAAGAGGTCGAGCACGCAGACAGGCGGCAGCCCCCCAAGTGTGCCCAGTCGCGAGCCGATGGTCTCGAAGACGGAATGCCGGACCCGATCGGGCATCGGACGGGTGGTCGTGCCCGGGGGTGCGGCGATGATTCGACGACGCCATGTTCCAGCAATGATGCGCATGGTCTGATTATACCGGCAGGTTTGTGGGTGAAAACGGATGGGCACGGTGGTACCCTTGCCGAATTCTCTGGATGGTGTCGAGAGGCGTTTTCGGACGGATACAGACCATGCATGGATTGGACCTGGCAATTCTGGCGGCCTACGTCGGGGCGGTGCTGACCATCGGCTTCGTGGTCAAGCGGCGGGCCTCGAAGGGATTGGAGTCGTACTTTCTGGGGGGGCGGCAACTGCCGTGGTGGATGATCGCCATGAGCGGTTCATCGAGCTACTTCGACATCACGGGAACGATGTGGATCGTATCGATGTTCGTCGCGTACGGCTTCAACGGCTTCTGGATCCAATGGATGTGGGGCTTTCTGATTGCGGCGTTCTACATGGGATACATGGGTAAATGGATTCGCCGCAGCGGCGTCCTGACGGGTGCCGAGTGGATGGTCTATCGCTTCGGTCCCGGTTCCAGCGGCGATGCGGCGAGACTGGCCTACACCGTGTTTGCGGTGCTCACGCTGACGGCGTTCATCGGGTATGCGGCGGTGGGTATGGGCAAGTTCGGTTCGCAGTTCCTGCCGACCGGCGGCTGGTTCGCGAAGATTCCGCCGGCCTACACCGACAAGTTCTGCTCGACGCTGATCATCGGGTTGACGGGGGCGTACGTGGTGGTCGGCGGGTTCACCGGGCTGACGATCATCGAGTTCTTCCAGACGATTGTCCTGACAACCGGCGCGCTGATCATCGCGTATCTGGGGTATTCGACGTTTGATCCCCAGGCGGTGGACCAGGCGCTGCGTCTTCTGGCGGAGGGATCGAAGCGGCTGGTGGCGGTCAGCCCGAGTGAATGGTATTCGATCGTTCCTCCATGGCGGATCGAGCATGCGGCCAACGCGTATGCGATATTCGGTGCGGTGGTGATCGCCTTCCTGATGAAGGGATTGCTGCTGGGTGCCAGCGGCCCGGAGCAGCTTTACGACTTCCAGAAGTTTTTGGCCGCGCGGACGCCGCGCGAGGCCTCGAAGGCGGGGATGCTCTGGGGGATCTGCCACACGGTCCGGTTCCCGATGGCGATGGCGATTACGATCCTCGGGCTGGTCGCGGTGGCTCGAACACCGAATTCGGACTTCGATGCCGAGCGCGTTCTGCCGTATGTCATCGCCAATAAGTTGCCGGTCGGATTAAAGGGGATCGCCCTTGCGGCCCTGATTGCCGCCTTCATGGCAACATTCAGTGCGCTCGTCAACGGTGCAGCATCCTATCTGATCCGTGACATCTACCAGCGGTACCTGCGACCCAAGGCCACCACTCAGCATTACGTTCGGGCGAGCTACGTGGCCAGCGTCCTGATGATTCTGATCGGTATCGGGATCTCGTTCGTCAGCGATTCGATCAATGCCATGTTGACGTGGATCCTCGGGTTCCTGGGTTCGGCTGTATTGCTGCCGAACGTCCTGAGGTGGTACTGGTGGCGTCTGACGGGTTACGGCTTTGCCGCCGGCGTGTGGACGGGCATGGTACTTTCACTGGTCCAGGCGTTTGTCGAGCCGATCCTTAAGGCGCGGTTGGGATACCCAGTACCCGTTTACCTCACGCTCCCGATTCTGGCCATTGCGTCTACGGCGGTGTGCGTCATCGTGACACTGATGACAGATCCACCGAAGATGGAGGTCCTCTCCCATTTCTACCGGACGACGCAGCCGGTTGGGTTCTGGGGCCCGGTGGCGAGGCATGTGGCCCGGTGGTCACCGGAGTTCGGGAAAGAGCCTTTTGGTCGGGATGCGTTGCACACGGTCGTGGGGTTGGCATGGCTCGGGGCGATGTATGTGGGAACCAGCTATGCCGTTGCCCGCCAGTGGACAGCGGTTGCGGTGTGTGCAGTGGTTGTGGTCTTCGGGTCCATCGTCATGCTGACGAGCTGGCGACGATCACTGCCGGGTGACGAGACCGCACGAGTGGGCGAGGGGACAGCGCTGACTTCCGATTGATCACTCAGAGGTGTGTTATGCCGAGATGGACGGGATGGTGTGTGGCCGTCATCGGTCTGGGAGTTGGTGCGGCCGGGTCTCACGGGGCGTCGGGCGAATTGCCCGATCGTTACTGGCGATCGTTTCCGAAGCCGACGCGGCTCGTGATGGGACCGTCGCATCTCCAACCCACCCTGGGGGAGCAGGTGCTTGCTCAGACCCTGTCCGGACTGGTGGCGTATCAGGCATCGCTGCGCGGGGAAGGGGAGCTCTTATGGCTGGGGACGCCGGACAACCCGAGCTATGAGGAATGGCTTCGACGGTATGTGCGATATCAGGGTGTGACTCAGACGGAGGGGCCCAAGGATCTTTGGGAGCTGGTGGGGCAATACCATCGTGGGGGGGTGGTCAAGGGCTACATTCTGTACAAGGCGGACGCCGCCGGACGCGACCTGTACTCAGGCCGTCCGGTGAATGCCTCGGTCAATGTGGCGACGTCGCTGTGTCCGGTGCTGTCGGGTGTGGCCGTCGAAGAATCGATGGCATCGAAGGCCGAGGTGCAGGGACTGCGACTGTTGCTGGACGTGCGGGATAGGGCCGAGACCTGGGCCTACGATCAGTATGGCCCTCGGCTGTCGAAGGATGTCGTGGGGCTGCAGGACCCTCGGAGCGCCATCGTCCGCGACGCGATTGTGGCGATGAACGCCGTGACGGTGTCGGGCGTGGGTCCATTGTATGATCGGGTCCTATCGGAAGCTCGAGAAGGCTCGCCGGTGTTGGGGTGGGGCATCGGGATGGAGGACGAGATCACGGCCCCCTCAACACGAAACGGATTGTTTCAGACCGCCACGAACTGGTGTGTGAATCTCCCGGTGTTGTCTTCGGGGCGAACGGGCCTGGACTATCCGGTGGGGCGATTCGATCGCCTGAGCGGGTCAAGTGAGGTGACGGACAAGGACGCCCGCTACGTGTCGTTCATCATGAGCGACGGAGATAACGTTCAATGGCTGATGCTCAACTTCTGCCTGGGCCAGGAGGCGAAGCAGTACTGGGCGTGTCCGGACCGTGGGCGCATGCCCATGGGCTGGACGGTCCCGGCGATGGATCTATTGCAGTTGTGTCCCTACACACTGGACTATCTCCATCAGACGGCTACTGCGAAGGACGACATGGTGCTGCTGGGCGGTGGATACTACTATCCTGACCTGTTCGGGGCGGCTCGCGATGGGAGTGACATTCTGGCCCGGCACGCTCGCCGGACGGGCAAGTACATGCGGGCATGCGGCATCTCGTCGCTTCTGATCAATGCCCAGAAGTGGGACTCGCCTGAGGCGATGCGGGCCTATCAAACCTATGCCGACGAGATGGCGGATCTCGGGGGGATCTTTGTCATCCAGTATGCGCCCTATACCGGCGGAAAGGGGGCCATACGCTGGATTCGGTCGAAGGGCGGGCGATCGGTGCCGGTCGTGACGGCCCGAAATGCCATTTGGGCCGGCAGGGGCAATCATCCGAACGAAGGGATGCCCGGCAGGGTGGCAAGTCTGCTGAATCGATGGGCGGAGTTACCGGTGACGGCACCGGAGGATCGGTTCGCGTGGGTCATCGTGCATTGCTGGTCATGGTTCCGGCACGCCGGCAAGTCCTCGGATGGGAGGTCGGAGGAGGTTCGTCAGACGACGGCTCCCGCGGCCGATGTCGCTCGGGGGTATCGCCCGGCCCTATGGTGCTCGGAAGGCCTGTCGAAGAAGATCAAGGTCGTGACCCCCTCGGCACTCCTTCGTCATCTGAAGGAGGCTGCCGGAAAGGGATCGCAGGTGACCGCCACGAGCCAGGCGACCAGGCCGGACAACGCGGTGTCTCTCTTTGGTTCGGGGGACAGGGCACTGAATGATTGGACCGTGGCCAGCGAATCTGTATTTGAGTCGCACGGGAAGGTGTACGCCAAGGACGACCGGGTGCTTCTCGATGCGGGTAGTCCCGCTACGGGCATCCGATGGGCCGGGGAGTTTCCAACGGACAACTACGAGGTTTCGGTTGAGGCGATGCGGGTGGAGGGGGGCGACTTCTTCTGCGGGATGACGTTTCCCGTGGAAGATTCTCACTGTTCGCTGATCATCGGGGGGTGGAGCGGGTCCGTGGTGGGGCTGTCGAACATCAACGGGCAGCATGCCGCGCAGAATGAAACAACCTGCGGGATGAACTTCGAGAATGGTCGATGGTATCGGCTGCGGTTGCGCGTGACGTCGCAGAAGATCGAGGCCTGGATCGACGGTGATCGAAAGATCGATCTGGCTCGCGACGGGCGGGCGTTTTCGATCTGGCCCGAACAGGAGCCGATGCGTCCGTTCGGCATTGCCACCTGGCAGACCGGGGCGGCACTCCGGAACCTCACTCTCCGCCGCCTGCCGGAGAGTAAGTGACAACCCCACAACGTTCGCACGGATAGCGACTCGGTATTGACCGATGCGCTATGGCTTGGTCGTTCGAGCGCGGTCCTTCAACGGAGGCAGTGCCGGAAATCCCGCGTGAGGCTCTGTCTGGTACCAGTAGGCCACCGAAGCGATGTTATCGCTCAGCTTGGCGTACTTTCCGTCGGAGCCCCAGCCCAGGGCTTGTATGGTCACCCGAAGGTCCCGATCGAAGCAGACCGGGTCCATAATGTGCCATCGATAGAGGCTCCAGTAGAACGGGGGGCCGTCTTTCAAAACGCTCGCCATGTGGGCTCTTTGGTCCTTGTTGAGGTCTGCCAGGTAACGGTCGAGCATCTTAGAATCCCTGTTCTCACCGGGCAGGACGGTTCCGGTGCAGGGGTTACTGTACATGCTCTGAAAGCCGTAGCTGCCGCAGAAGTAGTCCTCGGTTCCGGTGCCGCAGATCGTCGGGAAATCCTTGTCGCCGTCGAGGAAGAACTTGATCTCTCCCTCGCCGAACCAGCCGGGCGACATCTGCGTCCACGCCAGGAACGTGCCGGCGTAGCGTCCTCGGCCCTTGACACCGTCGAGGATGACATAGGGGTTGACCTTGTCGGTCGTCGCCCGCCGCCATTGCGCGTGGAAGAATCCGGTGTCGGCGGGGATTTCGGTTTCGGCGTAGGTGATCTGATAGGCCAGGAGCTCGAGGTCGTTCTTGTCGGACTCGTTGGTCAGGGTGACCTTGGCGTGCCGTCGGAAGGGCATGGGCCAATAGCAGCTCAACGCATTCTGGGGGTTGACGACCACCGCCCACGAGTTGACGGGCGCGAAAAGCTCATGGCCGACGGCGAAGAAATCGGGTGCGGGGACCTCGATCGACGGGGTTTCCTCATGATCCCAATAGAAGCGGAGGATGTGGGCACGGCTCAGTCCCTCAACCATCCAGATGTGCTGGATGACGCCGGGTCCTTTGACGTCCATAAGGGTGGCGGTCTGGCCCTTGTTCACTCGCAGGAATGGGCGAACCTTCCAGCCCTGCCCGAGTGCGTCCGCCGCACGGGCCGACGCCGGCGGGCTGGGATCGGCGGGATTGGGGATCGCCATTCCGCCCTTGCCTTTCTCGCCAGTGGGGTTTTCGGCACAGACAGATCGCGTTCGTGCGGGCGTCAGCAGGGGCAGCGTCCCGAGACCGGCGTTCAGGCTGATGAGGGGATTGGGACCGGACGCCTCGTGGTGGGACGATTGGGCCATGACGTTCATTCCTCCTGACACGACGATGAGCATAGCAGCGAGTAACGTGACTGATCCGACGGCCGATGCTGGCATGAGAGGTCTCCTGTGACGACGCGCCACTCGTACATCAAGGGGCGACCCCGCCCCGTGGGGCGTGGAACGGTAATCTGTTGCGTGATTCAACAGAAAGGCCGGAAGCCCGAGTTGAGCTTCCGGCCTGTGGGTTTCGCCTAGACGGCAACTGCCGACTAGATCTGCTCCCAGCCCTTGCGATACTGGCGGTGGAGCAGGTTGTTGGCCTCGGGGATATTGGTGACCTTCAGGTTCTTGCTGTCCCAGAGGATCTTCTTGCCCGAGAAGTTGGCAACGTTACCGATGAGCAGGATTTCGGTCAGAGGACCGGCGTAGGAGAAGTTGGACAGAGCCGGCTTCTTCGGGTCCTTGCAAGCCCGGATCCACTCGTCGGTCTGGGCCTGGTCGATGTCGCCACGACCCCATCGCTCGATCGTTTGTGCAGGGGCCTTCCAGTCCTTGAACTTGTCGGCAGGCAACAGGACCATGTCGGCGCCGTAGTCATTGGGCGAATAGAGCGTGCCCTTATCGCCGATGATGACCAGGCCGCTGCCGACATAGCGCTGGCCGTGGATCAGGCTCTTCAGCTTGTCGTGCACCCACTGCGGCTTGTCGTTTCCGCCGTCATACCAGGTCCACTTCACCGGCGGCAGGTTGCGACCGTCTTTGGTCTTGCGGCCGGGGAACTCGAGGGTGATGACGCTCCAGGTCGGGAAGCTGTCTTTGTCGAAACCGGAGTTCTGAGCCTCAGCGCTGATCGGAGCGCCCAGGTCGAGGGCCATGTAGGCCATGTTGGCGGTATGGCAGCCCATGTCGCCCAGGGCGCCGGTGCCGAAATCCCACCAGCCACGCCAGTTGAACGGGTGATAGCAGCCGTTCTTGAAGGGACGCATGGGGGCCACGCCGACCCAGAGATCCCACTGGAGGTTCTCGGGGATGGGGTCGCTGCCCTTGGGACGGGCCTTGCCCTGCGGCCACACGGGGCGGTTGGTCCAGACGTGCGCCTCGGTGACATTGCCGATGACGCCGCTGCGAATCGCCTCGACGGCCTTGCGGAATCCGTCGTGGGCGGTGCCCTGGTTACCCATCTGGGTGGCGACGCCGCACTTCTTGGACTCTTCGGCCATCATGCGGGCTTCGTAGACGCTCCAGGTGAGGGGCTTCTGGCAGTATACGTGCTTGCCCATGCGCATCGCCTGAACGCTGATCGGGGCGTGCATGTGGTCGGGGGTCGAACACGTGATGGCGTCGATCTTGCTGCCCATCTCGTCGAGCATCATGCGGTAGTCGTAGTACTTCTTGGCATTCGGGAAGGTCTTGATGGCCTCGCCCATCATGTTGAAGTCGATGTCGCAGAGGGCGACGACGTTTTCCTTGCGACACTTGATGATGTCGCTGGAACCCTTGCCGCCGCAGCCGACGCCGGCGACGTTCAGCTTCTCATTGGCCTTGTACTTGCCCTTAACCCGGTGTACCTGCACGACAGGACCGGCCTGCTGGGGTTGTTGGCAACCGGCCAGCATGATCCCGGCGCCACCCAAGGCGCTGCCCAGGAAAAATCGGCGGGTGGTCTTACTCTGTTCCATCACGGTCTCCTTTGTATGTCGCATTATTAGACGGTGTTCCAAACTAACCGACTAGGATAGTTCGATCTGGGGCATTGTCAAGCCGAATCAGGGCGGAGTCGTGGTCGGTGTGATGCGGATGCGCGGGTTTGGGAAGGGGGGTGAGTGGTGAAGGGGGGGGAGAAGCAAGGTCGAACCGTTGGCGCGGATAGACGGGTCCTCAGGTCGGGTGTCGGGGCATTCGTGTGGGCGAGAAGCCGAGGGCGGCTGCACGTGACTTGAAACGCTTCTCGGTTGTGGCCAACCGTTTTGCGGAGGCAGGGGGGCGGAGGATTTGCCGAGGTTTCTCGATTACTTGACAGCATGTCCGATGTGCGTTACCCTTGCGTTTGAAGTTGAATACTGCGGGGTAGAGCAGTTGGCAGCTCGTCGGGCTCATAACCCGGAGGTCGCAGGTTCGAGTCCTGCCCCCGCTAATCAAGCTAAATAGTGCCGAATCCTTGAGTTAGGATACCTTCCTGTGTAGGGAAGTGCGGCTCGAAAGGCTCATCCAAAACGGTACATACCGTTTTGGGCCTTGAGGAGTCGCACATGCCCAAGCTCAACAATCGTCTTCCGTCTTACCGCCTTCACAAAAAATCAGGACAAGCCGTCGTAACACTCAACGGTAAGGACCACTACCTCGGTCCGCACGGATCAAAGAGCAGTAAGCAGCAGTACGATCGCCTCATTAGTGAGTGGATCGCCAACGACCGCAGGACCCCAGAACCACCGGCGGCCGAAGGGCAACACCACCTCACCATCGACGAGATGATCCTTGCCTACTGGGGCTTCGCGAAGACCTACTATCGCAAGCACGGCGAACCCACCAAGGAGCAGGAGAGTCTCAAGACCGCATTCCGTCCGCTCCGCAAGCTCTATGGTGGCATGCCAGCAGCGGACTTCTCTCCGCTTAAGCTGAAGGCGGTTCGGGACGCCTTCATAGAAGCCGGATGGTGCCGATCCAACATCAACAAGCACGTCGGTCGCGTTAAACGCCTATTCAAGTGGGGCGTCGAGCATGAGTTGGTTCCGCCATCAGTTAATCATGGACTTGCTGCAGTCGCCGGGCTCCGAAAGGGCCGGTCCGCCGCTAAGGAGGCACCTCCTGTCAAACCCGTACCACTGGCAACGGTGGAGGCTACCTTGCCCCACCTTGCGCCTACGGTCCAGGCGATGGTGCGAATCGAACTCTTGACCGGGATGCGGCCAGGCGAAGTCGTCATCATGCGAGGGCGCGACCTCGACATGGGCGAGGAGACGTGGGTTTATCGCCCCGGCACTCACAAGACAGAACACTGGGAGAAACAGCGAGTCATCCCCCTCGGTCCACAGGCCCAGGAAGTCCTAAAGCCATTCCTCAAGCCCGATGTCTGCGCTTGGCTGTTCACGCCGAAGGATGCCATATCCCAGCGAACAATGCAGTGTGGTACCCATCGCAGGCAGAGGCAGATGCCCAACCACAAGAAGACGAGTAGGACGATAAACGATCGGTATGATCCGACCAGCTACTGCCGATCGATTGCCCATGCATGCGATCAGGCTTTCCCGCCGCCGGCAGAACTGGCACGACACCGCGTCCCTGGAAGCGGCAACCATCGATCCCGATGGGAGACCGTCAAGGAGTGGAGAAACCGGCTCGGCCCCAAGCAATGGAAGGCCCTCAAGGCTTGGCAATCCGATCATCGATGGTTCCCAAACCAGCTCCGACACACACGCGCGACCCAAATCCGGCATCGCTACGGACTGGAAGCCGCCCGGGTGACACTGGGGCATTCATCGACCATTGTCACCGAGATCTATGCGGAACGCGACGAGGCACTGGCGGTGCAGGTGGCCAAAGAGATCGGCTGATGAGTCAGGTATAATCAGACCAATCGGGACGATCGGTTCGCTACCGATCAAGCGTCATCCGTGTGCCCATGTGCTCGCAATCCTTCACAGGGTGCACGGGTGGCGACCCGACCCAAGAGGATTGCGAAGATGATAGAACACATCGACCCAGAACTTGCCGAGTACGTCTCTGACAACAACGCATGCGTCGCCCGTCTGATGGCCCTAACCGATGAATGGCAGTCGGTGAACTTTACGACCATCGCGACACGTGATAGTGTCGCGTTGTACTTATTGTGCCAGGCAGGCCTTGCGGAGATGGAGCTAAAGGGCCGGGCATGGACCGAAGTTGCGGCAGTGGAGATCGAAGCCATAGTCGCTGGACGGTGGTCACACCCCAAGGGGAACATCTTGCCCGACGTGGTTCGTCGTGCAATACCCGCATGGAAGGATCGCCCCGTTAGCGTCCAGGTATCGTCAGCATCCCGAATAAGACTGACGCGACATGGACAGCGCACAAAAGCCGATATCGAATCGCACCCTGAGGGAATGTATATGCTTGCGATGTACGCTGCAAGCCATCCCGTCAAAGGGCGAGCAGGCGTCCGTATTATCGGTGATGAGACCACGCCTCCCGGCGGACTCGCCACAACCGGCAAAGATCAAGTCATAAAACGGCAAGTGAAAGCCGCCACCCAAAACGCACTCAACACGAAAGCAATGGCAAAGGTGGGCTGGCTGTCCATGGCCATGCTCATAGTCAACGAACATCCAAACTGGTCGGATGCTCAGATTGCCCGCGCCACACAGAAGCACCCGGCCACCCTATCCCGAAACGAGACCTACAAAATCGCTGCAAGACAGGCGCGAAGTGCCGGGACCAAGCCAACACCAGGCTTCACCACAACCGATCCCGATTCTGGCGATCAGGATGTCGTGGCCGTCGATCCAGATTCGACCGAACCTGACGACCACGCCGACATTGGTAAGAAGATCCCAGGATCTAGGTTCTATCGAGAATACTGCTCCGAGTGTGGAGATGCCATCGGCGTTCCCCAGGCCGAAGTCGGCAAGAACCCCGTATGTGCAGCCTGCCGCAGATAGCACAAAACAGACGCAACGCAACGCAACACGCAACGCCGAGGCCCACAAAAGCCCCTAGAATCGGCCATTTTCTATTGTTGCAACGCAACGCCCACGCAACGCGCCCCGGACTTCCAGAAGGGCAAAAGGCCCGGAGAGGAAGTTCAGATGCGACGTGTTTCACCCCCACCACCAGACGCAGCCCGCGAGCATGACGCGAACGTGATCGCGCACTTCGTTGCACTGGTCCACGCCAGACGTACCGGCAACTACCTGGGAGCCGCCGATGCTCACCGATCACTCAGAGAGCTCGGAGTCGAGGCGCGATTCCCCCGCCGGCCAAAGAGTCAGGAGGGGCAGCAGTGATCGACCTCCAGACCGAATCACTCGTCAGCCTCAGCGAAGCCTGCAGTCTCTTACCACGTCGCCGAGCCGGCAAGAGGCCCCACATCGCAACGCTGTATCGGTGGAGCGAGCGGGGCTGTCGAGGTGTGAGACTGGAAACGCTCCAGATCGGCGGCACCCGCTGCACCAGTAGAGAAGCACTGCAACGCTTCTGTGAGACCCTCACGCACGGCAAGCCAGTGTCACGACCCGCAGAGGTCACACGTCGGCGACAACGTGAGCTTGAGCGCGTTGGCCGGGAGCTTCAGGCAGCCGGGATCTGACCACAAAAAAATGCCCGGCGACCGTTACGAGCGGCACCGGGCATGAACGAGTGAATAAATGAATTCTACATCAACCGACACGTCATCACAACTCCGGCAGTTTACCGCCGCACTATTCGAGCCCGACGACATCGTCGAGATCCGCCGGCTTCCATCGGGCAAATCATCCTGGCACCGAGCCGCAGAACTGGCAGCCCCGGACGTTGTCGAGGGGTTGCTCAAAGAGAACGCCGCCGGCCAGAACGTCTATGCAGGCGCGAACCCCCGCCGCACCGATGGAGGCCGAAAGGCCGAGGATGTACCGTTTGCCCGCAGCTTGTTCGTCGACCTCGATCACATGACGCTGGAAGACGCCCGCCAGCGACTGCAGGGGCTTCCGTCGCCTACGATGATCGTGGCAAGTGGCCGCGGCTTCCACGCCTACTGGAAATTGACCAAGCCGATTCACGACATGAATGCATGGACCGCTTGGCAAAAAGACCTCATTGCTTTGGCAGGATCAGACCCAGCGATCCACGATCCGCCCAGGATCATGCGACTGCCAGGCTTCCTGAACCACAAGCCTCCAGCAGGACCCGCCTACATCATCGAAACCCACCCGGAGCAACATTACGACCTTGCGTCTCTGCACGACGTCATCCCGCACATCGAGGCGGAGGACTCGAACGAGCCGCCGGACGCCCAGGGCAAAGAGGACACGCCATGCGACCGACCAGCACCAACTGCCGACGCAGGCCTTGAGCGGATCGCAAGAGCCGCCGCATGGCTTCGGAAACGTCCCGGAGCGGTCGAAGGGTGCACCGGCGACTCACACACATATCAAACGGCCTGCAACCTTGTGAAGGACTTCGGACTGTCAGAGGCCGAGGCATGGCCGTTGCTGCAGGCATGGAACAACACGTGCCGGCCACCTTGGGACGAGGCGGACTTGAGGGTCAAGCTGAGGAACGCAGTGCAGTACGCCAAGCATCCGGAGGGGCAGAAGCTCCACGAGCGAAAGCACATCGCGCAGCCGACAGACTCGGAACTCAAGGGGTCAGTCGATGAGCCGATCGGCCGGACACCGCGCCTTCTGTCGGCGGCTGCTTTGAGCGATCAGTACCCCGCCCAACGCGAACCCGTGATAGAAGGCTTGGCCCGACGGGGCGAGGTCGTCAACCTCGTCTCTGGACCGAAGATGTACAAGAGCTGGGCCTTGATGAACCTTGCTCTGTCCACCGTCTTAGGCAGGCAGTTTCTGAAGTTTCAGACGGTACCCGGGCGGGTTCTCATGCTCGATTACGAGCTAGCACCCGGCACCCTCGCCAAGCGTCTACGGTCGGTCGTGGGGGCTATGGGTGTCTCCCTGGATGACATCGGAGATCGTCTCCAGATCGAACCGCTTCGGGGTGAACGCCTCGATGTCAACGCGATGGGCGGATACTTCGATGCCCTCACGGGCACCTACGACCTTGTGATCGTCGATCCGCTCTATCGAACGTTCCCGACGGAGCTGGACGAGAACAGTAACGCCAACCTGGCAGCAGTCTACGCCACACTCCAACGATACGCTGAACGCCTCAACGCGGCCATGGTCGTGGTTCACCATTTGACCAAGGGAGACCAAAGCCAGAAGAACGTGACGGACCTTGGAGCCGGCGGCGGAAGTCAGAGCCGGGCGGCTGACGCACATCTCGCCATCAGAGCACATGCCGAAGACGACGCGGCTGTCCTGTCAGGCGTTGTTCGATCGTTCCCCCCATTCGCCCCGTTCTGTATGCGTTGGCAGTTTCCGATGTGGTACGTGGCTGATGAGCTGGACCCGTCCGAACTTCGGCAAGCCCCGAGGCGGAAACCGAAGGCCAAACCAGAGGAACCGCCGGCAGAACCGGAACCGCCAGCGATCGTGTGGACGCCCAAGATGTTCGCCGACGCCTTCGTGACGAACGAGCCGACGACAAAGACCGCCATCATCGCAATGGCTGAAGACCACGACCTGGCCGAGCGTCGGGCCCAGAAGCTCCTGGAGCTGGCCGAGAGTCAACATCTGATCCACCGATGGGACATGGGGCGCGACCAGCGAACGTACTACGCCACCATAGAACAACCACCAGACACACCCACAGAAGATGCAAATACAGGGGGGGCGCGCGCGCGCACGTTTCCCCCCCACACCCCCCCTGTGGCGTCGAAACGCCCAGGGGGGCGGGGTGTCGCGCGTGTGCTCCATGGACACGAAACACGAGAACAAATGTCGGAGTGTGCGTCATGAAGACCCAAGGACTGAGTCGGAGAACGAAGCAGCGTCCCCTCTGGTGGCGTCCAGTGAAGCGGTGCCAACTCCTTTGCACGAAAGGGCAACGCCCAGGCTGGTGGCGTAGGTGCGATAAGGCAAAGCATTGCCTGCTGTTGGCCCATGATCCCTGGGATGAGGACCAGAGAAGGTTGAGAAGTGGGAATCGTACCCGACGATCGAGTTTTGAAAACGGGCCCAAAATTGCAAACGAACAAGCAAGCTGATTCCCTTACCAGAATGGAGCTATTTTCAAAATGCTCACCCGAGAAGACTGGACATCGTTCCGAACGATCAGTGGTTTGACGCAGAAGGCAGGGGTGCCTGCCAATCGTCTCCGCAGGCTGGTAGTCAAAGAGCTGGTAGACAACGCCCTCGATGCCGCCGGCACCTGCAAACTGTCGATGCTTCGGGACGGCACCTATGTGATCGAGGACAAGGGCCCTGGTATTCCAGGCACACCTGACGAGATTGCCGAACTGTTCTCCGTCAAGCGACCGCTTCAGACCTCTAAACTCTGGCGACTGCCTACCCGGGGAGCACTGGGCAACGGGATCCGTGTTGCTGTTGGAGCTGTGCTTGCGAGCAAGGGTAGACTCAGGGTCAAGAGTCGGGACACCCTCTATCGGCTGATGCCTCAAGACGACGGTACGACCCGGATGAAGTGCCGGCAAATCAAACACCCCACCGGAACCCGGATTGAGATCAAGCTCGGAACTGGGATTCCCGAGGATGCCAACGCCATCCTCTGGGGACTGGACGCCATCCGGATGAACGTGGGCGAGACCTACGCCGGCCGGACGTCTGCCCACTGGTATGACTCGGACGCCTTCTTCGAACTTTGCCAGGCATGGCACCGACCCTGCCGTGATCTGGTAGAGCATTTCGACGGATGCACCGGCGCCAAGGCAGGCAAGATCGCCGAAGACTTCAAGGGACGGGCAGCATCATCACTGACGAGATCAGAAGCGGCCAGACTGCTCACCTGTATCAGAGAAAACACCGAACCCGTAAGCGTCAAGAGACTCGGCACGATGGGCAAAGAGACCATCACACCGGCCGGATACGCCAGGCAGACCGACACCGTAAGGCACCAACCCGGGCAGGAAGGTCTGCCGGCAGCGATCCCGTACATTGTGGAATGCTGGGCACGATCCGAGGCGGACGGCATCGAGGTGTTCATAAACCGGACGCCCATTACCGGGCGGATGTATGTTCAACGCCAGACCGACAAAACGAAGCTAGGGATCTTCGGATGCGGATTGAATAACGCGGTTAGGGTAGGCAGGGCGCCGGTCACACTGACGATCAGCATCATCATACCCTTTATGCCGATCACCTCGGACGGTAAGGAACCGGACCTGAGCCGTTTTAGGACGTCTCTCTTGGAGGCCATCGAGGCGGCAACCCGCAAGCTCAGACGGACGAGCACGTCCGGCCGGTCGATCACCCTGAAGGATACGATCCTAGCCCACCTCGATGATGCCATCGAGAAAACGAGCGGTAAAGGCAGGCACCGCTTCAGCCAGCGGCAACTATTCTACGCCGTCAGGCCGTACGTCCTGCAAGCCCATCGTACCGAACTGGAGTTCAACTACTTCACACAGGTCATCGGCGCCTACGAAGCAGACCATGAGGACATCAAGGGCATGACCCGGGATCCCCGTGGCATCCTCTACCACCCTCACATAGGGCAAGAGATTCCCATCGGCACCCTGGCCGTTGAGCAGTATGAGCGGCCGGCCTGGATGTTCAACAAGATTCTGTACTGTGAGAAGGAAGGCCTCTTCCCGATCCTCAAGGACACCCGCTGGCCCGAGCGTCACGACTGCGCACTACTCACAAGCAAAGGATTCGCAAGCCGAGCTGCAAGGGACCTGTTGGACCTGCTCGGCGACACAGACGAGCCGATCAGCTTCTACTGCATCCACGACGCCGACGCGGCCGGAACGATGATCTATCAGAGCCTGCAGCAAGAGACGAGATCGCGACCGGGTCGAACGGTCCAGGTGGTCAACCTAGGGCTGGAACCGGAGGAAGCCCTCGAAATGAGACTTGAGCCGGAGCGGTTCACCGGCAAGGGCAAGAGGCCGACGGCAGGCTATGTGTCTGCGTACTGGCGGACCTGGCTCCAGACGCATCGCGTCGAACTCAACGCCATGACGACGCCGCAATTTCTGGCATGGCTCGATTCGAAGATGGATGACGCAGACCTTGGGAAGGTCATCCCTCCCGACGAAGTCTTACACGCAGAGCTGAAAAGGGAAGTCCGCACCCGGGTTAAGCAGCAAATAACCGAACGCATCCTCCAAGACGCAGGCCTCGATGATCGCATCGATGAGGCGTGTCTCCGGATCGATCCGGTTATCGACTCGATGAACGGCCGGCTCGTGGAGATTGTGGAGGCCACGCTAGAAGACGAGCCCACCGAACACTGGACGACACCAATCAAGACAGAGGCCGACCATCTGGTGGAGGTGTAATCACGATGCGAGCGACCCCCCCGACAGAACGCCGACCACGCCGACCGCAAAGACTCCCCGGTGTACCGCAGGGCTGGACGCGGGAGGCTTGGGTCAGACGGCTGAAGTATCTCGCAAATTGCTGCAGGACCGCACACCCCGACCGCGCCGCCGAACTGGAAGTTTGGGCCGATCGAATCGGAGTAGAATAATGATGAACGAGCACCAACAGCACACCGAAACGATTTTCGTACTGAGGCCCGCATGTCCTCGATGTGGCTCGTTTCGCCTGATCACCCGAAGCAGCAGAGATCAAGGTGATGGATCGATCATGCAGTACAGAAGGTGCGCCGTATGCGCCGAAAGAGTGAAAATCGTTTTAGATCCCGAAGAATTTTGAATGCTGTTGTATGGCACAAAAAGCCACTTGCCGAGGTCACTACGATTTAGTCATGAGATGCGAAACACCCGACACGCTGATCACCGTCGAGACGATCGCCCGCATGGCCGGCAGATCGTACAACGAGGTCGCCGCTTTCGTCGCAGAGCATGGATACGCCCCGTCAGCGACTGCCGACAGTGTGAACATCTACCACCCCAGCACCTGCAAACGAATCCTGGAGGAGATGAAGATTCAGAAGGAAGTAGCCATGCCAGAACACCGACACGACCAGATACACCGGACCCTTCAGCGCCTGCAGCAGGAATGCCTGCTGGCCGCAAAGACGCTAGAGAAACTCGGAACGTTACGACCAACGGACCCCGGCCGCCGGCAAGGTCGATCAAGCACATGTGGCCGAATTCAGGAGAATGCGTAATGTCAAGTTGGATCGATCAGATCGAAACCACAGCCGCCAGGCGTCGAGCAGATGCTTGGGAGGAATATCGCCAGTTAGTAGGCAGGCAGGACCTGTCGAAGGCGGAAGCGGCCCGCATCGCCGTATTGATCACCGAACTCGGCCGCCCCGTCGAGCAAGTACGGAAGGACGCCCGCTTAATGGCCGAGCTGATGAGCTGTGCGGAGACCGCGAAAACGAAAGAGGCACGGCAGAACGAGCTGGAGAAAGTGACCACCGCCACCGACGACGGACTTGCTGCGATTCAACGCCAGCGTGAGGCCTTGGACGCCACCGAGAGGGATCTCCTGTGGCAAGCGGAGGCCGCCAAGGTGCAGTACCAAGAGGCTGTTGCCGCCGAGCGTCGGCGTGATTCGCTTTTGGTCGACTGGAGGAAATCGATCGGCCAGTCGGAGCTGGAGGCCGTCCGGCCGGCACCGAAGTCCATTGTCGGCGACCCATTCCGGGTTGAAAGCTTCTGACGTCTCCTGGGGCGCGGTGCGATGGGGTTGGTCGACGCTTGGCCAACCCCTCGCCGATTAGAAGGGCATCACATGACGTTAAGCCGATGGAAAACAGCATTGCATGAGAGTGCGCATCTTCGCGGAGCGGTCGAGTTACTCGACGAAGACCACGTGGGAGCGGCAATCCTCAATGACACTTGCGGTCTGGCTCTGGTCGGGATCCCTTCTCCCCCTATCACGAGCCATCAAGCTATTTGCGTAATGGCCGGTCGGCTTGCGGAGGGGTTGGCTGAGGAGCACCCACCCCCAGGACTGGACACAGGGACCGAGGCACGCGATTTGCCGATCCCTCAAGGGGATCTGCGGGAGGCGTTGACCGCCGACCACAGGATGGCAATGCCCGATGACGTCTGCATCGCACGGTGGTGCATCGCTAACGCAGAAGGCGAACCGGAGAAGTGGGGCCGCCGATACGACTGGTTGGCATATCAGACTAAGCTTTTCGTTGCCGATGCCGCACCCGAAATCTTAGAGATTGCAAACCGCTTGTATCTATGCGGGGTAGTAGTTATGCGCGGCATGGCAAGGCGACACGAGCAGTCTGAAACATTCGGACATGGTATAGATAATGATAACCAGACTCAGGCGACATAGAATATACCCCGGGTCCTACCTGCCACTTAAACGTGGACACCGTACAAACGAACACTCCAAACTGTAGCAAAGTTGGTTGAAATGAAAAGACAGAAACCAAAAGCCAAACCCCGACCGAAGAAGAAGGCCACGACCACCGGCACAAAGAGCGCAGCCCGGCTGACCATCCCCGAGTTGGCCGCACTACTGAGCAAAGCCCTCGACCGTACGATCACCACACACATGATCGAAGAGGCCATTGCCATCGGCGCCCCGATGAACCTGGACGGAACGCTCAACCTGTTCGAGGTCGCCGCCTGGTTGGAGCAGAAACGAACCCGTTGAACCTGAACCTTGGAAACCTCAGGCACGACCAACTAGCCGCACTCCTGAACAGCACCAGATTCGGCACCGTCACAACTACCGCCAGGGTCCGCAACGCCGTAGTCAAAGGTGGACTTCGCATAGGCGACAGTCGGCGAGTGAACGCATTCGCCTATGTTGCCCACACCCTTGAACGCTGGCACCAGAAGCACCAGCAACCCGCACGACTCGACAGATACGAGGCTCGCAAAGACTCCGAAAACCAACGCCGAAAGGCCCAGAGCCGAACCGCTAGAGACATCGCCGACAAGATGGAGGAGGAGCCGGCTGTACTCAACCCAGACCGCAGGACCCGCTGCAGAGAGGACCTTGCATCATTCTGTCGGGAGTACCTGCCGGCTTCGTTCACATTGCCCTGGAGCAATGATCACAAGAAGGTCATCAGGAAGATCGAACAAGCGGTTCTCCACGGTGAACTGTTCGCAATTGCCATGCCCCGAGGAACCGGGAAGACGACCTTAATCGAGGCCGCCGCTTTGTGGGCACTGTTGAACGGTCATCGACGGTACATCTGCTTGATCGGTGCGACCTCAGAACGTGCGCGTTCAATGCTCGACAGTATAAAAACCGAACTCGAATGCAACGACACCATCCTCGAAGACTTCCGCCGGGAGGTGTTCCCCATTCATGCACTGGAGAGGATTCACAACCGCGCCAACGGTCAAACCTACGAAGGTGAACCTACAAGGATAGTTTGGACGCAGGACCGGATCATAATGCCGACCCTGGACGCATCAGCCGCAAGTGGAGCGATCGTAACCGTCACCGGTCTGGAGAGTGGCAACATACGAGGCCAAAAGCACAAGCTGGCCGACGGAACCGTCATCCGGCCGAGTCTCGTAATCCTGGACGATCCCCAGACGCATGAAAGCGCGAACTCACCGCTTCAATGTGCACAGAGGTTGGCAATTCTCAATGGGGACGTTCTAGGAATGGCCGGCCCAGGGAAACGCATAGCAGGCCTTGCGGCCGTCACTGTCATCAGACCCGGCGACATGGCCGACTCATTGCTTGATCGCACCAAGGCTCCAAGGTGGCAAGGCGAACGCTGTAAACTGATGTACGCAATGCCGAGCAACACCTCGATGTGGGAGCGATACGCCACGCTTCGAGCAGAGTCACAGAGGAACGGCACCGACGGCAAAGAGGCAACGGACTTCTACCGTCAGCACCAAGCCGAGATGGATGCTGGAGCGGAACCCGCTTGGCCCGAACGTTTCAACGTAGACACGGAGCTGTCAGCGATTCAACACGCAATGAATCTCTACATCGACGACCCTTCGGGTTTTGCGTGCGAGTATCAGAACGAGCCGATTGTCGAGAAGGGTGATCAGATCGCAATGATGAGTGCCTCAGAGATCGCCGGCAAGGTAAACGGGATCCCAAGGGCTTCCGTACCATCCGACACACAGCACATCACAACCTTTATCGACGTGCACGACGACCTCTTGTATTGGACAGTAGCCGCTTGGTCCGACACTTTCTCCGGCTGGATCATCGATTATGGCACTTGGCCCGAGCAGCCAGGCCGTCTATTCGCAAAGAGGAAAGCAACCAAGACGTTGCAAACGATCACACCCACCGCAGGGAGAGAAGGTGCGATCAGAGCGGGCCTTGAGACGTTGGCGAACCACCTTCTAACGAGAGAGTGGACAAGAGCCGACGGTGTCCCCTATCGCATCGCCCGAGGTCTCGTAGACTCCGGCTATGTGCCGGCAGTAGTCGACGACTTCTGCAGATACAGCAAGCACGCCGCCATTCTGATTCCATCCCGAGGCCTCGGTATCGGCGCAGCAAAACGCCCGATCAGCGAATATCAGCAACGACCCGGCGACCAATACGGGTTGAACTGGTACGTGTCGAAACCGGCCGGCAAGCAAATCCTCAGAACCGCCCGATACGATGCTAATTTTTGGAAAACGTTTCTAATGAGCCGCTTCGCCGTCCTACTCGGCGACGCTGGGAGTCTGTCTCTTTACGGTCACCGCCCCGAGGACCATCGCCAGATCGCAGAACACATCACAGCAGAACGACCCGTCCGGACCTTCGGTAATGGTCGATGGGTGGACGAGTGGAGACTTGCCCCAGGCAGCACCGACAACCATTGGCTGGACTGTCTCGTCGGCTGCGCCGTTGCCGCCTCAATGCTTGGCTCCGCGTTGGCCGGTATCACACAGACAACGAAATCGAAGCGCAAGGTTTATACCGCCGCCGACCTGCGACGCGGGCCCTTCGTGTTGATCAGATGAGGGAAAGCATGAACGAGACAACGAGAAGCACAACAGCACCTGCAGGACTCGCTTGCCGAACTTGTGGATGCCGGCATATGCGAACGATCAGCATCAGGCCCACCATCAACGACGGCGTTATGTATCGGCGACGCTGCCGGCACTGTGGCCGACTGAACATCACCAGGGAGGCAAGGACATGCCCCGAGCAGTAGCACCACCCGCAAAGAGGCCGACTGCATCACCAAGGGTCCATTGTGCCCATACCCAGATCGTCCCCCTCGACTCGCTGAAGCCCCATCCCAGGAACCCCAACCGCCACCCAAAGGCACAAGTGGAACTGCTCGCCAAGATCATCAGCACCACCGGCTGGCGAGCACCCATCACCGTCAGCGCCCGCAGCGGATACATCATTCGAGGACATGCGAGGTTGGAGGCCGCCAAGCTGGCCGGCATCGCCGAGGCGCCCGTCGACTTCCAAAACTACGCCGACGACGCTGCAGAACTTGCGGATCTGGTCGCTGATAATCAGATCGCTGAGCTATCGCATATGGACCGGCAGACTCTCACTGCGATCGCACAGGACCTGCAGGAGGTCGCTCAATTCGACCCGGCAACGATCGGCATCGCCCCGGCCGACTTCGAGGATCTGTTGACCGCTTTCGAAATCGACGCCGACATCGTCGACGAATTCATAGGGACCGCAGTAGAGCGAAAGATGGATGCCGTCTCCAAAAAGACGATCACCGTAACGCTGACGGCTTCAAAAGACATCTTGACCGAAGACGTTAGAGCCGACATCCGGCGACGTTATCACCCGCTCGGCATCAGTATCAAGGAGGCAGAGCTATGACGAAGGGTGTATACGAACGTTGCACCGGCGCCCACCTGTCGGAACGATTGACAAAAATCAAGGCTATGCAACGAGCCGACCCGCAGACCAAGGTGGAGATAACGGCCAGGGTCATCGACAAGGCGCTAGCCATCGGCACCCCCGGCTTGCTCTTCTCCGGAGGCCGAGACTCAACCGCACTCGCCCACATCCTCCTGCAGAAGGTGCCCGACATCCTCATCGTTCATAACGATACCACACTCGGCAGCCCGGCTATGCTCGACTGGATCCGCACATTCACCAAGGGCAGAAACTACGTCGAGACGACGGCCGACGATCCCGTCGAGATGTGGCAGAGGACAGGATACTGGCCGCTATTTCCGAAGAGAGGATTCCACACCTGGAAGAAACGCTTCCCCAACCTTCGGTGTTCACCCGTCCAATGTTGCTACCAGCTCAAAGAGAAGTACAGCAACCCCGTCTTGAAGGCGCACGGTGTGAAGGTCACCTTCTGGGGAAATCGAGCAGGAGAATCGAATCGCCGGCAACTCGCTTTCGCTGATTGCGGATTCTTGTTCAAGCCGAAGAAATACGCTTGGCATCAGGCCTACCCGCTTCAGCACTGGCAGGACGAGGACATAGACGAGTACCTGGACCGGCACATCCCCAACTACCCCAGGACAACCGCACTGGAGGCCGGATGCCGCTGCTGTTGTACGGATATTCAACGCTGGCCGAATAACCTAGCCCGCCTGTATCGGTCAGATCGGGAGACGTTCGACCGAGTGATGGGCGCAGGACTCGCCGAGCAGATCGCCACCGTTAAGGGGATTGTCGACTGGCAGCAGGCCCTGAAGCAGGACCCGCAGACGTTCCTGCGAGTTTAGGCCCACCGCCGTCTACGAAGCAACGCCAAACCGCCGAACCCGACGGCCATCAGCGGAAGAATCGGAGCTAACCCGCTGCTGCACCCGAACGTGGCCTCGACGGCGTAGTCATGCCCCATCGTGAGCTGCAGGACGGGGTTGCCGTCAATCACGCAATAGTTCGGATCCGGGTAGCGATTCGGATCGTTCCAGATGGTCCATTCCTGGAATATCTTGCCTTGGACGGGGGTGGCTGTCAGCGTAATACTTGAACCGGGGGGCAACTTAAGCGGTTGACTGTTGAGAGGAGAGATACTAACCGTGCCCCAGTTCGGGTGGACAACGGTCAATACAAGGGCGCGAGTTGTCCACCCAGCAACTAAGGCGACACGAAACCCCAGCGCGCTGTACTCGGGCGACTGGTCGATGACCAAGGCCGCCCCCCACTCTACCATGAACATACTGTCCATATTAAATGACCCGCCTTTGTACAGCGGTCTGGAGTCGAAATCAATTGTGTGTCCGTCCACTCGTATACATTTCCGGCCTGGTCGAACGTGCCGTACGGGCTATCGGATAGATAAAACTGACCGACGACCGTAGTGTAGTAGGTGCCTGAGTCGATGGGCCTCAAGATGGTGTTGGAGTCCATGGGATAAGGAAAGTAGAGAAATGGATCACCGGAGTACCAGTTGGCATTCCAGCCCGGGTTGTTCGCCTCGGAAATGTCACGCCCGGGATGGCCGCCCATCTCTGGAGGTGGCGAATTCCTCATCGGGTACTCCCAGTAGTTGCCCGTCACGCCATCATTCTTGTGGTAAGCCGCTTTGTACCACTCGTCCTCGCTCGGGATCACCCAAGTCGCACCCTCCTTGCGTTCTACCCCCCACAGCAATCCATCGGGTGCGACTCCGTTCAGGTAATACGACCCGTCCTCGGTGGTCGAGAGGGTTTGTCCGCCGGTCGGCTGCCCATTATGCAGCCAATTGCAGAACCTAGCTGCGTCAGCCCAGGAAACGAAGTTCACCGGACGATTGACATAGTTCGCATCAGGTACCGAGTACGTGTGAGCACCCGCCGAACCATTCTGCTGTATCTTACAGCCGTACCTATCCGACAACATGGCCGCGTTGTACAACCCGTACGTGTCAGATGCGGCTACCGCGTTGAGGAACTCGCAGTACTGACCCGCGGTGATCTCGAACTTGCCGATCTGGTACGTGTAACCCACACCACCCTTAGGCCAGAGGTAGTTGTACCAGGCATTGCCAGGATTCCCGGGATTGCCCACGGTCACCGTCTCCAGGCTCGTCAGCCCTGACGGCATATTGAACACATCCGCCAACGCCGGCAACGCAACCACAAAGACCACCGCCACAACGCCCACACCCCACCTTCGACTCGCCTTCATCGCCCTATGCCTCCTGATCGACTTGCCCGACATCCCCGCACTGACGGCGCAGACAGTTCATACTGACTCATGGAGTATTAGTCTTCAATCACCAAGAGAATCAAGGGGATAGTAGAAGGTTTCAGCCACAGATGAACCCAATAGGCTACAAGTATCCCCACCGCCACCCACAAGATCCCAGACACACAGAAGCACCCCTAGAGAGAGACTCGCATCAGAAGCAGGCAGAACGCACCACAGGCCCCCTAATGCGTTTCTACGGCCATTCTCGCCGATCACCCCTTCGGCACCGACCAACACAGGACGATGTCGACACACGGATCCGACAAGGTGGAGGCCTAGTCACCGGGAGGTTGCAGGTTCGAAAAACGCTAAACGGTACGTACCGTTTTTCTGGAGGCGATACCGCGTTTTCATGCGTGAAAATGCGTTTTCTTGCGAAGGCTTGCAAATCACAGTGACCAGTGTAAAATGTGCGAAACATTGGGCTTTTCGAGCTTTTCGGCGATGGCCAGGACTCGCCTCATAACCCGGAGGTCGCAGGTTCGAGTCCTGCCCCCGCTAGTGAAACCGGGGTTGCGAAACACGCATCCCCACGGGTTAACGCAAAACGCCGAGGTCATCACGCCTCGGCGTTTTCGTTTCTTCCGCGAGTCTCCGCAAGGACTTAGCCACGGTGGCGTCCTCGGAGGTTGCCTCCGAAGGAGACGGAGAGACGCGCTGACGTGGCGTGGGTGCCCGGCCCATCTTGAGATCCTGGCCCAAAGTCTCTGGGTCTCTCGCCTTTCGTGGCGATTGGGTTAAGAGGGAGTTCCGCTTGCCGCGGGAACGCGATTGCGGCGGTTCACCCAGAGAGCGGGTTTGCTGCGTTGACCCGCTGCGCGGATCCTAGGATCATGCGAATCTCCACGGCGGACGTCTGGATAGGGCCGACGCGCCCGATGGCCGTGTTGAGGGAGCAGATGATGTAGCTCGCCATCGAGGAGGTGCACGGAGAGGTGTACGATGGGCAACGAACGGATTCCCAGTGGACAGATGCTCATTTACCGCGACGGCTCTGCCCAACTTCAGGTTCGACTAGACGGACAGACCGTCTGGCTGACGCAAGCCCAGATGGCCGAGCTGTTTCAGACTAGTCCTCAGAATATAACTATTCACATCAAGGGGATTTACGAGGAGGGAGAACAGGAGGAGAGGCCAACTTGTAAGGAATACTTACAAGTTCGAACTGAGGGGGGGGCGCCAGGTACAAAGGGTGCTCAGACATTACAGCTTGGACATGATCCTCGCCGTCGGCTACCGCGTTCGCTCACCTCGCGGAACGGCCTTCCGTCAGTGGGCTACGGCCCAGCTCAGCGAACTGCTGGTCAAGGGGTTCGTTCTGGATGATGAGCGAATCAAGGGCGGGCGTACGATCGGCCGGGACTACTTCGATGAGTTGCTCGCCCGAATCCGCGACATCCGGACCAGCGAGCGTTTATTCTACCAGAAGATTACCGACATCTACGCGACCAGCATCGACTACGACCCCAGCACCGAGATGACGCAGCGGTTCTTCCGTACCGTGCAGAACAAGATGCGCTGGGCCGCCCACGGCCACACGGCCGCCGAGATCATCGCCCAACGTGCCGATGCCGCCAAGCCCAACATGGGCCTGACGACTTGGAAGAACGCACCCGCCGGCCCGATCCGCAAGGCCGATGTCGGTATCGCCAAGAACTACCTGGCCAGGGATGAGATCGAGGCGCTGAACCTGATCGTGTCGGCCTACCTCGACTTCGCCGAACTTCAGGCTCGCGCCCGGCGCCCCATGCACATGGCCGACTGGATCGCCAAGCTCGACGACTTTCTGCGACTCAGCGAGCGGGACATCCTTACCCACGCCGGGAAGATCAGCCACGACTTGGCCGTCGATCACGCCCACGAACAGTTTGCCCAATACGACCAGCAGCGTCGAGAGTTGGAGGCCCAACAGCCCGACAGCGGATTCGACAAGGCGGTGGACCACGTAAAGCGGCTCAATCAGCAGGTACCCAAGGCCCTGCCTTCTCACGGCCGAGCATCGAAGCGCCCACGCCCAAAGCCCAAGAACAAGAGGGTGGGCGATGGGAAGTAGGTGGACCAACACGACGCTCGGTGCTCGGATCGACAGAGGACTAGCATCCGTACAGACCGGCCCGTTCGGGTCCCAATTGCATTCCTACGACTACGTGGACCGAGGACCTGCAGAAGACCATTCAGAAACAGCCGACGCACATGCCGGAACTTCTGCGCCAGGCAAGTGGCCTGACCGCCGAACAGCTCCGGAAGCTGTCCGAGGAGGCCCGCAGGCTGAAGGGCGAGGCCAGCAGGTCATGAGTAGGCGTACCGCGTTCGCGCCGAAGGACGTGCGAATGTTGGCAATCAAGCCCGCCCGCGCCATCCGACTGAGCAGTTCCCGTTCCTGCTTCGCGGTCATGCGCAGCGCGGTAGCCAACTCGCCCGTCTTGGCCGTGCGGATATTGCGCATCTGGACATAAGCCAGCCCGGCGGCTTCAAGGTGTCCGAGTCTTCGGGCCATCCGGTTATTGTGTTTTAGGTAGATTGTCTGTCAGGCAATAAACGCGAACTATCGTACCCGACCATCTGTCCTTGCAGCCTTGGCTACCGCCGTCTCCGCAGCAAGGCGAAGCCGCCCAGGCCGACGGCCGTCAGCGGAAGCATCGGAGCTAGCCCGCTGCTGCACTTGAACGCCGCTTCCACCTGCATGTCGGTGTTCATCACGATCGTCGTCGATGTGTTTGCGTCAATCATGGCATAGTTGGCATCGCCGGCGTAGTTGGGGTCGTAGATGGTCCATTGCCTGAAGTACTTGCCTTCGATCGGGGTCGCTGTGAGGGTCACAGTAGTCCCAAAGGGGTAATGAAATGCGCCCCAGTTGGGGTCGTTGGGCTCAACGCTAATTGTGCCCCAGCTTGGATTGATACCGGTCAGTACGAGCGCACTCTTGACTTTGGCGACACGGAATCCGACGTGGTAGCTCCCTTGCGTTGGGTCGTTGGAATAGCGATGCGACGCGAACAATGTGTTGCCGGGGTCATGGAACGACCCGCCCCGCACCCCGCGCTCCGAACCGGGCATATTGGCCTCATTCCACTCCCACACGTTACCACCCTGGTCGAACGTTCCGTACGGGCTGTCGCTGTTCTCGAACTCGCCCACCGGCGTTCGATAGTACGGACTGCCGATGATCCGATCGAAATTCGCGTTGTTGCCCGGATCGGGGTCGATCCAGGTGGGGCTCGGACCACTGTCGGTCCCCGTCGGGAAGTCCCAGTAATTACCCGTTACCCCATCGTTCTTGTGATACGCCGCCTTGTACCATTCGTCCTCGCTCGGAAGTACCCATGTAGCGTTCGCCTTCCGGGTTACCGCCATCAGTTGCGCGTTCGTCGTCGCACCGTTCAGATAGTAGGAGCCGTCCTCCGTCGTGGCTAGGCCTTGCGCTCCCGTTGGTTGACCGTTGTGCAGCCAGTTGCAGAATCTCGCCGCATTTGCCCAGCTCAAATAGTTCACCGGCCGATTGGCATAGTTCGCGTCAGATATGTAGTACGTGTGGCTGCCCGATAAGCCGATCCGCTGAATTCCGCAACCATAGCCGCCCGACCACATGCACGGGTCGTGCAAACCATAGGTGTCGGTGTCGGCCACAGCGTTCAGAAACTCGGTGTACTGACCAGCCGTGATCTCGAACTTGCCGATGTAGTAGACGTAGTCGACTGCCCCGCAGATACAGTTGGGGCCAAAGCCACCCGCGCCTTCCCCCGAAAGCTCTCCGGCGTTGCCCGGATTCCCCACACGCACCGTCAGCGGGAGCATCGGAGCCACCCCACTGCTGAAATCGAAATAGGCATCCACCGCCCTGTCAGTATCCATGGTGATCGTGATTGGAGTGTTGGCATCGAGCCTTGCGTGATTGCCGTCGCCCGGATAGTTGGGGTCGTAGATGGTCCACCACTTGAAGATGTTGCCGGAGGTAGGTGTGGCGGTCAGGGTAACATTCGTTCCCAAAGGGTAGTGAAACGGCTCCGAGTTGGGATCGTTTGGCTCAATAGTGACCGTGCCGCAGGTTGGGTTGACAACGGTCAACGCGAGGGTAGTGGGCTCAGGAACCGCGACGACACGGAACCCGCCCGTGCTGGCGTTCGCGTACGACGGGAGGGTCCAGGTGCGGTTCTTAGCCAGCAGGTTGGTGTGGTCGATGTCGAACGACCCGCCCCGCTGGCAGCGATAACCGTAAAGCACGGTTTCATTCCACTCCAACATGTTGCCGCCCTGATCAAACGTGCCGTAGGGACTGTCGCTGTTCTCGAACTCGCCCACGGAGGTGCGCCAGGACGGACTACCGATCGTGAAGTCGCCCTGTCTGAAGTTCGCGTTGTTGCCCGGATCGGGATTGATCAGGTCATTGCTCGGAACGCTGTTCGTCCCCGTTGGGTAGTCCCAGTAGTTTCCCGTCACCCCGTCATTCTTGTGATACGCCGCCTTGTACCACTCGTCCTCGCTCGGGATCACCCACGTCGCGTTCGGTTTACGGGTTATCACCGCCAGTTGCGCATCCGTCGTCGCGCCGTTCAGGTAGTACGAGCCGTCCTCCGTCGTCGATAGACTCTGCGCACCTGTCGGCTGACCATTGTGAAGCCAGTTACAAAACCGCGCCGCATCACCCCAAGAAACGTAATTCACCGGGCGATTGGCATAGTTCGCGTCGGGTATTGAGTAGGTGTAGGCACCTGACGACCAGCTCCGCTGGATCTTGCAGCCATAGGTATCCGACCACATGTTCGCGTTGTATAGCCCGTACGTGTCCGTGGCGGCCACGGCGTTCAGAAACTCGCAGTACTGACCAGCCGTGATCTCGTACTTGCCCATCTCGAACGCGTACCCCACTGAACCATGGCCCGGTGACACATAGCGGGTATCCGGCGCATTCCCCGGATTCCCCACGGTCACAGTCTCCAGGCTGGCGAGGCCGGTCCATGACCCATCGGGATTCCGTGTTCCGCCCATGTTGAACACATCCGCCATAGTCGGCACGGCAAAGACACAGACTCCAACAATGACGCTCGCCCATCGTCTCATGGTTTTACCTCCGATTGTCTGACCTGATGTTGACTTGGGAGATATGCCCCCGAAATGCTGCTGGTGGGACCCTCTCCCTTCTGTGCTCCCCCTTACCGCCGTCTCCGCAGCAATGCCAAGCCGCCCAGGGCCAACACGGAGAGGGTGGCCGGTTCCGGAACATCGCCGTCCATCACCGCCCAAGCATAGAGTCCGTACCCCTCATCCCATCCCCAACTCACCCCGTGATACCAAGAGAAAGCTGTGGCGTAGCCGCCCGGCAGGTCCTCGTTCGTCCAGTACACGCCACCCATCCAGTCGCCCGGCATGACGTTGATGAAGGGCCCGGTATTGCCTCTCCCTTCGCTTCCTGCTGGGTTGCCCAACAGATCTGTACGAAGCGATTCTATCTCCCCTGGCGACGGCAAGCGCCAGTTCGTCAGTGTTTGACTGCGAACAGGATCATAATAGCTGAAACTGTCGACGACTGGCCACTGTACGTAGAAGCGATTGGACCCAAAGTATGCGGGATCGTGAAACCACGTCAAATCGTTAAGCGGATCATAGATCAGACCGCCACCGCGATCAATCAGCATCATCGCACTCGCCGTCGAAGGAAGGAGCAGGAGACCGGCGACGGCTAGCATAACAAGCTCGGCCAGTGCGTTTCGGCTGGGCCTTTTCCTGAATAACACAATATCGGATAGCGTCAAATTCAGTTCATTCCTCATCATCAGTACTCCGTGAGATAGAAGCTCTCGATAACTGCTGTCACTCACCACCGTGGCTCGCCGACGCAGCAGGAACAAGAGTCCACCAGAACACTATGGCGGTACATAACAGCGGTATGTACATCTCTCCTAACGGATACATGTGATCTGGGAGATGTGTCCCGAAGGGATGACAACGGGCAAGGGACCCTCTCCCTCCTACTCCATTACTGGCGGATCAGGATACCGAAACCATTCCACAGGTCAAGGCCGTTCTCAGGCGACGGACACGCACTAGGGCGAAATATACAAAGCGCAGACAAGGCCCTCTAATGCGTTTTTATGGCCATTCTCGCCGATCACCCCTTCGGCACCGACCAACACAGGACGATGTCGGCACATGGATCCGAGAAGGCGAGTTCCTCGATGGCTTGCGCAAGGGAGCGGTTCTTCACGCCGACCATCGTCACGCAAGACGGCAGTTTGGTCATACCCGTGGTGCGGCTCCTTCGCCGCACCAGCGCGCCGAGATGGCTGCGGGAATAGGTCCGGCGTTGCGTTCTTGTTCTTCTTGTGGACGGCGGTAGGCTCGTGCGGCCGGTTGTCAGACAGCGGGACTGGCCCTTCCATCGCCCGCTGATACAATCGCCGGAACAGCATCTTCTGTATGAACAGCCATCCGGGCCTTGTAGGGTGCCCTGAGGGCAGAACATGCACAGGAGACCGAGGATGGCGCGAACATGGTTGCTGACCGGGCTTGGATGGGCGGTATTGGCGGTGACGGCCCATGCCGAAGGCCTTGGCCCCCCGCAGAACCTGCGATGCGAGTACGAGACGAACCCCATCGGACTTGACGTGGCGCAGCCCAGGCTTTCCTGGGAAGTGAATGATTCCCGACGGGGCGCTGCACAGACGGCCTACCGGATCATCGTTGCCCCGACGAAGGCGGCCGCTGCGGCAGGCGAGGGCGCCCTGTGGGATTCCGGCCAGGTTACCTCAAGCCGATCCATCCATATTCCGTACGGCGGGGCCGCTCTGCACGCGGGGGATCGCTGCTATTGGTCGGTGTGCACTTGGGACAAGGCGGGTGCCCGATCTCCGTGGGCCGCCCCGGCCTTCTGGGAGATGGGCCTGCTAAACGCAGCCGACTGGAAGGCTGCATGGGTCACCATTGACGAGGCAAGGGTCAAACCCGAGCCCGTCTTCGGCGACTGGATCTGGCATCCCAGCAAAAGCACCGGAGAGGTGTCCCGCTACTTTCGCAAGACCGTTGAACTGCCTGCGGATGCCAGGGTCGCCTCGGCCACGGCCTGGGGCGCCGCAAACAACGAGTACACGTTCGATCTGAATGGCAAAGAATATGGCGGCTGCGACGAATGGAAGGCCGTGGAGTCGTTTGATGTTGCCGGTGGACTCGTTCCCGGCAAGAACGTCATCGCGATTGAGGGCGTACACGCGCGGGGGATCGGGGGCATCGTCTTTGGCATGCACATCACGCTTTCCGACGGCCGCGTGATCGATGTTCGCTCGGGGCAGGACTGGCTCACCTCCGCGGAAGGCCCCAACGGTTGGCAAACGCCCGGCTTCGATGCCAAAGACTGGATTCAGCCCAATCTGGTCGCCAGGTACGGTGAGCCTCCGTGGGGCCGCGTGGCCGACCGGTTCCCCAGCCGCTCGATCTACCTGCGCAAGGCGTTTACCACAGAACGCCGGGCCATTGTCCGGGCTCGCGCCTATGTCAGTGCACTGGGAGCCTACCGCCTCTTCATCAACGGAGAGCGCGTCGGGCAAGATGAACTGACGCCCGGCTGGACGTATTTCCCAAAGCACATCCAATACCAGACGTACGACGTGACCACGTTGCTACGCGACGGCCGCAATGCGGTGGGCATGTTGCTCGGCAACGGATACTGGGGAGGGAGCATGGCGGGTGCCTGGAAGGATGGCAACCTCCGCGGTATCGCGCAGCTCGACATTGTCTACGAGGACGGAACACGCCAGGTCATTGCCACCGACCCGACCTGGAAGGGCCATGTTTCACCCATCGTCAAGGACAGCATCTACCACGGCGAGACCTGCGACGCACAGCAGGAGATCGCCGGCTGGTGCGAGCCGGACTTCAGAGATGACGATTGGCTGCCCGCCCGTGCCTGGACCGCGCCCATGGGACAACGGGTCGCACAAGTCGGTCCGACCATCCGGGTCACTGAGGAACTCCCCGCCGTCACCGTGTCCGAGCCCAAAGCCGGGGTCTTCGTCTTCGACTTCGGCCAGAACGCGGCGGGCCGGGCCCGACTCAAGGTCGCCGGCCCGAAGGGAACGCGCGTTCAGATCCGGCACGCCGAAATCCTGCGTCCGGACGGGACGCTCTACACCGACAACCTCCAAGGCGCCAAGTGCACCGATGTCTATATCCTCAAGGGAGTGGGCGAGGAGGTTTGGGCACCGGCCTTCACGTACCGAGGTTTCCGCTACGCCGAACTCACGGGATACCCGGGCGCACCGCCCAAGGACGCCCTCGTGATGCAGGTCATGCACGCCGCGCTTCCCACCACGGGCACGTTCTCGTGCTCGGAGGACATCATCAACCGCGTGCAGAAGAACATCCTCTGGGGGATGCGGTCCAACTTCTACAGCGTCCCCACAGACTGCCCCCAGCGCGACGAGCGCTTGGGCTGGACCGGCGACATTCAACTCTTCCTGCCCACGGCCTGTTGGAACGTGAATGTGGCGGGATACATGACCAAGTGGATGCGCGACGTTGTCGACTCGCGCACACCGGACGGCGCGGCAACGGACGTCGCTCCGGCGCTCAACGCCGCTCCCGGCGCGCCCGGATGGGCCGACGCGATCACCGTAACGCCCTGGAACATCTACACCCACTACGGCGACACGCGCATCATCGAGACCCACTATGCCGCAATGGCCGACTGGCTCGGCTACATGCGCAAGAAAGCAACCGATGGTCTCTACGTCATGGACCGCTACGGAGACTGGGTACCGGTCGAACCGTCTCCCAAAGAGACGCTGGCCGGCGCCTATCAGTATCTCTCCACCCAATACCTTGCCGACATGGCCGAGGCCATCGGAAAGACCGACGATGCGGCCGAACTCCGCCGCCAGGCCGCCGCCATCGCCGACCTCTACAATCGGCGTTACTTCAATGCCGCGGACAACCAGTATAAAGGGCGCACGCAGACGGCCAACCTTGTGCCCCTCTGGTTTGGCATCACCCCCAACGACAAACGTGCAGCCGTCGTCCGCAACATCGCCGAGAACATCATCGCCCACGGCAATCACCTGACAACGGGCTTCATCGGGACGGCCTATCTAATGCCCGCCTTGAGTGCGTTCGGTCGGGACGATTTGGCCGGCAAGCTGGCCGTGCAGCGCTCGTATCCGTCGTGGGGGTACATGGTCGACCACGGCGCCACGACCATCTGGGAGCGATGGAACAGCGACAAGTACGAAGAGCTCCACTCCGGCATGAACTCGTTCAACCACTATGCCTTCGGAACCGTTGGCCAGTGGTACTTTGAGTACCTCGCGGGCATTCGGCCACTCGAACCCGGTTTCAAGCGTATCCTGATCGAGCCCCATCCCAGCGGCATCCGGTCGGCCGAAGCCTCGTATCATTCCATGTACGGCCCCATTCGGTGTGCATGGTCCAGGGACAAGACGTTCACGATGAACGTCTCGATCCCAGCCAACACCACCGCCCTGATCAGGACTTCGGAGCCATGTGCCGGGGATCTTGGCCCCGATGACAGGAGAGTGGTCGATTCCGCAGGCAACACGTCGTTCGAAGTGGGTGCCGGCCTCTACACCTTCACGACAGCGGACAAGAAGTGACATCACATCGGGTGGTTGATAGAGGGGAATTCCAGGTCTTCAATGGCAACGCTTGGCAGGAACAGGAAACGTTCTCATGATACGAATACTCTGTGCGTTCACCTGGATAGCCGTCCTCGGCAGCAATGCGTTTGCTGAAGGGGCCAAAAATGACCAAACGCGGTATCGCATTGAGAAGGACATTTCGTACCTGAAGGAAGGGAGCACGGCCACACCTTATCAGCTCGAGAGATGCCGTCTGGATATCTACTATCCGGAAAACAAGGCGGGCTTCTCGACGGTCGTTTGGTTCCATGGTGGAGGGCTTACCGGGGGCAACCGGCACATTCCTGCGGGCCTGATGAACCAGGGCATTGCCATCGTGGCAGCCAACTACCGGCTTTACCCGAAGGTCACCTGTCCGGCCTACCTGCAGGACGCGGCGGCCGCCGTCGCGTGGACCTTCCGGAAGATCGAGAAGTACGGTGGCGATCCAACCAGGATCTTCGTGTCGGGACATTCTGCCGGTGGATATCTGACCAGCATGATCGGACTCGACAAACGCTGGCTGGCCGAGCACGACATCGACGCCAATCGGATCGCAGGACTCATCCCGCTGAGTGGTCATACGATTACCCACATGGCCGTGCGAGAGGAAAGAGGGATTCCCAAGACCCGGCCGGTCGTCGATTCGTTCGCGCCGCTGTACCACGTCCGGCCCGATGCGCCACCGATCCTCCTGATTACCGGTGACCGCGAGATGGAAATGCTGGGTCGCTACGAAGAGAACGCCTACCTCATGCGAATGCTCAAGGTGGTCGGCCACAAGGACGTCACCTTGTATGAGCTCCAGGGCTACGGTCACGGCATGGCAGAGCCGGCGATGTCGCCGATGCTGAAGTGGCTGCGTGAGAAAGGGGCACGCGTCGCGAGGTGACGCAATCCCTGTACCTCCTGAAGACTCCGTCTTCCTTTGTTCTCAGAGAGCGGCCTCGAACTTGTTGGTCGCGGCCCAACCCCTAAAATGCCCACCTGGAAGCCATCTTCACAATCATTCGAAACAGGTCCTAGTCCGGGACGGGAGACAACCATGCCAGGACGTTATCCTACGCATTGTGACATCCGCGGGAACGGAGTTGGCGGAAGCGTGTGTCGCGCCCTGTTGGCAGACGTTCTCTTGATAATGGCTCTTTCCGTGGTGGCGAGGGGTGAGGGGTTGCCTTTGGAGAATCTTCCCACGGCTTGCGATTTCGAATCGCATCGGCTTACCTCGGCGGATGCCAGGGGGGGCAATGCCGACTTCTGGGATATCGCGCCCGGGCAGACGCGCGTCGTTGCGACATTGCAGGGGCCGGGACGCATCGTTCATTTCCGTGACAACATCACAAGCCAGGAGCCGCATCATTTGCAGTTCCATGTCCTCCGCTGCTATTGGGATGGGGAACAGATGCCGAGCGTAGAGGTACCGTTCGGCGATTTCTTCGCGATTGGCTTCGGCTTCACCGAGCGATTCAGTTCAGCCCTGATGTGCATCGACCAGCGGCCCGGCAGACTTACCGATCCGGCGGCGTTTGGCGCTGCCCGCAACTGCTATATCCCCATGCCATTTGCCCGTTCGGCCCGAATCACGTTGACCAACGAGGGCAAACAGCCGAGCAGACACTGGGTGGAGGTCAACTATCAGACCGGCGCGAAGGCAGCCGAGAATCAGCTTTACTTCCATGCACAGTACCGCCAGGGAACACCGCCGCCGGAGGGGCCCTACCTCATTCTGGATGCGAAAGGGCGCGGGCACCTGATCGGCTGCTCGCTCAGCGTGAAGAACAACGACGGCGGCTGGTGGGGCGAGGGCGACGAGGTGATCCATATTGACGGCAAGCAGGCCATTCAGGGCACCGGCTCTGAGGACTACTTCTGCGAGTCGTACGGATTGCGGCCCGGGTGCTTCCCGTATTTCGGCGTTACGTTACTCGAAGAACCCTTCATAAGCGCCTACCGCTGGCACGTCCCCGATCCCGTAGCCTTCCGCCAGTCGCTGCGGTTCCTCATCGAGCAGGGCAATGGCGCTCCGCCTTTCCGCAGCAGCAACTGCTACTACAGTGTCGCCTACTGGTACCAGACCGAGCCGCACGCATCGTTCCCCAAGCTGCCGACAACCGGTGAGCGGATCGGTTGGGCCCTTGTTCCGATGACAGGTGTCATCGAGGGCGAAACGATGAAGGTCCTCTCCAAGACCGGCGGCTCCACCGAGGTCCAAAACGACATCCGCTGGAGCGGTTCCAGGCAGCTCTGGTGGCGGGATGGCAAGAAGGGGGACAAGCTGGAGTTGGCGATGCCGGTGGCCAAGGCCGGGCACTACCGCATCGTCATGAACAATACTCGGGCCGACGACTATGGTATCTTCCAGCTCTTCCTCGATGGCCAGAAGCTGGGCGGGCCAATCGATCTCTACAGCAGGGAGAACATCACGAAACCGGCAACGCTCGGCGAGCGGAGGCTGTCGGAAGGCGAACACCGGCTCCTCGTACAGGTCATCGGCAGCAATCCGGCGGCCAAGCCTCGACAGATGTTCGGGCTGGATTGCATCCGACTCGAGCCGCTTCAATAGGCTTATGCCAGCGGGGGAAACCTGGAATTGCGACGCTGAGGCCGAGGTGCTTTGACGTCTTCCGACACCCTCTTGCATCACCTTCGCGGATATCGTTTTGGGCTTGCATGGTGGTATACTGCAAGGACTGTATTCCGGGCGGCTCCCCGGGTGTCTGCGGTGCTGTGAAGAAGGCTGAGCGTGTTGTTGTCTGGACGGCGGAACAGGGCATTCCGGAGGAGTAACGCGAGTTGCAGAGGCTCTTCCTTCCCCTTGCCCCCTTACCATCAGGGCCCACGCGGGGTCTGGCTTCCTTTGGGTGATCGTCGCGAAGACCCAACCGTTGCCGTGCGGCACCGAGGGGTTTCTGCGGGTTCAGGCGGCCCGGGACTCAGGTTCTGTCAGCGGATCAGTGGTATGGCAGAGATGGTGTCCGGCACTCGCATGTTCATAAGGTTCTGCCTGGCAGTGGCAGGAATTAGCGTCAGCGGAGCGGCGGGTGTTCGGGTATGCGCCGGGGCCGACGATTCCCTCGTGGCCGCGACGTCTCGCCCGGCTGCCATCATGGGGACGAGTTGTACGCTGACCGTCGTCCTACCTTCAGAGAAGAGCACCATCGCACAGGAATCGCTCGCCAAGGCAGAAGCGACTTTGCGCCGCATCGAGTCATTGATGAGCACCTACCGCGATGATTCCGAGGTGCGGCGGCTCAAGAACGCGTCGGCCAAGCAGCGGGTTGCATTGTCGCCTGAGACGTTGGCGGTTCTGCGGGCCTCGAGACATTTCGCCGAGGTCAGCGGTGGGGCGTTTGACGTGACGGCGGCACCGCTGTTTCAACTGTGGAAACGTTGTGGCAAGCTGGATCGGCCGCCGACTCAGGAAGAAATCGCCACGGCACGGACTGCATCGTCCTGGGATGCGTTCACGCTGCTGGAGGACGGGGCGGTCAAGGGGAATTCGCTTGCCGAGGTCGATCTCGGCGGAATCGCCAAGGGGTATGGCATCGATCGGGCGGTCGAGACGATGAAGGAGGCAGGCTGCGTCGGCGGACTCGTCGAGGTCGGCGGCGACCTCCGCTGCTTCGGCAGGAAGCCCGGTGGTCATCGCTGGCGAATCGCCCTGCGATCGCCTGCGGGTCCGGAATATGCAGGCGTGCTCGAGGTCGAATCGGCAGCCGTCTGCACGAGTGGCGACTATCTGCGGTTCGTGGAGATCAAGGGGATTCGCTACAGCCATATCATCGATCCGCGATCGGGTCTGCCCGTCGATACAATGCCGTCGGTCACGGTAATCGCGCCCGACACCACGACGGCCGACGGCCTGGCTACGGCGATCTCCGTTCTCGGTCCAAACAAGGGACTTGAACTCATCAAGAGCTTTGAGGGCTCAGAGTGCCTGCTCATGGTTCGTGGGTCCGATGGCCGGACCTCGTTCGTCCGGTCGGCAGGTTTTCCGGAACTCGTTCGAGGGGGGAGAGAACCCGGCCGGCCCATCCGGACGAAAGACTCCGCCCGAGGTGACAAAATCGAAAAGGGCCCTTAATCGGGCGCCGTGTTCGGAGTAGAATGTTCCGCCTATGAAACGACTATTGAAGCTGCTGGGGAATAAGCTTTTCATCGGAATCGTTGTCGGGGCGGCCTTGGTGCTGGGCGGCCGCGAGGCGATAGAGTACACGTCGAGGGACCACTTCTGCGAGGTCTGTCACGTTCATCCTCACGCCACGCAATCGTGGAAGCTCTCCACGCACTACAACAACCCGAGCGGCACGATCGCTCACTGTGTGGATTGCCATCTCCCGCCCGGCGGACCGGCGTATCTGTACCAGAAGGCCCGGCTCGGCGGACGCGACCTTTTCGTCACGCTCTTCGGCGACGTAAAGGCCATCAAGTGGGAGGAGAGGGGAAAGCTCCCACATGCTCTGGACCACACGTTCGAGTCGGGATGCCTCAAGTGTCACCACAGCCTTTTCCCGCCGGGGTTGTCCGAGAGAGGCGCCAACAATCATCGCCAGTACCAGAAGAACCCCAGCGCCAAGCCTTGTATCGATTGCCATCTGCACGTGGGGCATTTCCACGAGGGGGATCAGTTCGGTAAGACGGTCAAGACCAACCAACCGGTCGCGACCAGCCAGGCGGTCAAGACGACACAGAAAGCCTTCACGCAATCGGCGGAGGTGAAGAACTTCGCCAACTACACCGAGCGCGTTCCCGGAACCAGCGTGCAGTTCGAGATGATCGCACTTCCCGGGGGGACGTTCGAGATGGGCAGCCCGGATTCGGAGGCCAATCGGCGGTCTGACGAGGGGCCGGTGCGGGGCGTGACGCTCTCTCCCTTCTGGATCGGCAAGACCGAAGTGACCTGGGACGAGTACGAGGCCTTCTATGCGGCAACAGGGAGCAAGGGCAGGTCGTCCGACACCGCCGCTATTGCCGCGGGTAGCGTCGATGCCATAACCGGGCCCACGCCGCCGTGGGGTGATCCGGGACAGGGATGGGGCAGGGGCAAGAGGCCGGCCAGCACCATGTCACACCATTCGGCCATGACCTATTGCCAGTGGCTGTCTCGGGTGACGGGCAAAAAGTATCGGCTACCCACCGAGGCCGAATGGGAGTATGCCTGCCGCGGCGGCACAAAGACCGCCTATTTCTTCGATCCCGGCAAGAACGGCGAGAAGCCCTTTGCCTTCCATAAGGGCAACTGTGACGGGAAGGCACAGCCGTTTACGGCCGCAGCGCCGAATCCGTTCGGCCTGCTGAACATGGCGGGCAATGTTTGTGAATTCTGCCTCGATTGGTACGACGAGAAGGCCTACTCAGCCACTCCCAAGGAAGTTCCGATCGTCGATCCCCGTGGGCCTGAGACAGGCAAAGATCGCGTGATCCGGGGCGGCTCGTACCTCGTCGACCTTCCCGAGCTCCGGTCCGCAGCGCGGGATTACACGCGCCACGACGACTGGGTCAAGACGGACCCCCAGATTCCCAAGAGCATCTGGTGGTATTCCGACTCCACCGATGTGGGATTCCGGGTGGTGTGCGAGAAGAAGCAAGAGGCGTCGAAGTGAAAGCTCCCGCTGTCGTTCACCGGGTGGTTTCACTATGTTGAGATTTCCGTGTAAGATGGTCGGCCTGTACTTGGAAGGTCGATCGAACGTACCTGGTGCTTGATGGGGAGACTGACAGATGCAAGATGAGCAGAGGAAGTCTTTGAGCCGCCGCGGGTTTATCGGGGCGGTCGGAGCCGTGGGAGCCGCCAGCGCGTTTGGAGCCATGAGTGCCCAGAGCAGCGCTGCCGAAGCCGAGGCTGTCGAGACGAAGAAATTCCTTGATAAAGCGCCCGACGGCGAACCGCTCAAGGCGGGGCTCGTGGGATGTGGCGGTCGGGGGACAGGGGCGGCACAGAATTTCCTGAGCGCCGGCCCGAACCTCAAGATCACTGCGCTGGGTGATGTGTTCCAGGATCGGGTTGACAGTTGTCGCAAGAGCCTGAAAGAGAAGAATCAGGAGATCGCGGATGCGAACTGTTTCGTGGGATTCGACGCCATCGATCGTGTGATCGCCTCCGGCGTGGATATCGTCCTGATGGCCACGCCGCCTTTCTTCAGGCCCGACCACTTTGCCGCCTGCATCAAGGCGGGCAAGCACGTCTTCATGGAGAAGCCGGTGGCGGTGGATCCCGTCGGAGCGAGGTCAATCATCGAGACAGCGGCGAAGGCCGATGCCGCGGGGCTGGTCGTCGCCACGGGCACACAGCGGCGCCATCAGCGTGACTATGCCGCCACAGCCGAGATGGTCAAGAAAGGCGCCATCGGAGACATCGTGTCCGCCAACTGCTACTGGAACCAGAGCCAACTCTGGTACCGGGACAGGCAGGATGGTTGGAGCGACATGGAATACATGATCCGCGACTGGGTGAACTGGACCTGGCTCTCGGGCGACCACATCGTCGAGCAGCACGTTCACAACCTCGATGTGATCAACTGGTTCACCGGCAAGCATCCGGTCAAGGCCGTTGGTTTCGGAGGTCGTCACCGCCGCGTGACGGGAGACCAGTACGATTTCTTCAGCATTGATTTCACCTACGAGGGCGGGATTCACGTGCACAGCATGTGCCGGCAGATCGACGGCTGTGCCACCAACGTCTCCGAGATGATCCGGGGAACTCGCGGTTGGACCAACTGCGAGAATACGATCTACGATGGGAACGGCAAGAAGTCCTGGTCGTATGACTACGGGAAGGACGACCGCGGCCGGGCACGGAAGAACGTGGCGATTTCCCCCTACGATCAGGAGCACATCGACCTGGTCACTGCGATCCGCACCAAGAGGCCATTCAATGACGCCAAGGCAACGGCGATATCGAGCCTGGCGGCGGTCATGGGCCGGATCTCGTCCTACACCGGCAAGGAAGTGACGTGGGAGGAGATGATGAAGTCGGATCTGAAGCTCGGACCGAAGACGTTCGCGATGGGTCCGGTGGACATCAAGGCCGTCGTCCCCGTTCCGGGAACGGGAAAAACGCCGTCTACCAACAAGACGAAGTAGCCTAGTTCGCGACCGAAAGAGATTCCGGCAAGGCGAGGGACTTGTTCGTCGTTGGGAATCAGGACCTCGTCTGCTTGTAGTAAATACAACGGACGCAGGAACTGGGAGTCACCTCCCGGTCCTGCGTCTTTTGTTGCGCATGAGTATCGCCAGACGGCGAGGAATCATGCCGTTTGGGCAGCGGGGGGATCAAGGTCGGGCGCGGCGCATCGGAGGCCGAAGAGGGCGTCGCGAATAGGAGTGGTTGAGGAATGCTCTTCTACTTCCTCTGGATCCTCACCGTCACCAGACCGACGCACGCGTAGCCATCCAGTTCAGGCCGGGCGTACCCTGTGTAGAACAACGAAAATGTGCCGTCACCTTCGTCTATCGTAAGCGTTCCGTAAACCACGTTCGGTCGAACGTCTGGCGTGGTACGGGGCT
>CAYUQT010000016.1:9240-153147 GCA_964446835.1 uncultured Planctomycetales bacterium | reverse complement strand
GGCTTCTGACGTCCAACTCCTAACTTCTAACTCCCAACTCCTAGCTTCTACCTCCACACCCCGCCGAACATGCGACAATGCGGGACAAAGTGAGACATTCGCCGACAAACCCAATCCGAATACGCCCGCCCACCGACCGGCTTCTGACTTCCAACTCCTAACTTCTAACTCCCAACTCCTAGCTTCTACCTCCCCGCCCTCCCCAAAAAAGTATGAAGAATCCGTCGAAAGTGTGACCTTTAACGACACACACAATCCCATACACATGCAACATCCCCTGAAACACCCTCCCTCACGCTTCCCCGCGCTGGCCTCCCCAGCCCCTGACCCCTCGCCCCCGGCCCCAACCTTGCCCCCCCTCCGACACTGTTCTGAAAAGGTGTTGAATCTGGCTATAATTACCCGAAGTCAGATCACCAGGGAGGAACCGGTGCAGGACGACCCCGTCGGACAGTTCTATCGCATCTCAGCCCGACTCTTGTTCGGAGACCCCGAACACGGTGATTGGATCCACGAGCGGATCCGAACCCTCCGTTCCGTCACGGCGGTGGCGGCCAACCTGCTCTACTACTCCCTCGGGCAACCGCGGATCAGCAACCTGGTCTCGATTCAGCTCGAACCGGTGCACGCCTGCAACCTGCGGTGCAAGTATTGCCCCCGATTCGAAGACACCGTCCGATCGCGGCCGCGGTTCATGTCGAAAGAGATCTTCCGTCGGGTGGTCGACCAGCTTCCGCCGACGGTGGAGGCCGTGCAGTTTGCCCTGCTGGGCGAGCCCATGATGCACCCCGACCTGGGCGAAATGATCGACTACATCCACCATCGCCGCCGCCGGGCGATCATGTACACCAACGGCACCCTCCTGCGGGGCGATCGACTCGAAACCCTCGTCCGATCCGCCATCGATGTGGTAAACGTCTCGGTCGAGATGGATGCCGAAACGTTCCAGGAGATCCGCGGCGTGAACCTCGACGACCTGCGACAGAACGTGCTGACGTTCATCGAGCGCAAGTCTCCCCAAACCGAGGTCAAGCTCTCGGCCGTGGTCCACGAGCACAACATCGACAGGCTGCCCCGCCTGTATGAGTACTGGAAAGACCACATACGACACTTCAAGGTCTTCCCCGCCTGGTCGATCGGCCCGCCGCATCCGGCCCCATCGTGCATGGAACTCTGGCGGGGCAATATCAACGTCTGGAGCAACGGAAACGTCTCCCCATGCTGCTACGACCCCGATGAGGAGATGATCGTCGGAAACGTGCTGGAACAGAGCCTGGCCCAGATCATCCGCGGCAATCGCATGAGGCAACTCATGCGGGACATGCTCGACGGCCACCCCGTCAAGCGATGCTTCCACTGCTACCGCTACGAAGGGTACACTCCAGGCTTTCACGTCCGCTGGAAACGGAAGCAGTCTGCGGGTTAGGCGGAGACACGATATGGTTGAGGCAGAACAACCCCCGAATGGACCGCTCGCTGTGGCCCATGGCCGGATGAACCGATATACGATAAGTCATCGGATCCGCCAAACCGTCTCAAGTGGAATTCTGTGGGAGGCATAACCCCCGTGGCAAAGACCCGCTTGTTCCTGGCCAGTATCGGGCGACGCACGCCCGACTACCCCTTTACCAGCCCCCCCATGGGCATTCTCTACCTGGCCGCCTACCTCCGCCAGAAGTTCCCCCTGGAGGTTCGCCTGCTCAATCAGCGGGCGGAGGATTGCTCCGACGATGAACTCATCAAGATGATCGTCGACGACCAGCCCGACGTGGTCGGATTCAGCGTCATGACCACGTGCAGCGGTCCGCTGGCCGATCTGACCCGCCGGCTCAAGCAGGCGCTGCCCAAAACCCTCGTGCTCGTCGGAGGGCCGCACGCCTCGTCGTTCAAAGAAAAGGTCCTGGCAGACACCGAGGCCGATGTCGTCGTGGTGGGCGAGGGCGAGCTGGCCTTCGAATCGGTCTTGCAGGCCTGGTTCGACGGAAAGGACTTCCAAGGCATCCCCGGCTTGATCTGGCGAACCGCCGATCGCCAGGTGATGACGAATCCGGGCCAGACACCGCTGCTCGAAAACCTGGACTTACTGCCGTTTCCGGCCTATGACCTCATCGATGTGACGCGGTACTGGAAGCTCCACTCCCTGCCGCCGATCCCCCGTCGCCGCTACCTGTCGCTGTTCAGCAGCCGGGGCTGCCCCTATCACTGCATCTGGTGCCACAACGTGTTCGGCAAAGGGTTCCGAGCCCACTCGCCGGAGCGCATCGTCGAAGAGATCACCCACTTCACCAAGACCTACGGCGTACGCGACATCGAGTTCCTCGACGACATCTTCAACCTGAACCGAAAACGCGTGGTCGACATCTGCCAAGGGATTCTTCAGCGAGACCTCCGGATCAAGATGACCCTCTCGGGCGGCGTCCGAACGGACATCCTGACCCGCGAGGTGGTCGATGCCCTGGCCGACGCGGGGCTGTACTTCGGCTCGTTCGCCCTGGAGACCGGCTCCCCGCGGGTTCAGGAACTGACGGGCAAGCGGCTGAACATCCCGAATTTCCTGAACGGGATCAAGATGGCCGCCGGCCGCGGCATCTTCTGCTATGGATTCGCCATGTTCGGCCATCCCACCGAGACCGAGGCAGAACTCCAGCAGACGATCGACACAATGGCCTCCTCCAAGGCCCACATCGCCTCGTTCTTCACCGTGATCCCGTTCCCCGGAACCCCACTCTACGATCTGGCGATGCAGCGGTTCCCCGAACGCCTCAACAGCATCAACTACCAGGGAGAGAACTATGGCAGCATCCGGGTGAACCTCTCCGACGTGCCGGATGAGATGCTCTTCGCCTACCAGCGAAAGGCCTATCGGCAGTTCTATCTCAAGCCCGGACGCGTGCTGCGCATCATCCGCGACTATCCCAAACCGTACATGCTGCCGGCCTTCCTCCCGGTGCTTCTGACCCGGGCCACGAAGGGCTTGTTCGGAGGCAAATCCGACTGAGAGCCGGACCGCCGGAGGAGGGGCCGATGGGTATCGAGCACATACCGCTTGGTTGCGAAGCCTTTGCGAATGGGGCTATAATCGGTGTTTTGACCACGATTCTGCGGGGCGGGGAGAGAGAACACGAAGGCGGTTCGTTACTGATCCTCCTGCTGACGCACGAGGGGACGGCGGTTCGATGAAACGTCTGCGTCTGTTTCTGGCCAATATCGGGCGCCGAACGGCCACGTACTATCTGGCCACCCCCCCCATGGGCATCCTCTACCTGGCGGCCTACCTCCGCACACGCTTTGACCTCGACATCCGGTTGATCAACCAGCGGGCAGAAGACTCCACCGTGGACGACGTCGTCCGCCAGGCGGCGGCCTTCGAGGCGGACATCGTCGGTTTCAGTTGCATCACCACCGGCGGTCACCTGCTGCCGGCCCTGACCCACAAGACCCGCGAGGCGCTGCCGGGGGCACTGATCCTCATCGGCGGACCTCACATCTCGGCCTTCCGTGATGAGGCGGTTCGCGACACCGCGGCCGACGCGGCGGTCGCAGGCGAAGGCGAACTCACGTTCGAACAGATCATCCTCGCCCGGCTCGACGGCAGCGATTTCAGCCATATCCCGGGGCTGATCTGGCGAGACCGCGACGGGCAGCTCGTCACCAATCCCGGACAGGCCCCGATGATCGACGATCTGGACCAGCTGCCGCCGCCCGCTTACGACCTGATCGACGTTCGAAAGTACTGGCCCCTGCAATCGATGACCCCGCTGCCCAAACGCCGCTACATCGGCATCGTCAGCAGCCGAGGTTGCCCCTACCAGTGCATGTGGTGCCACAACATCTTCGGAAAGCGCTATCGCGCCCACTCGCCCGAGCGGATGATCGAAGAGGTGGAGTACGCCATCCGCACCTGGGGCATTACCGATGTGGAGTTCCTGGACGACATCTTCAATCTCGACAAGAAACGGGTCCTCGAGTTCTGCAGCCTGGCCCAGCGCCGGAATCTGCGATTCAAGATCACGTTTCCCAACGCCGTCCGAGCCGACATCCTCGATCAGGAGATGATCGATGCCCTCCGGGATACCGGACTGTACTTCTGCAGCTTCGCCCTCGAATCGGGCTCGCCGCGCATCCAGCAATACACCGGCAAGCGACTCAATATCCCGCGGTTCCTCAAGGGCATCGAGATGGCCGTCAACAAAGGCATCTTCGCCAATGGCTTCGCCATGCTCGGCTTCCCGACGGAAACCGAAGAGGAACTCAAACAGACCATCGAGGTGGCTGCCGATTCTCAGCTCCACACCATCTCGTTCTTCACCGTGATGCCGTTCCCGCACACACGGCTCTACGACGAGATGATGAAGCTCCATCCCGAACGACTGACCGGCATCCAGTACGACGACGTCAACTACGCCACCGCCCGTGTGAACTGCTCCGAGGTGCCCGACGAGATCTTCTGGAAGTACCAGCGAGAGGCCAACCGCCGCTTCTTCCTGAAGCCGTCGCGCATCTATCGCCTCATCCGCGACTATCCCAAGCCCCAGTGGCTGCCCTATTACCTGCCGATCTTCCTGAACCGCATGACCAAAGGATTGTTCGATCGAAACAGCCGCCCCTGATGTATTTCGGAGAATCGAGCAGGCGTTGGAACAACGGAGACTACGATCGTGGGTATCGCTCGTTGAGATGTTGAACGGCTCGGCCGACGACCAGATCGACCACCTGATCCAGCGGACGATCCCGAATCACAGTGCCGGCCGAATTGTGGTGCCCCCCGCCTCCGAACTCCTTCGCCAGGGTCAGGACATCCACCTCGCCCTCACCGCGGAAATTGATCCGGACGCGTCCCGGCAACCCCTCCGTGAACAGCATCGCAATGTCCACCCCCTCCAGACATCGCGGAACCGCCACCTGATCGTCGATCACCGTGTGGTCACAACCGGAGGCCGCAATCTCATCGTGATCGGCCGTGCTCCAGGCCACGCGGCCGTCGGAACTGACACGCGTGTTGTCGTAGATCAGCCTCAACAGGTTGAACTCGCCGGGCGTCTGCGAACGAAGAAGATACTGACAGACCACACTCACACGGGCACCGGACCCGGCGAGTTTCGAGGCCACCTCCAGAGAGGAGAGTGTCGTGTTGGGCAGCGAGAACCCCCCGGTGTCGCCATGAATGCCGGCGTAAAGCATGGTCGCCGCCATCTCATCAATCGGCCAGTCCAGCCCCCGCAACACGCCGTAGATCACCTCACAGGTGCTGCTGGCGTCGGGCAATACATAGTTCCAGCGTCCAAACCGCTCGTTGGTTACGTGGTGGTCGATGTTGAGGATCGGCTGCGCCGCGAGCCCCTCGAACCCGCAGTGGATGTTCACGCGATTCGTGGCCGCCGTGTCCATGACGACGACGAGGTCTGCCGACTCGACATCCGGCTGCTCGACCGGCGTCACGCCCGCCCACGCATACAACCTCTGAAGCCGCTGGGGAACCAGCAGCCTGTTGATCGCCACGACAGGCCGCTTGCCGATCTGCCGCATCGAGAGTTCCATGGCGGCCAGCGCACCGACGCTGTCGACGTCGGCTCGCACATGACCGACCAGCAGAGGCGATTGACAATCGGCCAGTGGAATCAGGACATCCTGCAATCGGTCATGGTGCCCTGTGATCATATCAAACCCAACCCGACAAGAGGCGGGCCGCCTGGCGATCTGTCCGGCCTGTGCCGCTCTCCGTTTTCCGTCTAGGGATACGATCCGTATTGGTGGGTCGGACGCTTGGCGCCCTTGGATTTCTCCATCACGACCACCGTCTGTCCGCCTCGCAGCTCGCGGTCGTTGGCGGTAATCACCAACACCTCGATCCGGTGCTCACCGGCCTCAGAAAGAACCATGTACCCATTCTGGCCACTGCACACCGGGGTGCCATTGTCCGTCCAGAGGAAATCGGCCTTCTCCGCCTCTTGCGCAGGCAGGATGGCTTTGAAGCTGACATAACAAGGGCTGACACCGAACGAGCGACTGACGGTGACCTCAACGGTACCGCTCTGTGCCCGAGTCCGACGAGGTGCTCGCGGCGTCGCCGAACCCGTGGTGCCGGTATTGGCGGGCGATACAGAAGAAGGACGCATCATCTCTGCATCTGTGGATACAGCCTGTTCCGCCGCAGGAGTCTCATCGTTCCTGGCCACCGTTCGGACAGGAACCTCGTTCTTGCCACGCTGCGGATTGATGATTCGCGGCGGAGCCGGACCGACCGAATCCTCAATCGGACGCTCCTGAACCGTCGAAGCCTTCGCAGGCGATGGTGGAATCACCGGCGGAGGTGATTCGGCGGCGGCCAGACTCGTTCGTTTCGGCGCCACAACGGGCGGCTTCTGCTCGGCCGGAGTCCTCTGCGGCTGAGACAGCACGCGTGTGGGGGTCACTTCTTCATTAGCAGGCGGCCGAACCGGTGTGGCAACAACGTTGGCCTGCTGTCCACCGGTAGCATTCGTCCGTGGAGCGAAAGGCTTGGCCGAACCGCCCTGAGGCGGAGAGACCCAACTCCCTCTCGATGTGTCCTTGGTCCCCTGACCCCGGGCGTTGGTGTTCGAAGGCTGCCCGCTCCAGTCGGGCTCCTTCGTCGACGGAACGGTCCGCTCGTTCCGGCCTGACGGCGAAGCTATCGGAGTCTCGTCGTTTCGCATCCTCGACTTCGGGGCAACTCCGGAGTCCGTCGCGTTCCCGGAAAACGCAGGCTCGACAGCAGATCGTCGTACGGGGGTCCTCTGAGTCCCTTCGGCAGGCGTCCGGACAGGAGCCGCCGCCGTCCTGAGCGGCGCATCGCCCTGGGGAGACGTCGGCTGCTCGGAAGCCATTCGGGCAATATCCGACGCCGATCGCGGGCTGGCCCGCAAACCGTATGCCACGGCCTTCTGAGTCAAACCGTAGGCCTCGACCAGACGCTCAAATCTCGCAGGAGTCTTGGGGGCAATAGCCATCTGCATGGCGAAGAACGCCGCGGCACTCTGCGGTGTCCGTTCGTGTCCCATGTTGGCGAAAACCCCCCAACTCAGATTCTTGAACCCGTGGCGGCGATACCATTCCACCGCCTTACGAGACTCAGACTGACAAATAGCGAAGTCGTTCTGTGTCCAGAATACGGCAATGGGCTTGTCTCGATACTGCCCGATCAACCGCTGATCCAAAATGCCCTCGGAGAAGTTCGACTGTCGAACCGCCAGGCAACTGAACAGGCTCGAGTGCCGATTCATCATGTAGTGGGCCATGTACCCACCCGAAGACCAACTCGTCGACAAGACTTGCTGAGGATCAGCCGGCAGGTTCGTTGTCACCTCGCGCATGATCGCCAGAGAGCACTGCTCATCCGTCTGCACATAGCCGTGGACGTGATTCAGCGGAAACTCCATGAGCAAGTCGGAAGTCATCAGTTGTGGGGCGATCATAATGAAACCATAACGATCCGCCTCCTGTTGCCACTCCTGAGCCTGGGGCAGACAGTTGTCAAACGGTTTCATCCCGTGAAAGCTGACGACGAGCGGCCAGAGTTTGTTCTGAGTTGCGGGGTGGACGGGGCGACTGACCTTCTTGCTGGCCTGTGCCATATACTCTTCAGGAAGATAGAGCCAGTATTCCCGCTTGGTGGTCTTCTCTCGCAGAAGCGTCAACTTGCCCTTGCCGGGTGGTTGGGGAACCACGCACCCGGTACTCAGGCACACCACCAACCCCGCCAACAGGAGGCCGCTGTGGACAAACTTCCTCATCGGATCCTCTCGCAATACCACTTACACGTGCCGCACCCTCCTTGGCGGCCCATTCGACCCGAAAAGCAAAACCGGGCAGCTCTTCTAGGGATGCTGCCCTGTTCGGTCAATCAGGAATCCATTCCTCCCACCACGTCTTTTTCAGACCAAAGCCCAAACCCGAAGGCTGGCCACCATGTGGCTCGCAGCGTGTAATCCCGGCCATTATAGCGATCTGCCCTCGCGGAACCAAGCACAACAAAAAACACGCCATCGGTGTCCATAAAATACCATTGTGTCGTTATTGCACTGCCTGATGTGGACAGGGCCTCCGATGACTCCACCTCTCTCGTCACTAGTTATCGGTCTTAAGGCAATGATTACATCAACAGTAGCAATGCGCAGTACTGAGAAGCCCTCTGATGTCCTGCGCATGAGAAGCCTACCCGCTTCGGCGGAAGAGCCAATCGCGATGCCCCATTTACGACAGAGGATTTCCCAATAGAACCCCTTGCTGTGCGATCCGCAGGTTCACTCTGACCGTCGGCTAGCAAAAGGCCGTTCGAAGAACGCCGCCCAACACGATCAGGGGACGAAGCGACGAGACGACCATCGCCTCCATAACCGCCACAAATGCCCCCCCCGTAACCCGCTCGATACGAGATGGTACAAACAGTGCCCATCCCCCGCGCCGCACTTTCTGCTACGATAGCCAGCCACGTTAGGCCCGTACGAACGGGCGCCAAAGCCGGAGAAGATAATGAAAGCCAGTAACACTCCGGAACACTCTCCGGATGCCTTTACCCCCTCCACGGGAAACGACGAGGCGGAGCTCGGTCAGTTCGGTTACGCCCAACAACTCAAACGGTCAATGGGAGCCTTCTCCAGCTTTGCCGTCTCCTTCTCGCTTATATCGATCACAACCGGAATCTTCGCCAACTTCCAGCTCGGTATACGCCAAGCCGGTCCGGCCGTGATAGGGTCCTGGGCCCTGGTCGTTGTGGGCCAGTTCCTGGTGGCCTTGGTGTTGGCGGACCTGTCGACCTACTACCCACTGTCGGGCTATGGCTATCAGTGGACATCTCGTCTGGTCAATCCGAAATACGGGTTCTTCGTAGGTTGGCTGCTTGTGCTACAGTTTCTGACGGGGTTTCCGGGCGTGTGCAGCGCGCTGGCCGAATATCTGCACAAATCCATGGGCCTCGCCCCGGACAGTTGGCTCACAACTCCCCGCATGACCGTCCTGGTGATTTCGGCCATCGCGATCCTGCACCTGACGGGCATCAAGGCGGCCTCACGTGTCAATGATGTGGGGGTCGTAGCCGAAATCGCCGGAACACTGCTGCTGACCATCCTGCTGCTGGCCTTCTTCGCCTTTCGGGGCGAGCATACCACGACAACGCTCCTGACCAGCACGAACTACTACACCGGCCAGCCCGCGACGATAGGAGCGTTCGCCCTCTCGCTGCTCATGGGAACCTGGTGCCTCACGGGTTTCGAGGCCGCCGCGGACCTTGCGGAGGAAACGCACAGACCTCGCCAGACGGTACCCCGCGCCATCATCGTCTCGGAACTGACCTCGGGTATCGGCGGTCTACTGATGCTGCTCGCATTCATTCTGGCCGTCGACAATCTCACCAAGGTCCAGCAAAGCGATGCCCCTCTGCTGACGATTCTGCAATCGCGGTTGGGGGACCGTTGGGCCATACCGGCCATGCTGGTCGTCTTCGTGTCGATCTTCGCCTGCGGGGTGGCGAGCATGGCCGCGACGACACGTCTGCTGTTCTCCCTGGCCCGGGACAACATGTTGCCCGGTTCTGGGCTTCTGCGACGCGTCCATCCCACGCGGAAGGCACCGGTGTATGCAATCCTGCTGGTCTGGGTGAGTTCGTCGCTCGTGGTGTTGACGCTGGAACGGCTCGACCTGATTACATCCATCTCCGCCGTGGCTGGCTACCTTGGCTACGGAGGAATCATTCTGACATCTTTCAGAACTCCAGAGTCCACAGGCATGACCGGCATGTTCACCCTGGGACGGTGGCGGGTGCCAATCGCGGTAGGCGCTTTGGCGTGGACCGCCCTCGTCGTGGTCGCCCTGACAGTGCCAACCACGGACGGGTCGCACGTGCCGGCATGGAGCACAAGTATCGGCATCATCGTCGGGGTGGCGGTCTACTTCGGAATGATCCGCAAACGCATCCTGAGCGGTCGCGCCGGTCCGCCATCAACGACAAGAGGCTCGAACTAGCCCTGACCTTTGGAGTATCGGACGGCCTCTCGCATCAGCCGGACCGCGTCGTGAATCGCGCGGAGGTCTTCGAAGCCGTAGGACAGACGAAGCTGTCGCCGCCCCACATCGGCCAGATCGCCACGGGGATGCACGCAGTGTTCGCCTGGAATATAGATGACGCGGGGCCTTCGCTCATGCTCAGGGCCGTCCACCGCCTCTTCACCGGTCGTGCGGGTAAGGTAGTGGAAGAACCGCGATGCCTCGTGGGTTTCGACGCTTCGAAACGTCAGATAGAAATAGAACCCCGCGCGGCCGCCACAGACCCCAACCAGTTCGTCGCCGAGGTACTCGGTCAGCCAGGCACGAACGGACAGGGCCTTCTGGCGGTAGCCGGCTCGCACGCTCTCGAGCTGGACATCAATATGATGATCCAGCAGCCAACTGGAGATCTCTTGCGTGATCAACGGGGCGCTGAAGCCGGCATCGGAAGTCCGTTGGACCAATGCGTCCATGAAAGGACCGGGTGCCCCCACCATGTAACCGATTCTCAATGCAGGCGCCAGCACCTTGGATAGCGTCCCCACCTCGCAGACGATTCCGAGTGTGTCCCAACGCGTGGGCGACTCCAACGGGGGCAGACTCGGGTCGTGAACGAGGTCCTCATACGCCCGGTCGAAGATCACCGGCACCTTGTGCCCCGTCTGTTGCGATAGTCGCGAGATGATATCCACCAACTCGCGCCTCCGCTCATTCGACAGCACCGCGCACGACGGGTTGTTCACGGTCACAACGTAGAAGAAGCGGATATCCTCCGCGCGTTGGCCCAGCCGTCCGAGCTTGTCGCTCAACAGGTCCGTGCGGATGCCATCATCGTCCTCCGGAACGGCCAGCAACTCGAACCCTCGTCGTTCCAGAAAGTTCGTGTAGATGTAGTACATGGGATCGGTCGTGACCACTAGTCCCTCAGGCAGAACATGGGCCACCGACTCGAGCAGGCTCGTCGCCCCGTTGGGACCAACGATGATCTGGCGGTTTGCGAGCATCGATTCGGTCAGTCCCCCGATTCCTCCCTGAATCAAGTAGCGGCGGACCGAAGCAATCAGGTTCTCCGAACCCATCGGTCCACCGTAGTTCAACGATTGACGGTACTTGACGGAGTCTCGCAGGACCTGGCCAAGGGCATACTCGATCTGTTCGGCCGGAATGGTCTTCTCGTTGACATATCCCACGCCGAGGTTGATGTCTACACCGTCGCGGAAGTCGGATGCGAAGGCGCTCATCATGCGATTGACCGGCGAGGGAACACTGGATGCCCTGCCATAGGACGATAGGTCGATGTCGTTCATCCGATGTGTCCGTCCTCCTCAAATGGATTGACCGAATTCAATCCTGAACGAAGACACGCTTGGCCTCATTGAAATTCACGCCGGCATAGCGCGCATACTGCTGGGCGGCATGGATGGAGAAACCGGATTCGACCTGCCCAACGGCCAAGGCATCTGTGATCCCACGGAGGATATAGGCCTCGGGCGCCACGTGCTGGGTCACCAGCAGAACCGGGTAAAGCCCGAGGCGACGGAGACCGGCATCCAGATATTCGGTGCCCCACGCACAGATGAAGAAGACGCCTCGTGCGTCCGTCCTGGTGCGGGAATCCATCGAACTCGGAAGGATCGTGTGACCATCCTTGATGGCGTTATAGCCAAGGTATCCGACAATGTCGCTGCCCGATCCGAAACTAAGCGTCCGACCGGCGATTTGAATCACCCGAGGCGGCCGCGACCCCAGGGCATCCATCACGGTCGCCCGCATAGCATCCGCGGCGTAAGGCCCGGCCCATGCCTGGGCCATCATGCAGATATCGAACGGCTTGGTCACGCCTCGTTGGCGCCATTCGTCACTCGGATTCACTCGACGGAAGAAGACAACCCGGCGCAGAACATGTGGATCGCCGCCGGGTCCGACATGGACGAGATTCCACTCGCTCTGATTCTTGAAGAAGGTCTCAACGCCGTATAACGCTCCCCAGTAGAGGTTGTCTCGATAGCTGTCACCCCGTCCTTGGGCGGGATTGGCAACCTTACTCAGGCGAACGTCACAGAGGGCAACGTGAACCGTAATGGTCAGGAGTTGCTCCCGCCAAATCGAAGCGAGGATGCGTTCCCGAAACTCCCGGGCTCGATCGTGCCCTCTGACGGCCGTTGAATGTGATTCCTCGAAGACGGGGTCCTCGCTGGGAACCGTGCGCAGCGTCGCCAGCGGGCCCGGCACGTCGATCCGCCCTGTGGACCAGAGTACGGTCAGAATCAACAGGACAAAGCCCGACACCCCAAAGATCAGAGACACCCAGGCCCGCCTGTTCATGCCCCATCTCCCATCGCATTCACCCTGCGGCATAAGCATATACTTACCGCGCGTCACCCCGTTCGACCAGAGCGGCCGTACTCAACGATGCCGCCCCCGCATGCCGGACTGCTCAGCCTTGAGCCCCATCTCCAACAGATCGGCAGGACTTATAACTTAACCCACCCCCACCCCGGACCGATAAAACGACAGCGAGAGCGGATGCTCTGATCATGTTGCCCAAGGCCGGATGCGGACGATGCGCCGTACGCACGAGCCGGCGGCAGGGAGTCACCCAATGTGGCATGGCCACACCGTATCCGTAATCCTTCCAACCTATAACGAACGCGACTCGATTCGCGCCGTCATCGAAGGCTTCGAGCAGACCGAACACGTTGACGAAGTCATTGTCATCAACAACAATGCCGCACCGGGAACCGCCGAAGAGGTCTCCAAAACCGGCGCCATCCAGGTGTTCGAGCCCCTCCAGGGCTACGGGGCGGCCATACAGCGCGGTTTTCGCGAGGCCAGCGGCGACTACCTGTTCGTCTGCGAACCCGATGGCACCTTCGAACCCAGTGACATCATCAAGTTCCTGGCCTATCTCGATGATTTTGACATGGTCGTGGGCACCCGCACCAGTCGAGAGTTCATCTGGGAAGGGGCCAACATGGGCTTCCTGCTCAAGTGGGGCAACTGGGCGGTGGCCAAAATGCTCGAATTCCTCTTCAACACGACGTTGCTGACGGATGTGGGCTGCACGTATCGGGCCATCAAGCGATCCTCGCTCGTGCGCATCTGGAACCGATTTGAGGTCATCAGTTCGCATTTCGGTCCGGAGATGATGTTGCACGCGATCCTTAACGGTGTGCGATTCACCGAGATACCGGTGAACTACAAGAAACGTGTCGGAGTATCGTCGGTCACGGGCAGCAAGGTTCGGGCGATTGCACTGGGGTTGACCATGATCGGGATGATCCTGAAATACCGCTGGATCAGCCTGACTGGTGGCTATTGGAGAAAACCCATCAGGTCGTCCGAAGCAGAGGCCCTGCCGGCACCGGCAATGTCGCACGCATCGTAGCCGTCGGGCGACGGCACCGGTGGGCCTCTCTGAGAGACGCCCGCCAGGACCATCGACCTGTCCTGGAACAGAGAAGCACGGCCATGGAAAACACCTTCGAGGAACGCTTCGGATCACACCGAACCTCGGGGCGGTTCACCAGGGACTGGGTTGTCAGCCCCCATATTCGCTCCCTGCGAACCGAGGCCGTTCCGACACCGACCTTCAGCGCCGCTCCCGTCATGGGCGGATGGACGGTCGCCCTGATCCTCCTGAGCCTCTGGGTTCTGATCAACCTGAGATACGGCTACCACCTCGAAGACTCCGTACTCTACCTGCCGGTCGCCATCGAGAGGATCAACCCCTCGCTCTACCCGGACAATCCCCTGATTGATCATCTGAATCGAATGCCCTATCCGCTGTACAAGGCCATGCGGTGGATCGTGACGGGATCGTTCGGTGTGAACGGCCACGTCATCCTGACCCTGATGATGCGATTCGGCTTTGTCGCAGCCTTGTACCTGCTTATGACCGAATTGACCGGTCGCCGATGGACGGGGCTGATCGCGTCCCTGCTCGTCATCCTTCAGCCGGCATTCTACGGAACGCTGGCCTGGACTGAACTGATCAGCCCGGAGTTCGTTCAAAGCGATCTGGGCAAGATGGCCTTGATGCTGGCCTGTGTGGCCTATCTCCGAGGCCATGTGGTTCTGACCGCCGCCGTTCTGGGGCTCGCGTTCAACATCCATCCGATCCTCAGCGTCGCCACCGCGGCCATGCTGACACCGGATGTCCTCCGCAAGGCGCGGGACTATGGCGTGGAACGTCTGGCGAGGTCTGTCCTACTGGCCGGAATCCTGGCCATGCCGACCATCGTGCAGATTCTGCGATTGGGGCCGATGGACCCGACACCCCCCCCGGTCGATCACGTCGAGTTGATCCGGTTTTTCAACTACTTCCACGTATTTCCGAGCATGTTCCACCGATGGGAGTACGTGGGGTTCCTGGGACTCCTCGGTGCCGGAGCGGTGGCCTATGCCGCTATCCGCCCCAAGCTCGAGGAACGAGCCTCCACCGTGATGTGTCTGGCCTGTGGTATCGCGCTGTGGTGCAGTGTGGGTGTGGTCCTTGTGGAGATCAAGCCCATCGCCGCCGTCATGCAGATGATGCCCTTCAGAATCACCTATGCGGCCCGCCTCCTCGCGACGGCCTGCGTGGTGATGGCAGGCATGCAACTTCTCAGTGAACGACGATTCTGGACGGGGCTGTTGGCCGTGATGTGGATCGCCGCCATGGCAACAGCAACCCGTTTCGTCCCGTGGGTGACCCTGGCCGTATCAGCATGGCTGCTGACTCGACGGCGCGATGCGTGGTCGATCGTCGCCGCCATCGTCGCGGCCGCCTGCACCGCCGCCATCGTGTGGATCGATCCGGACCAGCTTCCCCGACTTTCCCGCCTGCCCTGGACCGTCATCGGCATTTCCCTGGTGGCCCTGGCGGTCAGGGACATCGAGCAGCATGGCTTCCTGTGGAGGCCGGGCGATCTGAGCGCCGGCGAATGGCCAACCAGCCAGCGAGGCCGAATTGCCTTTCTTGCCGCCCTAGTCCTCGCCGGAGTATTCGACATCTCGCAGATCAGCTCCGGAGTCTTCCAGCCCCGATTGGCAGCCGGCACCTGGCGGTCGCCCGAGGGGTACGACACGAAACACGACGACTGGCAGGCCGTCATGCGGTGGGCCAGAGACAACACAGCCGCCGCCGATTCGTTCATCACCCCGCCGGACCTGTTGGGATGGACGTGGTACAGCCGTCGGAATACGTTGGCCAGCTATCAACTCGGAATGCAGAGCGTCTGGGACGCACGGTACGGCCCGATTATGAAAGCCCGCCTGACCGAAATCGGATGCACGCAGCGATGGGCTGCCGGTCCCAACTACCATGTCTTCTCCTCGGAACAGCTCTTGGATGTGGCGCAACGCCACCACGTGGGCTACGTGGTGTGGAAGAAGGATGCACCCGATCGGATGCCCTGGACGGTGGCCTATGAGAACGCCTCATTTCTGGTATACGACCTGCGTTCGCTGACGATCGACTCGTCACCGTCGGGGCAGACAACACCTGGAGGAGAGTCGTGAAGTCCGAGTCGGCAGTGGTCGTGGATCGTGTCTCCAAGCGATTCAAGCTGGGTCAAGGGAGCAGCCTGCGCGAGGCGCTACCCCGCCTGATGAACCGGCTTCGGGGCCGCCGGGAAACCAACGACGACTTCTGGGCGCTGAAAGATGTCTCGATCCGTGCGGAACGGGGCGAGGTTCTAGGAATCATCGGACCGAATGGGGCCGGCAAGAGCACGCTCCTCAAGCTCCTGTGCGGAATCCTCAAGCCCGATCGCGGTACAATCCGTACCCACGGCCGAATGTCGGCCCTGATCGAGGTCGGTGCCGGCTTTCACCCCGATCTCACGGGAATGGAGAACATCTATCTGAACGGCAGCATCCTGGGGATGTCCCGAGCGGAGATCCGCTCGAAGCTCGACGCAATCATCGATTTCGCCGGCATCAGGGAATTCCTCGATACACCGATCAAGCGATACAGCTCCGGGATGGTCGCCCGTCTGGGCTTCTCCGTGGCCGCTCAACTCGAACCCGACATCCTGCTGGTCGACGAGGTTCTCAGCGTTGGGGACTTCAGTTTCCAGATCAAGTGTTTCCGCCGAATGAACGAGATCCGGCAGAGCGGAACGACCGTCGTCTTCGTCAGCCACAACATGCAGGCTGTCTCGACCCTCTGCGATCGCTGCGTCGTCCTGAAACGTGGCGAAGTGTTCTACGAAGGACCCAGCGAGGAAGCCTCCCGCCGATACCTCGATGCGATGGGCGACCAGCTCTGTGCCAAAGCCCGTGCCGGGCGCGGCGAACTCCTCACCATCAAGGACGCCGATATCTGCGGTCAGGACGGTCAACCCACGCATATCCTCCGCCCCGGTGAACGATGCCGCGTCCGCCTGAGCTTCCAGTGCCATGCCGACATGCCCGATGCCGGACTGTCCCTGCGAATCATCCATGATGACCGTACGGCCGTCTTCGACCACACGACGGCGGTCGAGGGACACTTCTACGACTTTCGGCGAAACCAGTCGTGCCAGGCTACCTTCGATCTGACCGCCAATCTGGCACCCGGACCCTACAGCGTGGGAATCAACCTCTTCAATCGACACACCATGGACTTCTACCACTGGACCGACAACGTGGTTCGTTTCTCCGTCCCAGGCAAGCGCCTGACGGACAACCTGGTCCACATGGACTGGCAGTACGCCATTGAACCGGTCGACGAACCGGCCGCCCTTGGAGCCGTGTCATGACCTACTCTCAGCCGACGGAAGGTGAACGGGTTTCCGTCATCATGCCCTGCTACAATGCGGCAGCCTACGTCGCGGAAGCCATCGACGACGTCCTGAATCAGACGCACCGCGAGATTCAATTGATCGTTGTCGATGACGGATCAACCGATGCCTCCGCGGAAATCATCTCCGGCTTCGGCCCCCGCGTCACACTGATCCGCCGCCCCAATGGCGGAGTCTCGGCGGCACGCAACATGGGATTGGCGCAGGCCCAAGGCACCTATGTCGCATTCCTCGACGCCGACGACCGATGGGACAGAACGTTCATCGAAACGATGGTCGGCGCCCTGCACAACAGCGACGCCGATCTTGCGTACTGCGGATGGGCCAGGTTCTGGGGTGATCTGAGTACCGCCCGTCCGTTCGTGCCCCGCGACATCGAGGCCCAGGGTCAAGACAAACTCTCGCTGATGCTCGAGGGATGCCCGTTCCCGATTCATTCCGTGCTCGTCCGGCGAACTCTGATCGAACAGGCCGGGGGGTTCAATCGACGTTTCCCTCCAGCGGAAGACTACGAACTGTGGCTTCGCCTGGCCGTTCATCATCGTTTCAGGCGGGTGCCGAAGGTCATGGCGTATTACCGACGCCATCCGCACCAACAGACCGCCAACCATTTCCATCTGACGAAAATGCGATGGAGAGTCCTTCGGCATTTCGCGGAGACGCACTTCCAGCATCTGCAGCACATCGCGCCGGAACGGATCGAAGACCTGGTCAACGGCGTCTTCCGGCGTGAAGGATACGCGGCCTATTGGCGAGGAGACCTGCAGACGGCTCGCCGGTGTTTCCGGTGCATGCTCTGGATGGGACAGGTGACGCCCCGGGACATGAAGGTCGCGCTGCCCAGTCTGTTACCGATGCGGGCGCATGAAGCACTGAGGCAGTGGCGGCAGCGAGAACAGCCCCCCGTCCTGGAACCCGGCGGCCGGATGCCCGCACACACATGACCGCTCCCCGACGAACCGCCGTTCGGTTCGAGGTCGGGATGAGCAGAGAGGTCCAAACGAGGATGGCACGATGACGATCACCGATCCTACCCCTTCGACGCAACACACACCGATCGATCTGACCGTGGCCATCTGCACCCACAATCGGGCGGCCCTGCTCGACCTGACCCTATCGAGCCTCTACCACGCAGACCCTGCCGATGCCTGCCGTTGGGAGATCGTGATCGTCGACAACCGCTCCACGGATCGAACCAGGGCTGTCGTGGATGAATGGCGCACGCGCCTGCCCCTGCGCTATGTCTACGAAGCCGAAAGCGGACTCTCCGCGGCCAGGAACCGGGCGATGGCGGAAGCCCAAAGCGAATGGATCCTCTTCACCGACGACGACGTCGTGGTGGATGCCGGATGGCTGACCGCCACGCGAGACGCCCTCCGCCGCTGGCCCCAAGCCGGCTATATCGCGGGACGAATCCTCCCGATATACGACCGAGCCTTGCCGGAATGGTGGACGCCGCGTTGCGAATCGCTGCTGGCCGGCGTCACCGTGCGATACACCCCCGACCTTCCGGAAGGTCCGCTGCCTGCGGGCACCCCCCGTCCCATGGGGGCCAACCTGGCGTTCCACCTGGCGACCCTCCGGTCCATCGGCGGCTTTCGAACCGACCTGGGACGTCGCGGAGCCTCGCTCGTCGGCGGCGAAGAAGTGGCCGTCATCCGACGAATCGAGGAGCAGGGACGATCGGGCGTCTATGCCCCTCTGTCGCTGGTTCATCACCGCACACCCATCGAGCGACTCTGCGAATCGGCCCTCATGCGATACTTCGCGGGAGTGGGAATCGCGGCCGTTCGGACGGGAGACTTCCCCCCCGCCAGCCGACTGGGGCCGCCCCGATGGGTGCTCCCTCGCATCCTCCTGAGCGGACTGACATACCTGAAGATGCGTCTGAGCCGGCCGGCCGACGAGTGGATCGAGTCCGTACGGACGTTGGGCTATTACGCAGGTGCCGCCTATGAGTTGCTCCGGACGGCCCCGCACGCGACTGACGGCAGCTCAGAGAAGCCGCATCCCCTCTTGGGTTACGGTGCATAGGGCACGGTACCGTTCTTGTCCACCGCGTAGCCCCATTTCTTGACGTAGATGTCGCCCGACAGAAACTCGTCTCGCGTAGCCTTGAGTCTCAAGGCCAACAGCTCGTCCAGATGCCTCTGAACGGCCGCATACTCAGGCTGATCGACCCGGTTCGTCTGCTGGTAGGGATCCGCCTGATTGTCGTAGAAGAGCCAAGGGCCTTTCAGATCGCGAACGTAGGTGTGCGTTCGAGTACGGACACCACGGTACTCTTTGCCCCCGTGCGAGCGTATCCATTCACCAAACGGATGGGCACACATGAGCAAGGCGCCTTCCACGTCGGGACCGCGTTGTCCCCGCAGTATCGGTGAGAAATCCTCGCCCTCCACCGTGCGAGGGATGGCCACACCGCACAGCCCGAGCAACGTTGGCATCAGGTCGGGAGCGTTGATCGGTACGTCGATCGACCGCCCCTGCTTCCCCAGACGCGCCGGAGTACGCACCAGCAGCGGCACACACACCGATTCGTCCCAGGGCTTCTGCTTGCGGACCCAACCGTGTGAATAGTGCATATCACCGTGATCGGACGTGAACACCACCACGGTGTCGCGTTCGAGCCCCGTCTCGGCCAGCGTGGCCAGAAGGTCTCCGACACACGCGTCGAGGGCAGCGATGTGCGCGTAGTAGCCCGCCAAGTCGGCACGGGCCCTGGCCGCGTCGCCGATCGAGATATTCGGCCTCAATACGATGTCCTCCGCCCGAAACATCTCGCGATACTTCCGGGGAGCCGTCTCATAGGGATTGTGCGGAGGCCCCCAGGACAGGATAAGCGAAAAGGGTCGGTCGCCCCTGGCTCGTCCCCGAAGATAGCGCTGTGCTTCCTGTGTCTGAGCGATCGCATCATAGCCCTGCCAGTTCTGTCGAACCGGCTCATCGGCGTAATAGATGGACCGGTTGTAGTCGTGACTGCATTCCAGTGCCCGCCAGAACTGGAAGCCCTGACGACGCTCCTGGGGTGTAAAGGCCGATCGTCCATGCCCGTCGAGGTGCCATTTCCCGATATACGCCGTTTCGTAGCCTGCCCCGACAAACGCCTGCGCCAGCGAAACCGCCTCCGTGTTCAACGGGACATCATTGAGGAAGACGCCGTGCGAGAGCGGATAGCGCCCCGTCATCAGGCATGCTCGATAGGGTGAACAGACGGGGCAGCACGAAACGGCATTCGTAAACCGGGCACTCTCACGAGCCAGACGATCCAGATGCGGTGTGCGTGCGTTCGGATCACCCGAATAGCCCGTCGCCTGGGCCCTCCATTGGTCGGCCAGCAGGAAGAGCACGTTGGGCCTGCGATCCTCCTCCGCCGCCGAAGCCCTCCGGACAGAAGGCTCGGCCAGAACCGTGGCAACCCCTCCGACACCTGCAGCCAGGAATTCCCGACGTCTCATGTTGACCTCCGGCATCGCAAATCGACCGGCATGTATTGTAGGCGATTCGCACCGTCACTGTAGACCGGAGGCCGTGCTGCGGAGACTCTTTCTTATGGCGATCGGAGCGGAAGGATCAGGTCAGAGGTGTCGATTGACCTTGCCGATGCGATGAACCCACGGGACGCCTATTGGCCCCCGCCACCGGCTTGAGCTTCGAAGTGGTATCGTTGTTGCCGCCCGGAACAGGTGCCGTCGCCTCAGGAGGCAAATCCCCGGCCTGCATGCCCGTAGCGGCAGCGTTTTCACGCTTGATCTGGTCGTAGACTTCCTTGCGGTGAACAGTCACGTCCTTGGGAGCTGTAATGCCCAACCGGACCTTGTCACCCCGAATATCGACGATAACAACCTCGATCTCGTCGCCGATCATGATGACTTGGTCGCGTTGTCGCGAGAGTACTAACATTCCAGCCTCCGCTGGGCAAGCGGACGAATGCCTGTACGGCGCCGCTACCGCCGGTCCTCCACGGGCGCACGATTGTAGCCACACCAAGCGGACGCGCGCCAGCAACTGACCAGCCATACCTCTACAGCGGGGGAACTTCGATTAGCACGAAGCGCCCCGGCGGAAACTTGTATTATCTGATACCCCCCAAACCTGCCGGGGTTCATCCCCCGCGCAGTGATTTCGCATTCGATCTGTAAGTCTATATTCTAATCGGCAGACTTGCCTAATACAATGCTTTACATTTTTCGATTTGGGCAAACAAGTTTTGACACCGTGAAATAGCTTCAAAACCTCATTGTTATCGTGTTTGACAGATTGATTACAGCCACCACGCAGTACGTTAGAGACAAGAGGTTTGATGCTGCATCAAAATCTTTAATATATTTTAACCGTCCCACGCCTCTCTTTGGATGACGGCCTTCGCTGGTCGACGATCTACCTGTGGATTCTCGATGCTATCCCGCCACGATCGCAGAGTGTCGGCTTGAACACCGCTCAGGCTTGGTCAGGAAGCGATCTGTTGTCGATGATGGATTCGCCGCTCGGAATCACTCCTTCGAGCTGCGAACTTGGACATCGACCGCGGGAGGCAGAGGGTTTTGACTCCGGAAAGGATCATCATCCTCTTTCACGACAGAACGTCGTGCGGCTTTGGGGGCCGTGGTGGGCTTGGAGGCAGCGGCGGGTCGCGGCACAGACGTCTGCTCCATGGCGACGTCGAACTGAGCTCGCCGAAGGTAAGGAACATACCTGGGACGCACGCAGAGCAACCTCCCGCTTGCAGCGGCGAGGTATAGAGTGGCATCCCGGGTGTTGCCGGCCGAGAAACCCACGCCCGGCGTCTCGATCGAAAGCAGGACCTTGCCGTCGGATGGATTGACCTGATGGATGGCCGTTTGAGGCTCCAGGAGATACGCCACCGACTCACCTTCCGCTAGGAATTGGGTGGCAGTCGGACAGGACCAAACCAACTTGCCGCTGGTCGGATCGATCGCGTACACCCCCGAAGGCTCGCCCGGCTGATAGAGCAGCTTTCTTCCCAGGTAGCCCGATTGGGCCAGAGGCACCGGAAGATGGCACTGCCAGAGACGCGTCCCTTCGAGACGATCGAGTCCATAAACGCACTTGTCCATCGAGGCAAAGAACACGCCAGTCTTGGTAACAATAGGGTCGGTAATGATGGGACCCGCGGCACGAAGCTCCCATCGCTTGATCTTGTCTGAAAGGGTGCAGGCAAAAAACGCCCCGCCGTCGCTGGGAATGTAGATGTTCTTGCCCATCATCCCGGCGGAAGCCACGACGGCCCCATCTGTGCCGAGCTGCCAACGCACAACACCGATGTGCCGAGTCGAATTGAACCCCCCAAGCGACGCCACGGTGGCTTCCTGCCACTCCTTGGCCTTGGCCTCGCTGGAGGCCTCGTGGTAAAGTCGTTTGCCGTCGGTCAGAATTACGGCGGCATGCCACCGCAAACCCATCCGAACTGGCGATGTGAGCGTGATCTTCTCGGGAACGGCCTTGAGGCAGAAATAGCGCCCATCCGCACCGCCGACACAGATGAAACGCCCGTCGGAAATCGCCGGCCCGCATGCCGAGAATGGCAGCGACACCTGCGCGATGAGCTGACCGGTGCGGCGGTGATACACCCAGACGATCGTCGGCGTGGCCACAATAGCCCGTACCGCCATATTGGGGTCTTCCGATCGAGTGTGGGTCGGGCGAAAGACGGAGAAGGGAGGCTCGGCAAGCACCGCCGACCATCGGACCAAGCCGACATCGGCGTCAATGACATAGACGGCCCCGCCCTTGGTAACCGCATAGAGATTCTCATCTTCAAGGGACAAGGCGTTGATCTCGTCGCCAGCTCTCAGGGGAATCGGACACTGCCAGTACTGAACGAGCCCTGCCTTGGCCAAGGCCTGCGAGTTGACCAGATCTTCGGCATTGGATGCGGGATCCGCGGCAAGGGTCGCCGTCAGCAGGGAAGCTATCGAGATCCATCCCATGAATCGAATTCCTCGTCTAAGTAGTCCACCAGATTGACGGCATGTTCGCTCTCGAAAGCCGACAGCCGGTCGATACGCTCGATGTCGCTGGCAATCCGTTGCGCCAGTTTGAAGATATATGGCCTACCTTCGCGTCGATTGATGAGGTCCTGTCGCAATTCGCGCCAGCTTCCTTCGTACAACTGATCGCGGAGGGCCAAAAGGACACGGTCTTCGCGCCCGAGCGTCGCCAGGAATCGCTCGACCACATCGGAGACAGCTCGACGCCGACCGGCAGGTGCGTCGGACACCGGCAGCACCTCCTACAGCTAGGAACATTGAAACGCCGATTAAAGATGAGGTCAAGCACACGGCGGTCAGTGCAATGACCCTTACCTCGACCCGTCGAGGAAATAGCGGGTTGCACTTGCATGTAGCAACCCTGCCATGGTATGATCGGCAAGTCCTTTAGGTGGACTAGAGTTAGGTTGGTCGGCCGGGTCAGAACAGTCTGGCTCGTCGACCGGAAGGTCACCGGAATCGGACCTCAGGGTGACGCGATTCGCAACCGCCAGGCCGAGAACGGTCAGCTCTGCCGGCAGATAGGTTGGAGTCTATCCTGCCACTGACGCGAAGGGAGGCGCAGCATGAGTACTACGGCGAAAGTCTTTGTAGTCCTGTTGGTCTTGCTGTCGGTGGTTTTTGCCATCATGAACGTTACGTTCGTAGCGCTGAGCACCGACTGGAAGAAACAGGCTCAGGGCTGGCGGGACCAGGCACAGGCCGCTCGCGTCGAATCGATGGCGGTCCAGGCCTCCTCCAAGGCCACAGAGCAGCAGCTCCAGAGTCAGATCACTCAGTTGACCGGGCAGGTGACGCAGCTTCAGAACAGCGTGGCAAAACTCGAAACCGACTTGGCCGGTAAGAACCGCGAGATCGCGACGGAGAAGGATGCTCGCGCCGCTGCCGAAGCCAACTCCGAACGAATGTCTCAGTTGCAGAAGCTCGACAAGGAACGAACGACTCGCCTGGAGGACCGAAACAAGAAGCTGCAGGATGACATGATCAAGCTGCAGAAGGTCAACCAGGACCTCGACGAGCGATGCAAGGAACTGACCATGAAGCTGGCGATCCGCGATGAAGAGAAGCGAGCCCTTCTCGAACAGCGGTACGCCCTCCAGCAGCAACTGGAGAAGATTCAGAAAGCCCCACGCGCTGCGGGAGCGTCCTCGGCTCCGGTAGCCCAACCTCTCAGTGCCGCACCGTCCACGAGTATCCGTGGACAGGTTTTGGAGGTTAAAGGCAACGTCGCCAGCATCAGCATCGGCTCGGCCGACGGCGTGTCGGAAGGAATGTCTTTCATTGTCTATCGAGGCAAGGACTACCTGGGCAAGCTGCGGGTGACGATGGTCGAACCGAACCGCGCCGGCGGAGACTTGGCGATGGTTCGCGGTGAAATCCGGCCGCAGGATCGGGTGGCCGACGAGAGGAGTTTCGGAGCCGAATAGCCTGACGGCAAGGTTCCGAAACCATGGAAACGCCGAAGCGATCGGAGGTGGGTCAGATGACGCAAGCCGATAGCCGTGTACCTGCCGCTCCCATGATGCCGGGGCGAGCCCGCAATGACATCTACACGGTCCTCCTGATCGTCGCTACCGTCCTTGTGTTGGTTGCCACGGTCTATCTGGCCTTTATGTGCTACGGATATTACGGAACGTTCCTGCCACTGTCGGGGGAATAGGCAGCACGCGCCCGCGGGGGCGGGGTGGACGACGCTCCGTCAGTTTGCTCTCGGTCGAGGAATGGGGATTGAAAGCACGGGTCGAATGCCCAGCGGGGGCTTACCGCTGGCACCCTTGTGGGCGGTTTAAGCCGAGTCATTACTAGGCGGCGACGGACGTGATCATCGATTCGTTGCTTGGGTTGTTCAGCGTCGACATGGGTATCGACCTGGGCACCTGTAATACCTTGGTGTGTGTCAAGGGCGAAGGGATCGTCCTCAACGAACCGTCCGTCGTGGCGGTCAAGAAGGGGACCAACCGCGTCCTTCAGGACGGCAACGCCGTAGGCCTGGTCGCCAAGGAGATGCTTGGCAAGACACCCGGAAGCATCACCGCCATCCGACCCTTGAAGGACGGCGTCATCGCCGACTTCGACATCACCGAAGCGATGCTGGCCTACTTCATCCGAAAAGTGCACGGCCGGCGCAACTTCTTCAAACCGCGAGTCGTCATCTCGGTCCCGTCAGGAATCACGGCCGTCGAGAAGCGAGCCGTCTACGGCTCGGCCGAACGCGCCGGTGCCCGACGCGTGTACCTCGTTGAGGAACCCATGGCCGCCGGTATAGGAGCGGGATTGCCGATCGCCGAACCAACGGCCAGCATGATCGTCGACATCGGAGGGGGCACCACCGAGGTGGCCATCATGACCCTCGCCGATATCGCCGTCTGCGAGTCGATCCGCGTCGCGGGCGACGACATGGACGAATCGATCATGAACCACATGAAGAAGACCTACAATCTCATGATCGGCCCTCAGATGGCCGAACAGATCAAGATCGAGATCGGATCCGCCTGTCCCCTGCCCGAAGAACTGACCAAAGAGGTCCGCGGCCGTGACATGATCTCTGGTCTGCCTCGGAAGACCGTCGTGACCAGCGAGGAAGTCCGCGAGGCCCTCAAGGAACCGATCGGACAGATCATCGACTGCGTGACGCGCACACTGGAACGCGCCGAACCGGAACTGGCCGCGGATCTGGTGGAAAACGGCATCCATATGGCCGGCGGCGGTTCTCTGCTGCGAGGCCTCGACCAGGTCCTCAGTAAGGCAACAGGATTACGCTGTATGCTGGTTGACGATCCGCTTTCGTGTGTAGCTCGAGGCACAAGCGTCTACCTCGAGAACCTCGCAGAGTGGAAAGACACGCTGGAATCTGACGAGGACGAGCTTTAGCCTCGGCACGTGGGGTCGTTTGTGAAAGCCCGCCTGCACTGGCCGAATCGTAACGGTCTGTTCGCGATTCTCATGATCATCTCGGCGGTTCTGATGTTCGTGCCGTCGCGATATACCGGCAGTGTCAAAACGGTCCGGCAAATCCTTGTTCCCTTCCAGGATGGTCTGCACAGTCTGACATCGGGCTCCTCCAAACCCGCCACCAACAAAGACACAAGGGCTACGGTTCCGGCCGAGCAATACAACAAGATCGTCGGTGACCTCGAAGCCGCCCGCAATGAACTGGTTTCCCTCCAACTCCAGCTCCGCGAGATCGAATCGGAACAGCCGACCCTCGGGATGTACCTGCGCAAGTTCATCGATCGAAGCACGATCCGTGAAGGGCGGCTGGTACCCGCCCGCGTCATCGCCGGAGAACCTACGGGCCTGCGAGACTCGTTTCTGCTCGGCGGAGGACGGCGACGCGGCATCAAGATCGAATCATGGGTCGCCTCTCGCCGCATGATCGACGCCGGAACCAAAGACGGCGTTCAGACGGGCATGTCCGTTTTGGCTCGCGAGTATCTCATCGGAAAGATCGAGGATGTCACGCCCTTCTCGTCGCGAGTGGCCCTCTTGTCCGATGTCGATGCCCAAGCCGAAACGTGGATTGGGCGCGTCATGGCCACTCGGTTTAACGTCCTGTCGTCCCCCGACGCCGTCCGGAGCGGACAGGTCTGGGCCCAACCGGGGCAGGAAGCGGTCTTCTTTCTGACCGGTCGGGGCAAGGGAGATATGCTGGTCAAGGGAGTTCATGAAGACTACATTCGACTCAATGCGCTGCAGGTCGGAGACCTCGTGGTCTCACCGGGAACAGGGCCCGACCTGCCCGTGGCCATGCTGATCGGACGCGTCGAGAAGATCGAAGACGATCCCTCACAACGTCAGTTGCGACAGTTGATCGTTCGCTGCCCTATTGATCTGCGAAGCCTCCGTTGGGTCTATGTCCTCGACGTGGCACCGGTGGACCGTGGATAATCAGGCCGATGATGGGATGGGTCGGCCGATCACGAAACTCGTATCCTGGAGAAGTTTATGGCAGAGATCATCCAAGTCATCAACCCCGCAACGGAATCTGTCTTCACACGATTGGAGCAGACAACCTCCGACCAGATCCGCAGCATCCTGGTCAAGGCGAAGGCCGCCGCAAAACAGTGGCGTCATGTGCCCTTAGGTGAACGCATACAGGCCACACACCGCTTCCTCGAAGCCTTTACCGATCAATCCGAGGCCATCGCGCTGGAAATCACCTCGCAGATGGGTAAACCCATCACTCAGAGCCGAAACGAGATCAAGACCATGCGCAACCGTGCCGAGTACATGGCCTCGATCGCCGAACATGCCTTGGCCGACGTGATCATCAGTAATGGAACCTCGGAGCGTAAGCGGATCGCCCACAGCCCGCTCGGCGTGGTGGTCGACGTAGCCGCGTGGAACTATCCCCTCCTGATCGCTGTCAACGTCGTCGCCCCCGCGATCATCGCCGGCAACGCCGTGATCCTGAAGCATGCCTCACTGACTCCGCTGTGCGGTGTGCGGTTCGAAGAGGCCTATCGCAAGACCGGCCTTCTGCCCGACGGATTGATGACGGCCGTCATCGCCGACCGAAAGCGAGCCGAATCCCTCCTGAAATCCCCGGAGGTCGACGCAGTGTTCTTCACGGGATCGGTGGAGGGCGGGCGAAATGTGTACAAGACCATCACCGATCGCTTCATCGACTGCGGTCTGGAACTCGGCGGCAAGGACCCCGCCTACGTCCGTGCAGACGTCGACCTGGCCAAGGTCGTCCCGAACGTCGCCGATGGCTGCTTCTACAATGCCGGGCAAAGCTGTTGCGGCGTCGAGAGGATTTACGTCCATCGTTCGATCTACGACCGCTTCCTCGAAGCCATGCTTCGAGAAGTCGCCACGTATCGCCTCGGTGATCCCACGGATCCCCAGACCTATCTCGGACCGCTGGCGATGAACAAGACCATCGACACGATGAACGAACAGATCGACAAGGCCACACGAGGCGGCGCCAAGGTGCTGTGCGGCGGAAAGGCCACAAAGGTCAACGGCAAGGGGCGATACTACGAAGCCACCGTCGTCGCACACTGCAAGAACACCATGGACATCATGAGGGAAGAGAACTTCGGCCCCATCGTCGGAATCATGCCCGTCAACGACGATGAAGAGGCAGTCCGTATGATGAACGACAACGCCTACGGTTTGACGGCCTCCATCTGGACCGGCGATGCCGCCACCGGTAGCCGAATCGCCGAAGCTGTCGAGGCCGGCACTGTCTTCGTCAATCGATGCGACTACCTCGACCCTGCCCTGGCATGGGTGGGCATCAAGGACAGCGGAAAGGGCTGTACGCTATCGAGGCTGGGGTACAACTACCTCACACGACCCAAGAGCTACTACACCCGCGAGCTGTAGCACCGAGATCGCCCTTTCGAACGAAACAGGGATATCCCATCGCCCTCCCTGCTGCTGGCCGGGGGGGCGATGTGTTCGTACGCAGAACCATCCGCCAATTCAGAAAACCGCTTCAACACAGGGCCTGCCGAAGCGTCGCCATGCGATGAGCCATACGGTGGTGTTCGATAACCGTGCGTCTCGCCCGATCCGCCAAGGACGCGCGCCACGGATCGTCGCTGAGCAGACGTCTGGCATGAGTGAGCATTTCGGAGAAGCGGCCGAAGGTGATCAGGTCGCGCCCCGGTTGGAGCAGATGAGACAACCCCGTCTGCGCCGGATCGGTCGGATGAGCTCGAGCCAGCACCGCCGCCCCACTCGCCGCGGCAGACAGCAGCTCCGATGAAACATTCCCTGTGACATCCACATGCAGCACAACCTTGGCGCCGGCACAAACCCATGCCCGATCTGAGAAACGGACCGGACCTCTCCACGCCTTCTCCAGAACGGGATCGCCCTGCCAGCCGTTCCCCCAAATCGCCAGCGGCAATCCTCCGCGAAGGGCCGCCTCGAATACCGCACGACACACCAGCGTCTGGGCAATCGCCCGATTGACCTGATCGCAGAAACTGCGCCGAATCACGCGATCCCCCAGGTGGACGCCCGTGGCCGATTCGATCTCCGAAAGCAGCGCATCCGCATGGTCGTCCGTATACCGCTCTGCTCGTTTGCGGATAAGCTGCTCGGCCATCTTCCATGCCGACAGGTGGCTGTCCAGACTCAGACCATAGGCCTGAGGAGACAGGGACCCCGCATCGGCAATAGCCACCATCTCATAGGAATGGGCACCCGTCGATTCGCGAGCGGCAATGGCCGACCGTGACGCGGCCGGCGGAAGCCACCGAACCTGCTGATGAGTCGAACCGGCAGTGTGCAAATCCTCGACCGCACCGCCGGCCTCACAGAAGACCCGATCCGTCGAGGCCATATTCTCAACCGCACTCACCGGCAGGCGTGTCCCCCGCGTCATCCAGGATACCACCGGCAGTGCCTCCGGCAGGGCCCCGCCGCATCCGGCGCGAACACCGTCTACCACCAGAACGAGATCCGGTTCGAACTGCAACACCCGCCGCACGAGCGAAAGCGAATACGCCGCACCAGGGCAGTCTGCCGACCACAGCTCGGCCGGCCAACCCGCGTCGACCGCACCCACCTTCGCCTCTTCGGCCAGTTGCCGCGAGGCTCCCAGTGCCGTTGGACACACCACCAGAAGACGAGGTGTCTCCGGAAGGGGCCTCCCTGAGGCATACCGCCCACTCAGCTTGCCCGCCAGCTCCGCCATCGTGGCCGCCCGATGACGACGCACCCGATAGGACACCTGCTGCATCAGGAGAGTGATCTCGTCGATCTCGGGCTGCGACATCCACGGCCAACTGATCATCCGCTCCGGCACAAGGTAGCCCTCGTGCTCGACCAGGAACCGGAAGAACGCCTCACCGATACCCTCGGCACATACCAGAACCAGTCGCCCCTCCCGAATCGCGTCTGCCCAGTCATGCAAACGCAAGGCCAACGACACCGCCGAAAAATCGCGATCGAGAACGAAGACCGCTCGTTGAGGCCCCAGTCGAACCAGAAGCAGTCCCACCTCAATCCCCTGCCCGATACCGGGCAGGATGACGTTGCCGCTTCCCTCGTCGAAATTGGCCAGCAATGCCGGCCCACTGATCGTGGGCATCGACGTGTGACCGAACCAACGGGTCCCTTCCGAAGTCACAATGCGAAATGAGGGTGATCTGTCGCGCCCCGTCGTCGGCACCACGCCTTCCGAAACGGGCAGACCGGACAATCGACCGGCCAGCTCGGGACAAACCGCCTCCAGAGCCAGCAGGTTCTTCTTCCAGGTCTGTTCGAGATGGGCGGTAGAATCCGTGCGGGTCATGTCCGCCTGCCTAATCGAACCCCAACCGACAGGCGTGTCGGTACCGGGACCGTCAAGACACGAGCGAACCCCCTCGGGGTCTCGCCGCTATACCACGGAGGTACGGAAACGGACGATCATGAGGGCGACCAGAATTCCCAGCCATACCAGAAACCCCAACAGGGCCAACCACAGTGGCCACATGGGTTTGGGCGGAGAACATCCCGGCGGCACTCCCTCAAACGGGTCGCGCTGTGGCGCGAGAGATGCCTCGTCCCGTGTTGTGGTCTCCTCGTCAGCCATCGGTATTCGTTCCTTTGAAGGCCCCCTGGGACGTGCGCTGTCGCCTCATGCGAAAGCACCCTCTCGTTCCCCAGGGGCAAACCTCAGTCTGAGCATAACGTTGAAGTCGATGCCTAACAAGCCTCACGCGAAACAGGCGCCGCGCCCCCCGGCAGTTCGCCTGCGGTTCGCCTTCCACAACGGCAAGACCAACTGCCGCGGTTTCGGCTCCCAGACACCATATCTCCGACAGGCCCCCCCCCATTGCATTGGCACCCTCTTGGTCGCAACTAACCCCACCCCCCGGAACGTCCGATAGTCATCACAGAGGGCCAGTATGCCGTCGTGCGATGAGACAGGTCGGATTCGTATCCTTCACCTGGTCCCGGACCTCGACGCCGGCGGTCTGCAACATGGCTTGGTCCAACTGATTGCCCGTCTGCCGAGCGACCGTTTCGTTCACGAGGTCTGCTGCCTCCACGGCTCGGGACGGGCAGGCGCACGGCTGAGCCCCGAAGTGCCTGTCCACGAACTCTACGCGGGCTGGCACGACCCGCGTACCCCCGTGCGACTGACACGAATCGCCCGGCAATTCCATCCGCACGTCATCCACGCTCGAAACTGGAGCACCTGGCCCGACAGCACCATTGCCCGGATGATGACACGCCAACCTCGGCTCGTCTTTAGCCTCCACGGCTGGGACACCGATCAGCCCATCAGCCGCTCTCGAGCAACGGTCTGCCGCTGGCTGGCCCGCAGGACCGATCAACTCTGCGCCGTCTCACGTCGGGCCGCGGATTTGTTTGCCCGCGAAATCGGCCTGGCCCCCTCCACGTTCGAAATACTCCCCAACGGCGTAGACGTCCACCGCTTCCAACCGTTGACGGATCGACAGGCCGTGCGACGAGAGTGGGGAATTCCGCCGGAGGCCATCGTCATCGGCTCCGCTGGACGTCTGGAACCCATTAAGGACTACCCCACGCTGCTGACAGCCTTTGCACGCCTTCTGAACCAGGTCACGCACCGATGTGAACTGCTGTTGATCGGCGACGGTGCTGAACGAGAAAGCCTGCATCGCGCCGCCTGGGCCCTGGGCATTGCTGATCATGTCCGACTCCTCGGATGGCAGGAGAACATGCCTCGCCTGCTGAACACCTTGGATGTCTTTACGCTCACCAGCCGGCGAGAGGGAATGAGCAACGCGATCCTTGAAGCCATGGCCTGTGGGCTTCCGATCGTCGCCACCGCCGTGGGCGGCAATCCCGAACTCGTACGCCACGGCGTCCACGGATCCCTGATCACCCCGAGGAATGTGCCGGAACTCACTCGGGCCCTTCTGGACATGACGCGTTCGGCATCCACGCGCACCGCGATGGGTCAGAGGTCTCGCCAGCGAGCGGTCCATGAGTTCTCATTGGAACGTACGACTCAACGCTATGCGAGAATGTACACGCGGCTCGCCCGGACCCAAGAGGGAATTCTCAATCAGCTCGCCCACCCCGTGGCAACACTCCCGTCATAGAGGCCCCCCAGGAACGCCCGTCCCCCACCTCCGCTAAGATACCGCCGCTCCCAGCAGTTCCCTCGCCAGCGTCTGGAACTCCTCCGGTCGCAACGACTGCGCCCCGTCGGATAGCGCCTTCTCGGGCTGATGATGGACCTCAATGATGAGCCCATCGGCCCCTACCCCCACGCTGCCCCTCGACAACGGGGCCACGAACTCGCGCACACCCGCGGCATGACTGGGGTCCACAATCACCGGAAGATGACTCAGACGCTTGACGGCAGGGATCGAGCCCAGATCCAGCATGTTCCGAATATGATCCGCAAACGTACGAATACCCCGTTCACAGAGGATCACCTGGCGATTGCCCTCTGTGAGAATGTACTCGGCCGCCATGAGCCATTCTTCCAATGTCGCCGACATCCCTCGCTTCAGCAGAACGGGCTTCCGAGCCCTGCCCGCACGACGCAGCAACGAGTAGTTCTGCATGTTCCTTGCCCCGATCTGGATGATGTCGGCCTTCTCTTCCACCAGATCGCAGACTTCCTGGTCAATCGCCTCGGTAACGATCGGCAGACCGGTCTCCTCGCGAACCCGCACGAGGATATCCAGGCCCTGTACCCCCAACCCCTGAAACGCATAGGGTGAGGTCCGGGGCTTGAACGCCCCCCCACGAAACAGAGTCGCCCCCGCCGCCTTGACACTTCGGGCAATGGTTAACGCCTGCTGTTCGCTCTCAACCGCGCAGGGACCGGCGATGAGGCAAAGCCGCCCCCCTCCGATCGTTGCGTTGCCCACCCGAATCACCGTGTTCTCGTGATGTGTCTCCCGACTAACCAGCTTGAACGGTTTGGAGACGCGAATCACGTCGATGACGCCCGGAAGGTTCATGAAGGGAGCCGGATCCAGGGCACTCGGATTCCCCAGCACGCAGATCGCCGTCCGAGTTCCACCCGGCACCGGTTTGGGCGTAAAGCCCATCTCCAGAATCCTTTGAGACACCTGTTCAATCTGTTCAGAGGTAGCCTGATGGTCCATCACGATCAGCATGGCCGTGTCATTCCCTAAGAAGCGATCCGGGGACTCTGGTCGAAACTCACACGCTCACAGCAATTCCCAGTCCCCACATCTCCTCAATCATATCACGAGCCCGATGCACTGCCACCTCACCGGCGCGATCCCCCCTTGGCACGCAGACTCCTCTGGCAAGCCAGGCCCCATCGACGATTCTCCGATCTGCAGCGAGGCATCATTCCATTATCGATACCACACATCCGACACAACATGACGATCCCAGGCAGAGAAGTACAGAAGGGCTGTAGGAGTCCAAGAAATCGTGCATTTCAGCCGTCCCAGAGGTGTTTCCAATTGGCACACGGGCCAAACGTCCGATATAAATTATAATAGCGAGGAAACCAGAAAGGCGGTCTGTGCAAGGGCAGGAGGCCCGAACGATGCATCGCGCAGACCCCACAAAGTTCCTGTTCGTTGCCGCCCTTTGCCTAACCTGCAATGAGATGCTTTGGGGAGCGGGAGAGAACAACCCCCTGGGCATTCTTCCCACGCCTCAGCAAAGCCGTACCATCGAAGCCGTTTTTGAACTCAGCGGACAGACGCCGATCATCCTGACCGGTCGATCGGGCCCCCGCGAAGAGATGACGGCCAGGATTCTGCAATACCGCCTCCATCAGATCACAGGACTGCTGCTGCCGATCGAACGAGGTACCAGCCGCCGAGGAATCCGCCTGCTGACGACAGATTCCCCCGAGGGGACGGTGGCCTTGTCCAAACACCGTCAATCCATGCCCTTCGGCGCGGGAAAGACGATCCGAGGATGGCAGTCGGACTATCAGATGCAGCAGGAATACTACCTCCACGTCAGCGCGGCTGAGGCGACGGTCGTGGCGAATTCGAATCAAGGCCTTCTGCACGGAGCCATGACGCTGGCGCAGCTTGCCCGACCGGAGGACATGATCGTCGGCGCGGAAATCAGGGATTGGCCCGAAATGCGAATTCGTGGGCTGCACCTCCGCCTCGATGCCCCCTTGGAGAACCGGTCGACACGCCCGACGTGCGGACAGATCAAACGGCTGATCGAAGTGATGGCCCGCTTCAAGCTCAATTGCCTTCTGCTGGAACCCCGAGGAGGGGTCGAACTGCCTTCTCTGAGACTCGCCTCACCGGGCGAGGTCCTGACGGTCGCCCAACAACAGGAAATCCGCCGATTTGCCTCTGCCTTTGGAATCGAGGTAATTCCCGTCCTCGATTCGTGGGCAGATGCGGAGCACTGGCAGCGTCACGCACAGACCAGAGACTGCCTTCAGAACGGACGCATCGACCTCACACGCCCGGAGACGTTGGACATACTTACCCGAATGGCCACCGATCTGGATCGAAACCTCAACAACAGCTCGTTTCTCCACCTGGGCGGACGAGGCGTCTACCCTGACGCGCAGGATTACGCACGTTTCCACGCGAGTCTCATGCAGTCCGTTCGTCAGAAGACCGGAAAGAAGGCGATCCTGTGGGCGATGTCCTGTGGGACCCCACCCAGCATACTGGCCCAGTGGCCCGCGGATGCCATTCTGATCCCCGATCACCCACAGAACCCCCACGGCGGATGTCAGATCCTCGACGAGTACGTCACAGACATATGGTCGTGCGGACTCGCCGCCGGGAAGTCTCAGATCGCAGCGGTCCGTCCTCCTTGGCAGTTCGACTTCGAACCGTCTGTCTTCGCTGACTGGAGTCGTCAGGAGCGAGATCTAAGTACCTGGGCCGAAGCACTCTACCGCCAGGATCGACAGGACGGCTCCCTGGGATTGGTCACTTCGGTTTGCCCTCCGACTGCCGTGGAGATGATCGAAGCTTGGCTCCCCCGACTCTGTTGGGCAGCCGACCTGGCCTGGAATGATGCCCGTGCCGGAACCCTCCCCGACGATCAGTTCGACCGCGCCGTCGGCTGGCAGTTGTGCGGCGTGACAAACGGGGGAGAACGCGTACTGCGAATCTGCAGGGAGTTGGGAAATGGTACGGGATCGATGTCTTCGGCAGGAACGCTCGGAACCGAATCCCTGGCCGACCTGATCAATCAGCTCAAACAGATCCAGTTCAGCCCCGCAGAGCGTCCAATCCACAGTGCGGTAACCCTCGCAGCGCATCAGCTATACAACAATGCTATCCCTGATTCCATTAATCGTATTTCGGCCACCCCCAAGCCGGCTGTAACAAGCCTTCTCTCAATCCCCGTCGCCGAGACCGACGGAGCCAAGGCTGGGCTTGTGGGCAAGGAGGTCTCTTTCAGCGCAGCCGTATCGAAGGACTCCTCTGGAAGCCGGTCGATCCGTGCAACCTGGGACTTTGGCGATGGTACAAGAATTCAAGGAACGAAGGCCCAACATATCTACGCCGCGCCGGGGATGTATCTGGCCGGTCTGACGGTCACGGACCAGCATGGATACTCCGGTTACGAGCCCGTTCTCGTAACGGTCTTGGCCAAGCCTGAAGGAGTGGCTGATGGCTGGGAAGCTCAAAAGGCGTCTTTGAGCGATGTCCCGTAAAAAGACAGTGTGTGCAGGCGTATACTGAAGTCGGCAGGGGATGAATCCGATGATCCGTATGGACTGATTCGCGGGGTCAGTCCGCATAAGGGGCGCGGGATGAAACGACGGACTCGCCGATACCGCGGAATGGCGTGGCTGTGCGGTGGCGCGATGATCGGCACGATAGTCGCGTGCAGCGTGTCGTGGACCTCCGGCTGGGCAGCCATGTTTGTCTTCTCTCAACTGATGGGCACGCTCTCAAGCTTTGGAATCGTTCTCTGCCTGGTGAAGCTCCGTCAGTTGAGCCGTGCGGCCGAGCAGGTGGACTTCGCCACAGGACTGGCGACCTATCAGCTCGCAGATGTGCGGCACCTGGGGTGTGGACGTCGCTAGCACGCCTGTCCTTTCACCCTGAATCCGCAGCATCTTTGCGTTGCGTCTGCCAGACGGCGATGCAGCGTCTCGGTCCGTGCGACCTCAAGCCACTCCCGGCAACCACCCCCAGGCAAATTCTCATTGCAGGCAGTTGACAAACTTGTGGCTATGGGCACAATCTCGTTGGAATGATCAAGACCAAAATCATTGCCACCATAGGGCCGGCGTGTAACAAACCGGAAACGATAGCGGCCATGATCGATGCCGGTCTCGACGTGGTACGCCTGAACTTCTCCCACGGAACACTGGCCGATCACACGGTCGCTCTCGAGCAGGTCCGCCGGATCGCTCGCCAGCGAGGGGCGATGATCGGTGTAATCGGTGATCTCTGTGGACCTCGAATCCGTCTGGGCCCCATCAAGGGAGGCAAGTGCGATCTTCTTCAGGGCCAGCACATCACCCTGCGAGTAGCAGACACCGAAGGTACTTCGGAACTGCTCGGATCGAACCATCCGGAACTCGTCAAGGATGTCGCCGTCGGAGACCGCATTCTGATCGACGATGGGATGATCCGTCTTCGTGCGGTGGACAAACGCCCTGATGCGATCGTCTGCCAAGTCGAGGTCGGAGGCGTCGTGATCGACTACAAGGGGATCAATCTGCCCGATACCCATGTGTCGACTCCGCCGCTCTCGGCCAAGGACCTCAAGGACCTTGACTGGGCGATCGCACATGGTCTGGACTATGTGGCACTGTCGTTCGTTCGTACACCCGAGGACATCTATGAACTCCGTCGCCGCCTGAAGGAGCGGGACAGTCACATGGGCGTGATCACCAAGATCGAACGCCCCGAAGCCTTGACGCAACTCGACGAAATCGTGGAACAGAGTGACGCGGTGATGGTCGCCCGAGGCGACCTCGGCGTCGAAATGGATGCCGCCGCCGTACCCATGATCCAGAAGGATGTGGTCTTGCGCTGCCAGCGACAGAGCGTGCCGGTGATTGTCGCCACGCAGATGCTCCAGAGCATGGTAGACTCGCCGGTCCCCACAAGGGCGGAGGTCAGCGACGTCGCCAACGCGATCCTGGATGGCAGCGACGCCGTCATGCTTTCGGCTGAAACATCCGTCGGACGATACCCGGTGGAGGCCGTGGCGATGATGAACCGAATCGCCGCCGAAACCGAGGATTTCCTGTTGCGATCGGGCCCCAAGATCGAACGTCATCCCCCCCTGACGTCGCTCCGGGTGACGTCGGCAGTGGTTCACGGTGCCAAGCTCCTGTCCGATGAACTGGGCGCCCGCCTCGTGGGTGTCTGGACCGAGAGTGGCTTCACCGCTCGACTGATCAGCAAACGGCGACTGCTGCAACCCATCATAGGTCTGAGCGCCGACGAGAGAGTCTGCCGACAGATGTGCCTTTACTACGGGGTGATTCCCCTTCAGACCAACCGACCGGCCGACGACAACGCCATGCTCGGACAATTGGACCAACTCTTCGTAGAACGAGGATTGGCAGCCCGCAACGATTTGGTGGTGGTGGTGGCGGGAACTCGCCTGAACAAGCCGGGTGCTACCAATGCCCTGCTGATTCACTTGGTCGGCATGACCCCTTTGGCACGCTGAGAACCACGCCAAAATTCACGGCCTTCGGCCCCCCCACAAGAGACACCGAAGGCCGAAGAGTACCACCGAGAGATCTATCGTGTCGCGCCGGCGGCAATCCGGAACGCGATCGCCGCGCGACGAGGGTCAAATTCGATCAGCGGAGGAAGCTCGTCGTCCGTCTTGTCGACATCCTGGACCGCAGGCGCCGCAGGGGTCGACGAGGATGCGATCTGCCGGTACTCAACGAGCTCCGACGATTCGACACTTGCCGGAGACGGCGCCGAAGCCGGGGAGACGTCGTGGAACCGCGGCTCGGGTTTAGGAGCCGATGCCGGCGAGTCGGACAACGACTGTCCCAACGAGCCGATACGGGACAGCACATCACAAATCGTCGCCAACTGGCGTTGCCCCGTCCCGACCTGGGACTTCATGGCGGCGATCTGAGTCTCCAGCTTGCCCGACAAGACCTGAGACTCGACAGCAGCCGCCTGAACCTCTTCCTTGACCTTGGCCAACTGATCGATCATCCGCTTCAAAAGGATCTGTGACTGCTCGCGAATCTGGTCGAGCTGCGTTCGAACGACCTCGTCTTTGACCTTCGCCACCTCGGCATTCATGCGATTCACAATGGTCTCGGCCTCCTCGCGAGCCGACTGAAGCTGTCTGCGGACACCTTCAGCCTGCCGCTTGGAGAGCAACTGCCACTGTTCGTCGAGCACCGCCAGCCGACCCTCGATGGCTTTGACCTCTCCGTCGGTCTTGAGTAATGCCGAGTGCATTCCTCCCGTTGCCGACTGAAGCTGACTGACCAGTTGGGGCACCTGCTGACCGAGTTCCTCGGCGCGGTCCATCTGCTCGCGAAGCATCTGCGTATGTTTCTCGGTGCTCTGACGTGATTGACCGAGCAATGCGATCACTCGGTCGGCCTGTTGAATGGCCGCCTCCACCAGTTCGGCGCGAGTGTTCTCCTTCGAGAGCCGGTCACTCTGCTGCTCGGCAAGCTGCGTCTTCTCTGAGAGACCCGAGAGAATCCGCTTGAGCAGAACACACTGAACCTGAAGCTCGGCGGACTTGGTACCGGCCAAGTCGACCGCCTGCTGGCATTCCTCACTAACCCGAACCTGCTTCTGCTCGAGGCTCGACAGCCGCTCCTCCACCGGACGCAGAATCGATTCGGAGAAGACGCGCACCTTCTCTTGAGCCTGTTCAATGACCTGATCGGCATTCCGGCTCAGAGTCTCGACCAGACCTTCAACGCGACGAACACCTGCCTCCAGTCGGTTCACGCCGGAGGTCTCCAGCGAGCGAATACGCCCTTCGACCTCGCCCAGAACCTGACCCGCATTCCGGCGAAACGATTCCAGGACCTGCTCAGCCTGACCCATCCTCTCCTGGAGGTCCTTCAGTTCTCCGCCCTTGAACGCATTGCTTCGTTGATCCAACTGAACCAGGATGCGATCCGCACCCTGCTGAAGCTCCTGCACTGTGTGCTCAGCCCGAATGATCCTTTCCTGGAGTTCCCGCATACCGACGGACTCCAGAGTCTCCCGTCGCTGGCTCACATCCTCCAGGATACGTTCCGCTTCCTGACGAAGTCCCGAAAGCGAACGCCGCACATCATCGGTGCGATCCTTCACCGCCCTCAGGTCCGACGATTTCAGCTCCTTCACACGGCAGTCCGCTTCGTCGATCATCTCGTCGGTGTTCTTCCGAAGATCCGACAGGGCCTGCTCGGCCTGATAGACCGTCGATTCGACCCATGAGGAAACATCCGCACCCACGTCCTCCGTTCGCCGGGGTCGCCGACGACGACGGGAGGAACGAGTCTCAGCGGCCGTCTCCTCAACGGACGCCGAGGGACCACTGAAGGAGGTCGCGCCGCCGGCCGACGACTCTCGCAGATTGTCCACCACCGACTGGACAATCGACAGATCGATCCGGGTTGCCGACTGTGAATAGGCGGTGAGCATCGCATGATCGCACAGCTGATTGATCAACCGGGGCATGCCCCCGCTTCGCGTGTGGATCAACTCGATCGCCCCGGCCGTGAAGTCCACCTTGCCGCCCCCTCCGGCAACCGCCAGGCGATGCCCGATGTATCCGGCAGTCTCCTCAAAGCTCAAGGCGCCAAGGTGCAGCGAACGGAAGAGTCTCTGCTGAAGCTGCTGCATCTCGGGCCGCTGGAACACCCCCAGAAGCTCGGGCTGACCGAGAATCACCACCTGAAGGAGCTTCGCCTCGTTCGATTCAAGGTTTCCGAGCATCCGTAGTTCTTCGAAGGTCTCCTGCGGCAGATTCTGAGCCTCGTCGAGCACCACCACAACGATCCGATTCTTGGCGTACTCCGTCAGAAGATACTCCTGAAGGATCGTGCGAATCTGCGGCAGGGTGTCCGCCGGATCAACCTGAATCCTCAACTCGTGACAAAGTGAGATCAGGAGGTCTCTCGGCGACAGAGACGAATTCGAGACCGACGCACTGTGAGCCCGCGAGCCAAGTTGCTCGAGGAAGAGCCGTCCCATCAGCGTCTTGCCGCTGCCCACTTCCCCCGTCAGCAGAATGAAGCCCTTGCGCTGTTCCGCCGTGTAGCGAAGAGACGCCAGCGCTTCCTCGTGCTGAGGGGTGTTGAAGAAGAACCGGGGATCCGGTGTGTTGTTGAACGGCATCTGAGACAAGCCAAAGAACTTGCCGTACATCGCATAACCCCTTTGTCAGGCAACCCCCGACCCTCATAGACAATATCGGTCGTAGGAGGGGGGGGCTTCACCAAGGAGCGATAATCCTGCCCCATTTCACATCGCTCCGCGGATTCTGCTCTCACAGGGCACACACGGCCACATAAAACCTCACTCCCTCCAGATTGTCTCTAATGAAGGCTGCCCCCCACCAGACCCCATCCCTAAACCCCACTGGGCCACTTGCCGTACGCATGATCCGGCAGAGGCCTCCATTTATCGGACCTGATCCCATTGGGGCAAGCCAAAACCGAGGCGCCCAAACGGGGATACAGACGCCCGCAGCCCTGTGTTTCTCGGACGTTCCCCAAAGCGAATCCCACGTCCGGGAAAATGACCAATCCCCAAGGAGCATGATCCGATAAGCAGCTACAGACGAGAGCACATGTTCCTCCGCATCCTTGCTGGCTATGCGCCGGAACAGCATCACGATGTAAGGCGGTTTTCGATGAACCTGACACATCCAGGACGGATCAGGCATTCGGAGCGGAGCAAGCCTGCCGTTTGCCGGAAAGCCGGTACGCGAAGCATTCCGAACGGATACCGGTGGCCCGCTGCGATCTGTCTCGCCATGGTCACGATGACCACGTATGGCGGGTGTTCCTCGACCTCTCAAGACCTGCAGGCCTTTCTCCGAGCGGATGAGCATAAGGTGTCCGCCAGCGAATACCGCATCACTCCGCCCGATGTCGTGATGGTCAGCGCGCCGGGAGTACCCGAGATCGACGGCGACAACCAGTTGGTCCGGGTCGATGGCATGATATCGCTCAGACTCCTGGGCGAGGTCCGAGTGGTCGGCATGACGCCGGCCGAGGTCTCTGCCAAGCTCGAAGATATGCTCCAGCGATATTATCACGAGCCGAAGGTCCATGTCCGCGTGGGTGGATACAACAGCAAGAAGTACTACGTACTGGGCGAGGTGGGAAGCCCTGGTCCGCAAGCCTACACCGGCCGCGACACGCTCTTTGAGGTTCTGGCGAGATGTCAGCCCAACCAGATGGCCTGGAAGAATCAGATCAAGGTGATCCGACCCAGTGCCGACAGCACGAAGAAGCATGTCATCACGGTAGATGCCGACAAGCTGACACAGGACGGCGATCTGAAGATGAACTTCCTCTTGCAGGAGGGAGACATCGTCTACGTTCCTCCGACGCCGCTGGCTTGGTTGGGCATGCGGATCCGCGAAGTCGTCTGGCCGTTCGAGGAAGCCAGCAGGGCCTACGCCATTCCGCAGAACTTCATGCAGACGACGGACTATTACCGCGATCACCGTGATAACGACCGGTCCTCCGGCAATAACGATAACGAATTCAAGAACTGGCGAATGCTTTTGAATGCCGTCCGATAGATAGAAGGAGCCGTTGACGAGCGAACGGCCGTCGCTCCGTTCGCAAGAAGAAGATCATGAGTCAGACGCAAGAAGACATCCGGGACTTCAGGCACACGCTCAGCACCGTTCTGAGCATCGCCCGCCGTCGGCGCTGGGCCTTCCTGATCCCGGGCTGCCTGGGCATGCTCGCCGCGCTGCTCATGACGTTCAGTTACCCGCGCGTCTACGTCGCTAGAAACATGTTCGAACGGCGCGACAGCGTCGTGCTCACGAGCTTGTTCACTACCTACTACAAGAACCCGGCCTCCTTCAACAACCTGCGAAAGAGCCTCTACGTCGACATGAAGGGCTTCAAGGCCGTCGAGAATGCCTTCGAACAGCTCGGACTCGACAAGGACCTCCCTCGCGATCCCAATGGCGACCTCACAGCGGAGGCCAAACGCACCAAGCAGGCGATGATCAGTGACATCTCCAGTCGATGCGAGGTCTACCTGACCGATCAGACCGAGACGATGGACATCATCACGATGCAGTTGCCCCATCGAGACCCGGCGGTGGCCAAAGCCATACTGAGTACGCTGAGAGACAACTACATCCAGAGCACCCAACAGCGTATTACCGAGTTTCTCGATAAGGCCAAGGAGTACTACGCCGGCCAGATCGAAGAACTCCGAAAGGTCGTTCTCGAAAAGGAAAGCGAACTCGTCAAGTTCCGTTCCCAGACCGCAGGGGCAGACCCGGCCGACCCGGAATCCATCGTCCACCGTCTGACGGCCCTGACCGTTCAGAAGGAAGACCTGGCTCGCCGGATCGGCGAATTCGAAACCGAAAAGCGAATCAACGAAGCCGCCCTGGGAAAACCCTCCGGAACGCCCGAGGGGCACGCCACTACACAACCGAAGGTCCTCAGCGTTCGCGTCGAGGCCCCTCCGTCCAAACCCAATCCGCTCTACGCCGAACAACAGCGGAAGATCCAGTATCTGCTGACACAGATACTCGAAAGAAAGCTCACGATGACGGAGGAACACCCCGATGTTCGGCGGTTGAGGATGAAGGTCGCCCAGGCTGAACAGGAACTGGCCCTCATTCCCGCCGAAATCCCCAGTGAAGGAACTTCGGGAACACCGGGAGCAACAGTGGGCGGATCCGCATCTACCGTCGAGGACCAGATCAAACGGGCCGAACAATACCGCCTGGAAACCAGCCAGAAGAACGTGGAACAGCAATTGGCCAAGGCGCGACACGACCAGGAACTGATCGGGAAGCAGATCGCCCGCTATGAGTCCGAGCGAGGCGCGATCTTCGAACGCAGGCAGGAATACCTGCGACGCCAGGAGGACCTCACCGCGGTTAACGCCTCCCTCAAGGGACAGGTTGGACGCTACAACGCCACGGTCGAAATCCTGAACGTCGAGAAGACCCGGCGAGGCGTAACCTTCACGATCCTGGAGGAAACGAACGTTTCACCCAAACCGGTATCGCCCTCGCTGAATCGGCTCATGACGACCAGCGGAGGCTTCGGCATCGCCCTGGGACTGGCCATTGCTCTGCTCCTGGAATTGCTCGACCGCACCTTCCGGTCGGCACATCAGATCAGCACCGTGCTTCAATTGCCCGTGCTTCAGACCATCGGCGAAATCATCAGCCCGGCCGTCAAACGCCGCCGCATGCTGCGGCAGATCGCGATGCACGCTACGGCAACGATACTGGTGGCCTTGGTCGCATTGACCAGCGCCATGGTCTATCTGAGCTTGGAGAAACCACGGGTCTTCGAAACCATCATGACAAGCTCGGAAACCCAGGCCAAACACATCCTGGGCTTGGCACCGTAGGAACCAGGCACTCAGAGAGACGGAGTCTGCACGATGGGATGGATCTCGGAGGCACTCAAGAAGGCAGAAGAGGAACGGGCGGCGACCCTCGAGGTGTCCCCCGCCTCTACCGCCGTCATGGAACCGGTCGCGGAAACGAATCCTGGCCCCCCGAACCATACCCCATCGTCCTCACCGACCGACGACATTCCGGCCCCTCCGAACACTCCCAAAGTCCGGGCCTCTGCCGCAACCTGTAGTGCCTCTCTCGTAACCGTTCAAGGACGCGAGCCTGTGCTGGTGGAACAGTATCGCGCCCTCCGGACCCGCCTGCTGAGTCGCAACACCCGCGGACTCCATCAGGCGCTGGTCATCACGAGCAGTCTGGCCGGAGACGGCAAGAGCGTTACCACCGCAAACCTCGGTGCCGTATTCGCCGAGGTTCGCCACCTGCGTGTACTCCTGGTGGATGCCGATTTTCGCCGTTCGAAGCTCCCTGCCCTCTTCGGACTGGACACTCAGCCCGGACTCATCGACGTCCTCATGGGACAGGCCGACATCGACCAGATCGTGCAGCAGACCCCGGTGGGCAACCTCCAACTCATCGCAGCGGGCAACACGCGCGGAATCAACCCCGCCGAACTCCTGAGTTCGCGACGGGCCGTCGCCGTGTTCGAGGAGCTCAGAGACCGGTATGGGTACGTCCTGATCGACACGCCGCCCTGCGGTGATGTGGCCGATGCGGGAATCATCGGCCAGTACGCCAACGGTGTGCTCCTCGTCGTTCGGGCCGGTGCCACACCTCAACCCGTCGCACAGCGCGTGGTCCAGATGCTTCAGGCCAGCCAAATCAACATCCTGGGATGCGTACTGGTCGGCTCAGATGAGACGAGCGCATCCTACCGTTATGACGACTACAGCAACGGAGGTCAGGATGACCAGGGGTAGATGTCTTCCCGATGTCGGCGAGACACTCGCACCACCGGCATGGGAGCGCTCCGACGGGCTCCTGTTGGGAGCCGCCGTGGCCCTAACCCTGGCCCTGCTGATCCCTAGACTGACCGCGCCGGGATTCCTTCACAACGATGAAGCCCGTCACGCCCTCAGCGGCGTCTTCTGCCGCGATGCCGTCCTCCATCTCCCCGAGGTCACGCGCGACCCAAGGGGCTATGCCGTCGAGTGGTATACCCACTACCCCGGTCTCGTCATCCCCTTCTACTACCCGCCGTTCTTCCACTCGATCCTGGGCATTGGATACCTCATCGGCGGCGTGAGTCTGGAGGTGGCGAGAGCGGTCGTAGTCGCCCTGGCGGGGTGGACGGTGGTCTTTCTGTTTCTGACCGTTCGGCTTCTGGCCGGGCGCCGCGCGGCGGCGGCGAGTGCCCTGATTCTGGTCACCATCCCCGAAGTCTGCCGGTGGGGCCATGCGGTCATGCTCGAAGTGCCGACCATGGCCATGCTGATCACCGCCGTCTACTTCCTGGTTCTGCGCGTGGAGTGCGGCCGTCGGCGAGCCGCCTACGGGTGGGCGATCTTCACATGTCTGGCCTTGCTGACCAAACAGCCGGCATTGTTCATACTGCCCGCATCGGCACTCTACCTCGTCCTGAGAGGTCAGTGGCGGCTTGCCCTGCGACGCGAGGGACTGATCTCCCTGGCGATCGTGCTGGCCGTGGCCATCCCCCTGATCTTTCTGCAGATCGAATTCGCGCGGGTGTTCATGAACGTCTCGGTGAACGGCAGCCCCTGGTCCCAACGGTTGGGTGCGACGCACCTACTGTCCTATCCTCGAATCCTCGGACGGATCGCACCGTTGGCCGCCCTTCTGGCCATCGCCGGAATCGGTGTGGCATGGCGCAGCGGTCGCCACGCCGCCGTCGTCCTCGCCGCGGCCTGGCTCACGGGGTTCCTCGGGTTCCAGACGGGGATCACCAATCACACAGCTCGCTACGCAGTCCTGGCGATGCCTGCCCTGGCGATCCTCGCTTCGATGACGGTGCTCATTCCCTGGTGGCGAGGCCGAGTCGGACTCGCAGTGGTCTCAACGGCCGTACTCAGCCAGCTCGCTCTCTTGTGGACCCATGGACCCGACCCGATCGCTATCAAGGGGCAGTTCGCGACCGCAGCCGAAACGCTACTCCATCAGTACAACGCCCGAGTGGTCCTCTATGAAGGCTATCATGACGGGGAGTTCATCTTCCACGCCCGTCAGGCAACGACCGACGAAGATCGGCGCCCCTTCGTCCTGCGAAGCAGCAAGGTCCTCTATAGTTGTGCGACCGATCCGAACATCCTGTTCGCCGATGTCCGCCGAACCTCCGATGAGATCTACGACCTGCTCGATCGAACCGGCGTCACCCACGTCGTCATCGAGGAGCCCCAGCGCATCAAGGCCGATGGAACCAATTGCCTCCGACACATGGTAACCTCACCGAGGTTCCAGAAGATCGCAACGTACGCCATCGACTGGCCCGGACCGCGCCCGCGTTCCGGTGAACTCAACGTCTATAGCTATCGCAGAACGGACGGAGCAACGACAGGCCCTATCGTTCTGCCGATCCCCGGCATCGGTCGGGAATTGCTGGTGTCCGTAGGAGAACAGCAGCGGGACTCAGACAGGTGAAGGACCCGGGCAGAAGAAGACCGTGGCCCGAAGACATGTGAATCCGGTTCGACAGAGGCCCAGCCCTGTCGAACCCATCGAGGGTTGCGACGAATCGGCGATTCGCCCAGAAGATCAAGGAAGGCATCGGATGTATCTGTCCAAGAGAATTGGCGTAGTGGTTCCGGCCCATAACGAGCAGCGACTGATTCGCCGCACGATCACCACCATGCCGGACTTCGTCGATCGGATCATCATCGTCGACGATGCCAGCACCGACGACACAGCTCGTATCGTGCGAGACCTCCAGAACGATTTCGACGGCAGACTCCTCCTGATTCGCCATGAGAGCAATCGAGGCGTCGGCGCTGCCATCTGCACCGGATACAAGCGGGCCCTGGCCGAGAACCTCGATGTCGTTGCCGTCATGGCCGGCGATGCCCAGATGGACCCCGACGACCTGCCGCGCATCCTGGCTCCCGTCTGCCAGGGGACCGCTCACTACGTCAAAGGAAACCGCCTGTTTACCGGCGAATCCTGGCGGATGATCCCTCATATCCGTTACCTGGGAAACGCCGCGCTGAGCCTGCTGACCAAAGTGGCCAGCGGATACTGGCACGTCGCCGACTCGCAGACCGGCTACACGGCTATCGATCGTGAAACGCTCTCGCTGCTGAACCTCGACGCCATCTACCCACGGTACGGCTATCCCAACGATATGCTCGTCCACCTGAACGTCTACGATCGCGTCGTCGCCGATGTCCCCGTCCGACCAGTCTACCGCATCGGCGAAACCTCGGGCATTCGCCTCCGCCGAGTCATCCCCCGCATGTCCTGGCTGCTGCTGAAGCGATTCCTGTGGCGCCTCGGAGCCAAGTATGTCATTCGCGACTTCCACCCGCTGGTGTTCTTCTACCTCTTCGGAACGATGCTGTTCACCGGTGGATTCGCCTTTGGCGCCTGGCTGATCTGGATGCGACTCTTCGTCACCAAGGTCGCTCCAACCAGCGCCATCTTCTCGATGTTCCTCATGGTCACGGGCCTTCAACTGCTCCTCTTTGCCATGTGGTTCGACATGGAGCGCAACCGTACGCTCAGGGCGAACCTCATGCCGGGCTCGATACCCTCTCGGCGCAACGCCACGGCCACGCGAACCGTCACCACGCCGGTTCACGTACCCGCTGCGTCGATCGAGGCTCCCGTCGCCCTGTCATTCGCACCCTGAGGGCGCCATGCAGACTCGACGACCATCCCTGACCCTCACCTTCGACCTCGACGAGTGGTACCACTGCCGCTGGGCCACCGGCTCGCAGCACTCGTTGTGGCCCGACACGGCCCAACTCTTTCGCGACGTCTATCGCAGCGACTCGCCCGCGGGAGAACTGATCGAACCGACCGCGTGGCTGCTCGAACAACTCGGCACACGAGGGCTACGCGCCACCTTCTTCGTCCTCGGCGAGGTCGGCCGGTGGTACCCCCACCTCATCCGCCGCATCGCCGGCGCCGGCCATGAAATCGCCTGCCATGGCATGCACCATGTCGACATGACCACGCGGACCGAGCGGTCCTTCACCGATGAATTGGCCGCCGCTCGTGACATCCTCGAAGACCTGGCCGGAAAGCGGGTCGTCGGATTCCGTGCCCCCAACTTCGTGGTCGCGCCGTATCTCGGACGGGTCCTGCGTCGACTGGGGTTCACCTACGATTCCAGCGTGTGCCCAGCCTGGTCGATTCTTCGTCGAGACCGTTACTTTGCCGGCGCCACGCGGCATCCCTACCAGGCAAACGCCGACGATCTCTCACTGCCCGGCCACTCAGGACTCATCGAACTGCCCGTGTCGGTTCAACAGGGAGTCGCCCTTCCCGGCGGAACCGGAATCATGGCCAGGGTCGTCGGTCGATGGTGGGCTCGCTCGGCGATCGATTGTCGTCTCCGCAAAGGCTCGGCGATGTTCTACTGCCACCCCTACGAGCTGACGCCGGCTGTCCAGGCCTGCTGGCCAAAACGGCTGCCGTGGCGCGTACAACTCTTCCTCCGTCGCACGGGCGATTACCTCAGACAGTTTCTGATCGAGTTGATGAACCGCAACGATGTGGACTACGTCAGCGCCGGCGAATTGGCCCACCGCATCAGGGCCGCCTCGTCCACCCTATCAGCGCCAACCACGGCCATCACCGAACCCGCACTGTAACGCGCGAAACGATCCTCGCAGCCCCCCCTACTTGCAGACGATCTCCATCGCCAGCGATTTGACCTTGACCTCGGCCTGGCAGGCACCCTTTTCCCCCGAGGTCGCGTCGGCGCGGGCGCTGACGACGATGTAGTAGCCAAGGTTCGGCTGCATGGTCAGTTCCGTAATCGTCCGCTCGGTACCCGACCATCGAATTGCCCCATCGTCGCTCGTGTGACTCGCCAGCGGAAGCGTCCGGAGCACCTTACCGTCGGTGGACTTGACGAACGCCTTGATCGCAAACAGGGCCGTGGTCTTTCCGGTTCCTCCGTCCGTCGCCTTGCAGGCGTATTCATAGTCGATGGTCATTCGAACCTCGGCTTGGACCGCCCGTCCCGTCTCATTGTCGATACCGTGTCCCAATTGACACTCGGCCCACGACGCCCCACCGTTCTCTCCGTCGGCCCGACAGAACGCCGTCCCCGTGGGAGTCGCGTCGGCAAGTGGGTTGGCCTTGCCCGACGCCCCCGGCGTGCTGTTCCACCGTTTGTCCTGCACGTTGAAGGGCTGACCTTGCGGCAGCTTGATGACAATCTCAGGCGATGGCGCCGTCCGAAGCTTGTGCCGCTGCGCCGGCGTCAGCTCCACGGCCGTCGACGGCCCTCCACTGCCCCCACAACCGGTCGCCGACAAGAGCAGCGACATTACTCCTCCGATGGAAAGGCGTGCAAATCTCGTGGACATGCGCTTTCTCTCCGTTCAGTCACCAGCAAGAACCATCCCCGAACAGACAACAGAATAACACCGGTCCCCTTCGCGCCGCAACGTTTTACGCCGCGGTTGGGGCAGGATTTATAAGTTGCTTTTCCGACCAAATCGGTTAAGCTTAGAAACGGCATGTTCAGTGGTAGTTTACCAGAGGCCGTTCCGCGAAAAAGAGCTGTGAAGAGACCTTTTGAGTTGTGTGGGTGATATGGCCAGTAACTCAAGGGCAAGCAAGCCGGCTCCGTTGGCCCCCTCGATCTCCAAACCGCGGGAATGCTTGGTTTGTGCAAGAGACTTCCAGTCGTGCGGTCCGGGAAATCGTATCTGCCCGCGATGTGCTCACGGAGATCGAAGAAGTAAGCGCACCTATGTCGTCCGTGGGTAGGAGGAGGGACCTGTCCTGACCGGTGGCCGTCTCACCGCCCCCCGGGGCCTCGGGAGGCGATGAAATGGTTACCGGCGGGGAACCATGCGTTGAGCAGAGAGCAGCGGCGCGGAGTTCTTGGTCCGACCGAGCATGCTCTCTGTTTTTATCTGCATCCTGAATCATGGCGGATACCTCCGGCCACGTCCATCGTCCCCCACACGCAAGCCCCTTCAAGCACCGCGCGTTCTGGGCCCTGATGTTGATCCTGATCGCCACAAAATCACTCGCCCTCCTGACCTTCGCGCGATATCCCGATGCCGACGAGTGCGTCGTGGGAATCATGGCAAAGCACATCGCCGAACAAGGGACCCATCCTCTTTACTACTACGGGCAGAACTATGCCGGCGGCGCGTCGATCGAGGCGCATCTGGCCGCCGTCTTCTACAAGGTCTTCGGAATGTCGGGCCCTTCGCTGAAGCTCTCCGCGTGGGTCTTCACCATTGCCGCCGCCGTGCTTCTCTACGCACTGACGGCACGATTGGCAAACACAAACGCCGCCATCGCCGCCTTGGCGATCTACACGCTCCTGCCCGGCCTGATCGTCTGGGGGCTCAAGACGCGCGGCGGATATGTCGTTACGCTGACCATCGTCCCCGCCATGATATGGGCCGCGGATCGCATGCTTCGGTGCCCGGCCGCAGATCATCTCGCTGCCATCTGCATGCTGGGGCTGATCGCCCTTGGCAACTGGAATATGCAGTCGATCCTCCCACTCACGTTGACGATCGCCATCTTCCTGTCCGGCTACTGGCTCCGTCACCGACAATGGAAGCTCCTGGGGACATACGCCGGCTACGGTGTGGCGGGCGCCGCTGCCGTGTGGTGGTGCCAGCAGAAGAGCGACACCAAGATGATGGGCTCGCTCCTGGAATTCAACTGGAACACCGTCATCGGACGAACGTTCGAGCGGCTCGGCACGCTGGTCACCCAGACCGCCAATGACTTCTTCCAGCCATTCCTGAACGATGCCGTGCCCGGCCTGAACTGGCCCGCGCCGATCACCTACGCTCTCTTCCTGGCCGCCCTGGGCTACGTCGCGTACCGCCAATGGTCCCAACGACGATCCGGCCCCATCCAGCCGACGATCCTCCTGCTCCTGCTTTACGTGCCCGTTTTCGTGTTCTGTTTCGCAGTCTCTTCCGAGCGAGTCGCCTTCTGTCCTCGCTACTTCTTTCCGCTGATCCCCGCGTTGGCGATCCTCGGCGGGGTTGCCTTGTCCGCCTTGCCGCGATGGGCCGCCGCCGGCGTAACGGTCTATCTCGCCGCGGCGTTCGTGTGGTTCAATGCCGACCTCATCCGCCATCCGCGCGAGTACGAACACGAAGTCTTCTACGATCCCACCGAGGTGACCCGCCTGGTCCGCGAGTTGGACCGTCGCAACATCCGTTTCATACGCACCACCTATGTCACCGAATGGCAGGTGCTGTTTGAATCGAAGGAACGGGTCATTGCCGTGAATTTGGATCAGCGAGCCCTGCGGTATCCCCCCTACTTCCGACGGCTCGAACAAGGCATGGCCAAAGGATCGCCGGTCGCCTATGTCTTCGAAACCGACGACCGGTGGAGCCGGGCCTTCCTGGATACGTCGGGCCGTGAATTGGCCCAGCGCGTTCTGGATCGCCGAGGTGTCAAGTACGAGACAGTGCGGGTCGATCCCTACGTCCTGCTCATCGTACACCTGGGCGGCCGTGCAACGAGCACCCCCTCGACTCAGCCCTGAACCCCACCCGCTATTGATCCACACGCCGGATCACGGCGATTTCGTCGCAGTCCTCCCGCCGGGGACAACGCGTGCAATCGTCCCAGATCTTGTGAGGCAGGCTCTGGCGTTCCACGATGTGAAAACCCAGCTTGCAGAAGAACTCCGGAGACCGCGTCAGCGCGAATACCTGCTTGAGCCCCAGCCGCTGCGCCTCGCTGACGGCCGCCTCGACCAACTGGCGCCCCACCCCCTGCCGCTGGCATTTCGGCGACACCGACAGGCTCTTGATCTCCGCCAGGTCGCGCCACATGATCTCCAGCCCGCAGCACCCTGCGATCTCCCCTCCCTGATCGCACACGTTATAGTCGCGAAGGTGCTCATACAGCTCGGCCGGCGTGCGAAACAGCATCAACCCCTGTTCCGCATGTTCGTTGATCAGGGCGTGAATCGCCGGCACATCGTCAAGTCGCGCGTTTCGAATCATGACTAGATGATAACACACGCCGACAACCGGTCCAATCAATGCCCCTTCCACCGATACAGATCATAGCTCGCGTTCGAGGCCACAGGCTCGAACTGGTCGAGACGTTCCCGAACCCAGCGGCTCCGATCTGTATCCCTCGCCGGCGAATACCGCGACACCACCACGTGGCTCACCTGCCCCCCACGCAAGACCTGCTCCACCTCGAAGGGAATCCCCGGCTGAAACATCCACGTGCGACGCCCCGAAACCACCGCGAAGGCATTCGGGTTGTGAACGCACACCACCGACTCGCGCGGCAGCAGCCTGCCCGCCTCCGCCGCCATGTCTACATAGTCCGCCCAGTGCCGATCCGCGTAGGGCTGCCGCTCCTGCTGCCGAATCGCAAAGCCCAGATCAACCACCGCGGCCCCCAGACACAACCAGGCCAACACGGCACCCCACCGCCCCAGCCACGCCCACACACCGCTCGATCGCAGCCCAAACGCCGCCAGAAACAGGATCAGCGGCGCCAGCGGCACCATATACCTCGGCGAGCCGCCCGTATTGAACCACAGCAGAACACCCAGCACCGCAGCAAGGTACACCTGCACAGGCCACACGCCCATCCGCAGCGTTCGCAACCCCAGCGCGAGCAGCCCCATCGTCAGCACCGAGGCGATCACCGCTCCTCCCGGCACACGTCGCAAACCGATCAGGCGAACCAGCGGCAGGCACTCCTCGGGAATGTTGTAGATGTGGTTCCAGACAACGTTCTCATACGTCTGCCTCAGCACATCCCGCGGCGTGACCAGCGGTGAGTTGGGATCGTTGGCGTTTATCTGAAACAGCATCCGGAACTGGTTGATGCCATCCACCGAGACGGCCCTCACCCGGCTGTTCCGCACACCCCATCCGACGGCGGGGATCATCGCCACAACCAGAAACAGCGAATACCTCATCAGCCTCGCCCGAAGAGGAACCTGCCCCGCCCGCAGCACCACCCAGATCGGCGCGAAGATCAGCAGCAGCACGAATCCCTTGACCTGCGAGCCATACCCCGTCGCCATCGCCGCCAGCAGCCACCACCGCCACCGCAGCGGCTCGCGATCCATCCGCAGAACCATCCACAGAACCATCGCCGAGAAGGCCAGCATCGGGACTTCCGACATGATCTGCCGGCTGAACCAGAAGTAGTGCGCCGAACACGCGGTCATCAGGGCCACCCACGCCGCCAGCGATCGATCCGCCGTATCGCGAACCAGCAGGTACAGGAAACACAGGCCCACACCCCCAATGCCCACCATCAGCAGCTTCATCGGCAGAAGGTTCAGCCCGAACGCACGGATCACCGGCGCCAGAGCCAGCGGCAATCCCGCCGGCCAGGTCTTGTGCGGAAGGTACTGATCGGGATTCAGGCAGCGCGTATACCCCCTGCCCTGCGCAATCGAGTTCGCAAGCCCGATATATGCCTCGCTGTCGTCACAATTGAATCGCGTCAGGTCCGGACGCGGATTCGGAAATGCCACATACACACAGGCCAGCACGGCCACGCACACAACGATCAGTGCCTTCCGGCTAGATGCCGATGTATCGGGCATACAGACACCGCGCCTCATCCGAAGAATGCGTGCCCTTGATGATCGCCCGACCGTCCCGAAAGACGACCAGCTCGCATCGATCCACCGTACACTTGAGCATGAACCGATTCACCACAGGCCGGCCGTCGGCCACACCGGCCAAGCGATCCGCCAACTCGCCCAGGTCCAGCGACGCTCCAGCGGCCGGCGTAATCTGAAGGGCATTCTGACCGCACAACACCGCCGTCGTGCTCGATCGTTCGTTCAGGAATTCGAACCGTCTGGCCCCACAGCACACGCAATCCGCCGCCTGACGACCCGGCCCGGCGTTCATCGCCTCGAGCCGACCGCCCCATACATCGACGTGAATCAGCCGATGATGCAGCGCCTCCGAACGCCCGGCCAGGATCTTCATCGCCTCGGTCGCCTGAAAAGCAGCGATCACCGCCACTGCCGACCCCAGGACTCCCACCGTCTCGCACGTCTCCGTCTCGCCCGGGGCCGGCGGCTCCGGAAAGACGCATCGCAGACAAGGCGTCTTGCCCGGAACGATGGCCATCACCGTGCCATGCCCCTCCACAACGCCGCCATACACCCAGGGGATCCCCCGACTCACTGCCGCATCATTGATCAGGTAGCGCGTCTCGAAGTTGTCTGTGCCGTCCAACAGCACGTCGGCTCCGTCGATCAGCCGTTCGATGCTCCCCGAATGGGCATCCGTCACCTCGGCGTCGATGATCACCGTCGAGTTGATAGCCGCAAGCTTTCGCCGAGCCGCTTCGGCCTTAGGCAACCCCTCGGCCACATCGGTCTCATCGAACAGAACCTGACGGTGCAGGTTGTTCAGTTCCACTACATCACGATCGATGATCCGCAGGTACCCCACGCCCGACCGCACGAGCAGATTTGCGATCATGCTGCCCAGGGCACCGCACCCGATCAGCGTGGCGCGCCCCTGGCCAAGCCGCTGCTGCCCCTCCCGCCCCAGAGGGTGGTAGTTCATCTGGCGCGAATAGCGATCGCTCACGGGCTGCCTATCCGATGAGGCCATTCAATCGTCCTTGGCGCGAAAACCATCGGCCCCCGCCCCATCTCCTCAGTCGCCCCGGCCTGCCGATCAGACCGGTCAAGCCCCCCGACCGAAGCCGTTACCCGCCGCCCACCGGCTGAAAGACAACCAGGGTGTCTCCCTCGTTCAATGGGGTTCCAAGCTTCACCGCCGGTGGCGCGTTGTTCAGAAAGATACTGACCGACGGTCGGATCTGCCCGTTGGGGCTGAACAACCGTTGACGAATCACATCGTATCGGTTGCCCAGCGCCTCCATCGCCTGCTCAACAGTCTCGGCACTGACCTCAATGGCTTCTTCGCCGCCGATCAGGCGCTGTATCGCGGCAGGCAGACGAATCGTGACGTGCATGTTCCTGATCACTCCCCAACAGAGACGGCGCCCTCACCCCAACAATCTCAAGCTACACCAGGAACCTCATCCTGTTCAAGGTGTACAGACGCCGCGATTCATCCCCCCGCACGAATATGGGCACCTCCGACCCATTCCCCGGAGCCCCCGGAAGCGCACCGCGTCTGCCTCCAGGGAATGCGAAACGGGAGGGCGAACGTACCGGCAAGCCGCCGTCCTGGTAACTCTGAGCAGATCGGTGGCACCTATTATCGCCACCACGGATTCTGCTCGTGTGAGTTCGCAAATTCGACGATAGGGTCAGTATGACTCAATCGCCGGGCTACTCGACGGGGAATCCTTGCCGGGATTCTGCGTCACAACTATCGCGAGAGGGTTCGATATTGACTGTATCTCTCGCCAAGAAGAGAGGATCCAAGGCATGCGCAGCACAAGACTCGGCCTATTCGGTTTAGCTTTTGCACTCGTGCTTGAACTGCACTTGGCCGGATGTGGATGGTGCGATCCCACGAATCCGTGCCCTGTGACATGGCCGATCGCCAAAGATGTCTTCACGACCGCCCAGCGGCAGATCCTCCCCAGCCCATTAGCCGCAGGCACGCCGAATCTCAACCCGGCGCAGGTGTCACTGTATGATCAGTATGGCTACAGCGCTTGGGAGCCAGGCCCCCCGCTGCCTCACGTGAAGCGGACCGACCTTGCCCCCGGCTACGCGGGCGCCCCCAATGCCGCGAGCCTCTTGTCGTTCTTTTCCATCAGCGACATTCACATCGCCGACAAGGAATCCCCGGCGCAGCCGATCGACGTCGGCTGGAGCGCATTATATGGCGCGTCCACTTCTTGCCAGTCGGCCTGGTCACCGATCGTCGTCGCGACGACCCATGTCTTGGATGCCGCCGTTCAGACGATCAACGCGTTACACAAGCAATCGCCGTTTGATTTCGGCATGTCTCTGGGCGATGCATGCAACAACACCCAGTACAACGAGTTGAGATGGTTCATCGATGTCATTGACGGCCAAGTCATCACGCCCAGTTCCGGTGCTAATCTCGGAGCCTGCACCATCGACTATCAGAGACCCTACAAGGCCGCCGGGATCGACAGGACGCTCCGCTGGTTTCAGGTCATTGGCAACCATGATCAGTTCTGGATGGGCAGCGCCTTTGAGGACATCAAGACCATGCAGGCCCATGTGGGGAATACCATTCTCAACATGCAAAACAGTCCGGATCCGTCTAAGGGAGGCGTCAATTCCTACGGTACCTATATGGGCGTGGTCGACGGCACGACTCCTCTCGGAACGGTCGTCGGATACGGACCGGAGGATGACTGGTACATACCCCCAACGGTCGTTCCAGACCTGAACCGCCACACCCTCTCGACAAGCGGTTCCACGACCCTGAATTGGATGAAAGAGTTCTTCAACACCGCATCGAACCCGGTCGGTCACGGCTTCACTCAGGCCAACCTCGATAACGACTTCGCGTGCTACAGCTTCGAGCCGAAATCGAATATCCCGATCAAGGTGATCGTGCTCGACGACACCTGCAAGGGACCGAACCAGCCGGCCTATGCTGCCGGTTGTCTCGACCAGACACGGCTCAACTGGCTCATGGGCGAACTCCAGGAGGGTCAGGACAATAACAAGCTCACGATCATTGCGGCCCATGTCCCGGTCTACCCGCAAAAGACCCTTGATCCCAACTCGGGGAACATGAGCATGTTCTCCACCACCTCCGTCGTTGATGATCTTAAGCTGCTCACCATCCTCCATAATTATCCGAATCTCATCCTGTGGATGGCGGGGCATCGTCACATGAATGTCGTTACTGCGCAACCATCAGCCGATCCCAACCATCCCGAACAGAGCTTCTGGGAGGTCGAGACCTCATCGCTTCGGGACTTTCCCCAGGAGTTCCGCACCTTCGACATCCGCCGCAACAGCGACAATACGATCTCGATCATCGTGACCGATGTCGATCCTGCGGTGAGAGAAGGGTCGCCCGCCGCGGCGTCGCGGGGGTATGCAATCGCCGCCGGGCGGATATTCGGCACCCCGCCGACGATCACGGATACCAGTTCTCTCGCCTACAATGCCGAGCTGGTCAAACAGTTGACCCCGCAGATGCAGGCGATCATCGCCAATTGCGGAACGCCCATAGGAGCCTCCGCCGACTAAACAGGACCACCGCGCAGTACTGAGGCCGGAGACGCAACCCTTTGTCTGTTGCGGCGTTCTCTGTCTGCTGTTTACGAAGGCGACCACGCGGCAGCGGGCGCCCCTGACTGGTCCACAGCCGAAGCCGGCGGACGATCTCATCGTCCTGCACCTGCGTCAGGGTTCTGCGCCACTCCTTCGAGCGCATAGCCCTTGGCGACGCGCCAAGGTCCAACGACCCGCGACACAAAGACAGGGTGCGTCCCAGTCCATCAACCGCGCTATCCCAGCGGCCTGTCTCGTGCACTGTCTGTCACTCCCGCGCCTGCGCCCTTCGGTCGATCGATGCTTGTGTCCGTCCCTAAGCAGATAGGGGTCGGACGTTCGAGACAGGAGATAGGGCGTAGGGCATCGGGTGTGGGGGACCTCGGTTCAGCAACGTATTGAGCCTGTGCAGTGCTATTGCGATCCGACGCATCGCGAAATGTCTCACTTTCGACACGTTTTTCACGCGTTTCGAGGGGGGAGGCGAGGGTCGGCCCGGCGTGAAGATCGGGGCTCGGACAGATGGGTGGCACCTCGGCTGGGAACATCAATCGTATTTCCGGAGAGGTGGAGTCGGTGAATGTCTCACTTTGTCCCATGATGTCACGTGCTCCAAAGACAGGGGCTCACGAGCAGGGTGGAAAGGGGAGACGGCGTGCGTTCCGGGGGGTGTTTACTCTGAGTATGGTCTGGTTTGTCGGCGGATGTCTCACTTTGTCCCGTATTGTCACATGTTCGGCGGGGCGGGGAGGTAGAAGTCAGGAGTTGGGAGTTGGAAGTCGGGGGTTGGACGTCAGAAGCCGGTCGGTGGGCGGGCGAGGCGGCGGATGTCTCACATTGTCCCGTATTGTCACAGATCTCGGGCGGCAGGGAATCGGGGGTAGGTGATAGAGGATGAGGACTGCTGATGCCTGGAGATTCGATTTTGTCGGGTCGTTTCTCGGGATTGAGTATCTCGCGTCGGGTATCCGGGCAGAGGACTGCCCGGCTCGGAGGGGTGGATGTCTCACTTTCGACACGTTCTTCACGCGTTTCGAGGGGGGAGCTGGCGGTTCGTCCGGCGTGAAGGCCATCGCTCGGGCTGGAAGAGAACGTCTGAGTTGGGGTATCCGGGCAGAAGACTGGCCGGCTCGGAGGGGCGGATGTCTCACTTTCGACACGTTCTTCACGTGTTTTCGGGGGAGGGGCTTGGCGGGACATGGGGGATTCGTTCTGAGTGCGACCGGGTTTGTCGGCGAATGTCCCACTTTGTCTCACTGTGTCACACATCTTGACGTGGGCGGATCGGATGGTGGGGACTGAGGAGCCTTCGGGGATGTATTCGCCGATAAAGCCGGGTGGCGGTTCCCATGAAGGATCATCGGCGGGCGGGTTGGCGAAGTCCCAGTCGATGCCGTAGATCGCGCGGACTCGGGCGCGGACCTTTTCGAGGTTCTCTGGGGAGAAGAAGTCCTCTTCGGGGGGTGGGGTGAGCTTGTTGATTTTGGCGCGGAGGAGTTGTCGCTGGAGCTCGGCGGTCTGGGCGTAGGCGTGTGCCCGGGTGAGCGTGGCGGCGGCCGAGGCCAGACGTGCGAGGTCGCTGGGTAAGAGAGAACGACAGGAGAGTGCCATGAGGACTCGGTGGAGAATCGTCGAGATGACCTGGTCGAAGGGTGGGCTGGGGTTGTGCTGGGCATGGGTCGGCGTGGTGGGTTCGGGTTTTGTGGATGACATTGTCTGCTCCTTCTGTGAAAGGTCTCTATTGGTCCATAGGTGAGATAGGGGCTGACGACCGGCGATGACGTTGGGGACGTGTGTGTGCGAGTCGGAGAGGGAGAAGCCCGTAGCCCGTTGAAAACGGGCTGCCGGTTGCGGAGAGAGAGGAACAATCGGCGGGCCCGGCATACCGGCCCTGGAGAGGACCGGCCTAGTAGCCCGGCGTGGCCGGGGGAGCCCCGTGAACGGGGCAGAGATGATGCAGCGGCACACGAGCATCGCAGGGACGAAGGCGGTGAGCGGATGGTTTCGAGGTGTGGGGTTGCTCCGCAATCAGAACCGCCTCGAAGAGGCGGCGGAGCGTAGCCGCGGGCATGAGGGGTTGCGGCTCGCGGGTACGCTCGCCCTCCCAAGGCAGAGTGGTGCGTCTCGACGCACCCTACGTGGGTGCCGGGGCGAGACGCCCGGATATCCGGGTCGGGAGGACTCGTTGTTCTGCACAAGTTCCGGCAACCGAGTTCTTCGGGGTAGGAAACGGGGTACCAAGCTCCAGGCAACCTTCGTTTTCAGGCTCTCTGGCCGGTCAGAGCGGAGATGTGTGGTAGAGCGAGCCGAGGACGGTCCGGCTCGGAGGGGAGTGGTGCGGGCCTTCGGCGTGATTAGCGGAGGCGTCGCGTCTGACGTCCCAGCAGAACATCAGTTCAGTCACGGGTCTCGTCACCCTTTGCAGGTCCTGAGCCGGTATCACTACAATAGGAGACCCGGTGGGCCGAGAACCCCATCGATCGCAAGACAGGACTGGATCGACGGCCCATAGACAGCCGCGAGGATACGACGGTGACCGTAATTCAGACGATCGACGCAAGGACGCCGGCCGGACGGAGCGACCTGGCACGCCTGCGCTCCGTGCTGACGTTGAGCGAAAAGTTGCTCCAGCAGTCCTCCGAGCTTGAATCGGTGCGACAGACCATCGAGGCCATCCGTACCGGGGGCGATCGTGCCCTGGCCGAGCTGACCGAACGCTACGACCACGTTCGGCTGACCCCCGAACAGTTCCGCGTGGGAGCCGACGAGATCGCCGATTCGAAGAACCACACGGACCCGGCACTGCTCAAGGCGATCCGGCACGCCATCGACAACGTTCGCCGATTCCAGGACCACATCCTCCAGCGAGACCCAAAGGTGTTGGAGGTCGAAGGGGCCAGCCTACGAATCCGTTTCCGCCCCCTGCACCGTGTGGCCGTCTGTGTGCCGGGAGCCTCGGCCCCCCTGCCGTCGACGGCCATCCACACGATCGTGCCGGCCCAGTCGGCGGGTGTGCGAGAAATCATCATGCTCTCGCCGCCACGGTATCAGGGCTCGATCCACCCGGTCACCCTGGCCGTCGCTGCCGAACTGGGGGTCACGGAGGTCTACCGAGTCGGAGGGGCCCAGGCCGTTGCGGCGGCGGCCCTCGGAACACAGACCCTCCGCCCCGTCGAGAAGATCGTGGGACCTGGCAACGTGTACACCCAGCTTGCCAAGAAGCAGTTGTACGGCCTGATCGACGTGGACAGTTTCGCCGGTCCCAGCGAGGTGGTGGTCATCGCCGACGGATCGGCGAATCCCGAGTTCGTAGCGGCCGATATGCTCGCGCAGGCCGAACACGATCCCGGCAGCGCCATCCTGATCACGCCCGATGCCTCGCTGGCGCAGCGTGTCGAGCAGGCGCTGGAGCGGCAAATGGCCCGTCTGTCACGGGGCCAGCAGGCGGGCGAGTGCCTGAAACGGTATGGAGCCATCGTGCGGGTGGCCGATCTGGATCAGGCGGCGGCTCTGGCAGACGAGTTTGCCCCCGAACACCTCGAGATCGAGACAGACGATCCCGAACGGCTTGCAAAGCGAATCGACTCGGCCGGCGCGATCTTCCTGGGGCACCACAGCCCCGAAACGCTGGGCGACTATGTGGCAGGGCCGAGCCACGTCCTGCCCACAGGCGGCAGCGCCCGGTTCTACAGCGGACTGAGCTGTCTGGATTTTCTCCGCCGAACGAGCCTGATTCGCTATCGGACAGAAGCGTTACAGAGAGACGGATGGGCCGCGGTGGCCCTAGCCGAATCCGAGGGGCTCGACGCTCACGCCAACGCGGTCCGCGTGCGTCTGGCTTCGTCACAGGAATAGGATCACACCGTCATACGAACCCGAAGGATATCCACGCGGATTGCGCTGGCTAATTGCCGGGCAGACCGACCCGACCGGTCGATTCAACTCGGCACGGCCCGCCCCTGCGACCCACGAGCATCCCCCCCGTCGGCGAGGGAAACGTCTTCTTGAGAAATGAGTACAACCCCTGGCTCACCGGCGCCGTGCTGCTGGGGATCCTCTTCCTGCTCTATGCGTTCGTCCGGTCGGACTGGGGCTTCCGCATCATGCAAGGAACCTGGCGCAAACCCGACGCGGGACACCCGGAGCCCATGATCTGGGGCTCGCGTGCCGTCGGGAGGAGAGGCCCCCCAACTGCTACCAGAGAGCCGACGGACCGATCGCCCCGCAGCGGTTGCAGGCCTCCGGACACTCTCTCGGCGCTCGCCTACCGCACTGCCGGGCAGATCGGCTGAGTCCACGCCAGCTCCACCTCGTCCTTGATCTGAGCCTTCTTCTTGGCCTTCGTCGAAATGACCTTCGCACGAATGTACAGTTCGTCCCCGGTGAATCGGTACGCGCCCGACGTTCCCTTAACCTCGGCCAGGATTGCCCCAACCGATGAGCCATAGCGCCCGGTACCGCATATTGGCTTGCCTTTCTTGTCATTAACCGTTACCGGCTGGCTCGTCGGATCGAACCCCTTACGGGTACCCAGGAACTGGATGGTGTAGCTGATCCCATCCTCAGGCTGAACATCCACCTGCAAGCTCATCTTGTCACGGCGAATGTCCTTGAGGCTGACTCCCGTCGACGCATAGAAATCACCGGCCTCAATGGCCGCGACCAGCAACTCGGCGGCCAGTCGATCGGCTCGAACCATCACCCAGGCCCGACCCGAGCCGGGATTGTCCGGAGTCAGTACCTTCATGTCGTGGAAGTCGTCGTTGGCGGTTGCGTATAGAATCGTCCCCCCTGCTTTGCCCAATCTCAGCGACAGGGCGATGTCCCAGATCCGATCCGTTCCGGCCCTCTGATCGTCACCGTAGTTGCGGCAGCTTCCCAGTCCGTTGTAGACCTCGAAGAACTTCACGACCGGCGTGGCCGCAATGTGCTCGGCCGTCATCGTGTGCCCGAAATTGGGATGGTTGAGCTGGGCGAACATCGGCACTCCCGTTCGTTCCCGCTGCGCGTTGATCGCCGTGATGTCCCGCGAAATCGTGTCGCACATGCTCTTTCCGCCCTGGGGTCCGATGACGTGCCGCACGTTGATCGCATTGACGTGAACCGGATCTCCCTGGTAGCGATCCGATATCTCTTCTCCCGGAACGAGAATGAAGCGGCCGGGCTCCTCCAGGCGCTTCTGAATCTCCGGGAATGTCTTGAGGCGAACCATGTGTTTGCCATCCTCTGTCTTCTGCTCGACCCACGGTTCGCCGAAGAGCTTCAGATACTCTGCGAAGTGCTCCTCGCCAGCCTTGAGTTGGGTGACGTTCCGCCAATGTTGCCCCTTCTGAAGGGTGTTGTGATCCGTGAGAACCAGGAAGTTGTACCCCTGCTTCTTGTACCAATCGGCGACGACCTCCGGATAGTGATTCCCATCACTCCACACCGTGTGGGTGTGCATGTTCCCCTTCCACCACCGCCCCGAACCCGAAGATGCGTCTGAGGCCGCACCGTTCGTCTCGGCCGCACCGAGTGGCGCGATAGCCAGGAACAACAGGACCAGCAGGAATGGAAGGATCGCACGAACAAACCAAGTCGCTCTTCTGTCCCGGTTCATCAAACCACCTCTCCAAGGCTTTTGTGGGCGTCTCGTCCGCTCTTGCGGGCAACGGTCGGAGTCTACAAAGATGCCGTTCGATACACAACTCCATCGGCTCATCCGCCGCTTCACGGAGATGCAATTCTCGGACCCGCAAACGGCCCGATGACCGTCCCTGATGCCGCGTAACACCCATTCGGCGACGATTCGTCAGGTCCCCTCCTTCTCGTGTCGATGGATGTAGGGAGATGCCGTTTGCTCATCTCCCCCGCTTGGACCCGTAGAGAGGAAAGTCCGATGTCACAACATGAGAACGCCGACAATAATGTTTCGCAGAGCCAAGAATTGGCCTCAGAGAACGCGCCCTCAATAGACTTCGATAACGATGCAGACATGCAGAACCTGACACAAGGCTTTGTCGATCAACTTAGTCGGCGAATCGACGAACTGCACCAGAGCCTCAAAGAGAACGATCTTGATTGCTTAAGCCAAGTGGCTCAAGAACTTAAGATGGCCGCAACCGGATATGGATTTCTGAAGATTCGAACCGGCGCCCGGAAAGTCGAGGAGACCGCCAAGGCCAATGCCGACCTGCGGGCCATCGAAATGCTCGTGAAAGACCTCACCGACCTCTGCCGAAACGTCACCGGCACATCCCCCGCACCCCAACAAGCCACCCCCGCGGACGAGATCCCGACTTGAAGCAGGATGCGTTCGCGCTACGATATAAGTAAGATGGACTAACAGGGGCGAGCCGACCGAAGGCGAGAGGACCATCTTCCTGCATACAGGAAGGTCATCTCGTATTGTCGGCAGGGAGGAAATCCTATGATTCGACGCGCGACGGTTGTCTTCATTTCCGCAACGGCGCTGATCGCCGCTTTCGGATGTACCAGCTACTTCCCGGTGCTGAACCAGGTAGGACTGCTGCCAGGCCCGCCGGCATCCCTCCTATTGGGAGCCCTTACGGGCACCACAGGCATCAATCTTGGCGGCTCCAGCAGTTCGACGACCAGCAGCGGACTGGGAAGCCTCGTGAGCAACTTCCTCGACAAAGGCTCGTCGTCGCTCACCGGTTCGACCACCAGCACCACAAGCACCACAAGCACCACGAACACGAACAGCACGAGTAGCAGCACGACCTGTCCCTCCGGGCAGGTGTATGTGGGCACGGCCAGAGGCGTCGCCATCAACGCCTGTGTGCCGGAAGCCTTGGCCCAGCAATACGGGGCCATCTGAGGCCGACGAACCACGACGTTCTCCCCACACAGACAGAGTGTCGATCGCACTCTGTCTGTGTGGTCTTTTTTGTGGCACGGCAACGCAGTCCTGGACATCATTCCGGTTATAATCCCACCGACACAAACAAGGGAGAATGAACGCATGGCCAAGATCGCCTTCATCGGCGCGGGCAGTTTCGGCTTCACCAGGGCACTGGTTCGTGATGTGTTGACGTTCCCCAAGATGAGGGACGCCACTCTGACACTGATGGATGTGGACCCGGAACGGTTGGACTTCTCGACGCGGGCCGTCAACCGCATCATCAAGGAAGGCCACTACCCGGCCAAAGTGGTATCCACCACGAATCGCAAGAAGGCTCTCGACGGGGCCGATGCCGTGCTGTGCACCATTCTCGCCGGCGACGTCGACGTCTGGCGATACGATATCGAGATCCCCAAACGATTCGGCATCGACACGAACGTCGGAGATACTCGCGGACCGTCCGGCATCTTCCGGGCCCTCAGGACGATTCCGGTCATGCTGAGCATCTGCCGCGACATGGAAGCCCTCTGCCCGAATGCCATTCTGCTGAACTACACCAATCCCATGGCGATGCTCTGTCGTGCCATGCAGCAACGGTCGTCCGTCAAGGTCACCGGATTGTGCCACAGCGTCCAGGGAACAGCGATGATGCTCGCGGGATGGATCGGCGCGCCCTATGAGGAAATCGACTATGTGTGCGCGGGCATCAACCACCTGTCGTGGTTCGTCACATTCGAGTGGAAGGGCAAGGACGCCTATCCGCTGATCCGACAGGTCATGAAGAAGCCGAAGATCTTCAACGAGGAACAGGTTCGCAACGAGATGTTTCTGTCGATGGGCTACTACGTCACCGAATCGAGCGGCCACAACTCCGAATACAACTGGTGGTTCCGAAAACGCCCCGAGCTCATCAAGAAGTACTGCACGAAGGGCACCGGCTGGAACCCCGGGGAGTACGCATTCATCCTCAAGGAATACCAGTCGCGCAAGCACACCTGGAAGAAGGAGACCCGCCGGTGGCTCGAACAGCCCGGGCCGCTCGACCTGAAGCGTGGACATGAATACGCCGCCTCGATCATCAATGCCACTCTGGGCGGCGAGATGTTCCGGTTTAACGGCAATGTGGCCAACACGGGGCTGATCACGAACCTGCCGACGGACTGTTGTGTGGAGGTTCCCGTGATCGCCGACCGGCGGGGGTTCAGCCCGATGGTCGTAGGAGCCCTGCCGCCGCAATGCGCCGCGCTCACCGGGATCAATGCGATGGTCGAGGAGATGGCCGTCGAGGGCGCGCTGACGGGCAATGCCGAGAAGGTCTACCACGCGGTCTGCTACGATCCGCTGACGGCGGCCGTCCTGTCTCTGGCGGAGATCCGGGACATGGTTCGCGCCCTGTTCGCCAAGAACAGGCCGTATCTGCCGCAGTTCAGGAACATCAGATTGTGAACCGAGCGACAACGGCGGTCAGGAACGTCGGGAGCGTCTAGCGGACGATGGCGACAGCGTCTTCGATGGCGAGCATCACCTGGCGAGCGTCGAAGGGTTTGCTCAGGCATCCGGCGAACCCCTGTTGGAGGAGTGTCTGTTCCTCGCTGTCGGTCAGGGCGCCGCTCATGGCGACGAGTTTGCAGGCCTGAAGATCATCGTGGTTCTGAAGGAAACGGGACATTGCCAGAGGGCGAACGTCCGATAATGTTACGTCCACCACAATGACGTGGGGGTTGAACAGTTCGGCCAGCGCACCGCCCTCGAAGGCACTGGTCGCCGTCCGAACGGCGTAGCGTTCGGTCCGTGTGAGGACGTGATCGAGCAGGGCCAGCAGTTCGGCATCTTCATCGATCAACAGGACGCGGGTCTGGCCGGCGTCCAGTTCGCCCAAGGGGATACCGTGGGCGCGCATGAAGCGGACCAGTTGATGAACGGGGACACGACGGTCCTTGCTGCCGGGGATCCGATAGCCCCTCAGATGCCCAGCGTCGACCCATTTGGACACCGTGCGGGGCGCGACATTGCAGAGCCGAGCCACCTCGCCGGTAGTGAGAACGTCGTTTTGTCCAAGTGGTTTAGCGCGTCCCATTCCATCCAGAATTATCGGCCAACCTCGACCGGCAGGTGAGTGCCACTTGCCTGGAATTATCGGTCGCGTCATCGCACCGATTCCGAACAAGCCCGATCGTAATTCCATTCCCTGTGGACAGTAGCAGGCAAGCCGGCGTCGGATGCTGAGAGAGGCAATGGCAGCGTCGCACCCCCTCCGAAGGCGGCCACTTGGCCATGGCATCTTCGTTAGTCGATACCAATGTCGAGGCTGTGGCGCCTCAAATGCGCGTGATCTGAGCCACGGCCGCAGACGTAACCACACGGGGATGTCGACACCGTGTGAGGAGACGACGTATGGCGATTGAGCTCCGAGGTGTGCGATGGAATCGGGTGATCGTGCCGGCAATCCTTCTGGCACAAACCCTGGCGGTGGCAGGGCTTCTGGGCTGTCTGCCGGGGGGCGGCTGTCCTGGAGACAACCGGCAGCCGATCAACGAGGTCAACACGTCCGACGACACGAACAACCAGACCGACTGTTGCGATGAGTTCGAGGATTCCAACACGCCGACGGACGCCAACGAGATGGCCGATGAAGGCTATGACCCGAAGTTCGGTTGCGATCCGAACGGGACGTCCAAACTCTTCGCCGACCTTCAGATCGGCTGGGGTGACCTGCACTCGCACACGACCTATTCGCAGGACGCCAACGACAAGAACTCGTGCACGGTGATACCGGCCGATGCCTTGACCTATGCCCATTCTGAGGCGGCGCTGGATTTCGTTTCCATCACCGACCATGCCGAAGCCAATGCACCGGGGTATTACACACAGGAGAAGTGGAACAACTACATCCAGCAGATCTACGACTACGAACATCCGTACGACATCGTTGTCAACCCGATCCTGAAGGTCAGCAACCGGGGCGCGGTTGTCTTCCCCGGCTTTGAATACACCAAGTGCGGAGGCGGCAGGAAGCTGCCCAAAGGGAACGGTCACAAGGACATTATCTGCTACGACACCTGTACGGCTCCGTGGCGGGGTCTGGGCTACGACACGGTCAAGGAGGATGTGCTTGATGATGCGAACAATGTCGTAGTGGCGGCCGGTACGGCACTGAGCCTGCCGACCGATCTATGGGCCTACCTTGAACAGACGCCCGCCCAGGGATTCTACATTTCGATTCCGCATCATCCGGCCAAGTCGGAAGACCGAGACAACTCGGTCATCGACGTTCGGACTGACTGGAGCCGGACGTACATGGAGCCCAATGTTCAGACGCTCGTAGAGGTCTACTCGCGTCACGGCAGCTCGGAGATGAGCGGCGAGGACGACGATGCGGAGCACGTCAACAAGTTCGACCCCAATTGCTCGGTCGAGACGGCCCTGGGCATGTGGTTCTCCACGAACCCGCCGGACCCGGCGTACAAGCTGGGGTTCGTCGGAGGCACTGACACGCACGACGGAAACCCCGGGGCGGTTGATGAACTCCAGACGAAACCGGCCAACCCCAATGATGCGAACGATCCGAACACTATACCGGCCAACGTGGACGAACGGCTGGGCACGACTCAGAACGGCTGTTTCACGGGTGGCCTGACGGCGGTCTGGGCGGGTAGCAAGTCCAGCAGGGACGACCTCTGGAATGGGCTCAAGAACCGGCTCTGCTACGCAACGTCCGGTGCCCGAATCCGTTTGGAGTTTACGCTGAAGCTGGGTGACGAACTTGTGGCGATGGGTTCGACGGTCACGCACGCCCAGACGCTGTCGTCTGCGAACCCGGGCAAGGTCTATATCCACGTCAAGGCCACAGGTGAGAACGGACAGCCCATCACGCGGGTTCAGATCTTCAAGGTGGAACAGGGCGCCAAGAGCCGATATGACAGCAACAGCGACCCCAACTTCGTCAGCGGGACGTCGGCCCATGTGGACTACGCGGATACTCTGGAGAGCGACTACGCGTTCTACCGTGTAAAGGTCTGGATGGAGAAGGCCTCCAATCCCCTTGAGACGACCTACGGCAACATCTGGTATGAACGTGCATGGTCTTCTCCGATCTGGGTCGAAAAGGAATGAAACACGGTCGTCCGACCTCAGTCTGTAGGTAAGGGCTCTCCCGGCAAGCGATGAGTGCGGCCAGTGACTCATCGCTTGCGCGGGGCCCACAGGCATCGGATCAAACGACGTTCTCTTGGCCGGGAATCTCCACACGCTTTTGCAGCGGGTTCCGCCATCACAGGCTGTCCGGGGCATATGCCGGGCTTGGCTGTGCTCTCACCCCCGCCGGCTTAACGTGGATCCTGTTCGGGAAAGCAGGGATTTTGGCTGTTTCCCAACAGGGTTCTCTTGTGGTATACTGTACGATTTCTACCGCTAACGAGCGGCACGAATAAGCGGTTTGCACCTGCGAACCGAGGTTCTATTTGATTCGAGGAGTAGAATAGATGGCGCGAAGAATGGTAACCATTGACGGAAACACAGCGGCGGCGCACGTAGCGCATGCGTGCAGCGAGGTGATTGCGATTTACCCGATCACCCCGTCGTCGCCGATGGGAGAGCTTTGCGACGCCAAGTCGGCCGCAGGTGAGACGAACATCTGGGGCACGGTACCGAGCGTCACCGAGCTTCAGTCTGAAGCCGGCGCCGCGGGTGCGATTCACGGTGCCCTCCAGACCGGTGCCCTCAGCACGACCTTCACAGCCAGCCAGGGCCTCCTGCTGATGATCCCGAACATGTTCAAGATCGCGGGCGAGCTGACGCCCACAGTGTTCCACGTCACGGCACGGTCGCTGGCCATCCACGCCCTGTCGATCTTCGGCGATCATAGCGACGTCATGTCCGTGCGCTCGACGGGCTTTGCCATGATCTGCTCCGGGAGCGTCCAGGAAGTGATGGACATGGCGATGATCGCCCACGCTGCTACGCTCGAGTCGCAAGTCCCGTTCCTGCACTTCTTCGACGGTTTCCGGACGAGTCACGAGGTCGCCAAGGTCGAGGAGCTGTCCAAAGACGACATGCGGGCGATGATCGATGATGAGCCAGTCCACCGACACCGAGCTCGGGCCCTGACGCCCGACAACCCCGTGATTCGTGGTACGGCTCAGAACCCCGATGTCTACTTCCAAGGGCGCGAGGCGTCCAGCAAGTACTACGAGGCTTGCGCCGGTATCGTGCAACAGGCGATGGACAAGTTCGGCAAGCTGACGGGCCGACACTATCACCTGTTCGACTACGTTGGTCATCCGGATGCCGAACGCGTCATCATGCTGATGAGCAGCGGCGCAGACGTTGCCCACGATGCCGTCGAGTACCTCGTCAAGAAGGGCGAGAAGATCGGCCTGATCAAGGTTCGCCTCTATCGCCCCTTCGACATCAAGGCCTTCATGAGCGTCCTGCCCAAAACCGTCCGCGCCCTGGCAGTCCTCGACCGCGTCAAGGAACCCGGCGCGGTGGGCGATCCGATGTACCAGGACGTCCGCACGGCCGTGGGCGAGGCCATGCAGCTTGGCATCGCCCCCTTCGAGCGGTATCCCAAGATCGTCGGCGGCCGCTACGGCCTCGGATCAAAGGAATTCACCCCCTCCATGGTCAAGGGCGTGCTCGACGAGTTGAAGAAAGACCAGCCGATGAACCATTTCGTCGTCGGCATCAACGACGACGTCACCGGCCGCACGATCACGTACGACCCGTCGTTTACGACCGAAACGGATGCGGTCCGGCGCTGTCTGTTCTACGGTCTGGGTTCGGACGGTACGGTCGGTGCGACGAAGAACTCCGTCAAGATCATCGGGGAAGGCACAGAGAACTTCGCCCAGGGCTACTTCGTGTACGACTCGAAGAAGGCCGGCTCGATGACTGTGTCGCACCTGCGGTTCGGTCCTGACATGCTTCGGTCGAGCTACCTGATCGATCAGGCCGACTTCGTGGCGTGTCACCAGTTCTTCCTGCTTGAGAAGTTCGACATGCTCCGCCAGATCAAGAGCGGTGGCGTGTTCCTGCTGAACAGCCCGTACGGCCCGGACGTCGTGTGGGAGAAGCTGCCGAAGAAGGTTCAGGAGCAGATCCTGAGCAAGAAGCTGAAGTTCTGGGTGATCGACGCGTATAGCGTCGCCAAGATCGCCAAGATGGGCGCGCACATCAACGTGATCATGCAGACGTGCTTCTTCGCGATCAGCGGCGTGCTCCAGAGAGACGAGGCCATCCAGCGGATCAAAGACGCGATCAAGAAGACCTTCGGCAAGAAGGGCGACGCGATCGTCCAGAAGAACTACGCAGCGGTCGACCAGACACTGGCTGGTCTGCACGAAGTGAATGTGCCTTCGATGGTCACGAGCAAGCTCGCCGTGGGCGTGACGGTGCCGAACGAGGCCCCCGAGTTCGTGAAGACTTTCACGGCCATACTGATGGACAATCGCGGCGACGAGTTGCCCGTGTCGGCGATGCCGATCGACGGCACCTTCCCGACGGCCACCACCCGGTGGGAAAAGCGGAACATCGCCATCGAAGTGCCCGTCTGGGACCCCGAAACATGCATCCAGTGCGGCAAGTGCAGCATCGTCTGCCCGCACGCCTCGATCCGGATGAAGGTCTACGATCCCAAGCGCCTTGCCGGTGCCCCCACCACCTTCAAGTCGGCCGAGGCCAAGGGCAAGGAATTCGCCGGCATGAAGGCCACCGTGCAGAACGCCGTCGAAGACTGCACCGGTTGCGGCGCCTGCGTCCACATCTGCCCGGCCCATCAGAAGGATGCCCAGGGCGCCAAGCTCGAAACCAAGGCGATCAACATGAAACCGCAGTTCCCGCTCCGCCAGGCAGAGGCCGAGAACTGGGACTTCTTCCTCAAGCTGCCTGACCTCGACGAATCGAAGCTCAAGATCAACACCGTCAAGGGCAGCCAGCTCAAGCGGCCGCTGTTTGAGTTCTCCGGTGCGTGCGCCGGCTGCGGCGAGACGCCCTATGTGAAGCTGATCAGCCAATTGTTCGGCGATCGGATGATTGTGGCCAATGCGACGGGTTGCAGCAGTATCTACGGCGGCAACCTGCCGACGACACCGTTCTGCGTTCGCGACGACGGCCGTGGGCCGGCGTGGTGCAACAGCCTGTTTGAAGACAACGCCGAGTTCGGCATGGGGATGCGGCTGACGTGCGACAAGCTTCAGCAGTATGCCCTGGAGATGCTCGATCGGTGTGCGTCGCTGAAGGACCAGAAGGCCCTCGTCGACGGGATCAAGGCGAATATAGCTCAGGCGGATTCGGCGGCGATCGAGGCGCAGCGAGCCAAGGTGGCCGAACTGAAGGGCATCCTGTCGAAGGCCGGCGACGCCGACAGCAAGAACCTGCTCGGCGTGGCCGACTATCTCGTCCGCCGCTCGATCTGGATCCTGGGCGGCGACGGCTGGGCGTTCGACATCGGCTACGGCGGTCTGGACCACGTAATGGCCAGCAGCGTCGACGTGAACGTGCTGGTGATGAACACGCAGGTCTACAGCAACACGGGTGGTCAGATGTCCAAGGCCACGCCGCGTGGTGCCCGGGCGCAGTTTGCCGACGGCGGCAAGCAGGCTCGTGAGAAGGACCTGGGCATGATGGTGATGAACTACGGGAGTGCTTACGTGGGCAGCGTGGCGATGGGCGCCAACGACATGCACACGGTCAAGACCTTCCTGGAGGCCGAATCGTATCGCGGCCCGTCGATCATCATCGCCTTCAGCCACTGCATCGCCCAGGGCTACGACATGCGGAAGGGCATGGATTTGCAGGACATGGCCGTCAACTGCGGTGCGCAGCTTCTGTATCGCTACGACCCACGTCTGACGGACCAGGGCAAGAACCCGCTGCAGCTCGATTCGAAGGCCCCGACGATGCCGATTCGGGAGTTCTGCGAGCAGCAGATCCGGTTCAACTCGCTGCTGAAGAGCAAGCCCGAGGAGGCCGGCAAGCTGGTCGACCTGTATCAGAAGGACGTCAACGAGCGGTTCCAGATGTACAGCTATCTGGCCGCCATGGACAGAAAGAAGTAGGTCCGATTTCATCGCTGTGAGCCATTGACCGACGTCGACGCTGTTCTGTGGAGCCGCGTCGACGTCTTGTTTTTGCGCGGAGCGGAATGAGCAACGGAAGGATGCGTGCGCTGGAAATCGCGGCCTTGCCTTTGTTGTGACACGCGCACGTCGTGCCACCCGAGGCCAGTCCTGCGTCGGACCGGCGGATCATCGAGACGCTTCCTGGATGACGTGAATGCTCTCGGGTCGGATCGAGGCGATGACTCTCGCACCGGGGTCCATGGGCATATCCGTGGCCATTTCGTGGGTTATGTGGGCCACCAACGGGAACGATGCATTCAATTCGACGTGCAGATACACCCCACGATCGAAAATGCCCCTGACCGTGGCCGGGAGAACGATCGACGACGATGTCTGCGGTTGGGATGGGGGCACCAACCTGATCCGTTCCGGACGAATCACGAGATGCACCTCGCCCCGATACATACCCGGCAGTTCGAAACGCTGCTGATTCACCTCGATCTGTACCCGCCCCTCGCCTTCGGCCGGCCCGACGACCCGGGCGGGAAGGATGTTCTGGCACCGCATGAACGCCGCCACGAAGGTGCTGACCGGCCGCAGCAGCAGTTCCTTGAGCGGACCGATCTGCTGAAAGGTGCCGTCTCGCAGTATCGCCGCACGGTCGGCGACGGAGAAGCCTTCCTGCAGGTGGTGGCTGACGTGGATGGTCGTAATGCCCAGTTCGCGCTGGATCTGCCGAAGTTCGGAGCACACCGCCTCTCGTGTGGACTCATCTAGAGCACTCACCGGCTCATCCAGCAGCAGCACCTTCGGCCGAATCACGATCGCCCGGCCCAGGGCGACACGTTGGCGTTCGCCCCCGCTGAGACCGTTTATGCGGCGATGGAGCAGATGCCGGATGCCGAGCTTGTCGGCCGCGTGTTCGACGCGTTGTTTCGCCTCGGTGCGGTCGAGCCCCTGCGCCTTGAGGCCGAAGGCGATGTTTCCTTCGACCGTGTGGTGCGGGAACAGGGCGCAGTCTTGCGGGACGTACCCCACAGATCGCCGACGAGGCTCGCACCGCGTCACGTCTTGTCCGTCGATGAGGATCCGACCCGAATCCAACCGTCGCAATCCGCTCAGGGCTTCGAGGAAGAGCGTCTTGCCGGAACCCGGCGGACCCAGCAAGACGAAGTACTCGCCCGGCCCGACCTCGATGGAAGCGTCGGTCAACGAAAACTCGCCCACCCGAAAGGACATGTGCTCGGTGCGGATCATAATCTGACGGATCGTCCTCCCACGAGCCGGATCGTCAACAGGCACGTCAGGGCCACGGCCACCAGCAGCATCGCCACGGCCAGGGCCTGTTCGAGATGCCCGACGGATTGTTCGAGAAAGACGGTGGTACTAAGGACCTCCGTACGCCCACGGAACGATCCGACGAAGATGAGCAACGGGCCGAACAGACCAAAGGCCCTGGCCCAGGTGAGCATCGCCCCGGCGATGATGCCGTTCTTCGCCAGGGGCAGCGACACCCGCAGGAAGCTGGTCCACGGGGTACAGCCGAGGGTCAGGGCAACGTTCTCGATGCGACGATCGATCTCATCAAACGTGCTCTTGGACGAGCGGATGGCGAAACTGGCCGAGACGACGAACTGGCACAGGACAATGCCCTTGGGCTGGAAGACGAACTCCAGGCCGGATTGTTCGATCCACCGACCGATCGGCGTCTGCGTGAAGAAGATCAGGAGCGTGAGACCGACGACGATGGGCGGAAAGACGATGAGCAGGTCGACGAGGCTGTCCACGAGGGCATGGCCGGGAAAGCGGTACCGGCTCAGCACATAGCCCATGGGAATTGCGAACAGCACGGACATGGCCACGGTCAGCGCGCTGGTCCAGAGACTCATCCAGAGGGCGTGGCCGATGAACCCGGAGGTCATGACGCTCAGGACGGCATGCCAGTTCAGATAGAGGACATCGGCGGCGATCAGCAGGAGGACAAAGGTCGTGAAGGCAGCGACGAACACCGACATGCCTGCGATGAACAACAGGGCGGGCCATCCTCGAACCGGTGTGTTCACAGCCTTCATGCGACGTCCTATTGACCGGCTCCCTGGGGGAGATCGACGCGATAGTTGTGCTTGACCAGAATGGCCCGGCCACGCTGGGACGTCGCGAACGCCACGAACCGTCCGGCCAGTTCCTTGTTCTGGGAGAATCGCAGCACGCCGACCGGCACGGTGGAAATCAGGTTCTGTTTCGGCGGGATCTCCACGAGTTCCCCATGACCGAGGTATTGCCGGCCGACGGCGTCCCACACGATCACCGCGTCGAGCGAGCCGGCCTGGATCTGAATGCCGAGTTCATTGACGGTCAGCGACTGAAACGCCAGGGTCTTGGCCACCTCGGACCAGGGGATATGGTTCTTGGCGAAGATCTCCCTGCTCTGGCGACCGACGGCACAGGCCTTGGGGTCGCCCAAACCGAGACGAACCCCCTGCCGCGTCAGGTCGGACAGCGATCGGATGTTCCTGGGGTTTCCTTTGCGCACCAGGATGGCCGGAACGAAGCAGCAGACGGGCACGCTGGATTCGATGAGGCCCGCCTCGGCGGCCATATCCATGTAGGCCTTTTCGCCGGGCATGTACAGGTCGCCCTTCTGCTTGAGCTTGATCCGCGAAAGCAGGACCTCGCTGCCGGCGTAGTCGGCCTCGATGCGGCAGCCGTTCTCCCTGCTGAAGGCCTCGACGAGCTCCGACACGGGTAATTGGATGCCCGCCCCACAGAAGAGCATGAGGGAGGGATTGGCCTTTCCCGAGGGTTGGGTGGTGGGCTGCTGCCTGCACCCCGCGGTGCCGGCGGCCAGGAACACCATCATCGCGATGCCGAGTTGTGAGCGGACCATGCGATGCCTCCGCCATCCACCTACTTAACGTACCCATGGGAAGCGAAGACGGGCTTTCCCTGTTCTTTGGCGAATGACACGAACTGCTTGACCAGTTCCGGGTTCTTTGAATAGCCGAGCCCGATGACGTGTACTCGAATCGTGGTGTCGTATTCATAGGGGGTCGGCACGACGTCCAGGTGCTCCTTGAAGGTGTCGGCAACGCCATTCCACATGATGACGGCGTCGACGGCCCCTGTTTGCAGCAGGGTGCCCAGATTGCTGTGGCCCTTGGTCAGCCGATTTCCCACGTTTTTGAGCACGGCGTCTTTGATGCCCTGCTTCTCCAGGAGTTTGTACACCATTTCGCCACAGGTCGAGTATTGCGGATCGGTCAGCCCGACGCGAAGGCCCTCGCGGGTCAGGTCTTTGATGGTCTTGATCCCCTTGGGATTACCTTTGGTCACGGCGAGCACAGGCGCGACAAACCCCACCTCGGCGTTGTCGAGATAGGCCTTGGCCTCTCTGACCTGATCCAGGTAGGGATCGTGTGTGATGAGGATATCACCCTTCTTGCCCGCCTTGACCAGGGGCAGGAAGTCCTCGCTGCCCGCGGCGGTGGTGATGACGTCCACACCGGTCTTGGCCTTGAACTGGGCGATGAGCTTCTCGGCCGGCGGCACGAAGGAGTTGCCGCAAAGCACGACGAGTTCCTTCTTCGCTTGCGGCGGCGTCTCACGACTGCCACATCCCGTTACCCACAGGCTGCCGAGCGACAGACATGCCGCAACGACCGAAATGCGATTCATCATCGTATCTCCTTGTCCCCGGCGTCAACGCGGACCATTTGACCATTCGTTCGAAAGCAAAGCAAGGAGCGGTTTGTGGCCGGTGCTCTGTCACACATCGGATGAGGGATGTGGATGGAGTGTGAACCGGCTCGCCAGCCACTTCTCGGGCATGCAGCCGTACCATAATCAGCGGTTCGTGAGTGCGTTCGCCCTCCCGATGAGCCCGCAGTTGCACCTGTGACGAAGCACCGGCCCGCATTCCAGAACCATCATGGGGATGTGGTCTTCGGGACAGCCTGGCCATCGTAGCTCTTGACCACCACGTGGTCGAAGTGTGTTACGGCGTCGGCTTTGGTCCACAGCCCGATCTTTCCGGGACTGGCGAAGGTGGCGTCACCGGCCTCGAACGGCTTGTCGTCGAAGGTGGCGATGAATCGCTGACCGCAGGCAAGCAGGCTGAGGGTGTGCCACTGGCCGAGCGATACCTTGGCCGGAATGCCGGCGATCAGGGACCGCTTCCCTTTCTCGATCTTGTAGAAGCGAACATTCTCCTCCAGCGTGTTGGCCCGGAGGACGTAGTAGTTGTCTTTGTCCTGGTAGCGGACGATAACGCCGCCGCACTGGTCTACCTGGCCGGAGATGGGCTTGAACCGCACGGAAACCTCAACGTCTTTCAGCGAAAGCGACTGGCAGACGCAGAGGGGAAACCGCTGTCGGTTCACAGCATCGGCGGACATCTGGGCCAAAACCCGCTTCTCGCCCGCAACGGTCGGTTCCGCCACTACAATCCACGAAGCGGACTCTCCGATCCCTGTCTGGTCGGATCGCCAATCGGCCGGCGTCTTGTTCAGGTCGCACTTCGCAAAGTCGAGCGTGGTGACGTGGGTCGGCTGGGCGGGCATCCCGCGGATCGGTCGAAGGCGTATCGGCGTTCCGGCGCATCCGAAGGTCGTCGTTGCGATGGCGATGGTCGTGGTCGTGAGCGTGGCATGCGTAAGGCGATTCATGAAAGAGCTCCATTACTTCATAGTGGACAACCAGTAGTCCGAATCGGCGTAGAGGCTATAGGGATTGTTCTCGACAAGGGCCTGCGCGAGCGGAATGCTGGTGCTGATCGCGTGCGGGAACTTGTCGCTGAGAATTGAATCGACGTGACCGTCGGCCAGCAGCACGTTGGCCGTGGGGCCGCGATGGCGGTAGCCGATCCGGCGTTTGTTTTCGCCGATGTGGGTGGCACCCTGCTGGCCCGCATAGACGCCGTCGGCCACGGCGATCAGATTTGCCGGTCTCTTGAAGGCGCTCAGCCGGGTGGGGCGTATCCGGGTGCCGTCAGTGGCGGTGTAGCCCACCGAACCGGTGTAGAACTTGTCATTCTCGGCCGTTGCCTTGTTGGTTCCGATGGGGTTGTTGGCGTTGATCCAGTAACTGCAGCGGATGATCTTGTTGAAGCCGCGTTCCGGGATCGTCACGCCCTCTTGAAGTGTCTGGTCCACGCTGTTGACGGGCCAGTACTGGAAACCATCCGGGTCGATCGTCCCGCCCGACATCCCGAAGTTTTCCTTGGTGTTCGGACACCAGAAGACCGTGTCCGAGCCCTTTTCTGTGGCCGACATGACCCGGTCGCGGCTTAGAATCGAACACCAGCCGTCCAGCGGGTTGTCCGCTCCTCGGTTCCAGCCGACCATGTTGTATGAGGGAACCACACAGTCGTTGTTGTTCTGCTGGTAGAAGACCATGCCGTGGCCAATGCTTCTCAGGTTGCTCTTGCACTGGACCGACTTGGCCAGTGCCCGCGCGCTGGCCAGGCTTGGCAGCAGGATGCTGATCAACAGTGCGATGATCGCAACGACGACCAGCAATTCGATCAGGGTGAATCCGCTTCGCACTCGCACGTTCTCGTCTCCTGTGTCGGACAGCAGCCAGCCAATGGGTTATACGTAGCCTTGCCATGCAGCCCTGTCAAGCCGTGGTCGGTGGCACGATGCGACGTGGGTGTTCTCGACGCCACTCTGACAGCATGTCTTGCCCGCCAAGGTGTTTCATCGTGACCTGCAACGGAAGGCGTCTGAAGGTAGACCGTGGCCGGTTCTATCGTTAGAATCGCCAAACGTCACCGCCGGCCGCGAGACCGGGAACTTGAGCGTGCCGGACTTCGCGGCGGCATCTTGGAAGTACTGTCGTGTCAATCCTTGCGACTGCAGCAGACCGTATGACGTGGGAGTTGACGTTGGCGCGTCCCCTCCTGCTGATCCACGCGATCATCGGATTCGGGGCGTTGGCGATCTCGATTCATGTTCTCTGGTTCGTCTGGAAGCGTCCCGGTCTTGGGGCCGCAGGGCGTGTCCGGCATTACCTCCGCATTGCCTGGCCGATGTATCTGGCTGCCCTGATCAGCGGAGCCCTGATCTACCCGGCTTATATGGTTACGGTGCGCAAGGCCTGGCTGGAGGCCCACCGCCCGGCCGTGGTGGGCTGGTTTGAGATCAAGGAGCACTGGGCCGCCCTGGGGCTGATACTGGCCTGGGGGATGTGGCGATGGTTCCGCAAGGGTGAGACGGACGAGGCGTTGATGCATCATCCCACCTTCTGGCGCGGGATGGGGCTGATCGCGTTGCTAGCGACGATCTGCATCCTGATCAACGTGGTTCTTGGCGCCTGGGTCGTGATGATCAGGAGCGTATAGTGCATAAGCCCTTTCGAACAACGCTGAGCTGGACGGTTCCGCTGGTCTTTGTGTTGTTCTACGCGTTCTGGCCGTTTCTCGATCTGCCTCAACCTTACTATGCCCCCCAACTTCGAGCGATCCTGTGGAGCAAACCCCAGGGCGTTATGACCCAGGGCTGGTACGGACGGGTGTTGATGGTCGGCGTCATCTCGATGGTGCTGGGCACGCTGGCCGCCTGGGGGATCTCGCGTCGCACGCACCCATCCTGGTCGCGGTTCGGTCCGTGGCTGGCAGCGGCCGGCGCTCTCGCCGCGATGATCATCACTGCGTTGTACGAGATCAGGCGGTGGATGCTTTAGATCGAGACGTCGAAAGCCGAAGCACCCCGCGCAATGGAGGAATCCATGAGAAGTCGGATCTGTCTGCCAACCGTTGTTCTGGTTGCCCTGACGGCATCGGGATGCACGTCCGGAGGTGGGAAGTTCTTCATCGTCGGGATGGGAACGGCCCCCGACCTGGTTACGCTCCGCGGCGCCGAGATCGCCCGCAAGGCGGACATCCTCCTGCTCAGCGACGAGCAGGGCAGACAGGACTTTCGGGATTTCATCCGCGGACAAGAGGTGTGGATACTCCCGCGGTTCACGACGCTCTACATGGGTGTGGACCCCAACCGAATCGCCGATGAACAGGGACGGAAGCTCGCCGTCGAGCACGCCGGCAAGCGGAAGGAGATCGTCGATCGGATAACCGCAGCCGTTCGACGTGGAAAGACGGTTGCCTCGCTGGAAGGCGGCGATCCCATGATGTACGGGATGACCTACTACCTGGAGATGCTTCCACCGGACATCCCCACGGAAATCGTGCCCGGTGTGGGGGCGTTCCAGGCTGCGGCGGCCGCCGTCAAGAGCAGCCCGCCGTATGGATGGGACACGAACTCGGTGATCCTGACCATGGCCGATTGGAAGGGGCGCGTGGACACCAACGAGCGGCTGATGGACACCGGCACCTCGATGGTGTTCTATACCATGCACCTGGATTTCGCCAAGCTGTTCGAGCAACTCGCTCGGCACTATCCGCCCGACACGCCGGTGGCGATGGTTGTCTACGCCGGCGATCGCAGGCGAGAGCGGGTGATCCGCTCCACCGTCGGCCGCTTCCTGACCGACGTGAACATGAGCCAGGTGCCTCCGGACAAGAACATGCTGCTCGTGGGCAAGTTTCTGAGGTGCGGGCAGGCCCGGGCAGACGGATTGGAGTCCGGCCGGGCCTATATGGAGAAGATGCGGTACCAGGATCGCGTGCAGGGGCAGAAACAGCCGTAGGACGCGGCGACCGGGCCCCTCGGCGCGATGCAGATTGCATCGCCGCCACAGCGACGAAGGAATTGCCCCATCCGTGGTGAAACGCCCGTTGCGCTGCGGGGTCACGCATTGGAGACGAGGTCCTTGCCCCGCCAGACGAACCACAGCGTACCCAGAACCCCGAACGCCCCGGCGGCAATGAGATTCACCTGCGGGCCCACCTCCCACAGAAACGCACCACCCAACGCGGCCACCGAGACGATGACGTCGCGGATCAGATAGTACAGGCCGAACATGGCGGCCTTCCGACCCTCGGGGGCCAGGTCCATGATGAGGGCCTTGCGCGACGGCTCGCCGAATTCCTTGAGCCCTCGCAGAACGAACACCGGCACCAGCCAGACGAACGAATGCGCGAACATCAGGCTGATCGGAAAGAGGGTGAAGAAGACGAACGTCACCGCGACGAAGGGTTTCTTGCCCATGCGGTCGGCCATGTGAGCGACGGGGATGTAGACCAGCATGGCGGTGGCCATCTCCACCGCTGTCAGCACGCCGAACTGAAAGGCCGATACCGGCGAGGCGATCAGCTTCATGCACCACAGCACAACGAAGGCACCGGGGATCTGCTCGCAGAAGCGGATGAGGATGTCCGATGCGAGCAGGTTTCGCAGATCGGCCGACATGTCGCCAAAGACGCGGAAGGGGTTGAACTGCGCCGCGGATACCCCTGTTCTGGGCCGGTCCGGTTCGATGAGGATTTGCTGTGCGATCAGCGCGAGCAGTGCCATGACGGTGGCGGCCACGAACGCCAGCCGAACGCCGTCGCGCTCGCCGAAGGCCCCGATCAGGAGCCCGCCGAAGATCGGGCCCAGTGCCATCGGGACCCGGCGGACCAGCGAGTGCATCGAGACACCCATCGTTCGCTTGGTCTTCGGCAGGGCCTTGGCCACCAGGTCCATCGTGGCCGGCAGCGAAACGGCGCTCCATGAGAGGAAGAAGACCGCGCCGATCAGCACGGCCACCCAGTTGGGGATGAGGATCACGATGAGGTAGCCGACGATGGAGGTCAGGTTGAAGACGATCAGGGCCCGCTTCGTGCCCAGGTGGTCGGACAGGTACCCTCCGGGGAACGAGTAGAGTGCGCCCAGGAGATTCTGCATGGCGTTCAGGACGCCGATGATGTAGGCCCCGCCGCCGAGGGCCACGATGTAGATGGGCAGGAAGCGTTCGGCCATCCGCTCGCCCATGCCGACGAGAACGACCATGCCGAGCAGCCCGACGATGCTTCGCTTCAGGCCGAGAAACTCGGCGATGTTCCGGAGTCTGGCCATGACGGACGTGCCCTCGACTGGGGCCAGAATATGAGAAGCGGAGGGGGTTTTCCAGGCGAGCGCAGACTCTGGCAGGTATTTCCACCTCTTTGGGGATTCACGCGCCGAGGCCCACAATGGCACGTGGATCCCCCCACGGCAAGTGGGTCGGATCCACGTGGCCGTCAGAGTCGTGGCGCTTCGACGGTGCTTACGCCCGCCGGCGGAGGATCATCAGCGCCACGAGCGCGAGTGCTGACAGCGGCAGGGCGCCCAGACCCATCCCGCATTTGAACACCGCCGTCACCTGGCGGTCGCGGTTCATGACGATGGAGGTCGTCGCATTGGCGTCTATGATCGCGTCATTGGGTTCATCCGAACTGCCTGTACCGCTGATTTCCCACTGTACGAATGACTTGCCCGAACTGAGCATGGCCGTCAGGGTCACAACCGTGCCCGCCGCGTAGGCAGGGGCATTCGCATCGGCCGGCGGGGGGTCGATGAGGATCGTCCCCGACCCCGCACTGACACTCTTGAGCGTGAGAGCACAGCTATTTGCCGACGGCGTTATACGTGGGTAGTGGAGTATGGCGCCGTCGTTCCCCACCACCAGCACGTTGGAGGGTCCCGTGCCCCAGACCCCGTTCAACGCGCCGTAGCCTCCGCACGGCATCTCGGTCCAGGTGGAGCCGTCGTAGTGGAAGATTGCACCCAGGCTCCCGCCGCCAACCGCAAAGACGTCATTGGGCCCGCTACCCCAGACGCCGCGCAGATCGACGGTGATCCCACTGTTCATTAACGACCAAATCGCACCATCGTAGTGAACGATCGTGCCTGCCTGACCGACGGCGAAGATGTCGTTCGGCCCGCTGCCCCAAACATCGCGAAGCAGTGTAGTCGTGGGCGAGTCCACCCAGTTCCAAGCCGAGCCGTCGAATCGCCGGATCTTTCCATAGTCACCAACCGCGTAGACATGATTGGGCCCCGTGCCCCAGAGCCCGTAGAGGTCCCAGGTGATCCCGCTGTTCATGGCCGACCAAGCGGTTCCGTCATAGTGAAGGATCGTCCCGTAGCTGCCCACGAGAAATACATCGGCCGGTCCGCTTCCCCAGACATCTCTGAACGTGTACTGAAAAGCGTAGAGCAACCCTGCATCCATCTTTGCCCATGATGTGCCATTGTAGTGTCTGATGTTCGCTTGGGCCCCTACGGTGAAGACGTCGTTACTGGAGCTGCCCCAAATCGCCGTCCATTCCATTCCAGATTCGGAAGTCACCGCCCATGTGGTTCCGTCATAGTGAACGATCTTCCCATAGGGCCCCACCGCGAACACATCGTTGGGCCCTGTGCCCCACACGGCATCGAAACTCCAACTTGGGCAGAGCATCCGGCCCCACAAGGAACGATCCTGATCGTAACGAAGAACAGTACATGAAGCCCCAACAGCGTAGACGTCGTTCGGGCCGCTCCCAGCTACCCCCCAGAGAGAGGTTGAAGTCCCTGACAACAGCCTCTGCCACACATGTGAGGAATCCCAGCGGATGATGACCCCCGAATCACCCACAGCGAAGGCGATGTCCGGCCCGGTGCCCCATACGGCGTGCAGGTCGTTCACGCCGCCAGTGGATACGTTGGACCACGTTGATCCGTCGTAGTGCGCTCCCCTTCCACCATATCCGACCGCATGGATGTCGTTCGGGCCGCTGCCCCAGATGCCACAGAACGTGGCTCGATACGAACTGCTCATATAGACGGGCGACCAAGCCGAACCGTCGTAGCGGAGAATCGTTGCGTATAAGTTGCTGTTCGCATCTTTCTGCCCCACGGCGAAGACATTGTCAGAAGCCGTTCCCCATATGCCATAGAGCGTGTATTCCGCTCCGATACTCTGAGACGACGACCATGCGGTTCCGTCATATCTGAGGATGACCCCTTTATCTCCGACTGCGACCATGTTGGTCGGTGCTGTGCCCCACACGCCCCGCAACGACTGCGTCGTGCCACTGTCCATGTGCGACCACGTCGAACCGTCATAGTGCAGAATAGTCCCATATTCGCCCACGGCAACAATATTGTCTGTGCCGGTCCCCCATATGCCGGTCAACGTAAACCCTGTTCTGCTGTCCATCACCGACCAGCCCCAGCCATCGAAGTGTTGTATCACCCCGTGCTCTCCAGCAACAAAGATCTCGTTCGGGCCGTTTATCCACATGGCCTGCATTCTTGCCGGTTGTGAGGACGAATGTGACCTCCAGGCTACTCCGTCGAAATGCTCGATTGTTCCGCGATCGCCGACGGCAAAGATGTCATTGGGGCCGGTGCCGTAGACCCCCCTCAGGCCTTGGTCACTGCTGCCAAGCTCCATTTCTGTCCATGCCGCGCCATTGTATCTCAGTAGAGCTCCACGTCCTGGGTAGCCAATACCCACGACAACAACGTCGTTGCTGCCGCTACCCCAGACGGCGTTCACAACGGAAACAGATGTTGATAGGGTGATATCCGACCAACTGATCCCGTCATAGTGGAGCACCACGCATTCATATGGCGGAAGGGTATGCGTTCCCACCGCGAAGACATCATTGGAGCCACCAACCCACACACCGTACAGATCGGGCCAAACCCCAGCGTTCATCGGTGTCCAGCTTACGCCGTCATAGTGGCTCATCCGGCCGTGAGTCCCTACCACGAATATATCATTGGGTCCGCTGCCCCCAATAGCCAGGATGCCGGACGTCCCGGTGCTCTGCTTCGTCCAGCTTGACCCGTCATAGCGGTACACGTTACCGGAAAACCCCGTGAGGAGCACGTCGTTTGGACCACTTCCCCATATCGCCGGAAAGGCAACTCGCGGTGTGTCGCTCATCGTAGTCCACGTAATGCCGTCGTAGTGGAGGACTGTAGCTTGTGCTCCAACGGCATATACATCATTCGGTCCACTACCCCAGATGTCGAAAAGGGTCACAGCCAGCCCGCTAACCATCACTGACCACTGTGATCCGTCATAGTGGAGGATCGTACCGTCGGTGCCATCAATGAAACTACCGGTGCCACCCACCACGAAGACGTCATTGGGACCACTGCTCCAGGTGGAACACAGCGTCACCCCTGTGATGTTGGGGGGAACGGAGGGGATGGTCACCTGGGTCCATTCGGGCAGAGCGCCGACAGCGCCACCGTACAGACATCCGCTCGTAATGCACACGGCCGCGATGCTCCACCTGTACAGTTGCACGCATCGATTAGTCTTCGGTCTGCGACAGTTCATGTGTGATCTCCCGTTCCACGTGTCCGCACAGTGCAATGCTGGATACCTGTCATCTCAACGTCGGTTGCGGATGGTTGCGGCCAGAGGCAAGAGTAGTATGAGGAGCCCTATTGCGCCAGGTTCAGGTACGGTAATCCACAGGGCAACGCTGGCCTTGATGTTGTAGTCTGTGCCCGGGAAGGCCGTGGTCCATGAACTTGATGTGCGCGTCTCTATCGAGGGCACTTCGTCGTCGATGCGGACGTTGCCGGCCAGCGTATAGTTATCTGCGAACGGAAAGGTGACGTAGTAGAGGGGGAAGTCGTACTGCATTACGTTCTCCAAGAGCATCCAGATCGGACCACTCTCAGGGGTCAGGCTGACCGAATACCGCTTGTAGGTGAAACCCCCAGTCGAGGTGACGTCGGAGCGGGGAGTGGACCAGCCAATCAGCCCGGCATCTTCGACGTAGAGTTCCATGTGGATACCGTCAACGTATCCGTCGAGGTGGAAAGGCGCCGGCAGGGTAGCGGTCAGTTGCTCGATCTCGATCTGGTTGATAAGGCCGCCGTCGTGATAAGCAACGCCGTTGATCGTCGCCGATACATCAACGCAACCGCTTTGCTGGAACCGGACATCGCCGGCAGAGACGCTCCCCTTGAAGACCGTGAAGCTAAAGTCCAGCCACGCGTTCGTCTTGTCGGACGAATATCCAAAGAACGTCGCGCTGGCCACCGCTTCCGGCTGATGTGTGAAGACAATGACACCAATCACGATAGAAGCCGAAGCTCGTATCACGTTGTACCTCCTCAGTGTGTGTTGTGATGGGTACGAATGACAGACTAGAAGCCCGGACGCGTCTTAAGAGGACAAGAAGGCCCCACAGGCGCGCCTGATGGAACCAGACCACACGCTATGATTGAAATAGGTGGAGGTGCCCGGAGAATGGCTTTACGTAGAATGAACGATACGAGAACGAAAATCGAGTCTATCCAGGCATAACACCTATTGTTGTACCGACCGCACTGCTTGGACGACGTAGGAATTCTACGCATCCCATATCTCTCAGACAAGGCCCCATATGGGCCTTGAGTCGAAGAAATGCAGGGATATTGCTGCCCACCCCGGGTACCACTGACGGCCTGTCCGCCGGTGCTCTCGGTAGGGTCGTTGCCCGACAGTCGGAAACCCTGGAAGCCCGCATCGAAGCGATCGTAACGAGGTCCCGAAACGGGGGTGACCATGAGCGTTTTCAGCGGTTGCGGTCTTGAGGCCTGAGCGACCGGCATCGGAGCCGGCCCTGCGGAGGCGTTTGGGGAGCAGCGAGATTTGACGGGCTACCAGCCCTCGAAGGGGCTGGCCTGACAGCCCGGCGCGGCCGGGAAGGCCCCGTGAGAACGGGGCCGAGATGGGTTTCGGCCCGCGGGTGCGCTTGCCATCCCGTTGCGTTGCCCCTCAGGGGTGCGGACGGACCGGGCGGGGGCGAGTAGAGTGCCGGGTGACGTCTGCCTGATATAGCCCGTTGCCGATCGGGCGCGGAGTTGCTATCCTATGGCCCCGGATCATGGATGAGGACCCTATGGAGACTCCCTAGAGTACGCGCATGCCGAAACGCGACGACCTGCACAAGGTCCTGATCATTGGCTCCGGCCCGATCGTCATCGGCCAAGCTTGTGAATTTGACTATTCCGGCACCCAAGCCTGCAAGGCCCTGCGCGAAGAGGGTATCAAGGTCGTCCTGATCAACTCCAACCCCGCGACGATCATGACGGATCCGGAGTTCGCGGACCGGACGTATGTCGAACCGATCATTCCCGAGGGGATCGAGAAGGTGCTGGCCCGCGAGGCGCAGACGGGGCAACCCGTCGATGCGCTGCTGCCGACCCTGGGCGGCCAGACGGGGCTGAACTGTACCGTCGAGGCCGCCGACCTGGGGATCCTCGATCGGTACAACGTTCAGATGATCGGCGCGAACCGTGCGGCCATCCACAAGGCCGAGGACCGAACCGAATTCAAGAAGGCCATGCTTCGGATCGGGTTGGACCTTCCGCGGAGCGGCATCGCCCACGACTGGGACGAGGCGAAGGCGGTGCTGAAGGAGATCGGCCTGCCCTGCTGCATCCGCCCGGCCTATACGCTGGGGGGTTCGGGCGGCGGCTTCGCCAATACGTTCGAAGAGTTCGAGACCATCGCCCGGCGCGGCATCGAATACTCCCGGGTCAGCGAGATCCTCATCGAGGAAAGCCTGCTGGGCTGGAAGGAATACGAACTCGAGGTGATGCGCGACAAGAAGGACAACGTCGTCATCATCTGCTCGATCGAAAACTTCGACCCGATGGGGGTTCACACGGGCGACTCGATCACCGTGGCGCCCGCCCAGACGCTGACCGACAAGGAATATCAGCGGATGAGGGACGCCTCCATCGCGATCATCCGCGAGATCGGGGTCGAGACCGGCGGCAGCAATATCCAGTTCGCCGTGAATCCCGACACGGGGCGGATGGTCGTGATCGAGATGAACCCTCGCGTCTCGCGAAGCTCGGCACTGGCAAGCAAGGCCACGGGATTCCCCATCGCCAAGATCGCGGCCAAGCTGGCGATCGGCTACACGCTCGACGAACTGCCGAACGACATCACAAAGAAGACACCGGCCAGCTTCGAGCCGACGATCGACTACTGCGTGGTGAAGATTCCGCGATGGGCCTTCGAGAAATTCCCCGAAGCGGATGAGACGCTGACCACACAGATGAAGTCGGTCGGCGAGGCGATGTCCATCGGCCGGACGTTCAAAGAGGCCCTGCAAAAGGGCATCCGCTCGATGGAGATCAAGCGGTTCGGCCTGGGGCTGGACGGGATCGACAAGTGGCTTCGGGCCGAGAAGCTCCGCCTGCGGCGGGCGGGGCAAGACCCCCACCTGGCGCCTCCGCCGAAGATCGGCGGATCGACGTCCTCCGAGGCCCCTGCCGATACGGTTGAGGCGGCCGCCCAGAAATGGCCCATCCCGCAGGAGGTGATCCGCAACAAGCTGAGCGTGCCCAGCCAGGGACGCCTGTACTATGTGCGCTACGCCCTGAAGCTGGGGTGGAGCGTCCAGCAGGTGTACGAAATCAGCCGGATCGATCCCTGGTTCCTGGAGAACATCAAGAGCCTGGTCGATTTCGAGCGGAACCTGATCGAAGCGGCACCCAAGGCGAGGAAGCTCGTGATGCTGCTGGCCGAGAGCGACGATCCGGTTTCGGTAGCAGCGGCGCAGAGCGACGGACTGGTCGATCTGGTGCGTCAGGCCAAGCAGTGGGGCTACAGCGACGTCCAACTCAGCCGCGTGTGGGACATCGATCTGGCCACCATGCGCCGGGCCCGCAAACGGCTGGGCATCGAACCCGTCTACAAGCTTGTCGATACGTGCGCCGCGGAGTTCGAGGCGTACACGCCCTATTATTACTCCTCGTATGAAACACCGATCAGCCGATGTGCCCTGCCCGGCGCCGACCGAGCGCCCGGGGCGTCGCCGACGGCGGAGGTGCGCGTCGACGACGAGATCCGGATCACCGACCGGCCCAAGGTGGTGATTCTGGGCGGGGGACCGAACCGCATCGGCCAGGGCATCGAGTTCGACTACTGCTGCGTCCACGCGGTGATGGCGGCCCGGGAAGAGGGCAACGAGACCGTCATGGTCAACTCGAACCCCGAGACCGTCAGCACCGACTACGACACGAGCGATCTGCTGTTCTTCGAGCCGCTGACGCACGAGGATGTGCTGAACATCTGCGAACGACTGGACGGCTCCGAAGGGGGCCATCGCGGTCTGCTGAAAGGCGTTATCGTCCAGTTCGGCGGTCAGACGCCGCTGAACCTGGCGCAGGAACTCAAGAACGCGGGTGTGCCTATCCTGGGCACGCCGCCCGAATCGATCCACCTGGCGGAAGACCGGCAGGAGTTCGCCAAGATCCTCTCGGAGCTGGGGCTCAAGCAGCCGGCCAACGGCATCGCCCACAACCTGGAAGACGCCAAGGCGGTCGCCAAACGGATCGGGTATCCGGTTCTGGTGCGACCGTCGTATGTCCTGGGCGGCCGGGCGATGGAGGTCTGCAACAAGGAACGAGACCTCGATCGGTATATGGAACGAGCGCTCGCGGCCACCGACCGCGTCGAGACCGGCGGCAAGGATCACCCGATTCTGGTGGATGAGTTTCTGCTGAACGCCACCGAAGTGGACGTGGACTGCATCGCCGACGACGAGCGGTGTGTGGTGGCCGGGGTGATGGAGCACATCGAGGAGGCCGGCATCCACTCGGGCGATTCGGCATGTGCGCTGCCGCCGTATGCCCTGTCACCGGCGATTGTCGATCAGATCAAGGATCAGACCTGCCGGCTGGCGATGCGGCTGGGGGTTCGGGGGCTGATGAACGTCCAGTACGCCGTAAAGGACGGGCAGGTGTATGTGCTGGAGGTGAACCCTCGCGCCTCGCGAACGGTGCCGTTTGTCAGCAAGGCCACGGGGGTGCCGTGGACGAAGCTGGCAACGAAGGTGATGCTGGGGCGCCGGCTGACCGACCTGTTGGGCGAGCTCGGGCTCGACGATGCCCCGCATCCGACGCACGTGAGCGTGAAGGCCCCGGTCTTTCCGTTCGGCAAGTTCCCCGGCGTCGACGTGATCCTGGGCCCGGAGATGCGCAGCACGGGCGAGGTGATGGGGATCGCCAGGCGATTCGGCGCCGCGTTCGCCAAGGCGCAGATGGGCGCCGGCTACCGCGTGCCGACCGAGGGCAACGTCTTCATCAGCGTTCACGACGCCGACAAGCCGATGATCATTCCGGTGGCGCGACAACTGGCGAATATGGGCTTCCACCTGCTGGCCACCGCCGGGACGCACTCGGTTCTGAGCGAGGCGGGCATTCCATCGAGCCGGATCATGAAGATCCACGACAAGGCCCGCCCGAACATGCTCGACCTGATCGAGAACGGGACGGTGGACCTGCTGATCAACACGCCGACTCGCAAGGGGCGCGACACCGACGAGGGTCACCTCCGGGCGGCGGCCATCGCGCACAACCGGCTGCTCGTGACGACCGCGACGGGGGCTCGTGCCCTGGTGATGGCGATCGACGAACTCCGGCGAAACGCCTGGCAGGTGGCGGCGTTGCAAGACTATTTCGCGCCGGTCGAAGCGGCGCCGGCGGTCGAGATACCGGCACCGGCCGTTGCGGCCGGCCCGAAGGTAACGCCGCGCCGGAGCATTCTGTTCCGCGCCGCCGCGGTGGCCGCCGGACTGCTCATCGGTCTGGGCATCGTCGAGATGGGGCTGCGGCTTTCCGGGCGTGTGACCGACGTGCCGCGATACACGTGGGACCCGGCGGTGGGACCGGTTCGATTGCCCAATCAGAGGGGGATGTACATCGACCACAATGTCCGGGTGCCATACCACTTCAACGCTCAGGGTTTCAACGACACGCGCTCGTATACGCCCGTCAAGCCGCCCAACACGACTCGGGTGGCGGTGGTGGGCGACTCGTTCGTCGAGGCGCTTCGGGTGGTCAACAAGGACCGATTCGTCGAGAAGGCCCAGGCGATCATGAACAACTCGGGTCTGCCGAGTGAATGGTATGCCTTCGGCTGTTCAGGGTTCGGCACGGCACAGGAATATCTGCTGATCCGCAACCGTGTGCTGGACTACAACCCCGACATCGTGGTGCTGCTGTTCGTCGTCAACGATGTCTACGACAGTTCACCGTATATCACTCAGATCCCGCGATATGTGCCGGCCTTCACCATCATGGGTAACGGACGATTGCAGCCTCTGCCCACCGAGGCGCTGGACCTGCCGGCATGGAGAACGGTTCTGACCTATTCGGCCCTGGTTCGTTATACACTGTTTCATGCCGGGCTGATCAATAAGTTCGTCGCGGCCGGTCACGGCGGCGAGATGCCGCGCGAGCAGTTCGGCCCTCACCGGCCGGTCGAGAACTCGAGCCAGAGCGACCTGATCGAGCGACAGACCAAGTCGTGGCGGCTCATGGAGACGCTGCTGGTGGCCATCAACGAAGAGTGCCAGCGGCGCAACGCCCGTTTTGCGGTAGTGTGGGAGGGCAACCGACCGGCGATCGAGGCGGCGTGGCAGAGCAAGGCCCTCGAACCGATCCCGGCATCGAAGGACCCGGAATGCCTCGGCGTTCGCCGCTACTACATGGGTGAGAAGATCGAACCCCTCTGCCGGCAGCACAAGATCCCCTACCTGGATCTGACCCTGACGATGACGGCGAAGGTGACGCAGGAGCGTCGTCGCTACGACTTCCCGAACGACCCCCACTGGAACGCGCTGGGCAATGCCGCCGCCGCCGAGGCGATCGCCCCCTGGGTGCAGCAAATCCTCAGCGCGAAGCCGTTGCCCCCGAATCCATGACAGACTTCGGCAGGACCTTGGCAATCGCGGCCCCCCCTGTTCAGATTGTGGGACCGCGCACAACTGCGTGAGGTGATGCGGTGTGTCCGGCCTCGACAACCGCTGCGTGAAGGTCGCCGAACCGGCGGGTGGTCAGTGCGACCATCCACACCAGGACGCCGGCCGGCAAGAGGATGAGCGGATTCCACCCCAAGGTTGGTGCGAGTCGATAGACGGGAAACAGCAGGAATCCGGCCACGAGCATCGCTCGCAGAGGCAGGCCGATCGGCAGCCCCTGGCGCCTGAGGTGGTCCAGTCCGAGCAGAACCGGCAGCAGGACCAATCCGCCGTCGTACCATTGAGTGTGCGGGCTGACCAGGATGACGGCACACACCGCGAGCCCCCAGAGCGGTCCGGACGACGGGGCCCTGGCGTCCATTCGCCGCCACGCCCAGAGGACGACGATGAGGGTAGCCAATGCCAGGCCGTAGCCCAGCGGCTTGCCGAGTGTTTCGCCCAGGGCATATTCCCAGAAACCCGCCCACGACACGAGAAACGGACCGTTGTGTCTGCACTCCATCGGCCAGTAGGTCTTGACGCAGCTCAGCATCTCGATGGGCCAGCGAAGGCCGCAGAACAATGCCCCGAGGAGGTATTGCCCGAAACCGACGGCTCCGCCCACGACGAGGCAGATCCAGTATCGCCGCGACAGCAGCAGCGACGAGAGGATCAGGACGAAGTGGGGTTTGTAGCACATGAGGCCGAGCGCCACGCCCGCCCATGCCTGTCGTCCGCCGCGCAAGGCGACGATCAATGCTGCGATGAGTGCGAAGCTGATGGCGGTGTTCTGCCCGCCGGTGATGGTGCGGCCGAAGGGGAAGAACAGCAGCGACAGGGCGACGACGACGAACCACTCTGAGGCCAATTCGGGCATGACTCGGCGGACCCATCGCAAGCCTGCCCAGAAGACCAACGCCAGGAGAACGACCGAAGCCGCATAGGCGGCCGGAAACGGCAGCAGTGCCAATGGGGAGCTGAGCAGTCCCAGCGTTGGCGGATTGACGTAGGGCTGCATGCGGTCGAAATCGGGGCGTCCGGCGATGCGACGGAGGGTCTGGAGTTGCTCGCGCAAATCGTAGAGCGAGCCGGCCTTGCCTTCCAGGACCATGCGCCCGACCGTGTAGAAGGTCAGGAAATCGCCGCCGACGTATTCCCCTTGGGCATTCAAGGGACCATTCACACCGGCGATGAACGTCACCAGGCCGATCACACAACCGACCCACCCGATGATCGCCACGCCCCTGAGCGTGCGAACCGATGTTGCGTACTCAAGGAACGACCGTGCGAGGCGGCTGAGCCGTACCATCATGGGCAACCTCCGACACGAGAGATATCGACCATATATGTCGGCAACTTCCCAAGCGCAACCCACACCGCGGGAACGTCCGATAATACGACTGTCGGCGGGCTCGTAGACTTCCCCCACCCGTTTGTTGTAAACTCTCACAAGATCGGCAGTACTGGAAGGGAGTCCAACGCACAGAGATCGGCCTTCGGGAATTCGAGCGCCGTGAACTGTGTTCGAGAGGTGTCGCATGGTGAATCTGCGCCGAGGAGTCTGTATCCCGCTGATCGTTACGGCGGTGTGCAGCGTGCTGTCGATGGGGGGATGCCTGACGCTGCCCCTCGATCCCAACGAGATTGGTCGCATCATTCCGCCGACGACGCAGCCGGTATCGGCAAACGCACTCTACAAGGATCCCAACGTTTCTGTTGCCGAACGTGTCGAGAATCTGCTGAGCCTGATGACCTTGGCCGAGAAGGTCGGACAGATGCTTCAGACGTCGAAGTTCGCGGTGGAGCCCTGGCAGGTCACGCTGCATGGCATCGGAGCCTTGTGCAGCGGCGGCGGCGACTATCCGGAGGAGAACACGCCCCAGGGTTGGGCCGACATGATCAACACCTTCCAGAAGGCCGCCATGGAAAGCCGGCTGGGCATTCCCATGATCTACGCGGTGGACGCCGTGCACGGTCATGCCGGAGTGGTGGGAGCGACGGTTTTTCCGCATAACGTCGGGCTGGGCGCCACGCGAGATGCCGAACTGGTCTCTCGCATCGGCAAGACCACCGCCATTGAGATGGCCGCCACGGGCGCCTATTGGGACTACGCCCCGACGGTGGCGGTGGCGCAGGACATTCGATGGGGCCGGGCCTGCGAAAGCTATGGTGAGAACACCGAACTCGTCACGACGCTGGGTACGGCGTATCTTCGAGGACTTCAGGGAGATGTCGCCGATCCCTGCTCGGTCCGTGTGATGGGTACACCCAAGCACTTCATCGCCGATGGGGCGACGGTCTGGGGCAGTTCCTCGTACGAGGGGATGGGCTTCCCCGGTCTGGACGGAGGAAACTCGGATGTTGATGAAGCGACACTGAGGTCGGTGCACCTGCCGCCGTATGTGTCGGCCATCCAAGAGGGCGTCCTGAGCATCATGGCCTCGTACAGCTCGTGGAACGGCACGAAGATGCACGCCAATCGGTACCTTCTGACCGATGTGCTCAAGGGCGAATTGGGATTTGACGGGATCGTCGTGTCGGACTGGGCGGCGATCGAACGGATCACCGGCTTCTACTTCTTCGATGTCGTTCAGTCGATCAACGCCGGCATCGATATGGTGCTGGCGCCCTATCTCCACCAGCGGGTCCTCGTCGATGTACCCGTGGCGATTCAGTTGGGCGCGATCAAGATGGAGCGGATCAACGATGCCGTCCGCCGGATCCTGACGGCCAAGCTCACGCTGGGGCTGTTCGAACACCCCTACGCCCGAGAGGACCTGCTGCCGCGCGTGGGTTCGACGGAGCATCGCGAGATCGCCCGGGAGGCCGTGCGGAAGTCGCTGGTCCTGCTGAAGAATGACGGCGACACGCTGCCATTGAGCAAAGAGACGGCGACGATTCTCGTGGCGGGCCAGGCGGCAAACGATATCGGCATCCAGTGCGGCGGATGGACGGTGGGCTGGCAGAGCGGGGCGGGCGAGATCACGAAGGGGACGACGCTGCTGGCCGGCATCCGAGCGACGGTCGCCTCTTCCGCCGGCGTGTTCTACGATCCGTCCGGGGAGTTTGCCGGTAGCACGGAGAATGAAGCGCCTTCGCTGCCCGCGGATGTCGGTGTCGTGGTGGTCGGCGAGATGCCCTATGCCGAGGGGATGGGCGATCGGGAAGACCTGCACCTGTCGCAAGAAGACGTGGACCTGATCAAGACCTGCCGAGACAAATGCCGGAAGCTGGTGGTCGTATTGATTTCCGGCAGACCGATGATCATCACCGACCTTCTGGAGGGCGTCGACGCATGGGTGGCCGCGTGGCTGCCGGGAACGGAGGGGCGCGGAGTCGCCGATGTCCTGTTCGGGGATTATCCCTTTACCGGAAAGCTGCCGTACACCTGGCCCAAGACGATGGACCAGTTGCCGCTGGAGACGCTCGCGGGGCAGACGCCGCTGTTTTCGTTCGGCTATGGGCTGAGCACTGAGGGCCGCCGATGAGTACCGCTCCCGACAGACCGACACCCCGACCGCGTCGCCGAAAGTACCTGATTGCCATTGCCTGCCTGACGGTCTTCGTTGCCATCATCGGCACGGTCTACTATTACCTGCACAGCCCGTTCACCGGTGGGCCCATGATTCAGATGGTCGGGCCGACCGGGTTCACCGTGGTGTGGCAGACAGACCTGCCGGGCAGCGGACGGCTTGTGGTGAAGTTGGGCGATCAGACGGTGGCCGACGTTTCTGCCGTGAAGGAGAACGGGCAATATGCCGCCTCTGTGACGGGGCTGCGGCCCGGACAGACGTATCGATACGAGGTGTACGATCGGTTCGGCGGAGTATCGGCCCTTCTCGGCTCGTGGTCGTGCAAGACAGACGCCGGCCCGACGGCTCCTGTACGCCTGCTCGTCTTCGGCGATTCCGGCACGGGGAGCTTTTCGCAGTATCAGTTGGGCAAGAGGATGATGGAGTATCCCTTCGACCTCATCCTTCATACCGGCGACCTGGTCTACTTCGACGGGGCCCCCGAGTGCTATCCCGCCAACTTCTTCGAGCCCTATCGCCGAATGCTGCCTTCGACGATGTTCGTGCCGGTGCTGGGCAATCATGATCTGAGAACCCGCGACGGAGAACCGTTTCTGAGCACGTTTGTGCTGCCTCGAAACGGACCCGCCGGCCTCCAGCCCGAGAGACACTTCTGGTTCGACTTTGGCTGCGCGAGGTTCGTGGGCATCGACGGAATGGCCAAGGACGCCGAGTTGACCGGGCAGGTCGCCCCGTGGCTGAAGGAGGTCTTTTCGTCGGCCGGCCGTCAGTGGCGATTCGTGTTCTGCCACTATCCGCCATACACGGGAACCGAGAAGCGCGATCCCGACATTCGGCTCCGAACGCTGCTGGTGCCGGCGATGGAGGCCGCCGGAGTGGACATGATGCTCTTGGGGCACAACCACCTGTACGAGCGGACGCACCCCCTGAGAAGTGAAACGGTTGTCGACGATTCGAAAGGGATCGTCTACATCGTGACAGGGGCCGGTGGTGCACGACTCTATGAAGAGAAACCTGTCTCGTCACGCCCGGCGTATATCGCCGCGTTCTTCGATCAGGACCTGAGCTTCACGCTCCTCGACGTGTCGCCGGACAACCTGAAGCTTCGACAGATCGATCTCGGCGGCCACGTCGTCGATCAATGGGAGCTTCGCCGCGGTCCGCGTGCGACACTTGGGCCCACCACAACGTCGCGCCCCTAAGGCAGATTCACCGGGCCGGACCGTTCCGAAGCCGACATGATCAGGGCATGTGGGGGCACCCGCGGTGTTGCGATCACCACCGATGATCTGGGAATCAGACACCTTCGGTTTCACGATGGGGTCTGGGTGATGTGTCGGTTGATACAAACCACACCGAGGAGTCCCCGACGGAGTTATGGGCCTCCCGATGGACTTCTCATGTCTGAGGTTCTTCCCCGTCCTATAAGATGTGGACCGCGTTGTCCGCCAATTGCACTAGCCCCCCTGTCTGCTTCTGACACCTTTCTGACAAACGAATAAAACTTACATTGCTGCCCAATCTGATCGAATCAAGTAGTGGTATTCATTGAGCTTCTTAGCCCTTGAACCAGATCGCTTTAGAATGCTTGACCTACTAAAGACTCAATGCGATTACCTCTTGTTCGCTCACGGTCTCGCGATGATCGTGTTGGCGTCGAAATGCTTGTGCATGAGGCTTGCCCCCAAAGATCGGCTTCCGTGGGGATGGCTGGCCTGTTTCGGGGTATTGCAGGGGCTCAACGTATGGCTGGAGATGTTGGCCGTCAGCCTGGGGGATTCGGCTGGATTCAAGTGGGTGCGCCTGCTGTTCCTGGCCGCGGCCTTTGTGTCGCTGGTCTGGTGTGGCTGGTGCGTGATCAGAGCGCAGCAACACAGCGCCACCGAACCCTGGGTGCTCGTGCCACTGCTGGCACTGGCAGGTCTGGGAGGCGCGGCCGGTTTCGATGGATTGAACGTCACGGTCCGTTACGCCCTGGCACTTCCCGGTGGTTTGCTGGCAGGTTTGGCGTTCGTTCGTGAGGCTCGCCAGGCAGACCGCGAGCGGCGCAGGCCACTGAGCCTGGCCGGCGCGGCGTTCTTCGTTTACGGTCTCTTCTCAGGGCTGGTCGTACCCAAGGCTACGTTCTTCCCCGCGTCGGTGTTGAATGACTCATCGTTCATGGCACGCACGGGAGTGCCCGTTCAACTGCTCTGCGCCATGTGCGCCGCCGTCATTGCGGCCGGCGTATGGGCCATCGCATCCCGGAAGCATGAAGAGGAAGCCGGCAGACCTTACGTCCTGAAATGGTGGGTACCGGCAACGTTTGCAGCCCTGGTGATAGGCGGATTTGGGCTCACAGAATGGCGGGGAAAAATCGCCGACACGCAGCAGCGCAATCACGTGCTGTCTCAGGCATCCGCGATTGCTCGAACGATCAACACCGAACGGATTCGCGCTCTTTCATTCAGCCCAGCAGACAAGGACAACCCGCACTTCAGACGCCTGGAGGACCAGTTGAGGCTGTACGCAAGAACTGCGGGCCATCGCAGCATCTACAGCCAGGCGATTCGCAACGGCCAGATCGTATTTGGGCCTGAAAGTCTGTTGGAAAGCGACCCCATGGCGTCACCGCCCGGAACGGTCTATCAGCGCCCGCCCGAAGCGCTTCGAGAGGCCTTCAGGTCCTGCACGCCGCAGACGGTGGGCCCTTACAGCGATGAATACGGCACATTCGTGAGCGCCTTTGCGCCTATCCTGGCACCGCGTTCGAATGAAGTGATCCTGGTCATCGGTATTGATATCGAAGCTCGGACCTGGCAGGCCATCGTCGCCCGCGAGCGATTGAACGGCATACTGTTCACCCTGGCACTTGCAGTCGTGTTCGTAGGCGCGAGGGCACTGGTGTACTGGCGGGGCCTGCTTCCGATGCACCAACAGGGCATTCTCCGCCATGCCGAAACCCTCATCGTCGGGTCGACCGGTCTGACAATCTCTCTCATGGCGGCCCACTTTGCTCATGATCAGGAGACTCGATCGCGACAGTTGATCTTCTCGCACCTGGCCGACAGGCCGTCCAGTATGGTGGTGACAAGCATATGTGATATCCGCGATGACCTGCTCGGCAACCTGGGCCGATTCTTCGAGAGCCATCGCACGCTGGATCAGCGTACCTTCAACCAGTATGCGAAGGGACTGCGTGAATCCGGCACAGTTGAAGCGTGGGCATGGGTTCCGGTGGTGAAGGCACCGGACAGGACTTTGTTTGAGGAGGCGGCTCGGCAGGAGGGCTTGGCGCACTTCCAGATATGGGAGAAGGATGCACAGGGCCGGCAGGTGAGAGCCGACCGACGCAACGTGTATTATCCCGTCCGTCTCATGGAACCCGTGACTGGAAACGAAGGGGCTTTCGGCTACGATCTCGGATCAGATGCGATTCGTCGTGCGGCACTGGAGGAGGTGATCCGGACAGGATTGCCGACCGGTACTGAACCTGCCGTTCTGATCCAAGACGCCGCACATCAGAAGAGTATCTTTGCGTACCATCCGGTTCTTGATCAGGAAGATCCATCGCATCTGCGCGGCTTCGCGGTGGCCGCGCTGCGCACGCAGTCTCTGCTCAGCCACTGCCTGGGAAAGCCCCTGCCCGGCCAATCCACGACCATCGTGGAGTGGTATCAGTTGAGAAGCAACCAGCCTCCGTTTCTCCTGGCGCGATCACCGGAGGGTGATGCACCGGCTGCCGTCGCAGGTATAGCGTCTCATGGTGGTCAAGCGAGTTTGAGCTTACAAGCACCCCTGCTGATCCTGGGCAAGGCCTATGTGATTGTCGTCCGACCCGGGCAGGCCTTTCTGGCAGCACACCCGGAGCGGGCATTCTGGCTGACACTTGCCGTCGGGGTGTTCCTGACGATCGTTCTGGCCAGCTCCGTTGGTCTCTTCAGTCAACACCGAACCCTGCTCGAACAGCAGGTGAAGGATCGTACCGCCGAGCTTCTGCAAAGCGAATCCAAGTTTCACACCTTGTTCGAGGATTCGAAGGACGCCTACTTCCTCATCGCGGACGGCGTAGTTCGGGACTGTAACAAGGCTCTCTTGTCCCTGTTTCAAGCAGACCGAGAGCAGATCATCGGTCGATCGCCTGACGAGTTCTCGCCGGAATTGCAGCCGAATGGGGTCACTTCGAAGGAAAGCGCTTTGGAGAAGATCGAAGATGCCCTTACCGCCGGGGGGGCAAGATTCGAATGGGTTCATCGCAGGGTCGGTGGGACGGATTTCTGGGCGGAGGTTGTACTGACCGCTCTGCCCCTGGACGGCGGAGTGCAGCTATTTGCCTCCATGCGAGACATCACCGACCGCAAGCAGGCGGAGCACGCCGCCTCCATCCAGGCCATGCGCAATCAGGTTCTCCTACAGACGGGCTCCGATGGGATTCATGTGCTGGATGAGGACGGTAACGTCGTGGAGGCCAGCGACGCCTTCTGTCGAATGCTGGGATATAAGAAAGAAGATCTGCTGCGGATGAACGTAGCCGATTGGGAAATCCAGTGGTCCTCCGATGAGTTGCGCGCAAAGATACGCCAGTTGATCCGCAGTCCCGAGGTGTTCGAGACACGACATCGCTCCAAAGATGGTCGAATCCGGGACGTAGAAATCAGTGCAAGGGGCGTGAACCTGGACGGGCATCTGTACCTCTACGCTTCAGCGAGAGACATCACGGAGCGCAAGCAAACCGAGGAGACGCTCCGATGCGAGCGCCAGCGGCTTGCCGACATCATTGAGGGGACACGTGTCGGCACCTGGGAATGGATGGTGCAGACGGGTGAGACCACGTTCAACGAACGCTGGGCGGACATCGTAGGATACACGCTGGACGAACTCCAACCCGTGAGCATCCAGACATGGTTGAACCTGGTGCATCCCGACGATGCAAAGGTGTCTGAAGAGTTGATTCGGAGGCACTTCGCGGGCGAGATCGATCACTACGACTGCGAGTGTCGCATGAAGCATAAGGACGGCTCGTGGATCTGGGTGCACGACCGTGGAAAGGTCGTGGATTGGGCCGACGACGGCACACCGTTGCGCATGACGGGCACGCACTCCGACATCACGCATCGGAAACGCGCGGAGGAAGAACTGCGTGAAAGCGAGGAGCGGTTCCGGAAGATCCTGCACTCGCTGCAAGTCGGCATCGTCCTCGTTGATGCGCAGAACCATCGGATCATCGACGCGAACCCCAAGGCCGCTGTAATGACAGGTTGCCGGCAGAGCGACCTGATCGGGGTGGAATGTCACGAGTTGATCTGCCCCGCCGAACGGGGACGATGTCCGGTAACCGATCTGGGGCAAAGCGTGGATGCCTCCGAACGTACCCTGCTGACCGTGGGCGGAGAGAAGATCCCGGTTCTCAAGACCGTCCTGCCGGCAAGAATCGGGGGACGTGACACACTGGTTGAATCCTTCGTTGACATCGAGAAGATGAAGGAGGTTGAGGTGCAGTTGGCCGCTGCCAAGACGGCCGCGGAGGAGGCGAGCCGCCTCAAGAGTGATTTCCTGGCCAACATGAGCCACGAAATCCGCACGCCGATGACGGCCGTTCTGGGGTATTCCGATGTCATTTCAGAGTGTTGCCCGGGGACGTGCGACTACGGAAACGGAGAGTTGAAGAGTGCCATCAGTATCATTCGGCGAAGCGGCCATCATTTGCTGGGCCTGATCAACGACATTCTCGACCTCTCCAAGATCGAGGCCGGACAGATGAGCGTCGAGTTGCTCGCCTGTTCGACGTACGACATTCTGGCCGAGGTGGCGTCCATCGCATCGGTGCGGGCCAAGAGCAAGGGGCTTGAATTCGACATCGAGTCGATCGGACCTATTCCGAGATCCTTCCGGACGGATCCCATGAGGTTGCGTCAGATCCTCATCAACCTCATCGGCAATGCTGTGAAGTTCACGGAGTCCGGAGGTGTCAGGCTCGTCACGAGACTCGTCGAGGGTGATGGCGAACCGTACATGCAGTTCGATGTGATCGATACCGGCATCGGCATGACGGATGAACAAGCCGCACGCATATTCAAGCCGTTCAGCCAGGCGGACGTTTCGACGGCCCGGCAATTCGGCGGGACTGGGCTCGGCCTGGTGATCAGCAAGAGGCTGGCCCATCTGCTGGGAGGAGATCTGATACTGGCCGACAGCAAGCCTGGACTGGGCACACGATTCCGAGTCACGGTGGCGACGGGCCCGCTGGACGGAATTGGGAAGACGGAAAGCTGGGATCCCCGAGACTCCACCTCCGCATCCCGATGCGACAAGACGCCGCTCCCCTCGTCCGGGGCCTCAACTCTGCGCGATGTGCGTATCCTGCTGGCCGAGGATGGACCGGACAATCAGCGGTTGATCGCGCACGTGCTGAAGAAGGCGGGGGCAACCGTTGAGTTGGCGGAGAACGGGCGGGTCGCGGTGAGCAAGGCGCTGGCTGCGGCTGCGGAAAAGGCTCCTTTCGACGTGATCCTGATGGATATGCAGATGCCAGAGGTGGACGGCTATGAGGCCACAGGGATTCTGCGTGCACGGGGTTACACGCGGCCCATCATCGCTCTGACGGCACACGCGATGGCCACCGAACGCAAGAAGTGCCTTGAGGCCGGATGTGATGACTTCGCTACCAAGCCCATCGAACGTGCGTGCCTTATCCGAACCATCCTGGCGCATGTTCCCGGCAAACCACAGGCCGAATCGTCCTGTTCAATCGCGACGTGAAGATGCTCGCCCGGGCGGATTCGCAGGACGACGCATTCCAGGCTTCAGGGGACAACAGGGCACTCTCGAGAAGGGTGTCACGGACCGAGAGGCCACATTGATTCTTGTATGCGAGTATAGCGACGGCGTGGGGGAACGAGAGGGCGGATCCGATCGTCCCGGCACGTCGGCGCGGGCGCCTCGATGACCGGCATCGGAAGACACTTCGGGAAGCGATGCTGTGAACGCCTCTCGCTGCGGCAATAGGCCTGCCGGTTACTTGCGCAGGGCCATACCGTGCTGTTCGAGATAGGCCATGAAGGCCGTGCGGAAGCCTTGCAGATCCTCTTCGGTCAGGGTGCGGTCGGGCAAGCCGACGAGGGCCCGGAACGTCAGGCTGCGATGGCCCGCCGGCAGGTTCGACCCCTCGTAACAGTCCAGGAACGTCATTCGCCGCAAGAGCGGGTGATCGAAACGCCCGATCTCCTGGGTGATTGCGGCGTAGCGTCGCGTGGCATCGATCACAACACTGAAATCCAGCTCGACCTGCGGATGGGTCGGTACGGCCTGGAGCGAGTCCTCGGCGTAACCGATCACAACGGCCGCGTCCAGATCGATCTCGGTCAGGACGATCGACCAGCGGCGGAGATGCTCGTCGATGCGAAGCCGGCATTCCAGCGGAACGAGGGTCAGCCGTCCGATCGTTCGGCCGGCCACCTCGATATCGGCGGTTTTGAGAACGTGATCCCACGGGCGAAGCGGGCGCGATGCATCGTAGGCCTTGAACGCGGCGGAGCGGGCGAGCACCTCGCGTGCCCAGCTTTCGATGACGGCCTTCTGCTCGGTCAGTAGTGCGTCCTCGTTTCCGCGACTCACCATGGCCATACCCAGCCGGCGATTCTCCTTCATGGGCCAGTCGCCGGCCTTCTCGGGGAAGAAGACGCTGCCGATGCTCACCAGGCTGAATCGCTGATAGGCATGGCGGTTCAGGTCGGCGGCGGCCAGCAGTTCGGGCATCAGCGTCTGCCGAAGCCGCCGACCGCCCGACGAGAAGCCCGCGATCTCAACGCACGGCCCGGCATCGAACCCGAGCCGCTCGATCCACTGCGGGTCGTACCAGACATAGCTGTGGATCTCGTTGAAGCCGAGCCCGCCGCAGAGCAGCTCGATGGTCCGCCGCTCGATGCGCAGTTCCGACACAGGCGCGAAGCTCCGCATGGTGACATCGGGCAGTGCGGGGGGAATGTTGTTATAGCCGACGAAGCGAGCGAGTTCCTCGATGACGTCGGCCTCCATGGTGACGTCTCGCGTCGCCCGGTACGAAGGCACATGGACCCGCAGCTTGCCGGGGCCGTTCGGCTCGCACCGGAACCCGATCGCACTCAGGAGCTTGTCGGCCCGCTCGGACGAGACCTCGCTGCCGATGAAACGACTGGCGAACGCCAGATCGACGGTGACGGAAATCGGCGGACTGGGCTTCGGATAGCAATCACTCAGCCGCGAGAGGACTTTGAACTCGGGCAGTTCCTGTTCGGCCAGTCTGACGAACCGCCCGATGGCCAGAAGCGTGAACGCCGGGTCGAGGGCCTTCTCAAAACGGGCACTGGCCTCGGTTCGATGGCCCATGGCGGAGGCGGTCCGGCGGATGGTGGCGGGTTCGAAATTGGCCGCTTCGAGCAACAGGGTCGTCGTCGCGGCGGTCACCTCGCTGTCGGCCCCACCCATGATGCCCGCCAGGGCGACGTTCTTCCGCTCGGACTGGATCATGACCGTGCCCTGCGGCAGTTGTCTGCTGAAGCCGTCGAGGGTTGTGAACTTCTCGCCGGCCTTGGAGGTGGCCACCTCGATCTTGCGGACCTTCTGGCCGTCGAAGGCGTGGGTCGGCTGGCCCACGTCGAACATGATGTAGTTGGTGAGGTCGACGAGGAAGTCGATGGGCCGCTGGCCGACGTGCGACAGTCGGGCCTGCATCCACAGCGGGGCGGGCTGCGCCTTGAGCCCCGCCATCATCAGCCCGGAATACCTGGGACACAGCTTGGGATCGTCGATCACGATGGGGATCTCGGGCAGGCCGTTGCCGGCCAGCTTCTCGGGCGAGACCATGAAGCCGTCGTACGGGCTCAGCGGGACTTCCAGAATGGCAGCCACTTCGCGGGCGATTCCGTAGTGGCCCCAGAGGTCGGGGCGGTTGGTGATCGACTTGTTTTCGATGTCGATGACCGAGTCGTTCAGTTCCTTCATGTCGATGCGGCTGCCCGGCGCGGTGGACGGCGGGAGCAGGACGGCCTGCTGCGTGGTCTGCATGATGCCGATCGCCTCGCCCGGCAGGATCATGCCGACGGAGGTGCGGCCGCTGACCTGGGTCTGGCCGATCTTGCCGATCTTGCCGACCGTCGAGCCTACGGGGGCGTAAACGGCGACGCTGCCGACCTGGAGGTTGGGGGCGTGGGTGACGGTTTCGACCTGGCCGGTGCCGACATCGAGCACGGCGCAGAACAGGTGGCGAGCCGCGTCGACGGTATCGATTCGGACGACCTTGGCGGCAATGAGCCCCTCGGCCTGTACGACGACCTGCTGAACGCCCTCGACGTTCGCGGTGATCGTCGTGAGCTTCTCGGCCAGATCGTGCGCCGAGAGGCCCGACGGAATGTTGACGTAATCTCTTAGCCAATTCAGTGAGATGAGCATGGGCGACTCACAGGTTATCTTCTTGAGAACATGCCGTTCGATCGTCGGCGATCACGTTACGACGCATCCCGGTTGAGCGCCGGACCCACCAGGCGATCGGGCGATACCAATCCACGAAGGTCTCCGCTGTTCATGACGCGGATGTCGCTGATGCCGTACTTCATCATGGCCAGCCGCGTCAGACCGAAGCCGAAGGCGAAACCGGTGTACTCGTGCGGATCGATGCCGCCGGCTCGCAGGACATTCGGGTGGATCATGCCGCTGCCGACCATCTCGACCCAACCCTCGTGCTTGCAGGTGGGACAGCCCTGCCCGCCGCAGATCAGGCAGTTGACATCGCATTCCAGACCCGGCTCGACGAAGGGGAAGTAGCCGGGGCGGAGGCGGATGCGAATCTGCCGCTTGAACACCTCCTGCAGGGTGAGCTGGAGGAAGGCCTTCAGGCTGGCCACCGAGATGTGGCGGTCGACCAGGAAGCCTTCGAACTGGTGGAAGGTGTTCTCGTGTGAGGGATCGATGGCCTCATTTCGGAACACGCGTCCGGGTACGACGACCCGCAGCGGGGGCCCGTACTTTCGCATGGCCCGAACCTGTACGGCCGAGGTGTGCGTGCGAAGGAGCAGGCCGTTGTTCAGCCAGAAGGTGTCCTGGGCATCGCGTGCCGGGTGCCATGACGGGATGTTCAGGGCCTCGAAGTTGAAGTATTCGCTGTCGGCCTCGGGACCGGTTTCGACGACGAAGCCCATTCGCACGAAGGCGTCTTCGATCTCCCACTGCACGGCCGTGATCGGATGGACGCCGCCGCGGGGGCGAAGCGGGGCCGGCAGCGTCGGGTCGTAGGAAGCGGCCTGGCGTCGCTCGGCCTCGGCGGCCCGCTGAGCCACGGCGGCCCGGGCCGACTCGAAGAGGTCGGTCAGCCGCTGCTTGGCCTCGTTGGCCAGGCGCCCGACCTCAGCCCGTTCGTCGGGCGGCAGCTTTCCGACCGAGCGGACGACCTCGGTGATGCTGCCCTTCTTGCCGAGAAATCGGGACTCGATCTGGCGCAAGGCGTCCAGGGTTTCGGCAGCCCCGGCGGCCTGGGCCGCCTCGGCTTCGATCTTGGACAGTCGATCCTGTAACTCATTCATACTCGTTCACCCGTCGGAATCGGCCGGGCATTCCCACAACGCCCGGCGAAACGTTTAAGGATAGCCGGTGGCTAATAAGTTGCAAGTTCTGGCGCGAGCGTCCGCCAAGGCGGATCGTCTGGGGAGAATCGTACACCGCGGGCCGCGCTCCTCTGAGCCGAGCGAGGTCCCCCGCGCGGACATCCGAGGCGAGACGCTCCCCCTGTTGATCCAAGACCCCATGATCCAACAACCACGTTCCGGTAAACAGGCACCGTCGTTGCACCACGGAGGCCAGGACGTCACCGCACGATTCCGATCCGTTCACGGGGCTCTTCCGCCGACGGTGGGCATTGCCGACTGGATCGACGAGCTGAAAGGAGTCAGCTCCTACAACATCAACCAAGAGCCTGCAATCACAAGGTGCTTGCCTGGCAGAACGGCCACGGCGTCCTCAGCCTTGGGACGAATGACATTCCAGGGGCAGTATCCCATATTTAGAACCGGAACTATCATCACGCCCAACAGCATACGTACGAGCGACTGGAACGAATGTAACGACCGTACGAGCCATTATATGTGTATACCTTATACCTAATTGTTCCATTATAGTATGCTCACCCGTCTACACACTATCTCAGAGGTCAATATGCCAGCCAACGGGAATATCCTTCAATTCTTGGTGGGCATCCCAGAAAACATTTGACTTGGAGGAATACTGGTCTCACAATAGACTTAGGGTAGGGGAATCATCCATCAACTATTGTCGTTCAGGGCTCTATAAAGGTCAGGGCGTAGCTTTGGGGGCGAGTGCTCCTACGAAGCGGTTCGAGCATGTGCCTCCTAAGGCTTTGTTCGTTGCTGGGTGCCCAGACTGTTCATCCAAGCGACCTGCGTTGCGGGAACCACAATCACAGGACGACAGGCCCAGGCGCGGGCACGACCGGAGATCGGGGGTTGGCACGGGAAGGGAATCCCAGGAGGTCCATGCATGTCTCCTTGGACTCATCCCAAGAGCCGCGTCTCCACCGTTGCGGCTCCGATGCTCTGGCTGGCCGCGATCATCGCGATCGATGGCCCCAGCCTGCCGACGGCCTTCGGGCAGCAGTGGCTGAAAATGGAAAGCCAGACACAGAAGTGGCTCTTCGGTGTCTGGGGCACCGCCCCGAACGACGTGTTCGCCGTGGGCGAGGCGGGGACGATCCTGCACTACGACGGGGCGATTGGTTGGCAGGTACAGCAGGCCCCCACAGTCGACGGGCTCATGGGAATTTGGGGTACCGGTCCCAAGGATGTGTTCGCGGTGGGGGACAACGGCACGATCCTCCACTTCGACGGGCTATCGTGGAAATCCATGTCGAGCGGAACCTCCGCTCAACTCCTGGGCGTTTGGGGCACGGGGCCGAAGGAGGTGTTTGCCGCAGGGCAGGACCTGGCAAGCGGAAACGGTGTCGTCCTGTCCTACGACGGCACGTGGTCCACCGTACACACGGAGCCCAGGGTGTTCAGCGACGTGGCGGGCCAGGTCAAGCTTCTCGTGCCTGGACTTTCCTCAGGTTTTGAGATCTTCGTCACCACAGCAGGTGGCAATGTACTCTCATGGGATGGTCCCCCCCTGGCGTGGATACAAGAGAACGCTTCGACGCAGAACCACCTTTCCAGCATCTGGGTCGGCAACGACGGCGGCTTCTTTGTCGCCGGCAACGGTGGAACGATTGCGCGCCGAAACAGCTACGGCGATTGGACAGCGATAGACAGCGGCACAGGACAGTACCTTAGTGCCCTCTGGGCCAGCGAGCCGAACGATGTCTATGCGGTGGGGAACATCGGCACCGTCATTCACTACAATGGCAAAGCCTGCTTGTCCATGGACAGCGGCACGAGCAACGACTTGTCCGGCGTGTGGGGAAGTGGGTGGGAGCACGTCTTTGCTGTGGGGGCCAAGGGGACAATTCTCTATTACAAACGCCCATTGCCGCCATGGGTCGTGGTGCCCGTAATCCCTATCAACATAAATGCCAAGAGTGGCTGTTGTGCCTCCGGCCCAATCGAAGGGCTGGCCCTGCCGGGAGTCTTGCTGGTCTGGTATGTAACAAGCGGGGCGCTGCGGCGCCGGGCAGATGATCCTGCCTCTCGAGTTGACCCTCAAGAAGTACGGCGGCGAGGAACGCATGGTTCCTCTTCGGTTGAGCGCCGTTCTTAGGACCTGCACCGGAACCCGCAAGCGGGTTCGTTTCGGGTGGCGCGGACATATCTGTCGTCCACGGGCAACTGACCGGGGCCATCGAGCTGCCTCCGCCCCTGGTGAAAGGGTGCCTCACATGAATCGGAACAGAGCTTCATTCTGGTGGTACGTTGCGCCGATCCTGTCCGTCGCGATCGGAGACTCAACGGGCTGTCACCTGGTGTTTCCCTACCACGGTCCAACCGACACCTTCTGTCCGCGGTACGTTTATGACGCCCCCATCTATAAGTGCAAGACGACCATGGACAAGCTGGAGATCTTGTTCACCAGTCACGGCTCATGTGTGGCGAAGCCGGATGTCAAGCATGTGGATCCGAGCCTGGGTCTCAAGGTGCAATCGCTGCCCTACTGTTCCGGTGAGCCCTGGCTTATCCAGGGAATCGAACCCGAAGTCATCCGCGGTGCGCTCTGGATTCAGACTTCGTGGAACATGAAGAACAGCTACGACCCAGACGGTGGCCTTTCCCTCACGCTCCAGGAGGCTGCGGAGGGGGTCTACCTGGCGTATGACTCCCGCGTCAATCCGCCGCCGACCTGGCTCATGGAACCGAACTGGGTCGCCCAGAAGAACAGGGCCGGCGGTACCGCGTACATCAGGGTAGAACGTCCGGATGGCGTCAACAATCTGCCTTACACGAATCTGACTGTGTACAGGTCCAACCAGTCCGCTGCAAAGAACGCCCTGTTCCCCCTTCCCGGCAATCTGCATCAGGGTCCCCAGCAACCCACGCTACCGGCCAACCCGGCCGTTCAAGGGTCCAAGCCCGACGACATCTGCATGTACATGGTGATCGTCAACCCCATAAAGCGGCATGACTGCGAATATGTCCTGCTGAACGCGCCGGTCGAAACGTATACGTACGACAACAGTTGTGCCCGGTGCATGGTGAAGTATGTGGAGAACGGAGAAGAGAAGTGGCGGTGCGAAACAGAGGAGGAGGTTCGCGCCGCGGCCACCAAGGCACTACAAGAGGAACTGAACAAGGATCCGAAGTATCCGCCGGGCACGCATGTCGTGGGCGATCTGGTCCTCAAGCCGAACACCGGGTCTTGTCCGGGGCCCAGCCCGATCGGTACGGACTGCGCCGGATCGAAGTTGATCAAGCAGGCGATCTATCGGCACAACTCGAAGATCGAGTTCAACGCCGCCGATTGCAGCATCGTGCTTGATGTTCACCTCGATGATGGAACCAAGTCATACACCGCCAAGATCGGCGGGACGCTGGACTTCCAGTACACCTCGGATGCGTTCGCCCGAATTCTGTCGATCCGCGTCAACGGCATGTTCCTACGGGCCGACCCGATCGAGACGGATGTGGGCACGTTCACGGACACGGTCGTTGCGCTGGCGATCCCCGTGGATGCGAACTGCACAGACCCCAACACCTCCTCGGTCACGCCGTGCGACACCCACCAGATCGAACCCAACGAATTCATTGCCGTCGTCAGCACCAACGATGGCAAGGGGACGATCGTGGTGCAGGCTGAGAATCAGCACCCCGTCCAGCTCCATATTGACCATGCCAGTCGGACGTTCCGGTTCGTCGGCGGGCCCTTGCGGGCCACGCTAAGAGTGAACGATCAGGACAGGGAGTTGAGCGTGTCGGTGGACCTTACGGGCCACTTCGTGAACTTCGCCCCGAAGGCCATGCCAACCAAGGAGTACAAGACGTGGTCTGAATGCGGGGGAACAGATCGGGCCACAGATCCCTGCGACACCAGCCGCAACAAGGACGACATCGTTCTGTGGGCTGGCGAGTCCTTTGACATCTACGACCAATGTCCCAATAACCCCGCCAACTACGAGTGGTATGAAGACTACGCCCTCGTGACCGAGAAGCTCTGGGGAACGGGTATCAAGGTGACGATCCCCAAGGGTCATCTCGGCTTCGGCGTACACAAGATGACCTTGATGCTGAAGGACAACTACGGCGCGGTCGACATGCTCAAGTTCGATGTCGAGGTGCGTGACACCCAGCCGCCGGTATTCACGAAGTTCCCCATCGATCGTCTGGTCTTCCGCCGACAGTGGAAGGAAGGGGGAGTGCAGGTGGACATTGGCGATGCCTTGGCGGAAGACATCTGTTGTGGCCACGTGCTGGTTACAAACGATGCGCCGCCCTACCTGGGGTTCGGACTGGGGGCCACCCCGGTGACCTGGCGGGCGGACGACGGGAGGGGGAACGTTGCATCGAAGGTGCAGAACGTCATCGTGTTTGGCCTGGAGGAACCCCTGCTACGAAGCATCAAGCAGGGGTTGGTACACCTGAGGGATGTGATCGCCGGTGCCAGCAGTGCGATTGAGGCCACGATCAGTGAGCCCAACTGTCCGGTCGATCTGCAATCACTGATTCAGGCGACGAACGAGCTGCTCGTGATTGTCCGAGGCTCGTCAGTGTCCGGTCAAGAGCAGGAAGACCAGCGGCAGGAGATCATCCGGAAACTCGAAGGTTTGATCGTCGCCGAAGGCGAAGCCGACGCCTTCGTGCGGACTCAGAGCGATGTCAACGAACAACGACGGGGGGCGCGCGAAGCGGCGCGCGATCGTCTGAACTCGGCCTCGGACGTGGTGAACGGCATCGTGGGGATGCCCGATCCCAATGCACCCGTCAGCATACCGCCCCCCATGGGGCCCTGCTTCATTGCTACGGCGGCGTACGGGTCGGCCTTTGAGCCGGAGGTCGTCGTCCTCCGGAACTTCAGGGACACGTATCTGTTGACGCATGCCCCCGGCCGGTGGTTGGTCGGGCAATACTATCGGCACTCGCCCCACGTTGCGGCGGTCATTGCCAGACATGAGTGCCTGCGGGGTCTCGTCCGCGGGTCGCTTCGTCCGGTGGTTTGGTCTATCAGGCACCCCGTCTGCGCCGTCGTTCTGGCGCTCATAATAGGCGTCTGCTTCCGTCAAAGGCGCGTCCTGACAGGGGTCCTTCTGCGTGGTCTTCGCGTCGTTGCGCGGTCGTAGCAATAGCAGCGATTCACTTGAAAGGGAGGATGACTCATGGCTGAGATCACACGATGTGCGAGGTGGTACCGCGTCCTGGTGTCTGCGGTTGCCGCCGGAGTTCTTGCGACCGGATGCTGGCCGGTCATGCTGGAGGAGCAGATCATCGACAACAAGGACACCCGGTGTACCCGGACCGGGTATTGGGACACCCAAACGGCGGTGGACGGGAACGGCTACTGGGGTTCGGATTTCCTGTACGCCTATTCCGTCACGGGCGCCGCCAATGCCGCGACCGTGCGATTCACACCCACCGTGCCAAGCAATGCCTTGTACAACATCTACATCTACTGGTCTGCGGCGAGCAACCGGACCACGGCCCAACCGGTGGTCGTGCATGACGCCAACGGCGGAAACACTCAGTATTCCGTCAACCTTCAACAGAACGGGCACGGGTGGTACTTCCTCGGACAGCATGTGATGGGTCCGGGTTCGCACATCGAGTTCAGCAATCTCACGAATGCGGCGGGTTACTGCAATGCCGACGCTGTGCGCCTGACGCGATGCTCACCACCGGAATCCAAGTGCTGAGAGGAAGGATGTGCCCTATGGCAACCCGCAATCACCGTATCTGGCTCTGTCTTGCCTGCCTGCCCCTGTTTCCCACGCTGGCGGCACTCGACTGCGTGGGGGAATTCGACTCACTGGAATGCGAGAAGTACGTCTTCAAGGTTCCGATCTACAAGTGCCATGTGGAAATGAACCCACTGCAGATCTCGTTCACCAGCAAGGGGTCGTGTGTGGCGAAACCGGATTTGAAGCATGTCGATCCGGATCTGGGTCTCCGCGTCAATATGCTGCCCTACAGTTCCGGTGAGCCCTGGCTCATCAGCGAAGTCGAACCTGGACAGATTCGAGGCGCACTGTGGATTCAGACTTCGTGGAACATGAAGAACAGCTACGACCAAAACGGTGGTATTCTCCTCACGCTCCTGGACGCTGCGGAGGGGGTCTACCTGGCGTATGACTCCCGCGTCAGTCCGCCGCCGACCTGGCTCATGGAACCGAACTGGGTCGCCCAGAAGAACAAGGCCGGCAGTGCCGCGTACATCAGAATAGACCGTCCGGATGGCGTCAACAATCGGCCGTACACGAATCTGGCGGTGTACAGGTCCAACCAACCCGCCACGAAAGACGCCCTGTTCCCCCTTCCCGGCAATCTGCATCAGGGGCCCCAGCAACCCACGCTTCCGGCCGACCAAGGTATTCCGGGATCCAAGCCCGACGACATCTGCATGTACATGGTGATCGTCAACCCCATAAAGCAGTATGACTGCAACTACCTCAAGTGGAAGGACCCCCTGGCAACGAAGTTCTATGACTCCTGCGGCAACCACAGGACGACCGGAGGGGCGTGCAAGACGGAGGAAGTGTTGAAGGAAGAGGCGAAGAAGGCGGTTGAAGACTGTCTGAAGAATGACCCGAAGTTTCCAACAGGCACCTACAGTGTAGGCGAGGCGCATCGCGACCCCGGCGCACCCACGAGATACTGCTCGGATACTCCGGGAGCCAAGCCGACGTGTTCGAAGCTCATTCAACCCAGGGTCTACGGCTACAATTCGGAGATCGAATTCAACTCGCCCAATTGCACCGCAACGGTCGATCTGCCCGTCGACGGCGTAACGACGAGGACCACCAGCGTCAGTGGGTCCGCAGACTTCGAGTATGAGACGGACTCCCTCGACCGGGTCGTCCGGATCCGCATCAATGGCCTGCTGCTCCAAGCCGCCGACATCGTCACGGAAGATGCCACATTCAAGAACATCACGGTGGACCTGGCGGCAGCCGTCGATGCAAATTGCGCGGACGCCAATGCCCCCTGGGGTATGCCGTGCAACAGTTACCGGATCGAACCGAACGAGTTGGTGGCGGCGGTGAGTTTCGACGCGGGCAACGGCCCGGTGGTGGCTGTCGGGCAGAACAGCGACACCTTCCGCATCGAGATCGATCATGCGTCGCGGACGTTCCACCTTGTTGGCGGGCCGATCGAGGCCACACTTAAGATGGGCGGAGAAGACCGGCGAGTGGCCGCAACCTTCAGCCTGACCGGGCATTTCGTGAACTTCGCTGCCAGGATCAAGCCCAGCAAGGAGTACAAGGACTGGTCCGAGTGTGACAGGACGAGCCGAAACAAGGATGACATCGTCTTGGATGCCAGCGAGTCTTTTGACATCTACGACCAATGTCCCAATAGCCCCGCCAACTACGAGTGGTACGAAGATTTTGCCCTGGTCACCGAGAGGCTGTGGGGCCAGGACGTCAAGGTGACCATCGCACAGGGGCAACTCAGCTTTGGTGTACACAAGATGACGCTCGTCCTGAGGGACAACTACGGCGCCGTCGGCATTCGCCCGTTTGACATAGAGGTCCGCGACACGATGCCGCCGAAGTGGAACGATGCCGATTTTCCGAACGACGTGATCATCATGTTGGAGGGTCCGCAGGCCAAGCCGCCGGTGAAGGTGGAACCGGACCAGCTCGGCCAGGCCACGGCCACGGACCAGTGCTGCGCTCATGTGCTGATCACCAACGATGCCCCGGGAGACATGATGTTCGGAGCCGGCGAGACACCGGTAACCTGGCAGGCGGACGACGGACGAGGCAATGTGGCGACCCTGGTTCAGAAGGTGATTGTCATCCCCCTGACCGACGAACCCATGAAGAGCGCCAAGGATGCGGCGGTGCATCTGAGGAATGAGATGGGGGGCGTCGTCGTCCGGCTTGCCGATAGCGGGCGCGATCCCAACAGCGTTCGGGACCTGCATTCCCTGCTCCGCGCGATCGACCAGCTTCTGGTATGGTGGAATGGGGCGTCTTCGTCCCGGGTTCAGGATGAACAGCGGGCTGCCGTGCGCCAGAGGCTGGAATCGGCAGCCGGCTCTGTGAACGCAGCCGATTCGCTGTTGGAGCAGGCGGGTTCCGATGAAGCCCGGCGGGCGGCGTTGCGCCAGGAGGCCGTAACCAACCTCAACACCGCATGGGCGGTGATGAGCGAGATTGCCGAGATGCCCGAAGGCACACCCCTGGTCCCGCCGCCCCTGTGCGGCTTCTCCATGGCGGCGGCCATGGCGTGCTTGATTATGTGCGTTGTAGCTGGGCGGAGGCTGATGCAGGCCTGGCGAAGCGGCGGCGATCCGGGCGGAGAGATGGGTGCGCCGAGGAGACGCATCAGAATGTCAAGAGTCAAGAGTTGAGTTCACATTTCGCGTTGACCCCACACTTCCCACTGCACGGGAAGACGGGGGCTATGGGGCGTCGAGACCGGCGATTCTCAGGGAGTGGGGTGGCTGGTTCTCGACGATGAGAACGGCATCTTGGAGCCGGATGCCTTTGTTCTTGGACGCGTCGGTGAGACGCCAGGAGACGTCGGGCCTGAGCCCGACGGCCTTCAGGGCCATGCGGACGGTCTGGGGCTTGTCGTCCCAATTGTAGATGCCCACCTGATGCCGCGGGGCCGGACCGGAGGCGTAGCTGGCGCGATAGGCCTGCGGCGTTCCGTCGTCGCCGTAGAGGGCGTAAGAGGCGGCCGGGACGCGCGGACCGACGTCGTTCCAGAACTCGCGAACCGACTGCTGAGCCTCGGGCGACCACTGGGTCGGATAGTCGGAGGTCAGGAACAGTCCGCCGGCCAGGCCGATGCTGCCGGTCTGGAGGTAGCTTTCTTCCGGGGAAAGCTTCGAGTTCTCGCGCCGCATGTAGAAGGTGTCGAAGTCGCCGACCCACCACTGGCCGTTGGTGCATGATTTCATGAGGAGAGATCGCAGCTCGGTTTTGACACTGCCCCACTGGCTGGCCACGTCGCCGCCGAGGCGGGCGTAGTCGGCGTAGCCGATGGCGTATCGGCCGGGCTCGCCGATGCAGGCGTTGAGGAGGACCTTCGGCCCGCAGGCCTCTCGGAAGAGGGCGAAGGCGTCTCGCAAAGTCTGGAAGCTCGTCTTCTTTCGATCGTAGGCGACGCGAGCGGTGCAGACAGGATAGATGAAGTCGATCTTGATGTACTGCCAGCCCTGGGCGACAACGTCGCGGAACAGGTCGCCCATCCATGCCCGGACGTCCGGGCGGTCGATTTCGAGGGGATGCGTGGCTCGGATATTACCTTGCGGGGTCTGAACGCCCCAGTTCGAGAAGCTGATGGCGGAACTCTTGTCGGGCAGGCGCTGGATCCAATCGGGATGGGTCTTCAGTACGGACCACGTCTGGTGAACCATGATCGGGGCCAGCCAGACGCCGGGCACCGAACCGGTCTTTCGGATGGCCTTGGGCAGGTCGGCCCACGAGGCGGTGAATCGATCGTTTGGCCGCCAATCGCCGGGCAGGCGCTGGAATCCGTCGTCGATCTGGACCAATCGGCCGCCCGGCGGGATGGGCCATTGGGCGAACTCCTCGGCGGCGCGGAGGATGTGCTTGGGACGGACGCCGGAATAGTACTGATACCACGAACAGTAGCCCACCATGGGCTGTGGAACCCGGGGCTTCTCGTGCCGCCGGGCACACTCGCTCGCCCAGAGCGACTGGCTGTCCTGGATGTCGCCGAAGCGGGCGATCGCCTGCTCCAGCGGGCGGCTCTGGCCGGAATCGAGCAGGATGTTGTCGAGTAGGACGCCCAGGTAGAACGTCGGCGACGAGGCGGTTGTCTGAAGCCCGATTTCGCCGAAGGCCGTACCCGGCCCGACGAAGCCGAAGAACCAGGCCGGGGAGCTCCAGTTCGAGATCAGGCCACCGGCATCGAGCGTGATGGCCCAGTCGGGCGTATCGTGGATGGGGTCGGCCAGTCGTGGCCAGCGAACGGACATGCTCGCCCAGAGTTCCTCAAGAGACTGCCGATAGGGCTTGAGGCGTTGGCCGTGCCGGACCAGACCTCCGAAGTCTCTCAACAGGGCCAGGGTTTGGGGAGCAGTACCGTGAAGGAAGTGGAACCTCGCCAGTTCGATGGGGCGGTCTCCGGCGTTGTGAAGGGTGCCGGAGAATTCCCAGGTGTCGCGGGCGGTGCGCTGAATCACGATTTCGGCGCGGAGGGGACCGGTGGTTGCGGCCAGAGAGAACCTGTTTGGATCGGAGGTCTGCGAGGCGGCTGCCTCAAGGCGATCTTCGGACCACTTGGCCTGTCCGGCAAACCGCCAGGCGACGTACGGGCGGCAATCGGTAAGCCGGTCGCCGACGGATGGGATCAGCGTCAGGCCGGACGGCCCGGGACGAACATCGAGAGAGGTTCCCGGACGCGGAAGGAGATGAGACTGCCAGGTGGCTTGCTCGGCGGCGCTGAGGAGTCGCCCCGCGGAAATCATGAGCAGGGCGAGGATCGCGCGGCACGGGTGAGATTGGAGACGCGGCCGGTGGTCTGCTCGACGCATGATGCTTGCTCCTTCCGGCACGAACGCCGATCGGCAGCCCTCGTGCTTCGGTTTCAGGCCTGCATTGAACCGACTTGAACCTCGCGTGGCAATGCATGCGACGGATGGGTTTGGTGTGAGAGTGGAACGAGATGGCGGTCTTCAGCCTTGTTTGCACGAAAGGGCGTTCGTCTGTAGATTCCAGGCGGCCGGAGGCGGCTCACGCGGAGAGCCCCCCTGCTGTCGAGCCACGGGCGACAGACCGACCCGATAACATCACAACACCCGGGACCGTAAAGACTGGAGGAATACACATGAGAAGACAGCATCTGACCGCCCTGGTGGCGATTGTCGGGACGTTTCTTGTGGGCGGGGTCTGGGCGCAGGAGGTTCCAAAGAATGTGCGGGGCATCATCGAGAAGACGCGATCCTTCGGCCTGAACAAGTATCCGATCAGCTTCTGGAGCTATACGAATCTGACTGAACATGGGCAGCACATGGATGAGGCCGAGGTCGAGGAATGGGCCGACGCTGGCTTCACTGTGCCGCAGAGCCCGTCGTTCGACGCGAAGAACGCGGATCAGAAGGCACACATCCGCCGGCTGCTGGACTGGGCACAGAAGCGAGGCATGAAGCTGATTGTGTGCGACCCTCGCATGTACGCCCGGAGCGGCGGCGACAAGGGAGTCGTCGCCCCGGACTATGCCGACGACGTCAGGGCCGCCGCGAAGGATTTCGGCGATCACCCGGCCCTGTTCGGCTTCCATGTGGGCGACGAGCCGGATGCGGCGGCGAAGCCCGCGTTTTTCGAGTGCTATCGCCTTCAGAAGGAGATCGCCCCGACGCTGCACCCGTTTGCCAACCACCTGCCCTGGTGGCCGGGGGCAGAGAAGCACGTCGGCGCCGCCTCGTGGGCGGACTACCTGGGTGATTTCGTGCGCAAGAGCAACGCCGACCTGATCAGCTACGACTACTATGGCCAGATGAACCCCGGCGAGGGCGGCTGGAACGGATACTACGACAACCTGCGGCTGTATCGTGAGGCCTCGCTTCGCAACGGAATTCCGTTCTGGAACACGATCCTGTCGGTGGGACACTTCCGGTATCGCGTTCCAAACTACGACGAGATCCGCTGGCAGTTCAATACGAGCATCGCCTCGGGGGCGAACGGGATTCTATGGTTCTTCTACTACATGCGAATGCCGCATGCGAATTACCGTCTATCCCCCGTCGATCAACACTGGGATCGGACGCAGACCTATTACGACATCCGCCGCGTTCAGAAGGACTTCCACCGGCTCTATGGCGACCTGTTCAACCAACTGGTGTCCACGCGCGTGACGTTCCTGCCAAAGCCCTATGGCGCAGGCAAGGTGTTCACGCCGAACGGTCTTGTGTCGGCGGTAACCACCGATGTGAAGGACCACCCGATCCTTCTGGGCGAGTTCACCGACCTGAAGGCCCGGCGATATGCCATGGTCGTCAACAACAGCATGTCGCTGAACGTCAATGTGGGTCTGACATTCCCCGGCAAGGATGTACGGGTCTTCTCGTGGAATTGGTCGGGCAGGGAATATGAGGGTGGCGCCTATTGCCAGGACGGCCAGACCCGAAACGAGAAGGGGCTGACGATTCGCCACTGGCTGGCCCCGGGACAGGAAGCGGTGTGCCGGGTGGAATCGGAGGCCGCCGCGAAGGAACCGCTGAGCGGTCTGTGAGGTGCATCGTGCGAAGGACATCGGCCTGGATGATCGGATGCCTGTTGTGGACAGCGGTAGCGGCGTCGGCCCTTGCGGAACCGCTGGTATTGGACTGGACGGAGGCGGCCGCCCTGCGGGTGCCCTGGCTGAAGATCAACGACGCCAAGGGCACGTACTCGATTCCGTACATTCAGTCGGCAAGCGACCTGGAGGTCCGCCTGGCGGCCCCGCCCGCAGGCGCGGTGAAGGTGGAGGTGACGCTTCGGTTCGGGTCAAAAGTCGTTCAGAAGAAGACGGCCTCAGCCGATCAGGCCGAGCTTGTGTTTCGCCAATTGAAGCCGGCGGAGTATGCGCTGGAGCTGGCCGGGTTGGACAGCCAGGGCCGCGCGAGCACTCGCGTGATCTACAGCCCCGCGGGAATCGGCACGATCGTGGCGGCGATCGGAGACAGTATCACAGAGGGGTACCTCGGCGAGTTCTTTCATCGCGAAGACCTGAACCTGATGCCCGACCACTTTCCGCCCGCCGCTGCCTCGCGCGATCGCCGAAACTACCCCCAGTTCGCCCCGACGGCCTACAGGCACATGCCCCGGTACAACTGCTTCAAGAGCTGGATGCCGATGCTGAACGACGCCCTGACGGCGAGCCTGAAGCAGCCCGTGTTCATCGCTAACGAGGGCTGGGGCGGGATCACCACCGAGGGATACCTCAAGATGATCCGCGAAGACGCCAACTGGCAGGCCAAGATGCGGCAACTGCGCCCGCAGGTCTGGCTGATTCACCTTGGCGTCAACGACGAGCGGGCCAAGCGCCCCGACGAGGCTGTGGGGCATGACCTGGAGGCGATCGTCGATGAGCTGGTCCGCGAGCATGCCGCCGAGCCCCGACGGATCCTCGTGGCCAGACCGTGCTATGACTACCACCCGGGGGCCGAGGCGATCCTGAAGGGATACATCGCCCGGATCGATCAGCTCGTGCAACGGCGTGGGCTCTCGAAGGGCCCCGACTTCTTCGACGCCTATTCGCGTCAGAAGGAACGGTGGTACGGCAGCGACCCCGTGCACCCTAACGTCGAGGGCATGGCTCTGATGGCCAAGCTGTGGCATGAGGCGATCGTGGCCGCCCTGCCAAAGACCGAACCGTGAGACGGAACGCCGAACGTGTCGGATCCGTGCGGTCTGCCTACTTCTTCGGCGTAATGTAGATCGGGTTGCTGATCACCCAGGGGTAGCGCTCGCCGGCCAAGGTAACGAAGGCCTCGAAGCGATACGCACCGGGGGCGGTAATCGGAACCGTGCAGGTTGCCCCCTTGCTCTGATGCACGGTCTGACCGTTGTGAATGACACGCAGGTCGGCCTCGGCGGGCAGCAGGCACCGCAGGGTGAGGCCGTCCTGAAAGGCCACCTGATCGCCCACCGTGCCGGACGGTTTGCCCTCACGCTCGACCCAGAAACCCACGGAGGGCAGCGGGGCGATGATCTCGAAGCCGAGGATGGCGCGACCCGTCCGCAACCCGTGGCGGACGGTCTTCTCGTTCACCTCGGTGATCTGGAGGAACGTACCGACGTGACGCATGCTGATCAGATAGGGATCGAGCTGCATCTCGGTGACGACGGTCGGCTGCGTGACCGGCCCTCTTGAACCGAAGGCGGCCCGCAGGAGGGCAGCGGTCATCCCTTCGGCCTTGTAGATCCGCTTACCGGTGACGTCATAGACCTCGGCCGTGGTGTCCGGCATCGCCACCAGCTTGAAGTAGACGTTCTGATGGCTGTCATTGGCCGCGACACCGCCGAAGGGTGCCTCGGCGACCAGACGATCGTAGCGGGCCAGGAAGTCGGCCGGATAGTCGAAGAAGGAGACGAAGCCCGCCTCGGGGTGTGCCTTGACGGCGGCGAAGTTCAGGACGACGGCCAGAACCACCTTCTTCATCGGTTCGTCGAGGACGTCGGTGTGGGTGTTGTAGATCTCCATGCCGTCGTATTTCGAGCGATCGAAGGTGGGGACCTCCTCGGGGTGGCTGACGAACCGGAGGTCTTTCTCGCCCTCGACGCCGGGCCAATACAGGGAGTTGTTCGTTTCGAGACCGGCGAGGAAGTAGACGCCGTCTTTCATGCCCTTGTAGCCCTGTGCGACGTTGTCGACCGTGTCACTGGGATGCTCGCTCATGCCGACGATCCGCGTGTTGGTGGCCTTGGCGGCGGCAATGATCTCGGACATCTTGCCGCGGCTGTCGTGGGAGAGGGCGCTGTGCATATGGAAGGTGCCCCGGACGAACGGATAGGGCACCTCAACGGCCTTAACCGTCTTGGCAAAGGCCGCTCGATCGCGATCGAATTTCTCGAGCTGCGCCGGTGCGACGCGCTGAAAGATGGTCATACGCGCCGGCTTACTGGTGGGTTCGGGCACGCGATCCTGAGCGGAGAGAGACACGGCAACGATGAGTCCCAGACTGCTGAACATCATGAAACAACCCCTCGAAAAGAAGCCTTTCGACCAACAAAAAACCGCAAGGACCCGACGGATCCTCGCGGCTCTTGTGAACAATCGGCACCCACGGCCGATCGCGCCCGGGAGGGCTCGAACCTCCAACCTTCAGATTCGAAGTCTGCCGTGGGCATGTTGCAAGCAAGTGTAAACCATGGAGATACAAATCCGCAAGGGGACGTTTGCACCCCTGTTTGCACCCGGAACGCGGAAAACGTGAACGGAAACCCGCTCGAAGAGGGGGCGTGTTGGTGCTCCGAATGCCTGGCGATGGTCCGTGTCGTCAATGGCGAATGTTCGGACTGCGGGGCCGGGATGACATGGAGGATCGTATGAGCGAGCAACCGTCAACAAACGGGCGTGACGGGCGGGGCCGATTCGCTTCGGGCAATCGCATCGGGCGGGGCAACCCCTTCGGAACACGGGCCGCGAAGCTGCGGGCCGCCGTGTTCCGAACTGTCCGGGCCGCGGACCTTCGCGAAGTGGTACAAGTGCTGCTCCGCGAAGCGAAGAATGGGGCTCCGTGGGCGATTCGGGAGTTGTTGAGCCGAACGCTCGGACCCCCTGTCGAGCTGGACGTGCTGACCAGGTTGGAAGACCTTGAGGGTCAACTACAGGAGACTCGAAGATGAGACACCTTGCACGTTTGAACAAGCTCGCCCAGATGATCCGAGGCAAGCGCGGCTGGCGCTGGACCGTGGCTGATTCCGAGATGCTGGCAGGCATGGCCATCGCGACGTATGGACCGCCGCCGGGTGAGTCCTTTGAGGTCTATGCCACGGGCGTGCTTGCGGAGGTCAACGCGGTTGCGGAGGGGTGGGGCGGTGAGAAGGTGACGTTGGAAGACTTGCAGCCCCTTCTTGACCGACGGCGACGGGAAGGCGAAGCGACTAATCCATAGTCTGGATTCGGTCTCGGCAATGCACCCGACCTAGAGAGAATCCTCAGCAACCTCCGCAGGCTGTAGACGATCTGAAATCAAGACACTGCCGTTTTGGACGGTCAATCTGTGAATGAGCCGTCTGCCCGTTTCTTGTGCTGGCTCAGCCAATGACCGCATTCAGGGCAATACCGGATGAAGAGGTGTAGGATGAGCCCAATATTCCACCTAAACAGGATTGTATAGATCAGTTTGAATGGGAGCAGTAGCAGCGAAACAATACCCAAACGGGTGCACACTTCACAGTCTCGGCATGCGTGCATCGGCGCAGATCCTCCAAAAGGTACTTGCCGGATAACACATATCCGCAGATGAATGCCCTGTCAACCCAGGCCTAATCCTGAGGTGATTGCAGCTCAAAGGCCTAGCGGCGACCAACCGGATTGACCCGCTCAGAATTCTTGGGTGTGGCAACCCCTTGACCTGTTATCGCAATCGGTCATGCTGTCAGGGAAGTTCACGGCGGCGCATGCCGTCGCCGGATATGGTCGCGGATCGGAGTTGGACCGATGTTCGCGTAGCGCCGGGCGATGGTCCGTTTCGAGAAGGATGGTGCTACATGTCGAGTCTCAGGCCTTCGGAACAACTGTGGCGTGTACTCCACACGCTGGAAACCCTCTCTCTCAAGGGTGTGGAAGGTGTGAACGCCGATGGCACTTTCCGCGCTCGTCATACGTTCGATTCGGTTCCGGAACCCCTGTTTGAGGTGGAGCTTCAGCCGGATGTACGCGCTGTAGGCCAAGGCCAAGTAGACTTCTCTCACGCCCTCAAGAAGGGCTTCGGCAGTGAACTGGTGAGACGGGAAAACCGCGATTGGCAGGGTTGGTTTCGCATGTTCCCGAAGGAAGCGATTGCCATCCCCTACCGTCCGGACCTCTCGCCAAAGCCGGTTCTCAGGTATCGACGTCCCACCGGGGAAATCGTAACGATCGTGGGACTCCAAACCACAATGCGGGGGCTTCCAACAGGGTGCGCATGCGTCTATTGGCAACTCCTCCCCGAATCCCCTCTGATTCCGTGGAAGGAAACATTCTGCCTGTCCACCAAGCATTCTTGGGTGGAACTCACCCCGAAAGGTTGGGATGTCCTGAGGGCAGCAGACGATGGTGTCGGGAAAGAAGCTCTGTCCAAAGTAACGAACGATTCACCGCTCGACAATAATACCAGTGGCTCTTCACACACCGCCCGGACGCGCGCACTTACCGATCGTCAACGGAACATTCTCAGAGCGCTGTTTGAGGGTCATGCCTTTGACCGCGAAACACGGATGACCACAGAGGCCATTGCAGAAAGCGCCGAAGGGAAAGCGGCGAACCCCGAGACCTTCAAGCAAGCAGTGGCGGAACTGGCCTTGCTTGAATTCGTGGAAACGGTTCGGGGGCGCCAAGGCGGTGTGTGGCTTTCGCCTGAAGGCAAGTCATTCGCTGAATCCATCAAATAAAAGGTGTACACCTTTAGCGCACTTTTGCCCAACTGATTCACACCTTTTCCCACGCAAGACTAGAAGCGAAAGACGTGCATAGGGCACGTCGACAGTGACGCTTTGAATGGAGTCTTGCACATGGTTGAAGTTCTGCTAGATGCGGTCAACGACCTTTTGGACGTTGACCAGGTGGCCGCGAAGCTCAATTGCTCCAAGCGGCACGTCTACAGGCTGTCGGACGCCGCTCGGATGCCGCGTCCGGTCCGGCTGGGCGCGTTGGTCCGATGGAACCGACAGGCGATTGACGAATGGATTGCGGCAGGCTGCCCGTCACGCCGGCAAGGGGGTGTCCGTTGACCTCCGAAGCGTTGGCCGGACATGCCGAGCGAGTCTCTCTGAAGGTTCTGCGGGCTTGGGTTCTTGAGTGCGCTCGCTACAAGCTTTTGACGTTCGCGGTCTGTCTCGGCAGAGCGACGGCGGATGACGTGTACGCATCTGTAGAGGTGCCGGACTGCCTTGACCCGCGATGTCTGGGCATGGTGCCGTGGCCGCTCGTTAAGGCGGGCCTCATCACCCGAAGCGGATTCATCCCGTCCGAGCGACGGGCTCGGCACGGCAGCATGATAAGTCTCTGGAAGTTGGCGGACCGACCCGCCGCCGAACACTGGCTCGAAGCTCATCCGGAATCACCGGACCCGCGCCAACGAGCTGGACGTTGAAAGGATTCACACCATGGAACGAAAACGACTGTCAGACATCCTGATCGGCAATGACCAGGAGAAGTTGCGGCGGGTGTGGGACACCACAACGGCCGCCGAAGACTTCGGGCCCCTACCGGCTGGCGAGTACGTCGCCCGTGTCGCATCGGGGGAGCTGTTCAACAGCAAGGGCGGCAAGCCGGGGTACAAGCTGGCGTTCAAGGTGCTCGAAGGCGAACACGTCGGGCGTCACTTCTGGCTTGATGTGTGGCTGAGCGAGGCCGCCTTGCCGATGGCGAAACGTGACTTGGCCAAGCTGGGCGTCACCCGTCTTGACCAGCTCGAAGCGCCGATTCCCCAGGGCATCCGGTGTCGGGTGAAGCTGGCTCTTCGCAAGGGGGATGACGGCGCGGAGTACAACCGGGTCCGATCCTTCGAGGTTGTCGGCATCGACAAACCGGAGGTGGACCCCTTCGCGCCCACCGACCAGGCGGGCAGCTCGACACCGTTTGATGCGGACGTGGCCGAACTGACCACGGAAGGGGGTGCCGAGTGATGCCCTACCCGATGCCCTACGGGTTTCGCATCGTCGGGGATTGCCGGGAGCGGCGGCGGCTTGTCGATTGGGCCGCCGCCTTCCGGGCGTACCTCGATTGCGATGACCGGGCAGAGCTGAGCCGGGAAGCCTACCTGTCGGCGTTCACGTTCGGGCCGGACTTCCGAGAGTACCTTGAGGCGACGGGCAGTACCGCCGGTTTCGACGGGCCGTGTTGGGCGCCGTTTATCTGGTTTGACGTGGACCGCGAAGACGACTTGCAGGCCGCGTTGAACGATACCCGGCGGCTGGTGGCCACCATCACCGATCGGCTCAAGATCGGTGACGATGCCCTCTTGGCGTTCTACAGCGGTTCCAAGGGGTTTCATGTCGGGATCCCAACATCCTGGAGTCCGTCGCCCTCCGTCGCGTTCAACGCCGTCGTCAAGGTCTTTGCCGTCGGCATCGCAGAAGTCGCCGGGGTGACGATCGACATAGGCACCTACGCGAAGGTGCAAGCCTTTCGGGCTCCCAATAGCCGACACCCGAAGACCGGCCTTCACAAACGGCATGTGCCGACAGACGCCCTCATGGAGCTGTCCCTTGACGCGATGCGGAAGCTGGCCGAACAACCGGCCCCCGTGGAATACGAGCCGCCGGCAGTGACGAGCGACCAGGCTGCGGACCTGTGGGCCAAAGCCGAGCGGCAAGTATCCGCCCAAACCGAAGCGGTCAAGGCACGTCTCGCCAATAGCTCGGCAACACTCAATCGGACAACGCTGGAGTTCATCCGCGAAGGGGCGGACAACGGCGATAGGCATCGGCTTCTGTACTCGGCAGCTCGAAACCTTGGCGAGCTGGGGGCACCCTTCGAGCTGGCCTACGCCCTCTTGAGTGAATCGGCGCTTGATTCAGGCTTGCCGCCGTCGGAAGTCCGGCGACAGATTCAATGCGGGCTCGCCGACGCCGGGAAGGGGGACAAGGGCCATGGATGAACCGAAGGCAAACTATCAGACCGGAGCCGACGTGTTGGACGGCTGGCGGGATGATGTGCTCACCGGCAAGGGGCCCGTCTTGTACCCCGTCGGATCGGGCGAGTTGTCGCGTATCGAAATCGGGCCGGGACTGGTCACGCTGATTGGCGGGGCTCCGGGTTCGGGCAAGACCTGTCTCACCATGCAATGGGTGATAGACGCCCTTCGCATGACGCCGACACTTCGGGCTCTGGTCTGCAACATCGAAATGCCGCCGGGTGTCTTGCTGGATCGGCAGCTTGCGCGGCTGTCCGGGGTGGACCTCTCCACTATCCGGCATCGACGTTTGACCGCCGAACACGCCGACAGGATCGACCAAGGCTTGAATACGCTCGAAGTGCTTGCCGAGCGGCTGGCGTTCTGTCGGCCGCCGTTTGATCTGGCCAACGTGGCCGCCAGCGCCGACGCCTTCGAGGCGGGGTTGCTGGTGCTCGACTACATCCAACGCATACCGCCGCCGGGTGAACACGAAAACCGCCGGGGTTCGGTCGATGCCACGATGTCCTATCTTCGGCAATTCGCTGATGCCGGGGTGGCCGTCATCGTGGTAGCCGCCGTTGCCCGAACGAAAGACGCCAAAGGCCGAAGCACCTATGCCGGGGACGGGTTGAATCTGGCCAGCTATCGCGAATCGTCCGAGCTGGAATTCGGGGCCGATGACGCCTTCATTCTGGCGCCGGACGCCGATACCGATGATCATGTAACGCTCAAGCACTTGAAGGCAAGGCACGGTGAAGCGCTCGACATGACCTTGCATTTCGAGCGGCCGTGTCAGCGGTTCACGCCAGTATCGGCGAATCAGGGCAAGGCCAACTCTGCGGAGCGGGGCAAGCTCCTGTCGGCTCTGGCCACACTGTGGAGCAAGACACCCGCAGCGCCCGACGATGACGGGGGTGAAGGCGAATGACCGAACCGCGTATCATCCCGGTTGGACAGGAACCGCCGCCGATGACCCCACAGCCATCGAAGACCCGACGGACGGACAAGCCGAAGGGCACGACGGCGGCGGGCCGGTTCAAGGTGCTCAACACGTTCATCGATTTCACGATGGGCGGACTGTCTCGTAACGACATGGCCGTGTGGCTGGTGCTGTTCCGAGACACAAAGGACGGTTTGGCGCGTACCTCCGAAGCGGACATCGCCCGACGCTCCGGGGTGTCCGATCGGACGGTACGGCGTTGCATCGGCCGCCTTCGGAAACGGGGTCTTGTTTGCAGGGTACGCCGTGGCGGGTTGCTTCGAGGGGCTGGAGTCTATCGGGTTCACCCCCTCGAAAGGGAACCCACTAACCGGACAGAGCTGTGTCCGGTTGCTTGAGGACAGAGCTGTGTCCGGCTATTACCGGACAAACCGCGACATTTCTTGCGGACAGAGCTGTGTCCGGTATCCCAGAAAGGGACCATATGCGTACCCGCCTATGAGGTACGCTTGAGGAAAAGACAGAATCCGTTTGACGCGCCCGGATTCTGTGATATCTTACACCGTAGGACCTGAGGGCGAACCGATGACTATGACTGAGGCATTGAAGCTAGGAATCGAGCGAAGCGGCATGACGTGGTATCAGCTCGAAAAGGCCACGGGCTTGCAGCGGGCGTCTCTGATGCGATTCTACGCCGGACGCCATGCCTTGCGGCTGGACCTTGCCGACAAGCTGGCCGCGTATCTCGGCATCGAAGTGACGATGCCCAAGCGGACCCGTAGGACCAGAGGTGAATGATGGGCCACGTCTACCACAAGACTGTCACGAAGGCGATGCCGCCGGGAGCCGAGCTGTTCACCCGGCAAGGCGAGCGGTTTGCCCGATGGAAGACCTCGAAGGGCAAGACCCGAACCGCGCCCGTCACTACCGGCACGGACGGCTCGGACCGGATCGTCATTGAAACGCGAACGTACTACGCCAAGTACCGCGACGGGCAAGGCATCGTCCGGCAAGATGTTCCCACCGGTTGCCATGATGAAGATGCCGCCAAGGCGGTATTGGCCGATATGGTCGGGCGGGCCCAACTGGTCAAGGCCAAGGTGATGACGGCCGCACAAGACGCCATCGCCAACCATTCGGATACACCCATCGGCGAGCATTTTGAGGCCTATTTGACGTACCTTCAGGCGGTGGGGAATTGCCCCCGTCACATCGCCAACGTCAAGCGGCAATTCGAAAGTGTGACCGCCGGGTGTGGTTTTGGGAGACTGGCCGACTTGAAGGGCGACAAGCTGACACAATGGCTTGTGAACCGCAAAGCGAAAGGCATGGGCGCCAGGACCCGTAATACATACCGGGGTGTCATGGTGGCATTCGCCAACTGGTGCATGTCGCCCGATAGCTCTCGGTTGTTGTCCAACCCGTTCGCAGGTGTTCCTATGGCGGACACCAAGGCCGATTGCCGGCGGAAGCGGCGGGCCCTAACTGAAGCCGAGCTGATCCAGCTGTTGTCCGTTGCCCAGGATCGTCCCCTTGCCGAGTACGGGCGGAAGTCCGAACCGAAAGACCCCAAGACGCGGAAGGGCAAGCGCGATACGTGGAAGCTCACCCCGTTAACCTTCGAGACGATGGGCGAGGCGGTGGAACGGGCACGGGACAAGCTCAAGGATTCGCCGGACTTCATTTCCGAGTTGGAAGTCACGGGCCGGGAGCGGGCCCTTGTCTACAAGACGCTCGTCTTGACCGGACTCCGTAAGGGCGAGCTGGCATCGGTGACGGTCGGGCAGGTACAGCTCGAAGGAGATATGCCACACATCCAGCTCAATGCGGCGGACGAAAAGAGCGGGGAGGGCAACGCCGTGCCCCTACGGGCCGATCTGGCGGCGGACCTGTCCCAATGGCTGGCCGACAAGCTGGAGACGCTCTACGGGCCCTCTAAACGCTTTGTGGGGCCCTTTAGGGAAGCCTTGCCCCCAGACATGCCGCTGTTCAACGTGCCGGACGGGTTGGACAAGATTCTGAATCGGGACCTGGCGGCAGCGGGTATCCCCAAGAAGGATGGCCGGGGATGGGTGGCCGATGTTCACGCCATGAGGAAGACATTCGGCACGTTGCTGAGCAAGGGCGGGGTTTCACTTCGGACGGCTCAAGAGGCGATGCGGCATTCCGACCCGAAGTTGACGGCCAACGTGTACACCGACGCGAAGCTTCTGGACGTTGCCGGGGCTCTTGAAACCCTGCCAAGGCTCCCGTTGACCGTGCCGAGCGAATCCGAAACGACTGCGATGAAGGCGACAGGGACCACAGATCAGGCACCGTTTCTAAACGGCGGAAACGGCAATGAAAAGTTTGCACCAGAGTTTGCACCTACCACAGGCGATTCGGTGCAAACCATGTCATTTGTTGGCAAGATGGGAAGGGTTGCAACGACCCGGACCGACAGTGTGGAGCGCATGAAAAATCGCGGGATTCCTTGGGAAAACCGCGATTTCTCAGGCCAATCGCCTTGTGATACTCACCGCGCCCGGGAGGGCTCGAACCTCCAACCTTCAGATTCGAAGTCTGCCACTCTATCCAATTGAGCTACGGGCGCAACTGCTTATAGACAAGGATATTATACTCAGAACATGCGACCGGATTTATGGTCCTTAAGTCGCCACCATGGTGTCCAAAACTACCTCCAAGCGTCCTTAAGTCGCCACTTAAGTCGCTATGTTTCCTTGAAGTCGCCGTCTTCGTTTGATACTCTTTCGGCATGGCACGAACTCGCAATCGTGTACCGAAACTCTCGAACAAGGTCGAACGCACAACGGGGCGCTACTACGCCTGTTACCGGGATGCCAACGGCAAGCACCTGCGCAAGCGATTCACGACCGATTACGAAACCTCCCAGGCCGAGTACACCGCCTGGCTCGAAACATTCTACCGCGACCGATCGGCACAAGTCCACCATGAATTGTTAACGCTCGCTCCTGGCTCGTGGCCCGCCATCATGCTCGACTTCCTTAGGGTGCAGCGGGATCGCGTGCGTGGCAACCAGGAACCCAAACGGGCCGGTTCCATCTCTATCCGCTCGTATGCTGATATAGAGAGGATCCACAAGAACTTCCTGGCATGGGCCAAAGGACAATGGGGCGAGGACGTGGTGTATCAGACTCCGTTCGCAAGACTGATGACCCAATCGGCCTATGAACAGATGACTTCCCACCTTATCCATCAGGGGTTCGGAGATGCCTACGTCCGGCGACACAAGCTTCAGTTCTGGGAGTTGGCTCGCTTCGCCAAGCATCGTCCCTACGAGCAACGACTGGATTTCGACCGGGAAGACACAAGAAGGTACAGGGAATTCAGCCATCAGCGGGAACGATGGATGCCGGACAAACGACTTCTGTGCCGTATTCTCAAACCGGCCACCATACGTGAACGACTGTGGGTGTGGATGGGAATCGGGCTGGGTTTCGGAAATCAAGATATTGCCCGATGCCGCCCCTGCAACTTCGATCAGGAGACCTATGATCTGCGTCGTGGGAAGACGGGCCTCTCCAGATATGGTCGAATGTGGCCTCAGGTCTGGTCGCATCTGAAGGAATACCTTGTAGAACACCCTCGTCCATCGGATGATCTCATGTTTATTACGAGGAACGGCCTACCCCTGGTTCATGAAAGGGTTAAGACAAAGGAAGAGTTGGAGAACGGGACCAGAACCCACGGTCCGAAACCCACGCCCTTCGTTCACGTCGATTCGTTGTTTCAGGCATGGAAGAAACTGCTCGATAGGGCTGATGTCAGAACGGAATGGAAAGGTGGCTTCTATGTTCTTCGAAGCCTCGGTGCGACGATCTTCGCCCATCGTCCGGGAGTCGGCATCCTCGACGTTCGGACCTTCCTTGGGCATGGAGACTCGATGATGGCCGAACAGTACATGCAACCGCTGCGCCCTGAAATCAAACCGGTGATTGAATGGCTGACGAGTGTCCTCGACAGTCCGGACCTCCAGGCAGCTTTCAATAGCAGGCTCAGAAAGAACCGAAGCCGAGCCCAAGCATGAGAGCAAGACAGATGGGTGCCCAAGGGTCAGCGGCAGAGGACAACGGTGCAGCATCATCAGAGAAGCGGTCATCGAGTTCTATCGCTGGCATGAGTATCCATGGGAAGGATGACTGGGACTGGCTGCGAACGCAGCCCCCTCATCCTGGAACTGAGTGCCTCACGTCTCCCACTTCACATTCGGACAGCTCATCACCACGTCTAACACCGCGCGGCGGACCGCCCGGTTCTGCCTGATCAACCGCACCACCGCCTCCGCCAGGTACTCTTCGCCAACATCATCCATCTCATCGATCCGCACCGTACTCGTCGGATGGTGTTCGGCCAAGGGCCCTTGACCTGTCTCCGGTTCGATCTGATACACGCTTACATCTGTCATGGTTCTCACCTCCGATCACGCCCTCATTCGGGGCGAAATCGGCTTACCCTCATGCTGATTTTGCCTTATAGCCGGATCGCGGCATTTCATCCTGCGACCAACTCCAGAATGAACCGTCCCGGCCGATGATGACATGATCAAGGAATGAGATGCCCACTACCTCGCACGCCTTTGCCAGCTGCTCCGTCGACTGGATGTCATCAACGCTCGGTGAGGGAATTCCGCTCGGATGGTTGTGCACCACGACGATACCGGTGGCTGTTGTGAGCAACGCCGCACGAAGGATCTCACGTGGATTAAGGAGCGTCGCGTCGGTGGTGCCGATGAACGCCGTGTGCCGGGCGATGAGTTGTCCTCTCGCATCAAGGCACGCTACGCAGAAGACCTCCCGGTCCCGCTCGGCCAAGTCAGCGAAACAGGTGGCGATGTCCTCCGGACTGCTCATGACCCGTGTCGGTGCGTCGCGTATCCGCCGCACGCTTATGTCGAGCTCGTAGATACTCCCCGTTTTCCGTTTCATGTGAACCATCTCCAGGGCTGGTGCCCCAACTGGTTAGGCACCAGCCGATGGCAGGCCGGAGATGATTCGTCGCCGGATTACACCGCATGATCTACCACCACCAAGGCCGGTCCCGGCAGGGGTAGCGAGGACCGGGTTCGGGGTGGTCGTAAGGATGGTCATCGTAACGGCGCCGCGGCCGTTCGGATCGAAGCAGGAAGACAAGGGCTAGGATAACCGCCACGGCGCCGCCGGTGAGGTAACGATCGGTCACCTGGCCTGCGAGGTCGGTAATCCCCATCCGCGTCAGCCAACGGACCACCTCGTAGATACTCGCCAGCATGAGCACCATACCCAGCATGAACAACACCAGCAGCTTCCGCCAGATCGTCGTCATCACAGTTTCTCCTTCCAGCAAGCACACCACGATCCAGCATAGCGCGATGGCGGGGCGCGCGCAAGCGGCCACCGCGAGTTGCCAGGAACCGGTTTTCCCGGGGGTTGCGCACCCCCAGAAACATTCCGGACTGTTCCTGATAGGGAGACAGCATCGCATGACCCCTAACCAAGGAGCACAGGCATGGTTCGAACCAACGTTATCAAGAGGCCCGATGGAACCGGAGTGGTACGGCGGATGGGTACCGCTCATGTTGGAGCGTACTTGCTGGGCGCATTCATCGGGGTGTTGGCGACAGGATGCACCCCATCCCAACCGGTTCCCGTCCTCTACTGGAGTTTCAAAGAGGCCGGCAGCCTGTACGCCGAGAAGTCGGGAAAGCTCTCGGCGGCGATCGGAACCGGAACGAGGAGCGTCCCGGGCGTATCGGGAAACGCGGTGAGTTTTCCTCCCGGTAGACCCGCCTACATAGAGCTGGGGGTGTTCAACCTGCCCGAGTACCGGGGGACGCTGGGGATGTGGCTGAAACCGGCGCCGCTGACCACGCAAACCCACTACCACGTCCTTGTCAAAGGGTTCCACGGCCATACCCCCGGAGGGTGGGCCTTTGCCGTCAGGCTCTTTCGTGCCGGCTTCCTCGATGTATCGAACGGACCCGCCGCCAACACATACGCCCGAAGCGAACTTGGCGCGATTCGGTTCGGCACGTGGCAACACATGGCCATCTCGTGGAGCCATCGAGGAGTGGCGTTCTATGTTAACGGTGCCAGAGTACCTACGGTCGAAGGCGGGGGCGGCGTAAGGGCTGTGCCGGATGATGACATGCCCGTGGCCTTGGCGAGGTGGGGAGCCCTGTACTACCCCGAGGCCGCCTACCGCGGCGAAATCGACGAACTCAAGATCTACGACCGCGTCCTGACGCCTAGACAAGTGGCCGCGGCGGCCAAGCCGTAAGCAACGAAGCATTTTCCGGAAACTTTTCACCCGTATTCCTTGTGAGAGGACGGCAAACGGCTGTTGTCCAACGAATCAATGAGGTTCTGTTCTTGTGGAGGATTGCATATGGAGTCAACGAATGGCGGGACGGTTGCGAGGGCGGGCACAATGCCGGTGGGCTGTTATGTCCCCGAAGAAGCCGCGGCAGACATGTACTCGAAGGTCGAACGAGGCATGCCGCGGCAGCGAATTGTCAGGGAGTTCTTGCTTGAACAGGAGCGGTGGTCCATGGTCTGCCCGCACTGTCAGGAGAAGATCCCGCTGACCTCGCGGTGGTCAGTGGAGAAGGCTATCCATCTGCATCGTTCCGCAAAGCGGCAGCCCCGTGTCGAGTTCCTGGCCATGATTGAGAATCACAATCACAAACAGACCTTTGACTGTCCACAGTGCAAGGAGAAGAGCAGCCTCGCGGACAACCTGATCAAGCTGCCGTACGAGCAGGTTGAGGTGGGCAACGCTGGTGTGGAAGCGACCGATGGGCGGGAAATCGCCTTCGAGCAAGGGGTGATGGCATGAGCAAATGCATGAAGTTTCCTCGCGGCGCCTACACGCCCAGCGTGTTCGCCGCGGTCATCGCAAAGGGCGCAAAGATCCGTCGTCCCTGCGGAACAGTCGTCGATGCGATGATGAACACTCAGCGTCGAATGGGTGTGAGGTGTCATACCTGCGGCCGCATGACCTCGCCCGTCATGATTTGGAAGCGTTGGGAGATCGCCAGGTTGTACGACATTGCCATGCGGATGAAGTACGGCGACTTCCTATTGGAAGTCGACCGCCAGTACCGACGCTTCACGGCTGTGTGTCCGAACTGTGGAACCCAGGGGAAGCTGCCGCTTCTCACTGGTGGCCGGGACAGGAGATCAGGCGGAAAGGGCCAGGAGATCACCGAACAAGGGTCTCAGCGAGAAGAAGAGGGGCGCAGCAGAGGGCTTGGTCACGCTTGCCTCTTCTCGCGGAGCATCGTCGGCCCGTGCCGGCACCCCTTCAGACAAGATTGAGAGAACACCAGGATGATCAATATGCGAGATGACTCGACCGACGTTCAACTGAACCAACTGATCGACAGGGTCAACCCGAAGTTCCGGCCGGTGTGGAACGGCCGTTCTCCTAGGGATCAGGCCGCCCTGGCCGCGTACTTCCTGCCCCACAAGTCCAGTAAGCCGGTGATCGAGCCCACGCGACCGCGCGTGGTGAAATGGTACTGCCCGTTCGCGTCACAAGACGACTTTCCCAGCGGGCACCGGTACTGCATCAACGTCTACACCGGCTGTTCGCACGGGTGCGTGTACTGTTACGCCGCAGCCTACGAACCCGACACAGCCTCTGCCAAGGCCCGCTTCGAGCGTCTCGTCGACAAGGACATGGAGGACCTCGAACGATTTGATGTCCCCGCGGCGCCGGTTCACCTGTCCAACAGCACAGATCCCTTCCAACCTCTTGAAGGGCGGTTCGGGCATACCAGGTACGCCCTGGAACGGATCATCGCCTACCGCAACCGCTTCACCACCGTGGTCATCCTGACCAAGAACCCTTTGCTACCTGTTCGGTTGGGGTATATCGACCTTCTCAAGGAGCTGGCGAGCATCCCATCCGACCATCCCAAGTCCGAGGAGTTCAGCCAAGAGGGGCTTCCCGGCTTCCTGATGGAAGTCAGCCTGGCGTTCTGGAAGGAGGATAGGAGGGCGGCGTACGACCCGTCCGCCCCAACTGTCGAGGAGCGCATCGAAGGAATCCGTGCACTGGGTGAGGCGGACATCCATCTGGCGCTGCGGATCGACCCTCTGTTCCCCTGTTCGCCGGTGACCAGCGAACCGCTTCGTTCGATGCAGGACTTCGGGCTCCCAGAGGCGCAGACAATGGAGGATCTGGGCAACCTCGTTGAGCTCGCGAGGCAGGCGAAAGTACGTCATGTCATCTATTCCCCCGCCAAGATCGTGCAGCCGCGAGGGCGAAAACTGTGCGACCGGATGCGGGCGCTCCGCGCAGTGTACGAAGCGATGGCTAGGCCCAGCAAACTCGTCTTCCGTGGCGGAAGCTGGAGACTGCCCCAAGATGTAGCCAACGCGCAGATCGCCAGCCCCTTCCTGGAGATCTGTAAAGCCAAGGATGTTCCGGCAAAGCATTGCAGGCAGAACTTGATTGAGACGCTGTAGAAGGGGCCCGGCGTTGCGAGAAGGTGTTTGGCAGCCATGCCTTCCGGAGCAACGCTGTCGAGTGGATGGCCGGTTTGAGAGGGAGAAACGCAGGTCCCCACTGGGCGACGCGCAACGGGCCGTATCGATGATGTGAGACTGGAGTGCAAGAGTGCAAGCAAACGAGGAACACATACTCCGCCCTGTGGACACTTACAGGGGCTTGGCGGACCATGTCCGAAGCTGGTTCGACGGCCATATCCGGTTCCTTGCGGTGATCGGATCGCCGGGGATTGGGAAGAGTTCCGCCTACGAAGATGGAATCGACGGAACGGGTTGCCATCTGTTCAAAGGCCGTACTTCCGCGATAGAGATCTACAAGGCCGTTCACGACGAGCCGGACTGGCCGATCATCTTTGATGACGTCGGGTCCCTGCTCAAGGATCAGAACACCGTCGAACTGATGAAAGCACTCTGTGACAGCCGACCGGAACGACGGGTTCAGTGGCGTACCGCGACGAAGCATCTGGAAGGACGGGCGCAGTGGTTCATAACCTCGGCACTCGTACTCCTGGTGTGCAACCGGGACGCCCCCAGGAACGATGACGTGAGGGCCATCCTTGATCGCGCGGACGCGATATCGTTCGAGCCGACACGCGAGGAAATCCTGGCCAAGATCGAGGAGTTCGCGGATGATCCCGAAATCGTCGAGGCCTTGCGACAGATGCCTATCGTTCCCAGTCTACGGTTGTACTGCAAGGCAAAAGAGTGGAAAGGATCGCCATACCTTGATTGGAGGGCCAATCTCCTCCAATGCGCTGCGGTTCCATATCATGTAGTTGCGGCGTCTGAGATACTCCGCTCGGTACCGCCCGAACGGCAGGTGGATGAGTACATCCGCCGAACGGGGCGGAGCCGTCGGGACTGGTTCTATACAAAGAAGAAGGCGGAGCAGTTCCTACCGACCCTGCACTCTCGCACCGGACCGGCTTCGAAAGGGATTGGGGCTGTTAGCCCACAGGGGATAGACGATCCGGGTTGCATGGCGGAAAAATATCCGTTAGCGACATAGCTTTCGCTACGTGGGAATGGGCGCGCCCCCTTGGGGCGCGAAGAAGGAAGAAATGGGTTGGGCACTACGCCGCGGCCTCCCTCGGTCGCCAGAATTCCCATCCGTTCGTCACGCCGGCTCGTCCACAACCTTGCGTCTGACGATAGGTTTCGGTGGCCTCGATGGCCGCCCGCGTTGGGGTCAGGCAGACCCTGCCGCTGGCGGGTCCCGATGTGATCAGCAGACTCCTGTTGGATTTCACCTGGGGGTTCTCTACGACCGTGGCGGTGAAGGTTTCGGAGCCCAGCCGCCCCACCAGTTCTGTACCCACCGGCCACCACTCGTGCTTTTCGCGCTCGCGGCCCACGCAGGCGGTCGAGATCTTGGATTCCCGGGTACGCGAGCGTTCGCGTTCGCCCCGCGACGGGTCGAAGGGGGGGGTCCCGGGCTCTGCCGCACCAATAGAGGGTTCATCGTCTTCAACGACGGCATCCGGTTCAGACGGACGGCCATCCACAGGTGGCTCGATGCGTCCAGCCGGCGCGGACTCCCGCAGCACATCGAGGTCTTCGGCCGTCAGTGTGCCGGCCATCTGGAGCATCATCTCTGTTCCTTTATCCAACATGACGCACTATTCCTTTCTGTAATGTCCGGCCAAGGAGCTTGCAGAGCTGGACCGGCAGGTCATTGATCTCGTGAACCACGATCGTGTCCGCCACAACCGCGCGCAAGCTCTCATCCTGTATCCCCACACCAACCAGTTCGATTCCGACTGTGCTGATCAACGTGGCAACGTTCTTGGCGTGCAACTCCGCTGCCGTGCTGGAGCCTTCGCATCCTGCATGGCCATCGGTGAGGACCAGCATCACCTTGCGGGACTCCGGTCGGGGCGTGATCCGGGAGGCGCCGACGTTCATGGCTTCGCCTAACGGTGTCAGGCCCGTGCCGTGAACACCGGGCAGCCGTTTCAGCGCCACCTTGACCGGCTCCTGGTACTGCTTGATCAGGCCGATCTCCAGGTTGCCAAACCGGCCAAATCGCTGGGATAGTGCGACGGCATCCTCGCCGGTCAATCGTGAGGCCTCGGCCATGTTGAACTGGTCGCCGGTGGTGAACGTAAATGCCTCGGTGGGGATCTTGAGGTCGTCCAACGCCTCCAGCAGCACCCGCATCGCATCACGGGCCACGTCCATCTTCTTGGTGGTCATGCTGCCGGAGGCGTCCAGGACGATGCATACCGCAGTTGACCGCCCCTGAATAACCGACCGCACCCGGAAGACGTCCACCCGTGGCCGATCGGTACACAACCGGTACAACGTCCGAGGTGACAGCAAGCCCCGGACTTGGTCATCCCGCCACCAGCGCTTCTCGGCGGAGCGCAGGGCGTTGGCCAGACCCCGTCGCAAGCGGCGGACGGCATCGGTCCCGGTTCCAAGTAATCGCTGGATTTCGGCATCATCCGCGAACGGTACCGGCTGTACCCGATCGTGTTCCCTTGTGAACGGCCGGTACTCCGTGGATGTGTCGATCTGGGCAACGCGCTCGGCGATTGCCTCGGCCAGGGCTTCACGAACTAGGGTATCGCCGCCCGTACGCGGGAAGGCCGTGATACTCGGCTCCGCTTCCTCCCGCTCGCCGGTACTGTCAGGTGTCCCGTCGCCCTTTGACTCACTCTTCTCATGAGGCTCGGGATCACCATCGGATGCCTTGCCAGATGGTTCGCCGTCCTGGTTCTGCTGTCTATCGGCCGGTGTTGGGGTCTCTGATTGCCTCGATGATCTGTCGCCGGAACGACTCGGTTCATTGCCATTGTCATCGGGCTGCTGTTCCTCGCCGTCCGGTCGATTCGCCGGCTGAGGTTGCGGCGGATGCTGCTTCAGCCACCGCGTCAGCATCCTTTCGGCCAGATCACTGGCCTGATGGGTATCATTTACCCGCGGGAACTCGCTCAACAGGTCATCGTAGCCCAGCACTTCACGATCCAGCCCCAGCATGTCGTTGTAATGCGCCAGCCGCAGGTAGATCGCCGTACAGAAGCGGTCGAAGGGGCTCCGTTTCTGTATCAGCCCCGCGATCCGGTCGCGGATCTGCGTGAACAGGGCATCCAGATTAGCCCGTACACCCGGCCAACGTTCCATGGCCCGCCGTTCGATCAAGGCGTCCTCGACAACGTTCAGGATTGCTTCGTAGCCGGGGTACTTCTTCATGAACTCCTCGGCTACCTTGAAGTCTGAGAAGGCCACATGGCCAAGCTCGTGATCCAAGTAGCCCACCATCATCCGTTCCAGATGTGGGTCCGTCGGATCGGGCAGCGAGGGCAGGGCAATCTTCTTGCCATCTGTCCATGCCCCGTCACCCTGACAGACAACACGTACACCGAACTGCTCCGTCAACGTCCTGGCCAGCCGTTCAAGCTGGCTTTCGAATGGGTTTGAACGCATAGATTTCTCTCCTTGCGATGCGCATGAAAAAAGGGCCATGCCTGCCGCATCGCGGTGAAGCGTGCATGACCCTCGACCAACTTCTTGTTGCTGCGGGCTTACCGGCCCTTTACCTGGAAGTACGATCTCCGAGTGTTGAAGCGGTTTCCGTGTGGCCTGCTTGGAGTAGACAAACGCAAGCTCGTCCAGTTGTTCGGATGTACTATGGATGCCGACGTGGCACGACGCTACTGGGACATGGCCTACCCGTGTTTGTCTGATGCCTCTCCTTCTCCGAGCCTTTTCAAAGCTTTGAAGTACGGGGCAACTCGACCTTTGTTATAGGGTTTCAAGCCGATACATGTGAGCTGGTTGATCTTGCTCTCCTCGATTGGCACATACTTGATTCCGTCGTGATACAGCCGATCCATCAGATTCTGCAGCGCATGGAGGTCAGCAACCTCATACACATACTTGATAAACACCCCCTGGAGCCAGTCCGCTGTTTCCTGGTCAAGGAGTTCCGAGACCGATTTGGAAAAATCCGCTCGCAACTGATTAGAGACTGGAGCCATTGAAGCATGGCAAATCTGCGCTGCCAGGAAGCCTATTCCGTATTGGTCAATGATGTCACGACGAACGACAATATACTGAACGTTGATCATCTTCCACTGGCCCTATCGGCACTGCTACGCCTCTTGATACTCTCGAAACCTGCGAAAGCACCGAGGCGGAACCTACATTGCCACAGTCTATCTTCTTGGACCATACGAGAGATGACAAGAGGGTTTTCTCTCTGAGTAGCCTTCCGTTGTTGATGTGATGCGCGCAACGCGGAGCTGGCAGCAGAGCTTGGCGCCATAGGGGATCGAAGAAAGGCTGAAAGAATCTGCGATTCTCCATAGCCGAGCCATGCAACAAGGGAGACGGCCCACCTGCAGCGAACCGCCTCCCCCTACGCAACCGCCAGGGTAACATCTGGAACTTTCAGGAACTGGCCAGCGGCCCCACGTGGTGGTCGAACGTTTCCTTGAGGACCTTGGCGTCCTCCAGCGGTGCTTTGTTGAGGACACAGACCTGAAGGGCCCGCTGAAAGTCGTTGCCACGCTCAAGCCGGGCGCACAGGGCCAGCAGCCGTCGGGTGGTCACCACCGTAGTCAACTGCTCGTTGGCGTGGGCATTCCGAAGATCACCGGCTGCCTTCACGATGCACTTGAGCAGGTCTTTCTTGAGGGATGAGTGTCTGCTGTGGAGCAGGTCAACTTCCTGTTTGGCCGGCAGGTAGTCGAAGTGGACAACCACATCCCAGCGGTCCAGCCAGCTGAAGTTCAGGACACGCGTCCCGCTGCTGTAGAGCCCAGAATCACACCCAAACCCGAGCGTATTGGCCGTTGCCACCAAGCGGAAGTCCGGGTGAGGCGTGATGTCCTCGCCCGTGTCGGTAAGGAGCAGATGTCCCTTGGGCTCCAGGACCTGCTGCATGACGAAACCGACCTCTGGCTGCATCGAATCGACTTCATCCAGCTGGAGGATGTAGCCCTCGTACATGGCCTGAGGCAGGATACCCCTGACGAAGACGGTTTCCTTCTTGTCGTTGATGGTCCAATGGCCGATGAAATCAGCAACCGAGGTTTCGCCGTTGAGCGACACCCGGCGGACAGACCTCTTGGTCAGCGCCGCGATCTGACGGACCAGCGAGCTCTTACCCGTACCGCTCGGGCCGTACAGGAAAACCCGCTCGTTGTGTTCGATCGCCTCGGCTACGTCGCGGCAGGCGTCGGTGAAGATGAACGTCGGGTCCGGCTCGGGGATCAACGGGTGCTCGACCCCAAACCGTGCCGTCATCGGCGCTCCAGCTACATCAAGCTGAAAGTGAAGGACACCGTCCTTCTTGTGAACCTTCCGGTCTGCCAGGAACCTGGCAAAGCCGTCGCTGCACAGCGGCTGCTCCGGAAAACGAGTCCGGAACACATCGGGTGCGACGTTGTGAACGGACTGAATATGGTTGATCAACGTAAACGACTCGGTCTGCCCGCAGAGCGGGCACGTCAACTGATCTGACATGGCAGTTTCCTTTCCGCGCCTTGGGCGCAAGAAACGACCCCGCAGCCGGTCAATCGAAGTCCACGCAACGCGCGCGGAATCTGCATCGACAACCGGTCTACCGGGTCAGCGATTACGGTGATGAAACGCGGGTGGGACTCAGGCGGGTAAGAGGGTCACATGCGGGCGCGGTGTCTCATGTTCTCTGTCCGGGATTCTCATCGGGGTACGCCCACAACCCGTTCTCAACGGCCTCGTCCTGCAGGGCGTCCAGCAGGTGGATGATGCCCCACAGCGACTTGGATTGGCTGGTGCCGTCGTCCTTGTATCCCAGCATCTTCAGCAGCGCGAGCTTCTGTTGATTCAAGAGATCCCAATCTATTCCGTTGACTGCTTTCGACATGGTGTGCACCTATATATATAGGGTGACCTGTTGGTACCTCAGACCGTTGCGAAGAGTTCGGGGGCGATCTGCTTCAGCTTGGTTGGCTTGAAGTGCAGGTCGCGCTCGACCGGCAACCCCATCGGACCGCGAACGCTCTCCAGTTCCGCCAGGCTGAAGTACCCGAACTCGCGGCACTGTCCATCCACCAAACCGAAGCACGTATCCCGGCCATCGTATTCCACGATCCAGTATGTAAAGCAGGAATCAGGAGTGAACAGCCTCGCATACGCCACCGCCTCGCCGTGCTTCCCGTCCTGGCTATAAAGGGGCGGAAGCTGCTTGCGAATCGCCTCGGTGAGCAGGCGATGGCCCGGCCTTCCAGTCCGCTTCACGGTTTCCCGCTGCTTCGCCTCCACAACATTGGCTTCCTTGGCGCCTGCCGATCTTCCCGGCCGCCGCAGCGGCAATCCCATGGCTAGCCCCGTGAGGAAGTCCGCCATGTTCTGCGACTGTTCCACACGGGAGATGGGATCGCTCTCGCACCAGGGTATCGGTGTGCCGATCAACTCGATCTGGTTGGACTCCAGCTCCAGCACGATCCGGCCGTTTTGGTCGGAGAAAACCTCCACGTAGGGGTAGTCCGTGTAGTCTCGAGGCGGCAGCCCCGCCGTGATGTCGCCCACCTTGCCGGTCTGGCGCACGGCGAAGCCGTCCATGTAGCCGGCTGCTTCCGGGTCGTCATGGTTGCCGTCGCCTTTGAAGCGGATCTTCGCGCCGCGGATGTCGCGGTGGAAGTTTCCTTTCAGATCAAACGTCACCTTCTCCTTCATTCCTGCGAACCGCATCCAGCCGGCGACCTTGCCGGGTGCGGTGTTGTCCAGTTCGCCTTCCAACAGATGTTTTGTTGGTCTCCATGCCATGTTCGTTACCTCCTGGCCGTACCTGTGATGGCACGCCTCAAGAACGGCGTGCCATCCAAGCCCAGCGCAAAATGCGACCCGGCTACCGAACCGATCCTGTCCGCGCAACGCGCGCGGAATCCTCCAGGTCAATCCGACAACCGGGTCTTGTGTCGTGCGGGGAAAGCCATGCTATCGGGCTGTTTTGGCGGATTTGGGCGGGCGGATATGCTTGGCCGAACCATCCTTGAACTTCAGCTTGATCCTGCCGTCCGCAAATACCGCCATCGCCTTCCAGTCCTGCGTTCCATCGAGTGTGCTGAGGACCTCCCGCCGGAAGTGCTCATCCGGTCCGACCAGTTCGCTCCAGAAGCGGTCCAACTCCTCCGCGAACGCGGCTTCCTGGGTATCCCATGTGTCCCCCTCATCGGAGTAGCCGCCGAGGTGGTACAGCATGTCGGTGGTGCCCAACCGGTCTCGCGCCTCGGGCGTGACAAGCACTTCTTCGTCGCCCCATGGACGGTCCTTTTCCCAATTCATCACCTTCATGGCCATGCAGACCGGTGACCGAAACACACGGCCGTCGCTCGTGTGCGCGGCGATTCTGAGGGAATCGACGCACACAAGCTTGCCACACCACATCCACGACTCCTGGAGGACCTTGCCGACCTCCAGTTCGACCTTGCCGATCGTCGGCAGCTTGGCCCATGTGTAGCCGTCATACGCCTTGGAGATATCCACCGGTACGAACGGCACATCGAACCTCCCCAGTGCGCCCAACAGGTGAACGTTGGCGGCGTCTGTCTGCTCGCCCTCGAAGTCCGGGTCAAACCGGTAGCACCTGGCCAGCGGGAAGTCATCAGGCATGGGCACCTGAATCGGTCCCGGGGTGTCACCTTTGAGCGTCCCCACCCGATAGACCGGCTCTGCCTCGGGTATGACAACTCCGAGGTCCTTTGCCCTCAGGTGTTGCTCGTACGGCAGCCGGTGCTTGCCCCTCCGTTGGAGGTATCGGTAGACCTCCAGCTCCATCGCTGCCCTGAGTCGTTCGAGCGCATCGTTTTCCACCAGGCACGTTCTGGCCGGCAGCATCAGGCGGATGCCTGTCGGTTCGCCCGTCATGTCCACGAGGAAGTGCAGGTGATGTTCCTTGACAGGGTGGCAGTCAAAGCACACCACTTGGCCGTGGAAGTTGACCAGGCTGTTGTTGTACGCCCACCGCTCCCGCTTGCACGAGTGGTGCCAGGGGTTCAGGTCGTGTTCTTCCCTGACCTCGATCTTGCATCCGATCTCGGGGTAATGGATTGCGTTGTCCGACAGGAACGGCAACATGGGGCAGTTGCTGTCGTCCACGATGACCTGCATGCCTGAGAACACGGCGTTGATCATCACCGCCGATGAGTTCCACTCTTCATCCTGGAATTCCAGGACAGTCCCTTGGACGGATTCATCATCGTCCATGACATCCACCGGGGCGCCCGTCCAGCCGTCGCCACGAATCGTGACCCGCTTGCCGTTCGAGCGAATCGTTACCTCCCGTGGCGCCAGACAGAACAGTCCGACGCCGGCCGGGTCTTCGCTGACCTCAAGGGCTTCGTCCCAACCCGAGCTGCCCAGCTCCAAGAGCTTCGAGAAGTCCTCGATGCCATGGCCGTTGTCTCGGACCGTCACCTGACCCTCTGCATTGGTGATCTCAACCTTCGTCGCCCCAGCGCGTCTTGCGTTCTGGAGCACCTCGATAATTCGGCCGTCCAGCGTTCCGGTGAACAACCGGCTGGCCTTGTTCAACAGCCTCATGTTTACCGTTGCTTGTATGTTTTCCATCTTGCGTACCTCCGCATGGTTCTTGTTGCACAGCAACACCATGCCGAACCGGGTCATGGTGTTGCTTCTTCAGCGTGTCGCGGCCGCGATCCGCGCGCGGAATCCCCGCGACTCGTTCAGCGAATCTGTTCGTCCGTCAGCTCGGTTTGTGAAATAGCGAGGCGGCTTGCCCTTATGGGAAATGAATGGGGTTGCGGTGGCGGGTCACTCAGTGCTGCGGCTGGTCGTATTGGCGGGGTCTTCACCGGTACGTTCACACTGGGCGTGTTGCAGGCACTCCACGGAGCAGAACGCACCGATCGGCTCGATCAAATCAATTTCCTCGCGCCACACATGAGCCCGTGCCAAAAAGAACGCCTCCTGGCCATTCGCCAGTGGGGTCTGACAGCATTCGCAGAACACCGCCATGTCCTGGGCAATAGCTTCGGCGTTGGGTGGACCTGGCACAACAGCCACCTTCGACTTCTCTCCTATCATCTGAAAGACTCCTTCTGACCGTGTCATGATCCCTGCCGACATGCGCCGCACACGGTCGTAAGCGATACAATGTCGGCACGGCCTGCAAGGGCCGAATTCCACTGATTCCAGCTCTCTAACCGATCATCCGCCCTCCGTTGCCGCGAAGCAGTATCACGAGAACCACGATCACGGCTACGCTCGACCCTCAGGTGCGTCCGCTCAAATCTGCGGGCGGTCCACACGAGGCCATGCCGCTCCAGCCAACCCGCAACCTCGTAGATCCTCGACGTGAACACAACCAGAACAACAACCTCAGCTAGCAGCAACTTCTTGATGTGAACAAGAGCACATCCTTCCTCCACAAATGAATAGGCTGGAAACTTTCCCAGAAATGCCCTGCGCCGGCAATGTGTCTCAAGAGGAAGGCTCCAACTATCACAATCTCCGCCTCGACGAGCGGCTTCTCGTTGCGACCTCAACTTCCCGGTGATTCGATGGACAGGCCGTGCAGCCTTTGCTTTCGAAGCATCGTCGGGTGTGGCGGGTCGAACTGCTCATGTACAGATGAAACAAGGGGGAGGTGAGGTTTGCCTTATAAGCTTAACGGATGTTCTCTCCACAATCTGGGGGCCGCTCTCGCTAGGCAACAGGGCCTCGAATGGAAATAACCCTTCAATCGATTAACGTGGGTGGCCTACGGGTCCGGCCTCAATCCATACCCTCGACCACAGGCCTGCACCTTATCGAGGTCAGGCGAAATCTGACGGGGCAGGGCGTGACAGACGCCGAAACGACGAATCCATCTACGGTCAGCAGCGGATAGGCCCGGGGTTCTGGAGGCCTCTTCACGATCGCAAGCGTTGGCGATGTGGACGGATCATGAACGAGGACAGCAAGACCAGCAGGATCGCCGGCATGGCTGCGGAAGCACAACACGACCCACTTGCACGGACTGGAGTGCCCTGTTCCGTATTGGGATCGGGCGATACGGCCTCGAATTCGACGCTCACCGACATGTCTCCGTTCATCGTGACCACGTTCGTGTCGAACTTCGAACTGTCGCCGTCTGTCCCGGTCCACTGCTTTACGCGATAACCAGCCTCTGGCGTGGCTGTCAGGGGAATGGTCTTTCCCGCCTCCTGAGATCCGCTCGCCGGTGTCAGCGTCCCATGACCGTTGATCACATTCGTGGTCAGTTGGTAGCGATCCGCCGGGATCGCTTCGAATTCTACCGTGACGGTCTTATTGCCTATCATTGTGACGGCATTCGTAGTCGCCTTTGAGCCATCATCGTTCGTCCCGGCCCACTGTTTGACGCGATACCCGGCATCCGGTGTCGCCGTCAGGGGAATGGTCTTTCCTGCCTCCTGAGACCCGCTCGTCGGGGTCAGTGTCCCGTGACCGTTAACCACATTCGTGGTCAGTTGGTAGTGATCCGCCGGGATCGCTTCGAATTCCACCGTCACGGTCTTATTGCTCGTTATCGTAACGGCATTCGTAGTCGCCTGTGAACCATCATCGTTCGTCCCGGTCCACTGCTTCACGCGATAACCAGCATCTGGCGTGGCTGTCAGGGGGATGGTCTTTCCCGCCTCCTGAGGTCCGCTCGCCGGTGTCAGCGTCCCATGGCCGTTGATCACGCTCGTGGTCAGTTGGTAGCGATCCGCCGGGATCGCTTCGAATTCCACCGTCACAGTCTTATTGCCCGTCATTGTGACGGCATTGGTAGTCGCCTTTGAGCCATCATCGTTCGTGCCGGTCCATTGCTTGATACGATAACCAGCATCTGGCGTGGCTGTCAGGGGGATGGTCTTTCCCGCCTCCTGAGGTCCGCTCGCCGGTGTCAGCGTCCCATGGCCGTTGATCACGCTCGTGGTCAGTTGGTAGCGATCCGCCGGGATCGCTTCGAATTCCACCGTCACAGTCTTATTGCCCGTCATTGTGACGGCATTGGTAGTCGCCTTTGAGCCATCATCGT
>CAYUQT010000016.1:0-9140 GCA_964446835.1 uncultured Planctomycetales bacterium | reverse complement strand
CGCTCGTGGTCAGTTGGTAGCGATCCGCCGGGATCGCTTCGAATTCCACCGTCACGGTCTTATTGCCCGTCATTGTGACGGCATTGGTAGTCGCCTTTGAGCCATCATCGTTCGTGCCGGTCCATTGCTTGATACGATAACCAGCATCTGGCGTGGCTGTCAGGGGGATGGTCTTTCCCGCCTCCTGAGGTCCGCTCGCCGGTGTCAGCGTCCCATGGCCGTTGATCACGCTCGTGGTCAGTTGGTAGCGATCCGCCGGGATCGCTTCGAATTCCACCGTGACGGTCTTATTGCCCATCATTGTGACGGCATTCGTAGTCGCCTTTGAGCCATCATCGTTCGTCCCGGCCCACTGCTTCACGCGATACCCGGCATCCGGTGTCGCCGTCAGTGGAACGGTCTTATTCGCGTCCTCGGGTCCGCTCGCCGGCATTACCTTCCCATGCCCGCCCGCAACCCCCGTATTGAGCAGGTACTGCTGGACAAACGTCGCCGTCACCGTCGCATCGGCCGCTATGGTAATGGTCGTGTTGGGCTCGTTCGCATCGGCGACGTTCAGAACATCCCCCACCCATTCGTCAAACCGGTAGCCTGCGGGAATCTTGGCACTGATGGGTATGATCCTTCCCACAACGTATGTTCCCGAACCATCCCCCTCCTGAACCGTCAGGGTGTATCGGATCACCGACGCAACGCCGACCGTGCCGGAATTCCACGTGGTCGGTATCGCTTGAAAGCTGCCATCCGCAAGCACCGTCACGCCACTCACGAAATCCATCCGCCACGAACCGTGTGCATCCGGAGAGCTTGCCAGTGCCACTCGCAGGAGGATGTCGTTTACGCCAGACACGGGCAGAACCGTGCTCAGATCCTCCGTATTGGTGGAGGCATACAGATCATCCCCAACCATCTTCAATTCGGTAAATGTGGCATCCCGAGTCTTGCCACCGCCTGCGACGAGGTTTGCAGGGTCACCCCAATCCGAACCTGCCAAGTCAAATGTGACGGAACCGACAGCCCCCGAATTCGCGGCCATCCGGAGCTGGAGGGTATAGCCAAAAATCGGCACATCTGAAGTGACGCGGATCGTGGCCACTGCCGTCTGTCCCGGCTCAAGCTGATTGGGCTCGACCTGAACAGTCACAACAGCCGCCGGTGACCCACCCGGCATCATCGCAGCGAGGAACAAACAGCCAGCGGAAACGATTTGCGAGAGATACCTTTTCAGCATGATCCCCCTCCGTTGACGGCATTTTATACCTTCATCGGATTCGATTCAAGATCGAGTCGTGTCTCTAGCTCACCGCCCAGACTCCCAAAGATCTTGCCTTCGTTCTCCGGCAGCAACGCGCTCGCCCAGCTGTGCAGCGGTGTCTGTGAGTCACCCAGCGAGGCCTTGAACTCCACCGCCAGATTCTCCAAGCGAACGGCCCCAACGGCGGACAGATCCACTGCGGGGCCCTCGCTCGCTGCCAGTAACGCCTTGCCGGAAGCGGCCTTCTGTCCATCCAAATATCGAATCGCGTCCTCAATCCCGGCCGACTTCAGCAGCGATTCGATCTCCGATCCGCTCAACCCGTCCGTTCCACGAGTGCTCCACGTCAGAAGCTTCGACGGCCTGAAGCTCCAGACGACCGGCTCAACACTCGTCAGGGCGTCTGTCCTGCTGTCTGCGGTCTCATCGACGGCCGATACGACCGGGGCAGTGGCTGGGAATGTCTGCTCAGACGCGAGCGATAGCCCTTCCACCTTCGGCGTCGCGACTACTGCTATCGATATAGCTGTGCCGTCCGTTGGGTCAACCGACGCCATGGATCCCTCGGCGGCAGTCATGGCCAACCCGACACCTGACGGCGGGATCACCCGCCTGCCGAGTTGGCTCTTGAGGATACCCACGTCCAGCACGTTGATGGCGCCGTCGCCATTAACGTCCTTTTCCGAGTCGTACGGCGCGCCGAGGCCCGACTTGAGCCGGCCTACATCCAGCACGTTGACCACCTTGTCCCCGTTCAGGTCGCCTGCCAGCCGGTGGAAGTAATACACGTAGTCGCTGCCCGGCGTGTGATTACTCATTCCGTCCAGAAGGTTGCCCACCGAATCGGTTACGCCTGAGCCCTTGATCTTGAGTTCGTAATACCCGTCCGCCAGCGACGACGTGAACGAAATCGTGGCCGTATGCGTCGTGCTGTTGTACGAGAAGCTCGACGGTCCAATCGTCACCAGCGTGTCGGGATCGACGTCCGCGTTCTTGCCGAGGTTCACCAGCGTGATGTCGCCGATGTCGATGTTCACGTCCTCGCTGAAGGTGATAGTGAGCGTACGCACATTCGATCGCTGCGTCAGACCGTTGGCCACCACAGTACCCCCCACGGTGGGCGGGATGGCCACGTGCGTAATGGCGTCGGCCGTCAGGGGGGCCTCCTCGACGTGGCCCACGTTGTCCCGGGCCCGGCTGTAGAAGGTGTACGTATGGCCATCCTGGCCGGTGAAGGTTGCCTGCGTGTCGGTCGTATCGTCCAACCAGAGCGTGTAGTCGCCGCCGTTGTCCGAAACGTACACATCGTAGCTGCCGACACCCGAGCCGTTGGTCTCATCCTGACCGGCCCATTGGACCAGGAAGTCCGTCTGCCAGGTCGTTGCGGCCAGAGCCGCCACGATGCTCGTCGGCACGCCCGCGTCGATCGTGTTCAGGCATTCCTTCGTCGGATCGGTGCCCTTGCTCGGGTCATGCGGATCGACCTGGTTGGTCGCGATCGTCTCCAGGAAGTCGAAGTTGATCAGGGCGACGTTGCGGATCTCAGTACCGGTGACCAAACCAGCCTTGGGGCTGATCGTGTACGAGATGTGGCCCATACCCCGACCCGTACCATCCTCGGGAGGCAGGAAGCCGGTGAGGACGTCCGGCGGCAGCCCCGTATTGGGATCGACCGACTGGAACGTCGCGTAGACCTGCCCGGTCGCCCGGTCGATGCCCGCCTCGATCTGGACCTCGAAGTCCTGGTTGTTGTAGCTCATCAGAACGATTGTCTGGAAGTACTGCATGTCGCCCGGTATGGCGATGAGCTGATCGCCGAAGCCGATCTCGGTCAGGCGGAACGTAGACCAGTCCAGATCGCTGTCGAGTTGGTCGGTAATCATCACACGCTGCGCCGGAGCCGTGGCCGCAGCAGCGTTCTCGAAGTCGATGCGGTAGGCGAGCGTGCCGTCTGCCGATACGAAAGAGGACTCACCATACCCACTCGGCCCCGTCTTCTCGTTCGGATCCCCGGGTCTGGCAATCCATGCCAGAACTTGGTCTAGCAACGACTCAATAGCATCCTTCAAAGCTTCTTTGATGGCAGCCCTCACTCCCTCAACACTGCCAACAAGTGCGCACCTGTACGCTGTTCCAGCCAAGTGCACAATCTCCTTGACCGCGTCTGGGCTGGCGGCCAAGACATCTTCTCCCTCCTTGTTCCGGGAGATCCTTCTAGTGTAATCCTCCGATGTCTCGCCGGGGCGATCCTCAAATGACTGGGCATACCTCTGAAGTGCATCTATCAGTCCCAATAGCCCGTGTCTTCCTCTGGGAGGAGTAGGATCATCTCTCCGTATATACCGCATACCTGAAGGGTCTGTGAAATCGGCCGGCCCATTTCCAGAATAGGTGTAAAGGTTTACCCCCGCCATCAGCCCAACCGGATCCGCACTAACTAAGCGCCCAGCAGTCGATAGATAGTACCTGGCCCGCATAAACTCCAAGCCGTTTGACTCGTTCATCACACCGTATTCGCCTACGAATTCGAACGCGTTGGCGGTCGTCTCGGTCTTGCCCAGTGAGATGCCGAATGGGTCGTATCGGTATTTGTTCAGGATCGCCCCGGCGGCGTTGGTCAGCTCGCTGGTGTTGCCGATCGCCGAGAATGTATACCAGGCCTGGTTGCCCATCGCATCCGTCTGCGACAACAGGCCGAAGCCGTGGTCGTAGTGGGCGATCAGACTGCCCGCTGCGGTGTACTCGCCGACGATGTCTCCGAAACCAATCGGGTCGATGACGTACTGGATTGTCGTGCCGTTCTCAGTGGTGGCCACGCGGTTACCGAAGGCGTCGTATGTGTACTGCCACGTATCGGCACCCCTCTGAACGCCTATGAGGCGGTTCTCGTCATTGTAGGTGTACGTGGTCGTGCCGCTCGGAGAGGTCTCCTTGATCAGGTTGCCGTCCAGGTCGAAGACATACGTCGTATCGCCCACACGGGTGTACTGGTTCAAGATGTTGGTGGTGTACTCGGTCGTCACGCCGTTGACGATCGTTCGGATGCGGTTGCCCACAGCGTCATAGACGTACGTCAGGTCCTGGTTGGGAACGGAGGACGGGTTGTTCGATACGAACACCGCATGCGTCAGCTGGCCGATGTCGTCGTACTGATAGGTCCACGTCCCCTCCAGCGTGACCATCGAGGTCCGACGGCCGCGGCTGTCGTACGTGTAATCGAAGCGAGACAGCACCGTTCCGTCCGCCTGGTAGTTCACCAGATGCAGGAGCTGTCCGACCGCATCGTATCCATAGGTCGTATAAACGCCGTTGCCCAGGTCCTTGCGGCTCAGGCGTCCGACCGTGTCGTACTGATAGTGAACGACTTCGGCGTTGTTCTCGTCGGTGATCATCTCCAGCCGGCCCACCGCATCGTAGTGGTAGTCGGAGCGATGGCCCAGTTGATCCAGGCTCGACGAACGCCGGCCGGCCGTATCATACGTGAATTGCAGCCACCGTCCGCCGGGGTAGTCGATCCGCGTCAGGTAATCGTTGGCGTCATACGTGAACGTCGTCGTCCCCGTGCTGTCCGTTGCCGTGATCAGGTTGCCCCGGGCGTCGTAGGTGTAGTCGACGTGCGATGTGTCTGCGTACGTTTTGCCGGTGATTTGCCCAGCGGCGTTATAGGTATAGCTGATCGCGTTCCCGCGGCGATTGGTCCAGCTTGTCGGGTCGCCGAACATGTCATACGCCCACGTCTCGCTACTACCATCCGCGTACGTAATCGACTGCAGATTGCCGTCCGAATCGTAGGCGTATCGGGTCAGGTCGCCCTTGGCGTCCCTCACCGTGGCCAGGCGATTGAACGACCCCGTGTAGGTGAAGGTCGTCTTGTGACCCATGGGATCGTTGCTGCTGACCAGGTTACCCTTCGCATCGTAGCTGAAGGTATACCAACGCCCCACCGGATCGATGATCCGGGTCAGGTTGCCCGACCAGTCATAGGCCAGGCTCACCGGGTTGCCCAGGGCGTCCACCGACTTGACCAATTGGCCCTCGTCATTGAAAAACAACTGCGTCGAGGCGTTCAAGGCGTCACTGACCGTCACCTTGCCGGTCGAGTCGTAGTCGAAAGTAACCTGCTCAGTCCCACCGTCACGGCTGATGCCAGCCAGCCGCCCACGCCCGTCGTAGGTGAAGTACTGATGCGTCCCGCCCGGATAGGCGATCTGGATCAGCGCGTGCTCCGTGGCCAACCCTTGCCCGCTCGCGTAGGTGTACGTCGTCACGCGTCCGTCGTATTCCTGCACCGAGATCAGGTGTTCGTTGGAGGCGTCATACGTATAGACCGTGGCCCGTCCGAAGGGATCTGTAACCTGATCGATCCGACCGGCGTCGTTGTACGAGATCTGGAGCGACTGACCGTTGTTGTGCGTTAGGCTCGTCAGGAGATCGCCTGTATAGCCGGCCGTGATCCGATTGCCGTTGGTGTCCTCCACGTACTCAAGCAAGCCGTCAGACCGGAACCGATAGAGCGTCCCATCCGTCTCACGGAGCGTGAACGCACCGCCACCGACGGGCGTCAGTGTGCCATGGTCGCCCGTCTGGGCGAAGTAGTTCGTGCTCGACCTCATGTCGGGGCGGAAAACACGGCGGGAACCGGCTGGACCGGAGATTGTTACGGTGCCATCCGTATCGCGCTCCAGCGACATCTGCCAGGTGTCAGACCAGCCCCGGCCCAATCGCCCCAACTCGTAACGCTGCGACATCCGCTCGGCATACGTGCGGGCAAATACCAGCGACAGGCCAGGGGCGTCCAATGAAGCATCGACGGCACCGGCCAGTGATCGGACCGGACCCAGCCCATCGGCCTGCTGGAACTCGAAGCTCAGGAGCTTACCAACGTCGCTGGTATCCAGAACACGAGCTCCGAGCGATGGGTCTGCAATAATGCCAGGTACGTACGTCCCTCCCACCCGCTGAAGATAGGTGGCGTTATCGTCCAGCATCTTCAGGTAGTCGCCCCAGGTCGTCCCGACCTGGCTGGTGAAGTTTGACCACAGGGCGTCCCACGTGTCCTGCGGGATATTGTCAGGGCGTATGCCGTCCTTCATTGAGGCCCAGTTGACCAACTCGGTATTACTGCCATCCAGGTAGCCCAGCGAAAACTCTAGCGGTGGGTAATTGGTCGTGTCCCACGGCATCTGCCAACCCACATAGTAGACAGGTATCCGGAAGGACTCGCCCGGCTGAAGGACGCCGGGCGTCCGGCCGCTTGCGATGAACTCAATGGTGTTCGAGAATCCCTCGGGCATCACAGCCTGCCAAAACCCCTGGACCACACGCCAACTGTCCAGCGTAAGGATCGCCGCATGCCTGTCGTTTTGCTTGACGTCCAGCACGAGCAGCGGCGCTGGCATGGCCACGTTGCCCGTATTGGCATACTCGATATAGATCGTCGACGTCTGTCGATAGCCGAAAGTACTCGGCAGGACGAGGTTCGTCACGAGATTGGCCCGCCCCTCGGGCACCATCTCAAACACATCGTTCAATCGGTCTGAGTCGCCGTCGTCCTGCCAGACCCGAACCGAGTATTTCCCGCCCGGTACCGCGCCGGCTGCGAACGTGGCGCTGAGGTCCGTTAAGGAGTCGACCACTACCGAATTGGCCGCGTAGGAGGTACCGTCCGCTGCCACCAGTGACACATGCGTACCGGGCTCGAAACCCGTCCCGGTCAGCGTCAGGGTGGTATCGGCCGTGTTCGAATGCCGATCGGGGCTCACGCTCGTGACAAAGATGCCGGAAGCCGTCGCCGAAAGCGTGTACGTGCTCGCCACCGGGGCGTAGGACGAGTAGACCAGGACGTACCACGTCCCCGACGTGGCCATGGGAACAAGGATGCTCTGATCTGCCGCCACATTGGTGGAGCTGAAATGGAAGTCCGACCGCGTCGGTGCCGATCCAAGCTTGACGTACAACTCATTGGTGCCCGCGCCGGAGCTGTCGTCCAACCGCAGGAGCAGATTCGTTGCCGCAGGGACGTCCACGCGGTAGATCTGGGCCTGCCCGCTGCCGGCAATCGTGCCGTTGTATGTCGTACCCAGGGGCAGATCTGCCTGCGCGGACTGGTCCAGCTTGAAGGCGTAGGTCGCTCCGAAGTTGTCTCCGTTCATGCGGGCGGTCAGGGTGTAGCTGCCCGAACTCGGCAGCGTGATCAATTCCGAGTCGCCCGTGAGGCCCGCAAAACCCGTCCAGCCACCGGGGCCGGCCAAGTCGAACAGGACGCCATCCAGAGAACTGTTCACGAAATCAAACCGCACCTGCTGATTGGCTGAGGCCGAGAACGTCCACCGGTCGGTGTTGTAGGGGCTGTCGATCTTCCCGAGCACCTGCTGGCCCAACACGAGCGGCGAAATATCCGCGGTCGCATCCCAAACGATAACTGTATAGTTGCCCACACTACCGGCGTAGCCGGGTGCCTCGCTCACGCGGAGACGGTATGTCCCATCCGTCGGCAGGCTTGCGGTCAGAGGCGCTATCTCCCCAAAACCCGAACTGGCCGCCGTGGCAACGACGTGGCCGGAACCATCAAGAAGTTGAACACCGGCGTATTCCAGATACGGACTGACAGCGGGCGAATCGCCACCGCTGCCGGGATTCACCAGAACCATCACTGACCGACCCGCACGGCCGTAAAACGTCCACTCATCGATCTCGCCCGAGGCTTCAATCGATCCTGGTGTTGGTATTCCTAGAGCAATAGGCCCACTGTCGGGGAGTTTTGTGACGGAGCCGCCGGTGATCGTGCCGGCAATTTGCGTGGCACGGGCGTACAGGTGGAAGCCGTTCAGGTTCAGGGTGGTGCCGGCGGGCACAACCAATGTGCCCACGTACAGCGCCTCGCCGCCTGTCCCCTCGGCATTGTCGTACTGATCGACGAGCTTGACGTACGTGTTGTTGGCCAGCGTAATCGTGCCGTAGGCGAAATTGTGTATGTACCCCTCCGGTACCGCGCCCAGGTCCGTCCCCATGACCTCCAAGAGCTGAGGATTGCCGGAACTGCCGCTCCCGTTGAACAGCAGCGTGCCCAGGGGGGCGTACTTCGTGCTCTGCATCGTGTCCCCGGTAAGGTTGCGGCCGACCGCTGCCACCGAGGAAGGGACGGTATGCACATATCCAAGCCCCGAACTAGATAAGGGTACCCTGAGATCCAACGTTCCTTCCGCTACATCCACCACCCCCGTGTTGTTGAACGCCACACCCGAAAACGTCGTCGTTGTCCCTGAACCACTCTTCGTGAACGTCCCCGCGTTGTTCAACGTCCCGCTGCTGGACGTCGCCGGCGAAAAGTCTCCCTCCCCCGTCACCGAAAGGCTCGCACCCGACGCATTCGTGAACACCCCGGACGACATATAATTACCGAACGCCAGATTCGTCCCGCTGTACGTTGCTGCCCCCCGGTTCTCCAGCGTACGATCCAAATACTTGTTCCCAGACCCCGTCAGATTCAGCGTCCCCGCCGGTCCCACGATCGTACGACCCGTACCCGTCATCGCCCCGCTCGACCATGCCAGCGACCCCGTCACCGTCACGTCACCACTACCACTCAACGTACCCCCGGACACCGTCAGATTCGGCAACGTCTGCGGGGCATTGAATGTGACCGTCGCACTACCGATCCCCGTGAAACTCGACGGGCTGATCGTGTTGTTGATCGTGATCGAACCCCCGTTGATCGTCACCGAACCCGAAGGCAGCACCTGACCCGTAAACGTCTGCGTCCCCCCATTGAAGTTGATCGCCCCCGCTCCGCTCAACGCCACCCCAGACGTCGGCCACGTGATGCTATTCCCCAGGTTCAGCGTCCCGCCCGAGGGAACCATGATCCCACTCGTACTGCTCCCCC